>NZ_JBHSQN010000008.1:36347-131364 GCF_042658545.1 Nocardia lasii
TCGGCGCGTGGCGGCGGCGCTCAACCGGCGTTCATCATCTCCGCCATGCGCCGCTGCATCTCGTCCGGCGCCACGTCCTCGACGTGGGTGGCCACGGTCCAGTGGTGACCCCACGGATCCTCGAAGGAGCCGCTGCGGTCGCCGTAGAACTGGTCGGTCATCGGCGTGATCGCGGTGGCGCCCGCGGCGAGGGCGGCGGTGAAGGCGGCGTCGGCGTCGGGCAGGTAGACGGTGAGGTTCACCGGCGAGCCGCCGACCGATTTCGGATCGCGGAAACCCATCTCCGGGACCGGGTCGCCGACCATCAGGACCGAATCGCCGATCAGCAGTTCGCTGTGCATGACGGTGCCGTCCGGCGCCTGCATGCGCATGCGTTCGGTGGCGCCGAAGATGTCGATGTAGAAGTCGAGCGCGACCGCGGCGCCCGCGCAGGAGATGCCGGGACAGATCCTCGGATAACCCTCGGGAATGGGGGACACAGCAGACATCGGATACCTCCGTGTCGAGGTTGATGCTCGGACCCGGCCAGCCTATTCCCCCGATCCGGCCGGGGAAAGGACCTGGCGGAACCCGATCCGGTCATGTAGAACTTGTTCTAGTTCTCAGTCGGGATGCGGAGGCAGGAACGTGCGCTACGGGGTCGTGTTGTTCACCAGTGACCGGGGCATCACGCCCGCCGAGGCCGCGCGGGCGGCGGAGGAGGCCGGGTTCGACGCGTTCTACGTGCCCGAGCACACCCACATACCCGTGATCCGCGCCGCCGCGCACCCGCAGACCGGCGACGCGACCCTGCCCGACGACCGCTACCTGCGCACCCTGGACCCGTGGGTCGCGCTGGCCACCGCCGCCGCGGTCACCGAGCGCATCACGTTGTCCACCGCGGTGGCGCTGCCCGCCGAACACCACCCGATCGCCCTGGCCAAGACCATCGCCTCGCTGGACCACCTGTCCGGGGGTCGGGTGGAGCTCGGCGTCGGATTCGGCTGGAACACCGACGAACTCGCCCACCACGGCGTGCCTCCGACCAGGCGCCGCACCGTACTGCGCGAACATCTCGACGCCATGCGGGCCCTGTGGTCGCGCGAGGAGGCGGAGTTCGCCGGTGAGTTCGTGACGTTCGGGCCGAGTTGGTCGTGGCCGAAACCGGTCGACGCCGAGGTTCCGGTGCTGCTCGGGGCGGGCGGCACCGAGAAGACGTTCCGGTGGTTGGCCGCGCACGCCGACGGCTGGATCACCACGCCCACCGAGGGCGAACTGGGCTCCAAAATCGAACTCCTGCACCGGATCTGGAAGGACGCGGGTCGGGCGGAGCTACCTCGGGTCATCGCGCTGGCCGGTCGTCACGATCCCGAGCAGCTCGACCGGTGGTCCGCGCTCGGCGTCACCGAGGTCGTGTTCGGGCTACCCGATCGCGGCGCCGAGGATGTTCGCGGCTACATCGCCCACCTCGGCCGGAAGCTGGGCTCGTCCTAGCGCAACTTGCGCACCTGGGCGGCGGTCAGGTCCGCGAGGACCCCGGGATCGACCACCTCCGGCGCGGTCACGATGACCTGCACCACCGTATTGCCCACCTGCACCAGCGCTATCGCCGAGGTCAGGGTCAGGCCCTCGCTCGTGGCGGTCAGGGTGAACGCGGAACTGGCGTCCCCGGCGGCGGGCTGGTCCAAGCCGGTGGCGCGGTAGTCGATCCGCACCCCGGCGTCGTCACCGGAGTAGCGGGCGCAGCGGCGCGGTTGGGCTTGCAGGGCCTCGAAGGCCGGGGTCAGGGCCGTGTCCGTGTAGGTCGCCGCGTCGATGTCGATCGTGGCGAAGCTGGGGCCGGCGAACTGGACCGACGCCGTCGCCGAGGCGCCGGGCCACTGCTGGGCGATCGGGGAGAGCAGCCGCGCGCAGTCGGGCGGGTCGGTCAGGGCCGCCGGGGGCACGGCCGGGCCGGTGGACTCGCCGCGCGGGGGCACCACCGCGAAATCGCCGGGCAGGTCGTCGGCGGCGAGCAGCTCGGCCGCCAACTGCGCGGAGTCGCGGATCGGCGCGCCGGTGCCGGGCGCGGCGGCGACGGTCGCGGGGAACGAACTCGGCGACTCGGCGTCGTCGGACCCGCAGGCCGCGATCGAGACCAGACCCACGCACGCCGAAACGGCCGCGCCCAGGCGCAGGGAACCCGCTCGCATCACTCCGTCCAGGAGATCCGCGTGGACTGCGTCTGCACCAGGGTGCTCACGCTGCGCGTGTCCCGGTAGGTCTGCTGACCGCCGAGCTCGATCGTGCCCGAAACGGGCAGCGGCATACCGAGATCGATGGTGATCGAACCCACACCCTCCATCACGTAACCGTCGATGTCGAGCGAGCCCGCGTCGTTGGGCAGCTGCCAGACCGTGTCGGTGGGGGTCTGGTTCACCTGCAGATCGATGGTGAGTCGATCGCCTTCGCGGCCGGTGAGGGTGGCGGTGGCGATCTGGTCGAGGGTGACCCCGCCGGTGATCTTCTGGTGCACCGTCCACACCGCGCCGACCCCCACGGGCTCGTCGGGGAACGCGATCGACTGGTACACCGCCTGATAGAACGCCTGCTCGAGCGAGGCGCGGGCATTGTTCGGGGTGTCCGGGGACGGCGCGAGGCGCAGCTCGGTGATGGCGCCGAGGTCGCTCATGCCCAGCCCGGCGTGCGAACCGTCGGCGGCGGTGAACGCCTTGTTGAGCGCGGGATCGGGCGTGGTGACCGCGCCGAGGACGAGGTCGACACCGTCGGTGCCCGCGCGCGCGGTCATCGGGATGGTGAGCGCGGCGGGTGAGAAGTCGCGGGCGGGTTGATCGTTGACCTGCTGCTGGATCCGGTAGTCGGTGCGCAAGGTCACCTCCTGCGTGGCGCCGGGCGCGTAGCGCGGGCGCAGCAGCTCGCGCGGCTCGGCGCCGGGCGAGACCAGGGTGGTGACCGCGGCCGTGATCGGCACGGTCACCTCCTTGCCGATGCCGAGCGGCTCGGTGCCGTCACCGTCGGCCGACACCGACGACCGGTCGGCGCACCCGGCGCCGAACGTGGCGAACCCGAGCACGAGCGCCACCAGTAACACCCCGGGGCGCGCGAAGCGGGGTAAGCGGGAACCAGACAACACCGTCACAGCCATCAGGGTACGACCGCTTCCTGAGTAACAGCTGGGATCCCCGGCACCGCGGCGCAGCGCCGATCGCGACTAGGGAATGATGGACGGGTGAGTGAAGACCGGCCCACCGACCACGCAGCCGTCCCCGACACCGGTGACGAGCCCGCCGCACCGACGGCCGAGCCCGCGCTCGCGGCCGCCGAGACGGCGAAACCCGCTGGTCGGCGCCGGTTGCCGACGCTGCTGGCGATCGCCGCCGTGCTGTTCGGCCTCGACCTGCTGACCAAGTGCCTCGCGGTCGCCTACATCAAGCCCTACGAGTGGATTCCGATCATCGGCGACTTCGCCGGGTTCCGACTCGTACGAAATCCCGGCGCGGCGTTCTCGATGGCGACCGGCATGACCTGGTTGCTGACCCTCGTCGCCGCCGCGGTCGTGATCGGGGTGATCAGGATCGGGCGCACCCTGCGCTCGCTGTGGTGGGGCATCGGCCTCGGCATGGTGCTCGGCGGGGCGCTGGGCAACCTGGTCGACCGCATCTTCCGCTCCCCCGGACCGCTGCAGGGCCACGTCGTCGACTTCGTCGCCGTCGGCTCCTTCCCGGTCTTCAACGTCGCCGACTCGGCCATCGTCTGCGGGGCGATCCTGCTGGTCGCGCTCACCGTGTTCGGGTTCGAACCCGACGGCACCCGCAGCGGTCGCAAACATTCTTCTGAGGAGACCGCATGAGAGAAACCAGGACGATGCCCGTTCCCGACGGGTTGGACGGGATGCGGGTGGACGCCGGACTGGCGCGACTGCTCGGCCTCTCGCGCACCGCGGTCGTGGCGCTGACCGAGGACGGCTCGGTGCAGATCGACGGGGTGGCGGCGGGCAAGTCCGACCGGTTGACCGCGGGCGCGTGGCTGGAAGTGATCTTCCCCGAACCCAAGCGCGAACTCACCGTCGAGGCCACTCCGGTCGACGGGATGAACATCCTCTACGCCGACGACGACATCGTCGCGGTGGACAAGCCGATCGGCGTCGCCGCGCACGCCGGGGTCGGCTGGACCGGACCGACGGTGGTGGGCGGGCTGGCCGCGATGGGCTATCGCATCTCCACCTCGGGCGCGCACGAGCGTCAGGGCATCGTGCACCGGCTCGACGTCGGCACCTCCGGGGTGATGGTCGTGGCACAATCCGAACACGCCTACACGATGCTCAAGCGCGCCTTCAAGGAACGCACGGTCGACAAGCAATACCATGCACTCGTGCAGGGACACCCGGATCCGAGCAGCGGCACCATCGACGCGCCGATCGGTCGCGCGCGGGGCAATGCCTGGAAGTTCGCGGTGACCGGCGACGGGCGCCCCAGCGTGACCCACTACGACACCATCGAGGCGTTCCAGGCCGCCAGCCTGCTCGACGTGCACCTCGAAACCGGCCGCACGCACCAGATCCGGGTGCACTTCTCCGCGGTGCGCCACCCCTGCGCGGGCGACCTCACCTACGGCGCCGACCCGACCCTGGCCAAGCGCCTGGGCCTGGAGCGGCAGTGGTTGCACGCGCGTCAGCTCGGCTTCCACCACCCGGCCGACGGTCGCTGGCTCGAGATCACCAGCGAGTACCCCGACGACCTGGCCGGGGCCCTGGAAGTACTACGCAATGCCTGACGACCCGCGGTCGTCACAACCGTCGCCGGACACGGCGTCGGACGACCGCGGGGAACTCAGCGAGAACATGCCCGCCGAGCCGCCCACCGAGGCGTCGGGGCGCCGGTTCCCGCTGCGCAACGCCGTCATCTACGGGGCCGCGGCGATCGGCGCGGTGATCCTGCTCGTCGTCGCGTTCGGTGAACCGGCACCCGTGTCGCCGGTGGCGACCGACCGGCTCGGACCCGCGACCGGCGAACAGATCCAGCAGTACCTCGACGACGCGCGCGACTCGCTCTTCGGGGACGACACCGACCCGCGCTGGGCGCTGGTCTCGTTCACCGAATACCTGACCGCCCCGCAGATCCCGGCCGCCGCCGACGGATTGCGGGTATCGGGGGTGATCCAGCACGTGCCGGTGGACCGGGTGCAGACGCCGGTGGTGACCGTCGCCGTGCCCGCGGGCGACGAACCCGCGGTGAAATCCGCCGACGCCGCGGCGGGACTGATTGCGGCACAGCAGGTTCGTGATGCCCGCAGCGGAGAGATCGCGCGGCTGGCCGAGTCTCGGCTGCGGGCCGGGTGCGCGTGCACCGCCGGGCTCGTGGTGCGCGGCACCCTGCCCCAATTGCGTGATCTCGCAACGCGATCCGGGGTGCGCGCGGTGCAGGCGTTGCCCGCCGACGCGGTGGCGGGGCGGTTCGCGGTGAGTCCGCTGCTACCCGACAGTGCCGATGTCGTCACCCCGACACCCGACGACGGACCGGTGCCGAGCGAGTAGCGCTATAGTCGCCGGGTCTCGGCCAGCTCCCACAGGGCGCGCGCCCGATCCACATCCCCGGCCCGATCGTAGGCATCGGCCATCAGGTCGAGGGCCGGTGGATCGAGGCGATCGATCTCCGCGACGAGGTCGCCGAACAGGTCGTCGAGCTCGGCGGGGGTCACCGGGACACCCCGAGACAGTGCGGCAGCTGAACCTCCATAACCGGCAAAGGTACTCCAAGACCGAATCCTCGTCCGGCCCAACGGTTCTCGAATCGATTACGGTTGCGTCAGCGACGCCTCACGCCCCCTGCGCCCCCACCGCGGGCACGAGTTCGCCCCGCTCACCCGACAGCCGCGCCTGCACCCACCACGCCAGTTCCACCAGCACGATGCCCACCGCGCCGCACACCACCGCCGCCAGCGTCAGGCGCGGATTGGACGGGTCGAGCTTGAAGAACTCGCGCGTGAACGGGATCGTGAACAGCGCCACGTACGCCAGCACCGACACCCCGATCAGCACGACCTTCCACCACACGTACGGCCGCGCGACCAGCACCAGCACCCACATGGCGATCATGATCAGCGTGATCAGCGCGGTGGTGCCCGCCTGCACCTTCTGGGTCTCCGACGCTTCCGGACCCGCGTAGGCGATGAGATAGGACACGAAGGTCGCCACGCCGATCACGATGCCCGAGGGCACCGCCAGGCGCATCACCCGGCCGACGAAACCGGTGCGGGCGCGCTCGTTGTTGGGCGCCAGCGACAGCACGAAGGCGGGGATGCCGATGGTGAACCAGGCCGCGATGGTGACGTGGCGCGGCAGGAACGGGTAGCCGATGGGGTCGTAGCCGAAGATCTGCGAACCGACACCCGCGATGCCGACCAGGAACGCCAGCAGCACCGAGTACACGGTCTTGGTGAGGAACAGGTTCGAGACGCGTTCGATATTGCCGATCACCCGGCGCCCCTCCCCCACCACGTACGGCAGGGTCGCGAACTTGTTGTCCAGCAACACGATCTGGGCCACCGCGCGGGTGGCCGGGCTGCCCGCGCCCATCGCCACACCGATATCGGCGTCCTTGAGGGCGAGCACGTCGTTGACGCCGTCCCCGGTCATGGCGACGGTGTGCCCGCGCGATTGCAGGGCGCCGACCATGGCGCGCTTCTGATCGGGCCGGACCCGGCCGAAGGTGGTCTCGTGGTCGAGCACATCGGCCAGGGCGGTCTGATCGTCGGGCAGGGTGCGCGCGTCGACGGCGTGGTCGCCGCCGGGCAGATCCAGCGAGGAGGCGACGGCGCCGACGGAGACCGCGTTGTCGCCGGAGATGACCTTGATCGACACCTGTTGGCTCGCGAAGTATTCGAGGGTTTCCTTGGCGTCGGGGCGCACCTTCTGTTCGAGCACGACCAGCGCGGCGGGCTCCACCACACCGGGCGCGGCGGCGGCGTCGACGGGACGGTCACTACGGGCCAGCAGCAGCACGCGCAGACCCGAGGAGCCGAGTTGTTCGGCGTGGGCGGCGTCGGCGGAGGCGGGGTCGAGCAGGACGTCGGCGGCGCCGAGCAGCCAATCCCCCTGCGCCCCATAGGAAATGCCGCTCCACTTCTTGGCCGAGGAGAACGGGGCGACGGCGGTCTGTTGCCAGCCGGGGGCCTCGGTCAGGGCTTCGGCGATGGCCTGGACGCTGGCATTGGGGCGCGGGTCGTCGCTCGCCAGGGCGGCGAGGGCCTGTTTCACCGTCGCCTCGTCGAAGGTGCCCAGCGGTTCGACCTGGGCCAGGCGCATGCCGTTCTCGGTCAGGGTGCCGGTCTTGTCCGCGCACACCACATCCACGCGGGCCAGGCCCTCGATCGCGGGCAGTTCCTGCACCAGGCACTGCCGTTTGCCCAGGCGCACCACACCGACCGCGAACGCGATCGAGGTCATCAGCACCAGGCCCTCCGGCACCATCGGCACCAGCGCGGCGACCATGCCGGTCACCGCCGGGCGCCAGGATTCGTGACTGGAGAACAGCTGGTTGTAGATGCTGAGCAGGCCCGCCGGAATGAGCAGGTAGGTGATGAACTTGAGGATCTTGTCGATGCCCGAACGCAATTCGGAATGCACCAGCGTGAACTTGCTGGCCTCCTCGGCCAGCTTCGCGGCGTAGGCGTCGCGGCCGACCTTGGTGGCCCGGTAGGCGCCCGAACCCGACACCACGAAACTGCCCGACATCACCGGGGCGCCGACACCCTTGTCGATCGGGTCGGCCTCACCGGTGAGCAACGACTCGTCCACCTCGAGCGACGCCGCCTCGGCCACCTCGCCGTCGACCACGATCTGATCGCCGGGGCCGAGCTCGATCAGATCGTCGAGCACCACCTCACCCGGCGGGATCTGCCGGGCCACCCCGTCACGGCGCACGGTCGGCCTGGCCTGGCTCACGATCGCCAGCTCGTCGAGGGTCCGCTTGGCCCTGACCTCCTGGATGATGCCGATCGCGCTGTTGGCCACGATGAGCAACCCGAACATGCCGTCGATGATCGACCCGGTCGACAGGACCAGCACGAACAGCACACCGAGAATGGCGTTGATGCGGGTGAAGACGTTCGCGCGGACGATCTCGCCGACCGACCGACTCGCCCTGGCCGGCACATCATTGGTGCGCCCGTCGCGACGGCGCTCCTCGACCTGGGCGGCGGTGAGCCCGGTGGCGGCGGGCTCCTGCACGGAAATGGACATGACGGTCAGATTAGCCGGTCGTATCATGGGATGAATGCAGCGCAACCCGTCCCCGCCCGGCGTCGTTTTCGGGACGGGGGCTTATCTCATCTGGGGGTCGTTCGCCGCCTTCTTCGGACTGTTGGCCTTCGCCTCACCCGCCGAAGTCGTGGCGCAACGGATCATCTGGACACTCGTCGTGGTGTTGGTTCTGCTCGCCCTCACCCGACGACTGGGCGAGCTGCGCGGGATCGACGCGCGCACCTGGCGGATGGCGGCGGTCGCCTCGGCGGCACTGTCGGTGAACTGGGGCGTGTACGTGCTCGGGGTCACCACCGGGCACGTCGTGGAATGCGCGCTCGGCTACTTCATCAACCCGCTGGTGACCGTGGCCATCGGAGTGGCGGTGTTCCGGGAACGCCTCGCCGCGGCGCAGTGGGCGGCGCTGGGGTTGGGGGCGCTGGCGGTGGTGGTGTTGACCGTGGACTACGGGCGCCCGCCGGTGATCGCGCTGGTGCTGGCGTGCTCGTTCGCGGTGTACGGGCTGGTGAAGAAGGTGATCAGGCTCGACGCCCTGCGCGGGATCGCCGCCGAGGGCATCGTCGCGGTGCCGTTCGCGCTGGCGTTCCTGATCGTGCTGATGGCCACCGGGCGCAGCGAGATGACCTCCAGCCCCGCCCATTTCGGGCTCATGCTCGCGACCGGACCGGTGACCCTGCTGCCGCTGCTGCTGTTCGCGGTCGCGGCGCAACGGGTGCCGATGTCGACCCTGGGCATCCTGCAATACCTGACCCCGGCATTGCAGATGGCATGGGGTGTGGCGGTACTGCACGAACCCATGCCCGCCTCGCGCTGGGCCGGATTCGCGCTGATCTGGGCGGCGCTGGCGGTGTTCACCACCGACGCGCTGGTGCGAGCGCGACGCAACCGACACGGGTCGGTGGTGGAACCGACCGACGTGGCGAGGCGATAGCTCCGCGAACACTCGCGTTGTCGAGCGGGGTAAAAGCTCGATTCGGTGTCGTAGCGGCGCGAATCGGCAAGTGTTCACATCCCGACCGGTAGGCTCGATAATCGGACAAACGCCAGAGTGGGCGGCCCGGAAGAGGTGGATAGCTGTGCACGATGCGGGATTCTCGGATCGGGTAGCCGGGGTGCTGGTCGGCACCGCGGCCGGTGACGCGCTGGGAGCCGGGTACGAATTCACCCAGCCCGGACCCGACGCGGTGATCGACATGATCGGCGGCGGGGTATTCGACTGGGCGCCCGGCGAATGGACCGACGACACCTCCATGGCGCTGGCGGTCTCGGTCGCCGCGGTCAACGGGCCGGGAATCGACCTCGACGCGGTCGCGGCCGGGTTCGTGTCCTGGTTCGACTCCAAGCCGCCCGACATCGGCAATCAGACCCGAACCGTGTTGTCCGCCAGGCCGTCCTCGGCAATGGACATGCAAGCGGTGGCGATGTCACTCACCGGTCGCACCGGGGGCAACGGTTCGCTCATGCGGACCGCGCCGGTCGCGCTGGCCTACCTCGACGACGAAGCGGAATGCGTCGCGGCGGCGGGGCGGGTCGGGTTGCTCACGCACAACGACGAGCACGCGGTCGAGGCGTGCAAGCTGTGGACCTACGCCATCCGGCACGCGGTGCTCAATGCCGACTTCGGTGGGGTGCGTGAATACGTCCGGGAGTCAACGCAATCGGCGTACTGGACCGAGCGGTTGGACGAGGCGGAGAAGGGGACGCCTGCGGACTTTCCCAATAATGGGTGGGTGGTGCACGCGTTGCAGACTGCGTGGTGGGCTATCAGTTCTACGGATCAGTCGACGCCGGAGCATCTTCCGCTTGCCTTGGAAGCCTGTGTGCGGGCGGGGAACGATACTGATACGACTGCGGCTATCGCGGGTGGGTTGCTCGGGGCGCGGTGGGGGGCTTCGGCGGTGCCTGCTCGGTGGCGGGGGATATTGCATGGGTATCCGGGGTTGACGGGGGCTGATTTGCCGGATCTTGCTTTGCGGATTGCTACTAGTTCGCGGTAGGGGTTTGGGTGGGGGGGGTCTGGGGACCCAGGTTTGGTGGCCCAGGGGGTACGCAGGCTGTGTTTTTGGAGCGCTGGCGCGCTCGAGCGCGGCCCCTGTGGGGGCCGCGAGTTAGCACCCGTTGCTGGCGGCTGCGCCGCGGACGCAACGGGCGCTAACTCGCGGCCGGGCCGCTACGCCGCTGCGCGGCGGACCCTCCTCGAGGTCGGGTCGTGCGGGGCTGGGAGTGCGGTCATGGCGGGGGCATCCAGCTGTTGGTGTGTGCCGTTGTCGACGTGCGGCGCTGTTGCTACCAGGCCGTGATGGTGGGGCCGGGGGTCCAGGTGCCCCAGCGGTTTTCGGAGGTGATGTCTACCTGTGCGGGGGTGGCGGTGGTGTCGAGGGGGAGGTACTGCTCGATGGAGCCCCAGTCTCGGTCCCAGTCGTTGTTCAGGTACGTCGGCAGAGTGCGGGCGGTGAACAGGAGTTGGGTCCAGCCGAGGGGGCCGCCGCCGTCGTGGCCCTGCCACAGGTTGGTGATGGTGGCGCCGTTGCGGTCGGGCAGGATGCGGTATTCGGGCAGGGTGGCTACGCCGTTGTGGGTGGGCATGTGGTTCTGGCACGGGAAGTGCAGGCCCACAGCCCAATCCAGCAGCACGGGGCTGCGGGCACCGACCAGCGCGTTCAGCGTGGTGGTCTGGGGCACGCGCGGCGGAGTGACCGCGAGCCACTGGTCGGGGCCGAGGTCGCGGTCGGCGGCGACCAGGCGCACAACGTTCGCCTCGGCGGGCAGCTGGTCGAGCGGGACGCGCAGGTTGCGCCACGTCGGCGCGGGGCCGATGTCGATGGGGACGACCCCACCGGCCACCGCGACCTCGGCCTCCGCGCTCGTGGCGGTGCCGTATTCGACCGTCAGGTCCTGACCGGGATGGACGATACCGTCGGAGTCGATCGAGCGGATCCGACCGGCCACCGACACCGCGAGCAGCGAGCCGCGCGGGCCGTCGGGCAGGCGGAACCAACCCGTCGTGAGCGCGGCGGGCTCCTGATCACCGGCGCGGTAGCTGCCGAGCACGGGCGTGGTCGCGGAGTCGAGGCCGAACGGCAGCTGCAACGAACCCTGTCGGGATTCCGAACCGGCCGAGGTCGAGGCGTCACGCAGTTTGGCGGGATCGTCGGACACCGAATTGGCTTGGCCCGTGGTCGATTCCACCTCGTCGGAGGTGAGGTCGGGGGCGACGCCGTTCTCACGGAAGCCGGTCGATTCGGTGCCGTTCATGGCGGTGGCCAGATCGCCGGACAGCGGCGCGAGCATCGAGGCGTTCGGGTCGGTCTCGACGAGTACCTCGTCGGCCATCCCGCAGCCGCCGCGGAAGGCCGCGTCGAAGTTGGATTCGGCCAGTGAGTACGCGGGGTACTGGGCGACGGTGGCCTTGGCGAAGGACGCCAGTTCGAACAGCACCATCAGCGCGGCCGCGAGGGCCAGGACGGGCAGGCCGACCACACGACCCACCCGGGCCGTCACCTTCGGACCTGGGTTCGGGTGAATGTGGAACCACGCGGCGATGGCGAGCGCGACGACCGTCAGGCCGACGAACCCGGTCGAGATGCCGTACCCCGCGAACGTTGGCGGCTTGTCCCAGAACGGGATGCCCCACGAGGACACATACCAGTAGCCGTTCGCGCCGACCCAGGTCATCGCCATGGCGAAGAAGACACCCGCGGCGAACAGCGCGCGATTGCGGATCGGGCGCAGCACGGTCGAGCTCACCGCGACGGCGGTCACCGCGGCGACGCAGGTGGCGAGCCCGGCGAACACACCGAACTGGTGGGTCCACTTGGTGGGCGAGAACATCATCAGCACCATCGCGGCCAGGGTGATGCCGAGCATGCGCCGGGTCGGGCCGACCGCGATGCCGGGGATGTGACCCCCGCGCCGCAGCATGATCACCGTGCACACGACCAACCCGATCAGCATGGCGAAGACACCGAAGCGCCGCGTCAGCCAGCCGTCGGCGTTGAGCTGCAACAGATACTGGTAGCGCAGGAATTCGAAGAACCAGGACTCCCCCGGCCCGATCGCGTCGTGCACGGCGAACATCTCGCGCACTCCGGCATAGGTCCGGTCGGCGAAGACCACGGTGAGCACGACGGTGCCCGCCGCCAGGATCGGCAGCAGCAGCGGCAGATAGCCCACCGTCTTCGCCCGGTGCACGGTCACCGCGGTGACGACCCGCGCACCGGCGACGAGCGCGCCCAGGCAGATCAGACCGGAGGGGGCGCCGGTGAGGGTGAACGCGGCCACGATCACCGCGATCGCGAACGGCAACAGTCGTCGGGTCGCGATCGCGCGTTCGACCGAGATCCAGGTGACTAGAACACCGAGCGCGACAACGAATTCCGCGCGAAGGCCGTTGTTGTACGGCAACCAGAAAGCCAGGAAGACCAGCGCCGCGGTCCAGGTCGCGACCGGCATCCGGCGCACCGCCACGCCGAGGCGCGGTAGGACTTCGCGGCTGATCAGCCACCAGGTGAGGATGCCCGCGCCGAGAGCGGGCAGACGAACCAGCGGGCTCACCGCGGAGATGTGGGTGATCCAGCCGATGATGTCGACGTAGGGGGTGTAGAACGGGCCCTCGTCGACGCTGAACCAGCGGTAGTAGTTCGACATGTTGCCCGAGCTGCGCGCACCGCGAGCCATGCCGAGGATGTAGCCGTCGTCGGAGGTGTTGGCGCCGATGAAATGCCACACCACCAGCACCGAGAACACCAGCCAGTCGACCGGGCGCAACCGCCACCAGCGCTGCGGCAGGAAGCGGCGGGTGGAGCGGCCGTCGAGGGCGTCGAGGCGATGCAGGGCGAACAACGCCGCGGCGGTGGCCAGCAGGCACAGCACGATCGCGGCCGTCTTGAGCCAGGTCGGCGAGGAGGTGTAGCGGGCATCGACGTCGACGCGCACCGCGAGGTCGGCGGGGGCGGCGCCGGTCAGTTCGCTGAAGACGCCGACCACCTGTGGTCGCAGATCGGCGGAGACCAGGGCGCCCTCGGGCAGACCCGTCGCGGTGACGGTGGCCTCACTCGGGGTGAGCGCGACCGCGATCGCGCACGAGCGGTCGAGCACCTCGGCCAGCGGCGCGGTCCAGATCAGGGTCGAGCGCGAGACGACATCGACGCGACCGGCGCGCTCGGGCGTATCGGCGACCACCTTGACGACGAAGCCGTAGCGCTCCATCTCGCCGGACTGGCGCGGCACCGTCGACACGGCCACCCCGCCGTCGGCGGCCAGGGAGCTCAGCGCGGAGCAGGGCACGGTGGCCGAGAGGGCGGCGGGCGCGTAGGCGACCAGCGGCGATTCGACCGCGGCCGGCGAGCCCTGCTGGGGCCAGGAGATGGTGGCGGCGTCGACCCGGACGGGCAGGAACGGGATCACCGCGGCGGTGAGCACACCGATCAGTCCGGCGACGATCGCGACGACGCGCGCCCATCCCGCGCGATCACGTCGCACCGGCTCCGAAACATCCCTGGGCGGATGCCCCTGCC
The DNA here is from genome assembly GCF_042658545.1 of Nocardia lasii. Classification (NCBI taxonomy): domain Bacteria; kingdom Bacillati; phylum Actinomycetota; class Actinomycetes; order Mycobacteriales; family Nocardiaceae; genus Nocardia; species Nocardia lasii. The sequence continues at coordinate 50,103 of NZ_JBHSQN010000008.1, forward strand.
GCACGATCGTCTCTACCACGGGGCCCGATACTAGCCGCGCGACCGACAACAGGCGAAACACGTTCTCGACCGGCAGGGGAAAGCCCCACCCGGAAGTATCCGGGCGGGGCTGTCACGGGTGGATCAGGGGCAGGCGACCGAGGTCTGGCCCAGGTTGGTGAGCATGGTGCAGGCCCACGACTTCTGGACCTTCCACTTGCCGTCCTCGGCGACGAACGGGACGTCGACGACGTTGGTCTGGCCGTTGACGGTGAAGTCGGCCTTGGCGGTGACGCTGTCGCCGAAGGAGGTGACCTCGGTGACCTGCACCTGGACATTGGCGTCGGCGGCGGCCTGGGCCAGGCGGTTGGGCAGCTCGGGATCGGCTTCGCCGCCCTGGACGAAGTCCAGCTTCTGGTCGTTGGGGACCGAGGGGTCCAGCGCGGTGTTCAGCTGCTCGTTGAGCTGCTCGACCGTCGGCACGGGGGGCAGGTCCGCGGTGGCCGAGGCCGCCGCCGACGCGCTGGTGGTGGTTTTGGCGGCGGGCTTGTCACCCTTGTCGTCGCTGCACGCGCTCAGGCCGAGGGCGGCGACCACGGCCAGTCCGGCGATCGCTACACGTCCGGTCGTACGAAGCTTCAACTGCTCGTCCTTTGCGTTCGAGGGGGATTGGTTCCTTCGCGATAGCCGAGGCTACTCCTCAGCAGAGACTGTCGAGCGGGTCGGCCCGGCTCAGCCCCGTGTCGTCGGCGGGAAAGGTACGCGCCGGGCCCGGACCTGTCGAGCTGGTCTCGAAGCGCACGGTCACCACGCCGTAGCCCGCGCCCTGCACCCACCCGTGCCCGAACTCGGGGTGGCGCACGTCCATACCCGGAAACCACAGGCCCCCTGGGGGATTCGCCGGCTCCTCGGGTTCGGGCGCGGCGGCGTGGTCGACGGTGCTCAGGTCTTGCGGCACCGCCTGGTCGAGTTCGGGGAACAGCGATTCCTGCCGGACCAGCGACAGCCCGCCGTAGCCGACCCCGACCAGGCGGATGGGTCCGAGTTCGGCCGGGTCGATCGCGGAGCGTTGCGCGGCGGCGGCCAGGGTGGCGAGGTCGGCGGTGGCGTAGGGCAGGGTGAACGATCTCGTCACGATGCCCATGTCGGATTTCTTGAGTTTGAGGACCACGGTGCGCGCGGCGCGACCGTCGTGTTCGAGGCGGCGGTGGGCCGCGGCGGCCATGGCGGTGACGGCGGCGCGCAGGTCGGTCATGGTGACGATGTCGCGCTGGTAGGTGTTCTCGGCGCTGATCTGTTTGGCCTCGGCGCGTTCGGCGACCGGGCGGTCGTCGACGCCGCGCGCGAGCCGGTGCATGGCGGCGCCGACGCTGCCGCCCAGGATCGAGGCCGCCTCCGATTCGGGCAGCGCGGCGAACGCGCCGACGGTCTCGATGCCGAGGCTGCGCAGCCGCGACTCGGCGACCGGGCCGATCCCCCACAGCTTGCGCACCGGCAGCGCGGCCAACAGCCCGGCCTGCTCCGAGGGCGAGATGACCCGCATCCCATCGGGTTTGGCCAGGCCCGAGCCGATCTTGGCGAGTTGTTTGCCGGTGGCGGCGCCGATCGAGGCGGTGAGTCCGGTGCGCGCGTGCACCAGCGCGCGCAGCATGGCGCAGTAGTCCTGCACCTGCGCCACGCTCGCGCCGACCAACTCGACCGGTTCGGCGAAGGCCTCGTCGAACGAGAGCGTCTCGAGCACCGGCACGCATCCGCGCAAGGTCTCGAACACCTGCCCGCTCAGCACCGAGTACACCGCGCCACGCGGCGGCACCACCACCGCCGACACGCCGATCAGCCGGCGGGCCTGATGCATCGGCATGGCCGAGCGGGCGCCGTAGACGCGCGCCTCGTAACTCGCGCCGGCCACCACCCCGCGCTGACCGGCCCCGCCGACCAGGACCGGGCGACCGCGCAGGGTGGGTCTGGTCAACTGTTCGGCCGAGGCGAAGAAGGCGTCCATATCGATGTGCAGCACCCAGCGGCGGGCCGTATCGGCCGCATCGGGCCTGGCCGGAGCACCGGCGGCCGGGGTAGAGGTGCGCACGCTCGGCAATCTACGCGGGCCCACCGACAACCCCCGCTGACCCGGTTGTCCGCCGGGCCACCCCGATCCCCCGGCAGAATATGTGATGATCGGAGCATGAAGATCCGCAAGGCTGTCATTCCGGCGGCGGGCATCGGCTCCCGGCTGCTTCCGCTGACCAAGGCGACGCCGAAGGAGATGCTGCCGGTCGGGGACAAACCGGTCATCGAGCACACGGTGCGTGAGCTGGTGGCCTCCGGGATCACCGACATCACGATCGTCGTGAGCAGCGGCAAGTCGCTGATCCAGGATCACTTCCGCCCCAACCCGGCACTGGTCGCCCAGTTGCGCGCCGACGGCAAGGCCGCCTACGCCGACGCGGTCGAGGAGGTCGGCGAGCTCTCGCGCGCCGGTCACATCACCTACCTCGACCAGCACGGGCCCTACGGCAACGGCACCCCCGTGCTCAACGCCGCCCGCCATCTGGGCGACGAACCGATGCTGGTGCTGTGGCCCGACGACGTCTTCGTCGCCGAGGTGCCGCGCGCCCAGCAGCTGATCACCGCCTACGAGTCCACCGGCTGCCCGGTGCTCGCGCTGCTGCCGATGGAGCCGGGCGAGTCCCAGCGCTACGGCGTCCCCGTGGTCCGCGAGGACCTCGACGACGGCCTGCTGCGCATCTCGGGCCTGATGGAGAAGCCCAAGCCCGAGGACGCGCCCTCGGCGTACGCGGCGATCGGCGGCTACGTGGTCACCCCCGGCATCATCGAGGAACTCCAGACCCAGACCGAGAACTGGTACACCCACAAGACCGGCGAGGTCTACCTCACCGACGCGATCAACAACTACGCCGCCAACCACGCGGTCTACGGCCAGGTCATCCAGGGCCGCTGGTACGACACCGGCAACCCCGCCGACTACCTCGTCGCCCAGTTCGCCTCGGCCCTTGCCCACCCCGAATACGGCCCCCTCCTGCGCCAACTCGTCGAGGAGTAACCCCCCGCCCCCGCGAACACCAGCGTGGTCACGGTGGTAGCCACCAACCCGAACCCCAACCTCCACAGCACCTTCCGCTTCATCCGCACACCCTTTCCACTCCTGCTGAACGGTTGATCACCACGCTGTGGTGACGGGGTCGCTCGCGTATTCCCGCCACCAGGGCGTGGTGAGCGGTTGTCCAGGTCAGCTGACCGGCCGGGCTTCGGGTGGCCGTCCTCCTCGCGTGCGGGGAGATGGTGTGACGGTACCGGGGCTTCGGCGTGTCTCGGGGGACTCGCCGGGTGGGTCGGGGAGTCGGGGTCAGGCAAGGAGGGTGAGGGCGGCTGCGATGCCGGCTCGGACGGTGGCGGTGTCGCCGACGCCGCCGCTGATGGTGACGCCGTCGCGGGTGAGCAGGAGGGCTCGGGCGGTGTCGTCGGGGGTGGGGTGGCCCGCGGCGCGCAGGCGGGTGGCCATGAGGTCGCGAAACCAGGTGCGGTAGTCGTCGACGACGCGGCGGACGGGGTGGGTGGGGTCGGGGAATTCGACGGCGGCGTTGAGGAAGGGGCAGCCGCGGAAGCCGGGGCCGCAGCTGATGGCGACCAGGGTGTCGAAGATGGTGGTGATGCCGTCGATGCCGGGTTCGGGGATCGCTTCCAGGGTTTCGCGCTGGCGGTCGTATTCGCGCTGGAGATAGGCGACGACCAGGTCTTCCTTCGTTTTGAAGTGGCGGTAGAAGGTGGCCTTGGCGATCCCGGCCTCGGCGATGATGCGGTCGATGCCGACGGTGTGCACGCCCTCGGCGTAGAACAACCGGGTGGCTGTGTCGAGTAGACGTTCCCGCGCCGCGCTCATATCGGTGACCTTTCCCCTGGGGTGCCCCCTTGACAGTATCAGACAGGTCTGTCTACTCTGATGCTCACCAGTGAACAGACAGTTCTGTCTACCCAGGAGGACACCATGGCACCCCTCTACACCGCGATCGCGACCTCGGTCGGCCGCGACGGCCGCTCCTACACCGACGACGGCGTGCTCGACCTGACCCTGGCCAAGCCCAAGGCGCTGGGCGGCGACGGTGCGGGCACCAACCCCGAGCAGCTCTTCGCGGCCGGGTACTCGGCCTGCTTCGCCAGCGCGCTGCAACTGGTCGCCCAGCGCATGAAGCTCGACGCCGACGACGCCTCGGTCACCGCCGAGGTCGGGTTGAACGCCCTGGAAGGCGGCCGGTTCGGACTCTCGGTCGTGTTGCGCGTGGAACTGCCCGAGCACCTGCACACCGAGCAGGGCAGGCAGCTCATCGAAGCCACCCACCAGGTGTGCCCGTACTCCAACGCCACCCGGGGCAACATCCCGGTGGAACTGGTTGTGGAGTAAGCGAATTCGCACGAAAAAGGGCGGGACCGCAGTCCCGCCCTTTTCGCTGCCTAGACCTTGGCGACCGACACCTTGACCCCGCCGGTGATCTCGGCGGCATCGGCACCCGCGTCACCGAAAGTCAGTGCGGTGGCGAGGATCTCCCCCGCGATCAGGTCGCGGTGGGTCGCCGCCCACTCGGCCCGCTCGGCCGGCACGTCGAGCACCACGCTGATCCGATCCGAGACCTCGAGGCCCTGGTTCTTGCGGGTCTCCTGCAGGTCGCGGATGAGGTCGCGGGCCCAGCCCTCGGCCTCCAACTCCTCGGTGACCACCGAGTTCAGCACCACCAGACCGGCATTGCCGGGCAGGGCGGCGGTGGACTCGGGTTCGGCGGCCACCAGCCGCTGGGTGTACTCCTCGGGCAGCAGGGTGATCCCGGCCGCGGTGACGACACCGTCGGCGGACTCGCTCCACTCCCCTGCCTTCACGGCCTTGATCACCGCCTGGACCTGCTTGCCGATGCGCGGACCGGCGGCGCGCGCGTTGACGACCAGCTCGAACCGGCCGTGCGCGGACACGTCGGTGGTCAGGTCGACCTTCTTGACGTTGACCTCGTCGGCGATCAGGTCCGTGAACGGCGCGAGCCGCTCGGCATCGGCCGCGGCGATGGTGGCCTCGGCCAGCGGCAGGCGCACCCGCAGGTTCTGGGCCTTGCGCAGGCTCAGCACGGTGGAGCAGACCTCGCGCACCTCGTCCATCGAGTCGACCAGCTCGGGATCGTGCGGCAACTCGGACTCGCTCGGCCAGTCGGCCAGGTGCACCGAGCGTTCGCCGGTGAGCCCACGCCAGATGACCTCGGTGGTCAGCGGCAGCAGCGGCGCGGCGAGGCGGGTGACCACTTCCAACACCGTGTGCAGGGTGTCGACGGCGTCGCGATCCTCGGACCAGAACCGCGAACGCGACCGGCGCACATACCAATTGGTGAGCGCGTCGGCGAACCCACGCAGTTCGTCGGCGGCACCGGCGATGTCGTAGGTCTCGAGCGCCTCGGTGACCACGTCGCGGGTGACCGCGAGCTTGGCCAGGATGTAGCGGTCGAGCACGTTCGGCGAATCCGTGCGCCACACCCCGGGCTTGGAGGCGTAGAGCTGCAGGAACGTCCACGCGTTCCACAGCGGCCGCATCGCGTGGCTCACGCCCTCGCGGATGCCGCGCTCGGTGACGATGAGATTGCCGCCGCGCAGGATGGGCGAACTCATCAGGAACCAGCGCATGGCGTCGGAGCCGTCACGGTCGAAGACCTCGTTGACGTTGGGGTAGTTACCCTTCGACTTCGACATCTTCAGGCCGTCGTCACCGAGCACGATGCCGTGCGCGGCAACGGTTTTGAACGAGGGCGAGTCGAACAGCGCGGTCGAGAGCACGTGCAGGGTGTAGAACCAGCCGCGCGTCTGCCCGTTGTACTCGACGATGAAATCGCCGGGGAAGTGACTGTCGAACCAGTCCTTGTTCTCGAACGGGTAGTGCACCTGGGCGAACGGCATCGAGCCCGACTCGAACCAGCAGTCGAGCACCTCGGGCACCCGGCGCATGGTCGACTTCCCGGTCGGGTCATCGGGATTGGGCCGGGTGAGGTCGTCGATGTACGGGCGGTGCAGGTCGGTGGGACGCACGCCGAAGTCGGCCTCGAGTTCGTCGAGCGAACCGTAGACATCGGTGCGCGGGTAGGCCGGGTCGTCGGAGACCCAGACCGGGATCGGGCTGCCCCAGTAGCGGTTTCGGCTGATGTTCCAGTCGCGCGCGCCCTCGAGCCACTTGCCGAACTGGCCGTCGCGGATGTGCTCGGGCACCCAGCTGATCCGCTGGTTGAGCTCGACCATCCGGTCACGGAACTCGGTGACCGCGACGAACCACGACGGCACGGCCATGTAGATCAGCGGCTGACCCGAACGCCAGCTGTGCGGGTAGGAGTGCTCGATCGTCTCGTGCCGCAACAGTTTTCCGTCGGCCTTGAGGTCCTTGATGATCACCGGGTTGGCGTCGAACACCATCAGGCCCTCGTACGGGGGCACCATCGAGGTGAACTTGCCCGCCGGATCCAGCGGCTGGACGATCTCGATGCCGTTCGCGGTGGCGACGTCCATGTCCTCCTCACCGAAAGCCGGTGCGAGGTGGACGATTCCGGTGCCGGAGTCGGTGGTCACGTAGTCGGCGGTGAGCACGCGGTGCGCGTTCGGGTGGCCGACGAAGAAGTCGAACGGCGGGGCGTAGGACAGCCCGGCCAGGGCCGCGCCGTCGTACTCGCCGAGCACCTCGGGCTCGTCACCGAGTTCACGGGTGTAATGCGAAAGACGTTCCGCGGCAAGCAGGTAGCGCTTGTCGTCGGCGCCGCGCACGTGCACGTAGCGCACGTCGGGGTGCACCGCGACGGCGAGGTTGGACGGCAGGGTCCACGGCGTGGTGGTCCAGATCAGCGCGTTCGCGCCGTCCAGGGCGGAAAGGGGGTGCTCGGCGGGCACGGACAGGACCATGTCGACGGTGACCGCGGGGTCTTGGCGCATCTTGTACGCGTCGTCGAGGCGGGTCTCCTGGTTCGACAGCGGCGTCTGCTCGTACCAGCTGTAGGGCAGCACGCGGAAGCCCTGGTAGATCAGGCCCTTCTCGTGCAGCGACTTGAACGCCCACATGACCGACTCCATGAAGTCCAGGTCCAGGGTCTTGTAGTCGTTGTCGAAATCGACCCAGCGGGCCTGACGGGTCACGTAGTCGCGCCACTCGCCGGTGTAGCGCAGCACCGAGGACTTACAGGCGGCGTTGAACTCGGCCAGCCCCATCTGCTCGATCTGGGCCTTGTCGGTGATGCCGAGCTGCTTCTCCGCCTCGATCTCGGCGGGCAGACCGTGGGTGTCCCAGCCGAAGCGGCGGTCCACCTTCTTGCCGCGCATGGTCTGGAAGCGCGGGATCAGGTCCTTGACGTAGCCGGTGAGCAGGTGGCCGTAGTGCGGCAGACCGTTGGCGAAGGGCGGGCCGTCGTAGAAGACGAATTCCTCGTCGCCGTCGCGGTTCGCGATGCCGGCACGGAAGGTGTCGTCGGTGGCCCAGTAGTCGAGCACCCTGGTTTCGAGCTCCGGGAACGTGCCCGTGCCGAAATCGACCCGGGGGTATGCGCTGCCGGTAGTTGTCTCGTCCGCCATCGCGGATCTGCTCCTCGTGCCGCCGCGCCGTGAGCGCGAGATGTGGGCACGGGGACGATGTCGGCGCCGGTGCGCCGTACCGCGGTACCACCCCGTTTGCCCGCCCCGACCGGGACGAGCCTCTCGTTGTGTGAGCTGTGACGGGCTCACCCGTTCGGTTCTACTGAGCGCGAGCGCCGTTCTTCCGAAGGCTCCCCGGTGATGGCCGGATCAGTGCCGTGTATCTGTCGATTCTAACCGTGCGCGTCCAGCCGATATTTCGCGGCCGGTCAGTGCCGCCGGGCGTGTCGCGACGGGGGAACCGGATCGTTGTCGGGTGTGCGGGTGGCCAGCGCGCTCACGAGCAAACTCGCGGCACCGACCACACAGATCAGAATGCAGCCCCATGCCCAGACCACCGAACCGGTGGCCAGGGCCGCGACGAGCAGGCCGAAACCGGCGGTAGCGAGGACAAGCGTCAAGACGAGCATGCTGACTCCCAAGCAAACCGAGCAGCCCGACGGTAACTGGGCGTTCCCGAATCACGCGACGCGCTGCGTCGCGCGACTCGGGAACCAGTTTACTTGCCGCCCTTGGCGAAGGAAGCGGGAGCCAGACTGTTGGCGGAGCCGTTGGTCTCGCCCGCGAACTCGCCGCCGTCGACCGGCACGGCCGACCCACGGTTCTCGAGCTCTTCCAGCTGCGATTCCAGGTAGGACTTCAGGCGCACGCGGTACTCGCGCTCGAAGGTCTTCAGCTGCTCGATCCGGCTTTCCAGCACCGTGCGCTGCTGGGTGATGGTGGCCATGATCTCGGCGTGCTGACGCTCGGCGTCGGCGGTGAGCGCCTCGGCCTTGTCCTTGGCCTGACGGATCTGGGTGTCGGAGCGGTTCTGCGCGTCGGCCAGCATCGCGTCGGACTTCTGCCGCGCGTCGGCGATCATCGCCTCCGAGCGGGTACGGGCATCGCCGACGAGTCGCTCGGAGTTTGCCCGCGCGTTCGAGAGCAGTCCCTCGGCCTCGGTCTTGGCGTCGGTGGTCAGGCGGTCGGCCATCTCCTGCGCCAGGGTGAGCACCTTCGCGGCCTGCATGTTCGCGTCCGGCCCGGCGGGCGCGGGAGCCGCGACCGGCATCGGCGCGGGCGGCGCGACCGGAGCAGGCTGCGGCACCGGTTCCGGTGCGGGCGGAGGTGCCTGTTGGACAGGCGCCTTCACGGCGGCGACCGGGGCGGAACCACGGTTCTTCTTGGCGTCGGCAAGCTCGGTGTCGAGTTCGGCGACCCGCTGACGCAGGTCGGCGTTCTCCTCGATCAGGCGCGAAAGCTCCTGCTCGACGAGATCCAGGAAGGCATCGACCTCGTCCTCGTTGTAGCCGCGCTTACCGATCGGCGGTTTGCTGAACGCGACGTTGTGCACATCGGCGGGAGTCAGCGGCATCGAAGGATCCCTTCACGCGTCTTGTGGAGAACTAGCAAGCGGTCTTCTCGATTCATTGTGTCACACGGAGGTCACGGGCTGCCCGAGCGTACCCACGATCGACATCAGGATGAAGACGAGGAAGAGCAGGACCATTATCGAAAGATCGAGACGAATCCCCCCGAGATTCACAGGAGGTATCAACCGCCTCAGCAGTTTCACCGGAGGGTCGGTGACAGTGAAAATCACCTCGAGGATGATCACCACCACACCGGTCGGGCGCCAGTCACGCGCGAAACTGCGGATGAACTCGACGATCACCCGGCTGATCAGGAGCAGCCAGAAGAGGAAGAGTACGAAGTACAGAACCGCGAACAGGGCTTGGGCCACGGGTTCACTCTGCCGCAAAATCGGCGACGTGCAAAATGGCCGCGCCGCGCGGTGCGCGGGCGGCCATCTCGACGGTCGGTATGCGGTGGCTATTTCTGGTTGTAGAAGCCGTTTTCGGCGATCCGACGGCGCTCTTCGGCCGATACGTCGACATCGGCGGGTGAGAGCAGGAACACCTTCGTGGCCACCTTGTCGAACGAACCACGCAGCGCGAACGCGAGTCCGGCCGCGAAGTCGACCAGGCGCTTGGCGTCGGCGTTGCTCAGGTCGACCAGGTCCATGATGACCGGGTTGCCCTCGCGGAACCGTTCACCGATGATCCTGGCCTCGCTGTAGTCGCGCGGACGCAGCGTGGTGATCTTGGACAAGGGACCTCCGTCCTCGAAGATCCCAGGCCGCCGCGCGGGCGCGGGCTCGGGGCGCAAGCGCTCCTCCACCCTGCGCTCCTCGGCGTCGGGATCGACCGCGAGCGCACCACGAGTGGAGCCACGCATTCCGGGTGCGACGCCGCCCGCCCGGAAGGATCGACCCGACGACGGCGCCGTTTCGATCCTGGTGGGGCGACGCGGCGTCTCATAGCGATCGTCGGCGTAGGTGTCGGCGACATAGTCGTCGCGACGCGCCTGGTAGGTCGGCTTGTACGCGGGCTGAGGGAAGTCGTCGGCCTCGTCGGCGAAACGGTCCGCGCCGTAGCGGTCCTCGCCGTAGCGGTCGTAGCCGCGCGGACGGGCGCGGCCCACGTGCTCCTGCGCACCGCGAGGGGCATGGTCGTCGACGTAGTCGTCTTCGTACTCATCGAGCGGAACCATGCCGAAGTACGCCTTGAACTTATGCAGGGTACTCATCTGGTCGACCTTCCTTCGGCCCCGGTGGCGGCCGGGTGTTGAAGTTCTTGCTCAGCGCCTCTTCGGCCCAATCGTATGTGTCGAATGTGACTGATGAGGTTTCTTTGCTACGCCGAGGTTATCGGTCGTATGCCCATCAGGGCGGTTCCGACACGCACACACGTCGAACCGTGTTCGACCGCAATCTCCAAATCACCCGACATACCTGCAGAAAGTTCGGTCGCGTCGGCGTGTTGCGCAATCAGCGAAGTGTGCAACATCGCAAGATTCGCAAACGACACATCAGTCGGCGCGTCAAGGGGTGGAATCGCCATCAGACCGGCCAGATGCAGACCGGGCGCCTTCGCTACGAGGTCAGACAGGGCGAGCAGATCGGCGGGCGCGACACCCCCGCGTCCGGGGTCGGCGTCCAGGCTCACCTGCAGCAGCACCCGCAGCGGCGCGTTACGCTCACCGGCTGCGAGTGCGTCCTGCGCGGCCCGGTCCAGCGCGTTTGCCAGGCGTTCGCTGTCGACCGAGGCCACGGTGTGCGCCCAGCGCGCCACCGCGCGGGCCTTGTTGCGTTGCAGGCGGCCGATCATGTGCCATTCGACGTCGTCGTAGTCGAGTTCGGCGACCTTGGCGGCGGCTTCCTGCTCGCGCGACTCACCGAATTCGCGTCGGCCCAGCGCGCGCAGGATCGCCACGTCGGAGGCCGGGAAGAACTTCGTCACCGGCAGGAGCCGAACCGAACCCGGTGCGCGGCCCGCGGCGGCGACCGCGGTGTCGATGCGGGTGAGCAGGCCGTCGAGGCGAGTGGCGAGTTCGGCGGTGCGGGCTTCGTCCAGGGTCATGCGTCTGCTCCGATAGTGGTGCTGGTCGGGTCCGCCGTCACGCGCCGGCTTCGCCGCGGTGGTCTTCCATCCAGATCACCCCGGCGATACGGCCGGTGGGGGCGCCGCGGCGGTGGCTGAACAGGGTTTTGTCCTCGATGGTGCAGCGGGGGTCGATCGCGACGCCCGCGACGCCCGCCTCGGTGAGCTGGCGGCGGATGCCCGCGCGCAGGTCCAGGCCGGGGGTCTTGCGGACGGTGGTGGTGGCGCTGCCGGGCAGGTGGGCCTCGACATCGGCGCGCATCGCGGCGGGAACCTCGTACTGGCGACCGGAGGCGGCGGGGCCGAGGAAGGCGCCGATGCGATCGATCCGGGCGCCCACGGAGACCATCGCGTCCAGAACCCGGGGCACGATGCCGATCCGGGCACCGACACGGCCCGCGTGCACGGCGGCGATGACGCCCGCCTCGTCGTCGGAGAGCAGGATCGGCACGCAGTCGGCGGTGAGCACGACCAGGGCCAGGCCGGGCACGGTGGTGACCAGCGCGTCGGTGACCGGCACGGGTTCGGCGCGCGGACCGTCCACGATCTCGACGGTGCGGCTGTGCACCTGCTCCATCCACACCAGCCGGTCCGGGGCGAGGCCGATGCCATCGGCCAGGCGAATCCTGTTGCGGCGCACGGCATCCGGGTCGTCGCCGACGTGGTCGCCCAGGTTGAACGAGTCGTAGGGCGCGGCGGAGAAGCCACCGGCGCGGGTGGTGGTCACCCGGCGAACGGTGACGGTGGCGGGTGCGGAAGTCATGGTTCGAGGGTAGTGCCCACCAGATCGTCGAGCTTGCGCGCGATGCCCGCGCGGCTGGTCAGTCCGAGTTTGCGCAGAACCCGGCCGAGGTGGTCCTCGACGGTGCGGGGGCTGAGATAGAGGTGCTCGGCGATCGACTTGTTGGTGTGGCCGTGCGCGGCCAGCTCGGCGACCTCGCGTTCGCGTCGGGTCAGGGTGGCGGAGGTGCCGGTCGGTTGGGCGCCGGCGAGGCGGCGTTGGGCCGAGGTCACCTCGTCGAGCAGGCGGGTCGCGCCCGCGGTGGTGAAGGTGGCGCGGGCGGCGGCGAAACGACTGTTCGCGCCGGCGAAATCGCCGCACCGACCCGCGAGGACACCGGCGAACAGTTCGGCGCGGGCCCGGTGCACCACCATCCCGGCGCGGGCGAACGCCGCGATCGCCCGCTCGGTGGCCGCGAGTGCGGTCGCCGTGTCGCCGCAGGCTGTGGCGTATTCGGCCCGCGCCATCGCGGTGACGCCGACCTGGCTGCCCAGCCCCTCGGCCGGACCGGTCGGGGGCGGGTCGAGTCGTGGATTCGGTACGGGTGGGGGGTCGTCGAGGCAGGATGACGCAGCGGTCGCGACTGCCACGTCGGCGGCGGACGCGGCGGACGCGGCGGACGCGGCGGACGACGCAGGGGTGCCGGGGGTGATGGCGGCGAGCGACTGAGTTCGGTCTGCCAGGGCCGTGGTTACGGGCGTGGTGGGGGTGGTGGGGGCGAGGGCTGCTTCGGCGCGGGTGATCAGGCTGGCGGCGGTGGGGAGGTCGCCGGCGGCCAGGGCGAGGTGGGCGGCTCGGGCCAGGTGGGTGGGGCGCAGTGGGCCGGGGCGGTCTTCGGGGGTGGGTGGGGGCGGAGCGGGGATGTTGAGGGGGTGGGCGGTGTCGGCGAGGGTGGTGTCGACCACCTGGCGCCACCAGCGCATGGTCGGGCGTGGGAGGGCGGCGACGGTGTGCCACTGGGCGGTGACGGTATCCGGTGGGGCGGTGAGGGCGAGGGTGCGGAGTTTGAGGGCGCCCGCGAAGGAGAGCAGGTCGGGGTAGTGGAAGGTGGTCGCGGTGTCGGTGGCGTCGTCGGCGGCGGCGATGGCCTCGTGCGGGCGGCCGAGTTTGGCCAGGGCGTAGGCGCGCACGGTGTGGAGTTCGGCCAGGGCGTAGGTGCGGCCGAAGCGGCGGCTCACGGCGATCGCACGGTCGAGGTGGTGCAGGCCGGTGGAGTCGCGGTCGAGGAAGTAGGCGCACCAGCCGAAAGCGGGTGCGGCGTGGACCACTTCGCGCAGGGCCTGGTCGGTGAGTTGGTCGAACGCCTGGTCGCAGGGGTCGTAGAGGGGCGCGGCCGCGGCGATGCGGCCGTCGGCGAGCAGGCTCAGACAGCGCAGGGCCAGGGCGGCGGCGCGGATGGCCGGGTCGGCGATGGCGTCGGAGGCGAACAGGGCGGCCAGGCGGGCGCGACCCTCGGCGTCCTGGTTGTCCTGCATCTCCAGGATGGCCAGTTCCAGTTGCACGGGACCGTCGCCGGGGCGGCGCGGGAGGTGGGCGGCGCGATCGAGCAGCGTTCTGGCCTGGTCGACACGGCCGAGCATCCGGGCGCAGCGGGCCGAGAGCAGCAGGGCTTCGAGTTGGTGCGGGCCCGCGGTGGCCGCCACCGGGTGCAGGGTCTCCCCCGCCCTCGCCGCCGCGCCGGAGAGCATGTGGGCGCGGCCGAGGGACAGGGCGTCGGCCAGTGGGTCGGCGCAGGCCGGGGCGATGCGGGCCGCGATGGTGAGCCAGCGGGCGCTGGCGGCCGGTGCGTCGGCCAGGGCCTGTTCGGCGGCCAGTCGGAGTTCGGACCCGGCGAGTTCGTCGGCGCCGAGGAGCGCGTGTTCGAGGTGGCGGGCGCGCATCGGCATGGGGGCGTCGCGGGCGCGCAGGGTGATGGCGGCGCGGCGGTGCGCCATGGCCCGCCGGGCGGGGCCGGCCAGCCGGTACGCCGCCGTGCGAATCAACGGGTGAGTGAAACTCACCGCCCCCTCGACAACCGTGAGCACCCCACGCGCGACCAGCCCATCCACTGCGGTGGCCACCGATTCCAGGTCGAGATCGGCTGTCGCGCAGAGTAATTCGAGGTCCGAGGGAACACCGCACACGGCGGCCGCCTGGATGACCAGTCGCTCGACGGCGGGGAGCTGGGCCAGCTCGGCGCCGATCGTCCGGTCCAGCGTGGCGTAGTGACCCGCCGCGTCGGGGTCGTCCTCGAACCAGTCGGGGGCGCCGCCCACTCCCCCGGCCGCCGTTCCGAAAACAGGGTCATCGGCCCGAATTGACCCGGAAGCGGGCGCGGGGACAGCCATTCCGAGAACAGGGTCATCAGCCCGAATTGACCCGGAAGTAGGTGCGGGGGCCGCCGTTGCGGGTGTGTGGTCGCCGCCGTGCAGGGCTCGGTCCAGTTCGTGGTCGGGGAGGTCGGCGAGGAGTAGGAGGTAGAGCGGGTTGCCGTGGGAGGCGGTGTGGAGGTGGGCTCGTCGGCGGGGGGTGTGGTCGGGGAGCAGGGTGGCGATGTCGGTGGTGGTGAGGGGTGGGACGGTGATTCGCGTGGTTCGCGCGTGCGGGGCGCCCAGCAGTCGGGTGATCGTCGGCGGGCAGGTGCCGGGGCGGAAGGCGAGCAGTAGGCGGAAGGCGCGGTGGGGGCGGTTGCGGATCAGGAAGGTGAGCAGGCGCAGGGATTCGGGGTCGGCCCAGCCGATGTCGTCGACTATGAGCAGGGTGTCGGTCGAGCCGAGGGCTTGCCGCACCCGGCCGTGACAGCTCGCGGGTGATGTGTCGGTCGAACTCCGGGTTTCGGCCGAACCTGGTGCCTGCGGCACCCGACCACCCGCCTGGGCGGCGGTGGCGTCGTCGTGGAGAGCCATGTGGGGATCAGCGGTGGCGACGACCGCAGGTGGCGTTGCCGCACGGCCCGCAGGTGCCGTCGACTCACAACCCCCAGGAGGAGTCGCCGCACAGCCCGCAGTCGGCGTGCTCTGCCCGTCCTGGCGCAACCAGTCGGGACGCAGAACCCCGACGGGGTCGAGCTGTTCGAGGATGTCGTCGGCGAGGTGGTGGGGGCGGGTGCGCGCGTCCTCGACCCCGGTCACCCACAGGACGCGGCCGGGTGTGGTGGTGGCGAATTCGGCCAGGAGGCGGGATTTTCCGATGCCGGCGGGGCCTTCCACCAGCAGGAGCCACGGCGCGTCGGCATCGGTGGGCGTCGTGGTGAGCGCGGCCAGTTCGGCGGCGCGACCCACGAAGGCGCGTTGGAACATGGCACTCCGTACCTCACTGGCGATCGGGGTACAGAAATTACCGTGGTTTCCCGGATGCTCGCGGGGGCGGGGTGGGGTTGGGTGGTCGGGTCCGACACCGCCGAAGGGTCCGCGGTGCGGTTCTGCAGAAAGAAGGTTCGCATGAAGTTCACCGGCAAGGGAACGGTTTCGCGGTTCTCGCTCGCACTGCTGGCGGTCGCGGCACTCGGTGCCGCGGGCTGCTCGGCCGTGGACAAGGTCGCCGATGTGGCCAAGGACGCGAGCAAGTCCGATACCGCCCGCTCGAAGGTCGGTGAGTGCATCAACGTGATCTCGGCGTCGGTGGTCGACTCCAAGACCGAGCCCGTCGCCTGCTCGGCCGACAACGCCGTCTACCAGGTGGTCCAGGTGCACGACAAGAAGGTCGAGTGCCACGAGGACTACACCTCCTACGAGGAGACCTTCGGCAGCGGCGGTACCGTCGCGTTCCTGTGCCTGGTCCCGAATTTCAAGGAGGGCAGCTGTTACAACGAGGGCATGATGACCGGCTACAAGTACGTGGCGTGCACCGCGCCCGACGCCAGCTTCAAGGTCGTCACCCGCGTCGACGGCCAGGTCGACGACCAGCTGTGCGGTGAGGACGCCGACCAGGTGCTCGTGATCCACGAGCCCAAGATCACCTACTGCGTCAGCAGCTCCACCACCTGATCGCACGCGAAAGCGCCCGAACTCTCGAAGAGTTCGGGCGCTTTCGTGTTGTCAGGACTAGCGACGCATGAAGTCCGGGACGTTGATCTCGTCGTCGTCGTCGCCTTCGCGGACCTCGGGGTTGTTGACCCGGTTGATGGCCGCCTCGGTGACCCGCTGACGCTCGGACTCCCGGTACCGCTCGGTGTCACGGTAATTCGGGGCCGCGGCCCGAGAACCGGACACCCCGGCCGTGGCGGGCTCGACGGTGCGCGGCGGCGCTTCGGGAGTGCGCCCCTGCCCGATCTCGCCCGCGCGACCGGAACTGATCGGACTCGACCCCGTGCGCGTGGACGTGGTGCTCTCCAGGCTGCGCCGCGCCGGACCACCACCGTCGAAACCGGCCGCGATCACCGTGACGCGCACTTCGTCGCCGAGCGAATCGTCGATGACCGTACCGAAGATGATGTTGGCCTCGATGTGCGCGGCCTCCTGCACCAGCGAGGCCGCCTCGTTGATCTCGAACAGACCGAGATCGGAACCACCGGCGATCGAGAGCAGCACGCCGTGCGCGCCGTCCATCGACGCCTCGAGCAGCGGCGAGTTGATCGCGGTCTCGGCGGCTTTCACCGAGCGACCCTCGCCGCGCGCCGAGCCGATGCCCATCAGGGCCGAACCGGCGCCCGACATCACGCTCTTGACGTCGGCGAAGTCGACATTGATCAGACCGGGGGTGGTGATCAGGTCGGTGATGCCCTGAACACCGTTGAGCAGCACCTCATCCGCGGAGCGGAAGGCGTCCATCAGGCTGACCGCGGCGTCGCCGAGCTGCAGCAGTCGGTCGTTCGGAATGACGATCAGGGTGTCGCACGACTCGCGAAGCAGGTTGATGCCCACTTCGGCCTGGTTCCCACGCCGTTTTCCCTCGAAGGAGAACGGCCGGGTGACGACCCCTATAGTCAGGGCGCCCAACTTACGGGCGATGCTGGCGACGACGGGGGCGCCACCGGTACCGGTGCCACCACCCTCGCCCGCCGTAACGAAGACCATGTCGGCGCCCTTGAGCACCTCTTCGATCTCGTCCTTGTGGTCTTCGGCGGCCTTGCGGCCGACTTCCGGATCGGCGCCGGCTCCGAGGCCGCGGGTGAGTTCGCGTCCGACATCGAGTTTGACGTCGGCGTCACTCATCAGCAGGGCTTGCGCGTCGGTATTGACCGCGATGAACTCGACTCCCTTGAGTCCCTGTTCGATCATTCGGTTGACGGCGTTCACGCCGCCGCCGCCGATACCGACGACCTTGATCACTGCAAGGTAGTTGTGCGGGGGCGTCATGGGCTCTCGCCTTCCTTCGATCTTAAACCCTCAACCTCAACCATAGGGTTGGCGTTATGTCAAGTATCCGACTGCTGCGGAACGCTATTCGCAGCCACTGCGATCCCGGCGCAGGCGCGCCGAGACGAGAGCCGGAATCTTGTGCCACAAAGAATGTCGCTCACTTTACCGTGACCAGATTCGGACTCGAAACGTCGAACACGGTCCCCTCGCGGGTCAGTAGCGGCAGTACGACGGCAGCTTTGCGCTCGCCGTCGCCCGTACCGCCCCACACTACCTTCCTCCCGTCGCGAAGGCTCAGTGAGACATCCGAAATCGACCGCGCGACAACCTCGCCCACCTGCACCGACAGGGCCGGGGGCAGGGTGACCAGCACCTGCACCGCCGCCTGCGTCGCCGCGGGCCCGGTGAACGAGCCCTCGGTGATCAATTTCGGCACCCCGATGGGGTTCTCGGGCTCGATCGCGAATTCCACGCTGTCGGCGTCGATCACGTGCGCGCCGTCGGGCGCCTCGTAGTAGACCACCGGGGTTCGCTCCACGACCGTGACCAGCACTGTCGAGGGGAATTGACGCTGCACCCGGACCGAGCGCACCGTCGGGATGGCGGCGACGCGCTGGGCGATCGAGGTGGTGTCGATGCGCAACATCGAACGCCCCTCCGGGATTTCGAGTCGGTCGCGCACGTCCTCGTCCGGCACCACCGACAGCCCGTCGATCTGCACCGTGCGCACCGACAGCGCCGGGGTGAACCAGGCCAGCACCGCCACCAGGCTCACCACCAGCACCGCGGCCACCGTCCACAGGCGGTAGCCGTGCCACCCGCGCGCGGCGGGCATCGGCAATCTCACCGGCCACCCTGTTGGGGCCGGGCCCGCAGGCTGTCGAGGATCTGGTTGCCGAGCATGGTGACATCGCCCGCGCCCATGGTGATCACGACGTCGCCGTCGTGCGCGAGCCCGGCGACCTGCCTGCCCACCTTGGACATATCCGGCTGGTAGTGCACGGGCACGGTCACCGACTGGGCCACCAGCGCGCCGTTGACACCGGGCAGCGGGTCCTCGCGGGCGCCGTAGACATCGAGCACGACCACCTCGTCGGCCAGGCTCAGCGCGGCGCCGAACTCGGTAGCGAAGGTGGCTGTGCGGCTGTAGAGATGGGGCTGGAACACCACGATCACCCGACCGCGCCGGATCCGGGCGCCGTCGCGGGCTTCCTGGGCGACCAATTGCGCGGCGGCCTCGAGCACGGCGCGGACCTCGGTGGGATGGTGGGCGTAGTCGTCGAAGACGCGCACGCCGTTCTCCCGGCCGGTGAACTGGAACCGGCGGTGCACGCCGCCGAATCCCTCCAGGCCCTGGACGATCTCGTCGGTGTCGGCGCCGGTCGCGCGGGCGGCCAGCAGCGCGGCCAACGCGTTGAGCGCCATGTGCCGACCGGGGACCGACAGGCGCAGCGAGCGCGGGACGGTCTCGCCGTCGAGCTGGAATTCGACGATGCCGCCGACATCGCGCGGCTGCCAGTCCAGCAGCCGCGCACCGACGGTGACGGGCGCGTCGGCGAGGTCGCCCGAGCCGTAGCCGAGTACGTCGATGCCGCGTTCGCGCAGGCGCGGGGCCACGCGCTGGGCCAGGGCCAGCGAACCGGGATCGTCGAGGCACACCACCAGCAGCCCACCGGGGGCGAGCCGGTCGGCGAAGTCGTCGAAGACCTGGATGTAGGCCTCGTCGGTGCCGAAGTAGTCGAGGTGGTCGGATTCGATATTGGTGACCACGGCGACGTCGGGGTCGTATTGCAGCAGTGAGCCGTCGGACTCGTCGGCCTCGGCCACGAAGATGTCGCCGCTGCCGTGGTGGGCGTTGGTGCCCGCCTCGTTGAGTTCGCCGCCGACCGCGAAGGACGGATCGGCGCCGCAGTGCTGCAGGGTGACGATCAGCATCGAGGTGGTGGAGGTCTTGCCGTGGGTGCCCGAGACCAGCAGGGTCTTGTGCCCACGCATCAGGGCGGCGAGCACGGTGGGGCGCATCAGCACGGGAATCTCGCGCCGGTTCGCCTCGACCAGTTCGGGATTGGTCTTCGGGATCGCGGCGTAGGTGGTGACCACGACGGTGGGGCCGCCGGGCAGCAGGTCGAGCGCGTCGGCGGCGTGGCCGATGCGGACCTCGGCGCCACGGGCCCGCAGCGACAGCACGCCCCGGCTCTCGCGGGCGTCGGAGCCGGAGACCTTGCCGCCGCGCGCGAGCAGGATCCGGGCGATGCCCGACATGCCCGCGCCGCCGATGCCGACCATGTGCACGCGCTCGAGCTCGGGCGGCAGGGCCGTGCCGGTGGACTCGCCGATCGCGTGCTCCGGCTCGTTCATCGGGCGACCTCGGTGACGATCCTGGCCACCGTGTCGGCGGCGTCGCGGTGGCCCGCGCCTGCGGCGGCGCGGCTCATCTGCGTGAGACGGTCGGGGTCGAGCAGCAGCGGAATCACCTCTTCGATCACGTATTTCGGGGTCAACTCGGCGTCGGCCACAATTGTGCCACCACCCTGTGACACCACCGGGCGGGCGTTGAATTCCTGTTCGCCGTTGCCGTGCGGCAGCGGCACGTAAAACGCGGGCAGACCCACCGCCGACACCTCGGCCACGGTCATCGCCCCGGAGCGGCACACCACCGCGTCGGCGGCGGCGTAGGCCAGGTCCATGCGCGAGAGGTAGGGCACGGCCACGTACGGCGCGGGGGCGTCGGCGGTGCTCACCTCGACGCTGTTCTTGGGCCCGTGCGCGTGCAGCACCGAGATGCCGGCGGCGGCGAGTTGCGGTGCGGCGCCGGAGACGGCCTCGTTGAGGCTGCGCGCGCCCTGCGATCCGCCGAACACCAGCAGCACCGGTCCGTCGGCGGGCAGCCCGAAGTGCTCGCGGGCCTGCGCGCGCAAGGCGGGACGGTCGAGTTCGGTGATGGAGGCGCGCACCGGGATGCCGACGACCTGCGCGTTCGCCAGGCCCGAATCGGGCACGGCGGCGAGCACTTTCGTCGCCAGTCGGGCGCCGACCTTGTTGGCGATACCCGCCTTGGCGTTGGCCTCGTGCACGATGACGGGCACCTTGCGCCCACGCCCGAACAGGCTGCCGCGCGCGGCGAGGTAGGCGGGCAGCGCGACGTAGCCGCCGAAACCGATGATCACATCGGCCTGCACCTCGTCGATGACGGCCCTGGTCGCCTTCACCGAGGCGCGCACCCGACCGGGCAGGCGCAGCAGGTCGGCGGAGGGCTTGCGCGGCAGCGGAACCGGGGGGATCAGTTCCAGCGGGTACCCGCGTTCGGGCACCAGTTTCGTCTCGAGTCCACGTTCGGTACCCAAGGCGGTCACCCGGATCGAATCGTCGAGTCTGCGCAGCGCGTCGGCCACGGCCAGCGCGGGTTCGATGTGGCCTGCGGTTCCTCCGCCTGCGACGATCACCGACAACCCGGATCGCGGGTTACTCACCTGGATCTACCTCGTTCTCTCTGTAGGTTGTTCACGACCCGTCTCCCGTGCCGTTGCGCCGTTTCACCGGGCGGTGTGGCATCGGGTAGGTCGGCTCCCATGCTCGTGTCGACCGTAGCGAACTCGTGCCGCGACTCTGGGGCGCACGTCGACTGCGTTCGGTAGGCGGTTGGCGTCGTGGGGTCTGACGTGGCCGTTCGCGCGGCGCGGCGGCGCGCGGCGCGGCGGGCGGGGTGTAGACCTCGGGCACCGGCAGGCGCAGCAGGCGGCTGAGTCGGCCGTCCTGACCGTCCTTGAGCGCCGCGACCGCCTCGGGTTCGTGGCGCGCGGCGCTGGCGATGATGCCGAACATGAACAGCGTGATCGCCAGCGACGAACCACCCGCCGAGACCAGCGGCAACTGCAGGCCGGTCACCGGCAGCAGTCCGACGACGTAGCCGATGTTGATCAGCGCCTGCGCGGTGATCCAGGTGGTGGCGGTGGCGGTGAGCAGGCGCAGGAACGGGTCCACCGAGCGCAGCGCGATGCGGATACCGGCGTAGACGAACAGGGCCAGCAGCGCCAGCACCACCATGCAGCCGAGGAAGCCGAGTTCCTCGCCGATGATGGCGAAGATGAAGTCGTTGTGCGAGTTGGGCAGGTAGCTCCACTTCGCGCGGCTCTGCCCGAGCCCGCGGCCGAGGATGCCGCCGTCGGCGAGGGAGTACTTGGCTTGCAGCGCCTGGTAGTTCGCGCCGAGGGGGTCGTCGCCGGGGTTGAAGAAGGCTCGCACGCGATCGGAGCGGTACCCGGCCGAGACCGCGAGGACGGACGCGGCGACCGTGCCGACGGCCACGATGGCGACGAACAGCCGCACCGGCAGCCCGCCGAACCACAGCAGCGCCATCAGCACGATGCCGAGCGCGATCGTGGTCGACAGGTTCGGTTCGAGCACCACCAGCAGGCACACCAGCAGACCGGCGGGCACCAGCGGCACCAGAATGTCTTTGAGCTGGGCGCCGCGCCGGGCGGCGAGCAGGTGCGCGCCCCACACGATCAGGGTCACCTTGACCACTTCGGAGGGCTGGATCGACACCGGGCCGATGTCGAACCAGCGTCGCGCGCCGCCGTGCATGGCGCCGATGCCGGGGATGAGCACCAGGACCAGCGCCAGCACCGAGATGCTGAAGATCGGGAACGACCACTGCCGCAGGAACCGCAGCGGCAACCGCAGCGCGATGTAGAACGCGACCGCGCCGAGCCCGGCGAACATGGCCTGCTGGATGAACAGCGAATACGCCGACCCGCCACCGGCATACGCCTCGACGCTCGACGCCGAGAGCACCATCACCAGCCCGAGCACGGTGAGCAGGGTGGCGATGGTGACGATCAGGTGGAACGAGGCGAGCGGGCGGGCCAGCCAGGCCCCGAACCGCTCCCCCGCCCACCTGGGCTGACCGGAACCGGCGCGCGCGGCGCCGGGCTCGGTCCGGGTGGCCTGGCTCTTACCCATGCTGCCCCCTCGTGGGCGACGGGTCGGCCGGGCGCGTGGTGGTCACAGCGCCCGCCCGATGTCACCATCTTCCAGTGCCGTCACCGCGTCCACGAAGCAGCGTCCGCGGTGGGTGTAGTCGTCGTACATGTCCAGCGAGGCCGCGGCGGGCGCGAGCAACACCACGTCGCCCGAGCGCGCCAGACCGGCCGCGGCGCGCACCGCGCGGCCCATGACCGCTTCGGCGCGCTGGGATCTCGACGACTGCATGTCTGCATCGTCTCCCGCGTCCAGCACGATGACCGGGACTTCGGGTGCGTGTCGCGTCATCGCGGCGGCGATCACCGGCGCGTCGGCCCCGAAGAGCACCGCGCCGACGAGTCGATCGCCGATCTCCTCGATCAGATCGTCGACGCTCGCGCCCTTGAGCAGACCGCCCGCCACCCACACGACCTGCGGGTGCGCCATGATCGAGGCGCGCGCGGCGTGCGGGTTGGTGGCCTTGGAGTCGTCGATGAACTCGACGCCGCCCAGTTCGCGCACGAACGCGGTGCGGTGCGGGCCCACCTTGTGTTCGGCCAGGCCCTCTTTGATGAACTGCGGGGCCACGTCGATGGCCCTGGTGAGCGCGGACGCGGCCAGCGCGTCGGCGATCCCGGCGGGGCCCTGCGGGCTGATGTCGCTGGTCTCGGCGAGGATCGCGGCCTTGGTGAAGGCGCGGTCGAGCAGCTTGCCGTCGACCACGCCGAGTTCGCCGTCGGCGGGCACGCCGATGCGGAAGCCGACGGTGCGCCGCGCCTTGGCCTTTCGGGCCAGTGAGCCCGCGACCGGATCGTCGAGGCCGACCACGCCGACGCGGCCGGTGAGCGCGCGGGCCTTGGCGGCGGCGTAGGCGTCGAGCCCGCCGTGCCAGTCCAGGTGGTCCTCGGCGACATTGAGCACCACGCCCGCCTCGGGCCGCACGGAGGGCGCCCAGTGCAGTTGGAACGAGGACAGTTCCACGGCCAGTACCTGCGGGCCGGGGTTGCGGCGCAGCGCGTCCAGGATCGGCAGGCCGATATTGCCGCAGGCCACGCTGGGGATGCCGGCGGCGCGCAGGATCGAGTGCGTCATCTGGGTGGTGGTGGTCTTGCCGTTGGTGCCGGTGATCACCAGCCACTTGCGCACCGGACCGTAGATGCGGGCCTGATCGACCCACCAGGCGAATTCGACGTCGCCCCACACGGGCACGCCCTCGGTGACGGCCGAGACCAGCACCGGCGAGTCCGGGCGCCACCCCGGGCTGGTGATCACCAGCGCGAAGCGGCTCAGGTCGGCGTTCTCGAGTTCGACCGCGGTGGCGATCTCGAGGCCGAGTTCGGCGGCCTCGGCCAGCGCCTTGGCGCCGTTGTCGGTGACCACGGGGTGGGCGCCGATATCGCGCAGCGGTTCGATCAGCGAGCGTCCTGAGACGCCCCAACCGGCGACGAGAACGTCACGGCCACGCAGGAATTCGAGCATGGGGCCCGGGGAACGCAGGGCGCGGGGCGAGTGTTCGACCATGTCTCTACTCACCCGACCTGTGACAGATATTCGCTGTAGAACAAACCGAGGCCGACCGCGGCGGAGATACCCGCCAGGATCCAGAACCGGATGATCACGGTGGTCTCGGCCCACTTGCTCAACTCGAAGTGGTGGTGGAACGGCGCCATCTTGAACAGGCGATTGCGCGTGGTGCGATACACCGCCACCTGCAGCATCACCGAGGCGGCCTCGGCGACGAACAGCGCGCCGATCACGGCCATCAGCAGCTCGGTGCGGGTGGTGATCGACAGACCGGCGATCAGACCGCCCAGGGCCAGCGAACCGGTGTCGCCCATGAAGATTCGCGCGGGCGCGGCGTTCCACCAGAGGAAGCCGATGCACGCGGCGGCCGCGGCGGCACAGACCAGCGCCAGGTCAAGGGGGTCGCGCACGTCGTAGCAGCCGGGGCCGGGGCTGGTGGAGCAGGAGTTGCGGTACTGCCAGAAGGTGATGATCACGTAGGCGCCCAGCAGCAGGCTCATCGACCCGGCCGCGAGACCGTCGAGCCCGTCGGTGAGGTTGACCGCGTTGGACCAGGCCACGACCAGGAACAGCACCCACACCACGAAGATGAGCGCGCCCATCGACACCGTGCTCCAGTCGCGCACGTAGGACAGGTGCTTGCTGGCGGGGGTGAGCCCGTCGGGGCTGCGGAATTGCAAGGCCAGCACCGCGAAGATGACCGCGGCGGCGGTCTGTCCGATGTACTTGCCCGCGGCCGAGAGTCCGAGGTTGCGCTGTTTGCGCAGCTTGATGAAGTCGTCGAGGAAGCCGACGATGCCCAGCGCGGTGGTGAGGCCGAGCACGAGCAGACCCGAGGCGGTCGGGCCTTCCGCGTCGTAGCCGATGCCGATCAGGTGCGAGCCGAGGTAGCCCGCCCACATGCCGATCAGGATGGCGACGCCACCCATGGTGGGCGTGCCGCGCTTGGCCTGGTGGCTGGCCGGGCCGTCGACCCGGATCTCCTGGCCGAAGCCCTGTTTGGCGAAGACCCGAACGAGCAGCGGCGTCAACAGGATCGACACCGCCAGCGCGATCCCCGCCGCGAACAGAATTTGCCTCATCGAGCTGTATTACCTTCCGCTGCCCCGGTCAGGTGCTCGGCGACGGCCCACAGGCCCACCGCTTTCGACGCCTTGACCAGTACCACATCGCCGGGGGCGATCTCGTCGTCGAGCAGCGCGATCGCCGCGTCGATATCGGGAACGAGGATGGATTCCTCGCCCCAGGAGCCTTCCATGACCGCTCCCTGGTGCATCCCGTGGGAGGGTCGTCCGGTGCCGACCACGATCAGCCGGTCGACATCGAGGCGCACGGCCAGGCGTCCGATCGCGTCGTGTTCGATCACCGAGGTGTCGCCGAGTTCGCCCATCTCGCCGAGTACGGCCCAGCTGCGCCGCTCGGCCGGTTTGGCCAGGGTGACCAGCGCTTTGAGCGCCGCGCGCACCGAGTCGGGATTGGCGTTGTAGGAGTCGTTGATGACGGTGACGCCGGCGGCGGTGGTCGTCACGTCCATCCGTCGGACCGAGGCCGCGGTGGCCCCGGACAGCGCTTCGGCGACGGTGGCGAGGTCGGCGCCGCATTCGAGGGCGACGGCCGCGGCGGCCAGGGCGTTGCCGACCTGGTGTTCGCCGTGCACCGCGAGCTGGATCGGGATCGACTCGCCCCCGGCGTGCAGGGTGAAGTGCGCGCGAGCCTGCTCGTCGGTGCCCACGTCGGTGGCGCGGATGTCGGCGTCGCCGGACAGGCCGACCGTGACCACGCGGGCCTTCGTGCGCGAGGCCATGGCCGCGACGTTCGGGTCGTCGGCGTTGAGCACGGCCAAACCCTCGGGCGGAAGTGCTTCGACCAGTTCGCCTTTGGTCTGCGCGATGGCCTCGCGGCTGCCGAATTCGCCGAGGTGGGCGGTGCCGACATTGAGCACCACGCCGATGCGCGGCGGGGCGATGCGGGCCAGTTCGGCGATGTGGCCGCGACCGCGCGCGGACAGTTCCAGCGCGAGGAACCGGGTGTCGGCGTCGGCGCGCAGGGCCGTCCACGGGTGGCCGAGTTCGTTGTTGAAGGAACCGGGCGGGGCGACCACGGCGCCCAGCGGCGCCAGGACCGCGGCCAGCAGGTCCTTGGTCGAGGTCTTGCCGGAGGACCCGGTGACCCCGACGACGGTGAGCCCGGTGCGCTCGGCCAGCCGCTGGGTGCTCACGCGCGCGAGTTCGGCCAGCGCGGCCAGCACCGCGGCGCCGGAACCGTCGCCGTCGTGGCTGAGCGCGACCGAGGTGGCCGGGACCGAACCGTGTTCGGGGCGGACCACGATCGCGGGCACGCCGACCGGGCGGGCCGCGAGTACCGCGACCGCCCCGGCGGCGACGGCCTTGGCGGCGTAGTCGTGTCCGTCGGAGTTGGCGCCGGGTAGCGCGAGGAACAGATCGCCGGAACCGATTCGGCGCGAATCGAATTCGACCGAACCGGTCACCAGTGCCTGGGGGTCGACTACGTCGTGCAGCTCACCGCCGACGACGTTCGCGATCTCCCGCAGTGTCATCTCGATCATGAAACCGTCAAGTCCTCCGAGTCCGTGTGCGGACTGTCTCGTCCGGGGAGCGATTCCAGCGCCACCGCGACCACCTCGCGGTCGTCGAAGGGGTGCTTGACGCCCTTGATCTCCTGGCCCGCCTCGTGGCCCTTGCCCGCGACGAGCACCACATCGCCCGCACGAGCCCAGGCGAGCGCGGCGCCGATGGCGGCCGCGCGGTCACCGATCTCGCGGATCTCGCCGCGGTCGGTGAGTTCGTGTGCCCCGGCGATCACGGCGGCGCGGATGGCGGCCGGATCCTCGGAGCGGGGGTTGTCGTCGGTGACGATCACCAGGTCGGCCTCGCGCGCGGCGGCGGCGCCCATGAGCGGACGTTTGGCCACGTCGCGGTCGCCACCGGCACCGAGCACCACGGCCAGCCTGCCGTGACCAGCCTCGGTGAGGTGGCCGCGCAGGGTGCGCACGACGGATTCGATGGCGGCGGGCTTGTGCGCGTAGTCGACGACGGCGAGGAAGTCCTGGCCGCGATCGATGCGCTGCATGCGCCCCGGCACGTCGACCACGGCCAGCGCGGGCGCCGCGACGGCGGGATCGACCCCGGCGGCGGCACAGGTGGCGACCGCGAGCAGGGCGTTGGCGACGTTGTAGCGGCCGGGCAGGCGCAGCCGCACGGTGAGTTCGCCGTCGGGTCCGGCGGCGGTGAATTCCTGTTCGCCGCCGCTGGTCTTGACCTCGCCGACGACGTCCCAGGTGGCCGCGCCGGTGGTCGAGACGGTGACGGGCTCGACCAGGTCGCCGGCCAGGCGGGTGCCCCACTCGTCGTCCACGCAGATCACCGTGGTGCGCGCGGCGACGGGCGAATCCGCGTCGAAGAGGCGACGTTTCGCGGCGAAGTAGTCCTCGAAGTCGGCGTGGAAGTCCAGGTGGTCCTGCGAGAGGTTGGTGAACGCGCCGACCGCGAACCGCACCCCGTCGACCCGGCCCAGTGCCAGCGCGTGGCTCGACACCTCCATCACGACCGCGTCCACGCCCTGCTCGACCATCGCGGCGAACATCGCGTGCAGCTGCGGCGCCTCGGGGGTAGTGAGCGCGCTGGGCACCCGCTGCCCGCCGATGCGGGTCTCGATGGTGCCGATCAGGCCGGTGGCCAGCCCGGCGGCGGCCAGCCCGGCCTCCACGAGATAGGAGGTGGTGGTCTTGCCGGAGGTGCCGGTGATGCCGATGATGCGCAGCCGGTCGCTGGGGTGGCCGTAGATCTCGGCGGAGAGTTCGCCAAGGACCGCGCGCGGCTGTTCGCGCACCAGCACGGGCACCGCGACCTCGCCGATCAACGCCGCGCCCGCGGCGTCGGTGAACACCGCCACCGCGCCCTTGGCGATGGCGTCGACGGCGAAGCGGGCGCCGTGGGAGTTCGCGCCGGGCAGGCCGGCGAACAGGTCGCCGGGACGTACCGCGTCGGAACGCTGCTCGATGCCGGTGACGGTCACCTCGGCGGGGGCCGGGGTGGCGGTCGTGGCGCCGGTGAGGTCCAGGAGGGCCCGCAGCGATGTCGACGGCGCGGTGGTCGGCCGGAGCGCGTGCGGGCTGGACTGCGCGGGCACAAGGCTCCTCTCTGAGAGTGATCGAGCGCGTGGGCGAGACGAGGAGTCAGGTTACCGACGCGCGGTGTCGGATGGGCAACGCGGGTTGAGTTTCGCCGACCGCTACGACTCGGCCTCTAGCACCAGTCGCCGGGGCTCGGGCGAGGGTGGGACGCGGTCGCGCTGCAGGGCCCACGAGGCGATGCTGTGGAACAGCGGCGCGGCGGACCCGCCGCCGGTGCCGTCGGAGCTGCGGACCGGCGCGTCGAGCATCATGCCGATGACGTAGCGGGGGTTGTCGGCGGGCGCCATGCCGGCGAAGGTGCTGTAGAACGACGAGGTCGAATAGCACCGGCACGCGGGGTCGACCTTCTGCGCGGTGCCGGTCTTGCCCGCCACCTGGTAGCCCTCGATCGCAGCGGGAACGCCGGTGCCCGACTGCACGCCCATCGGGTCCTTCTGCACGGTGGCCTGGAAGATCTGGCGCAGGGTCTGCGCGGTCTGCGGGCTCACCACGCGCACGCCGTCGGGCTGCGATTCCTCGGTGCGGGTGCCGTCGGGGCCGATCTTGGCCTTCACGATGCGCGGCGGGATGCGCAGCCCGTCGTTGGCCACGGCCTGGAACATGGCGGTCATCTGCAGCGTCGTCATCGACAGGCCCTGGCCGATCGGCAGATTGGCGAAGGAACCGCCCGACCACTGATCGCGGGCGGGCACCTGCCCACCGCTCTCGCCGGGCAGGCCGACCCCGGTGCGCTGGCCGAGCCCGAAGCGGGTGACCATATCGGCGAACCGGTCCTCGCCCACCCGCTGGGCCAGCATGAGAGTGCCGACGTTGGAGGACTTTCCGAACACGCCGGTGGTCGTGTAGGGCGCCACGTCGTGGGTCCAGGCGTCGTTGACGGTGACCCCGGCCATCCTGATCGAGCCGGGTACCTGCAGCACCTCGTCGGGGGTGGTGACGCCGTATTCGATGGCGGCCGCGGCGGTGACGATCTTGTTCACCGAGCCCGGTTCGAAGGGTTCGGAGACCGAGGGGTTGCCGAGTTTGCCCGAGGCCCAATGATTGGGTCCGAGTGCGGGATTGAAGGTGCCGTCGTTGGCCATGGCCAGCACCTGGCCGGTCTTGGCGTCGAGCACCACCGCCGAGGCCGAGGACGCGCCGGAGACCTGCTTGGCCTGCTGCACCTGCTGCTGCACGTAGTACTGCAGGTCGGCGTCGAGGGTGAGTTCGACGCCGTTGCCGTTGACCGCGGGCTGCTGATCGCGGTAGCTGCCCGGGATGACCGCGCCGTCGGAGCCCTGGTCGTAGGTGCGCGAGCCGTCGGTGCCCGAGAGCACCGAGTCCAGCGCCGATTCCAGCCCCATCTGCCCCTGCCCGTCGCGACCGATCGCGCCGACCACATTGGAAGCCAGTGAGCCGCCGGGGTATTCGCGCAGGTCGGTGCGTTCGGCGCCGACCTCGGGGAACTTGGCGGTGATCTCGCCGGCCACCCGCGGATCGACATTGCGGGCCAGGTAGTGGAACAGCTTCTCGCTGCGCAGTTTCTCGAGCAGCTCCTGCTCGGTGGGCGCGCCCTGGGTGGAGCCGAGCTTGTCGTGGATGAACTTCGCGATCTCGATCAGTCGCTGGTCGGGATCGGGCGCGCTCGGCTTGAGTTTCTTGGCCTCGGCGAGCTGCTTGCGGACCGTGACCGGTTGGAAGGTCAGCGATTTCGCGGTGATGGTGAAGGCGAGCTGGTTGCCGTAGCGGTCGGTGATGGGACCGCGCACGGCCTCCTCGGTGGCCTTGATGGTGCGCTGCGAGGCCGCCTGCGCGGACAACGTGGGCGCGGCGAAGCTCTGGATGTAGAGCAGTTGCAGCGCGACCACGCCCAGCGTGGCGAGCAGGGCGACCCGGCCGATGCCGAGCCGGAGTCGAACGGGCCGATCCGGCGAGAGCGAGCGGGCCCTCGACGAGACCGGCCCGCGTCGCGGCTGCGACGCGGGCCCGCTCTGTTTCATCGGGGACCATCCTGGGACTCGACGACCTGCGGCTGTTCACTCGGTTGCGCCTCGGCGAGCCGGACCGGGGGTCGCTGCCCGGCGATCGGGCCCGCGGTGTCGAGAACCGGTGGGGGCGGCGGTGTGTCGGCGGGGGGTTCGCCCTGGGCGGCCACCTCGATGCGGTCCGGCACGGTTACCGGCGCGAGCGGCGCGCCCTCGACCGGCACCGGCGCGTCGGCCGGGGTGGTGCCTTCGATCGGGGCGGGCGCCTCGACCGGGGCGGGGACCGGCGCGTTCGCGGTCGGCACCGTGGGGGCCGGGTTGCTCGGAACACCCTGGGGCGCGGCCGGACTCGTGAGCGGCACACCGGGCTGCACCGGCACCACCCGCTCGCCGACCGCCTGCGCGTGACCCGGGGTTGGCCCGTTGGGCGTGGTGGTCGGCGGGGCGTTCAGCGGCGGGGCGGGCGCGCCCTGGGCAGGCATCGGGGTGCCGATCACGGTGACCTCGCCGTCGGGGCCGAGCACGAGCCGGGCCGGATCCTTGGCGGGGATCATGCCGAGTTCGCGTGCGCGCGCGGCCAATTCGGGAGCCGAGTCGGCGGCGGCGACCTCGCGCTGCAGCGCGGCCCGCTCGTCGGCGAGGGTGCGGTTGACCGCCCTGGCGTCACCGAGCTGGTAGCTGTCCTCGGCGGCGCGCGTGGTGAGCAGCAGGGTCAGGGCCAGACCGCAGCCGAGCAGACCGATGATCGCGGTGACGAACGGAATCCGCCCCGCCATCGTCGAGGCCCGCTCGGGCAGTTCGATGCCGTCGAGGAGCTGCTGCCTGGTGCGCTTGCGAGCGTAGGCCCGCTGTGCCGCACCGGACTTCACCCGCTGTGCCGCTTCCACGCGTCGCGCCGCCTTGCTCGGCACCGCGACAGTGCTGCTCCGCACGCTCATCTCGTCCCCTCCTGTGTCCTCCCTGACCTCTCCGCGATTCGTTCGGCCGCGCGCATCCGCACCGGCGCGGATCGCGGATTGACCTCGATCTCGGACTCGGTCGCTTTTTCCGCGCCACGGGTGAGCATCTGGAATTCCGGTCCCATGCCGGGCAGTTCGACCGGCAGATCCATCGGTGACCGGGAGATGATCCGTGGTGCGAGTTCGTGTTTGACCAGTCGATCCTCGAGCGACTGGTACGACATGACGCAGATCCGTCCGCCCACACGCAGTGCATCCAACGCCGCGGGCAGCGCCGCCCGCAGCGAGTCGAGCTCGCCGTTGACCTCCACCCGCAGCGCCTGGAACGAACGCTTGGCCGGGTGGCCGCCGGTGCGCCGGGCCGCGGCCGGAATGGTCGCGTAGAGCACCTCGACCAGTTCGGCGCTGGTGGCGAACGGCTTCACCGCTCGCCTGCGCAGCACCTCCGAGGCGATCTTGCCCGCGAACCGTTCGTCGCCATAGGTTTTGAGCACCCGGGCGAGGTCGCCGTGGCTGTAGGTGTTGAGCACGTCGGCGGCGGTGGGCCCGGTAGTGGGGTCCATCCGCATGTCCAACGGTGCGTCGACGGAGTAGGCGAAACCGCGATCGGCCTCGTCGAGCTGCATCGACGACACCCCGAGATCCATGAGAATCGCGGAGACGGAACCGATTTCGTCGAGCCCCGCGCGTGCCAGCGCGGCGGGGATCCCGTCGTAGCGGGTGTGTACCAGGGTGACCCGGTCGCCGAAGGGCGCGAGTCGTTCGCCCGCCAACCGCAGGGCGGTGGTGTCGCGATCGAGGCCGACCAGGCGGGCCTGGGGGTAGGTGCGCAGGAAATGCGCTGCGTGCCCGCCCAATCCGAGCGTGGCGTCGAGATAGACCGCGCCCGGTTCGCTCAGCGCGGGGCCGAGCAGGTCGTCGGCGCGCTCGAGCAGGACCGGCACATGACGGGAGTTCTCGGCGTCATGGTTCACCTCGACCTCCCGGGATACTGGCTCGCGTCGCAGACGGGTCGCCTTGCCACACAGTGCTTGTCGAATGATGGACGCTGGTCGAATGGGTGGACGGGGCGAATGCTTCGAGGTCTCTGACCGGGGCACGGCACCTGGCGTCGGGGAAGTACGTCAGGGTCCACGCCCGGGCAGAGGCCTCGCGGCACTCGCGTGCTAGAGGTCAGAAGATCCCGCCCAGCGACTCGTCTCCGGCTTGCGCGTAGTCCTCCTCGTGTTCTTCGAGGTAGGTCTCCCACGCCTGCTTGTCCCATATTTCGAGGAAGTCGACCGACCCGATCACCACGCAATCTCGGGTGAGGTTCGCGTAGCGCCGATGGTCCGCCGACAGCGTGATCCGACCCTGTGCGTCCGGGCGCTGTTCGTCGGTGCCCGCCGCCAGTGCTCGAACGAAAGCCCTTGCCTGCGGGTTACTTCGAGACGCCGACGCGGCCCGCCGCGCGAGCGCGGTGAACTCGTCTTTGGGATACACGGCAAGGCTGTGGTCTTGGCCTTTCGTGACCATCAACCCTCCCGCCAGATCGTCTCGAAATTTCGCAGGCAACGTCAGCCGCCCTTTGTCGTCCAGCCGAGGGGTGTAGGTACCGAGAAACATCCCGGCCACCTCCCTACTGGATTCACCGAGCCGTACGGTCGTTCCTGTAGTGCGCGACCCACATTACCCCACTTTCCCCCACTTTCAATCGAAACCCCGCGTGATCTCGCTCCCCGCCAACACAATTCCGCAGGTCATGCCAGCTATCACCGAGATTCGCGGTTATGGGGTGTTCGGGCAACCCGCGCGGGTCGCCGATCCGCCGTCCCGACAACGTCCAGCAAATACCGCAGCTTCACGACGAATCGGACAGCGGGTGGGGGACGGGGTGGGGCGCGGTGGGGAAAGTGGGGGAACCGCGCGGATCGCGCGTCGGGTGATCCGGTCCCCCGAGACGCACGAAGGCGGCGCCGCACCCGTGCTGGGTGGGGCGCCGCCTTCGTGTCCGGCTAGGTCTGAGCTATTCCTGCTCGAACCGCCGCCGGAATCGGTCTTCCATCCGCTCGGAGAAGCCGCCGGACTTGCGCTGGCGACCGCCGCGGGGCGTGGGTCCGGTCGACGGGCCGCTGCCCGCCGCTGGGGTCTCGGTCTCGTCCGGTTTCCCGGCGCGACGCGAGTTGCCGGTCATCAGCAGGACACCAGCACCGAACATGGCGAGGAATCCGAGCAGACTGACGATCGGGAAACCGCCGATCTGGACAGCTTTGACGGCGATGCCGGCGACGAGCATGAACAGGCCGACGGCGAACAACGCCGCAGCCTGGAATCTGCGTCTACTCGACGTGGAACGAAGTCGTCCGCCTCGGACGGACGAGGCGAACTTCGGATCCTCAGCATAGAGAGCGCTCTCGATCTGTTCGAGCATGCGCTGCTCGTGCTCGGAGAGTGGCACGGTACCTCCCCCGGCACTAGGCGTGGCTGGTCGCCTCCGGGTAGGCGACGGGTAGCCGACCTTGGCGGCTATCTGCTCCCCATAATACGAGTTCGATCGTTGGCGTACCACCTACTCGGTCATAACTAAGCGGTCATGTCGCGGCCACGACTCGGCTGCGGGCCGCTCTTGGCCGCGGCTACCAGCGCATCGTCGACGTCGTAGAGGAACGCGCCCACCCGTGAGCAGAACTCATCCGCCTGCGTTTCGGTGATCGCGCGGTCCAATCCGGCCTCCAACGCGGCCCGTAATTGCGAGTGCGCCTCGAAGTAGTCGGCCCACATGACGTACTCCGGGCTGGCGCGCCGCAGCAGCACCCAGGCGCTGCGGGAGCGGGCGCGCGGCGCGCGGTCGGCGCCGGTGAGCGCGATCATCGCGCCCGCGCCGCGCAGCGCGGCCAGGTATGCCGTGCGGAATCGCTCGCCGGGTTCGTGCTCCCAGGCCGAATCGGTGAGGAGGGCGTCGGCCTGGCGGAGTAGGCCGCCCGCCCGCCCGTCGTGACCCGCGCGCGCCCGACCGTCCTCTCGAGCATTGCCGTGACCGGCCATCTGCTGCCCCTTTCACCCCTCGCACTGATCGAACTGGCATTCGAACGTTTGAATTGAGATTGAATATAGGGACACCCACCGACAACTTCCCGCGTTCGCGCGCCATCGACGAGAGCCATGACAGCCGTCAAGCCGAAGCACACCCCCGCACCCGTCGTCGTCGACCTCAGCGTCGCCGCCCTGCGCGCGCGCCTGCACGACGCCCTGTCGGTGTATGTCGCCGCCATGGACTACCCCCGCGGCACCGAACACCACCGCGCCCCGATGTGGACCGAACACACCACCAGGGCGGGCTGGCGGGCGGTCGCGGCCGTGCTGCCCGACGACGCCGGGGGCGTCGACCTGCGCACGGCGCCGATCGTG
The DNA here is from genome assembly GCF_042658545.1 of Nocardia lasii. Taxonomy (NCBI): domain Bacteria; kingdom Bacillati; phylum Actinomycetota; class Actinomycetes; order Mycobacteriales; family Nocardiaceae; genus Nocardia; species Nocardia lasii. The sequence goes on from NZ_JBHSQN010000008.1 coordinate 84,166, forward strand.
GCCATCGCCTACGGCTATCGCGGCGCCCCGCGCCAGTGGTGGCATCAGCAGGTCCAGACCGGGATGCGCCGCTGCGGCTGGCCCGACGCGGCCGCGCGCGAGCTGCTCGCGGACTACTTCGAACTCACCGAACTGCACGTGCATCCGGCGGCGCAGGGGCGCGGGATCGGGGCGCGGCTGCTCGAGCGGCTGCTGGCCGATCGCGACGAGGCGGCGGTGTTGTTGTCGACGCCGGAGGTGCCCGAGGAGGCCAATCGGGCCTGGAAGCTCTATCGGCGGACCGGTTTCACCGATGTGGTCCGCAATTTCGTGTTCGCGGGCGACACCCGACCGTTCGCCATCCTCGGACGCCGGTTGCCGATGCCGCCCGGTCCCTCGTGACGACGATCGTGGTCGGGTCCGGCCACAACGCGCTGGTGGCGGCCTGCTATCTGGCCAGGGCCGGGCACGCGGTGCGGGTGCTCGAACGCGACGAGGTGCCCGGCGGGGCGGTCTCGACGGTGGAGCGGTTTCCGGGCCATCTCGTGGACCGTGGTTCCTCGGCGCACATCATGGTCCGGCACACCGGGATCATCGAGGAGCTCGAGCTCGAGCGGTTCGGGTTGCGCTATCTGGACTGTGATCCGTGGGGCTTCACCCCGTCGGACGGGGTGGGCGCGCCGATCGTGTTCCACCGCGACCTGGACGCGACCTGCGCCTCGATCGCGACCGCGTGCGGTGTCAAGGACGCTGACGCCTATCGCCGGTTCGTCGGCGTGTGGGGCGAGCGCAGCGCGCGGGTGATGCGCTCGTTCGGCGGTCCGCCGACGCCCGGCAGGCTGCTTCGCTCGTTCTGGGGACTGGACGCGCGCGCCGGCGGATCGGCGTTGTCGCGGGAGTTCCTGCAGTCCGGGGACGCGCTGTTGGATTTCTGGTTCGACGACGAACGGCTCAAGGCGTCGCTGGCGTGGTTCGGCGCGCAGTCGGGTCCGCCGATGTCGGAACCGGGCACCGCGCCGATGGTCGGGTTCGCGGCGCTCATGCACACGCTGCCGCCCGGCCGGGCCGTGGGGGGAAGTGGGGCGCTCAGCGCGGCGCTGATCGCGCGACTGCGGGCCGACGGCGGCGAGCTGCACACCGGCGACGCCGTGACCTCCCTGCGCCGCGCGGGCGCCGGGTGGGAGGTGACGACCGCGGCGGGCCGGACGCTGCGCGCCGACACCGTGGTCGCGGGCTCACACATCCTGGCGACCCTCGACCTGCTGCGGGCCGGCGGTTTCGCCCCCGAGGTGCTCGACGACTGGCAGCGCCGTATCCGGGTCGGCCCCGGCATCGGCATGGTCGTGCGCTTGGCAACCGACCGGTTACCCGAGTATCCCGGCGCCTCCCCCGCCGAATCCGCCCGTGGTTTGCAGTTTCTCGTCTCCGATCGCGGGCAGCTGCGCCTCGCCCACGGCGCCGCCATGGCCGGTGCGCTGCCGCCGCGCCCGGTGGTGCTGGCGATGAGTTTCAGCGCGCTCGACCCCTCCATCGCCCCGCCCGGCGAACATCAGCTCTCGCTGTGGGCGCAGTGGCATCCCTACGAGCTCGCCGACGGCAGCGACTGGGCAGCACACGCCGAGGTCGAGGCGGATCGGATCATCGCCGAAGTCGACAGGTACGCACCGGGTTTCGCCGCGTCGGTGCGCCAACGGTTCGTGCAGACCCCGGTCGATCTGGAACGCGAGATGGGGTTGCGCGGCGGCAATGTGATGCACGTGGAGATGTCGCTGGACCAGATGATGCTGTGGCGCCCGCTGCCGGAACTGTCGGATCAGCGCGTTCCCGGCGCCCCCGGCCTGTACCTGACGGGGGCCTCCACCCATCCCGGTGGCGGTGTCTCGGGCGCGAGCGGGCGCAGTGCGGCGCGCATGGTGTTGGGCGACAAGCGTAAATGGCGGTTCACCGCGCGATGAGGGGAGATCGGCGGGTCAGGGCGGCCGCCGCGGGAATTCGACAGTGGGTTCGGGCGGATCCGTGGCGGGCGGTTCCGGCGGTGTCGGCGCTGGCCCTGGTGCTGGTGCAGATCACCTATCCGCTGAGTGCGGGGGTGACGCGGGATCGGATCACGGTCGCGGTGGTGGTGTTGACCGTGGTGACGGCACTGACGCACGCGGCCACCACGCGGGGATTGCGGTGGGCCGCAGGGTTTTTCGTCATCGTGTCGGGGTTGGGGCTGGCCTCGGAGATCGTCGGGACCGGCACCGGGTTCCCGTTCGGGGCGTACTCCTACGCGCTCGACCGGCTCGGCCCGGCCGTGGCCGAGGTGCCGGTGGTCGTGCCGCTGGCCTGGACCGGCGGGCTGTATCCGATCTGGATCGTCGCGAGTCTGCTCACGACCGCGCCGGTGAGCCGCGGGGCGCTGTTCGCGCTCGGGGCGGTGGGGTGGGATCTGTTCCTGGATCCGCAGATGGTCACCGACGGGCAGTGGACCTGGGCGGTGACCGACGCCGGGCTGCCGGGGCTGCCGCAGATCCCGTATACGAACTATCTGGGCTGGGCGCTCGTGGCCGGGCTCATGGCCGTGCTGCTCACCGTGCTCGATCGGGTGCTGCCGCCCGCGCGGGATCCGTCGGTGGCGGTGCCGGTGGCGGTGTTCGGGTGGACCTGGCTGGGTTCGGCGCTCGCGCACGCGGTGTTCCTCGGGCTGCCCGCGTCGGCGATCTGGGGTTTCTGCGGGCTCGGCGTGCTCGGTTTTCCGTTGCTGATGCGGGCCCGGAGCGGCCTTGCGCCGTTTTCCCGTGCCGAATTCGACGCGAAAAGTCCTGATCGGCGGGGGTGAGCGGGAGCCGGTGGGCCCGTCGTGTGGGCTCAGCGGCCTGAGCCTGGCACGATGTCAACCGTGCAGCCGAGTCCCGTCGCCGACATGCCCGCTCCTTCGCCGCGTCGTTCCGTGCCCGCGCGGCGCGTAGCGGCCGTCGCCGTCCTGCTGGCCCTGCTGGTGCCGGCGCTGACCGGGTGCCTGCGGGTGCAGGTGTCGATGGGGGTGTCGTCCAACGACCGGGTGTCGGGGCGCATCGTCGCCGCGGCGGTGCCGCAGAACTCCGAGGACAAGGGCCCGCAGTTGAAGGCGCCGGATTCGTTGTCGTCGAAGATCCGGGTGGAGAACTACAACCAGGACGGCTACGTCGGCACGCAGGTGTTCTTCGACGACCTGTCCTTCGGCGAGGTCGGCCAGCTCGGCGGACTGTCGGATCAGACCCAGGGCATGTTCACCCTGGAGTTCCAGCGCAACGGCGACCTGGTGAGCCTCAACGGGCGCGTGGACCTGGAATCGTTGCCGCCGCAGGGCTCGGATGTGCAGTTCTCCGTGGCGTTCCCGGCGCGCGTGGCCAAGACCAACGGCACCCGCGAGACCACCGACAGCGAGAACACCGTGTCGTGGAAGCTGCCCGCGGGCGAGGTGTCGAACCTGCGCGCCGAGGTGAAATACGCCGACCCCAACACCCGTTCGTTCGCGGGCTGGGCGGGCATCGTCGGCGGCATCACCCTGGCCGTGGCGGCGTTGATCGCGGGTCTGGCGTTCCGCGACCGCAATCCGGCTCCGGCGCACGCGCCGCGCGGCGGTTTCTCCCCCTCGGAGATGTGGCGCGAGATCTCCAGCCGCCGCCTTGGTCGCTGAGATGGGTGTGGCCCGCCGCCTGAGCTGGGCGGGCACCGGCCTGGCCGTGCTCGGGGCCGTCACCGCGGCCTACAACCTGGTCACCGTGCGGGCGCTGTCGCGCGGCGTGACCGGCGTGCTCGAACCGGTGACCGTGTGCGTTCCGGCCCGCGACGAAGCCGACCGCCTGCCCGCGCTGATCGCCGACCTGCGCGCCCAGACCGGCGTGCCCCGGCTGCGCGTGCTGATCCTCGACGACGACTCGACCGACGGCACCTACGAGGCCGCCACGGCCGCCGTCGACGACGACCTCCGTTTCACCGTGCTGCGGACCAGCACCACCCCCGATCCCGGCTGGACCGGCAAGGCCGCCGCGTGTGTGCGCCTGGCCGCGCACGCCGACACCCCCGCGCTGGTCTTCGTCGACGCCGATGTGCGCCTTGCACCCCACGCCATCGCGGCGGCGGTCACCGAATTGCGTAGGCGCGGTGCGGGACTGGTGTCGGTGTGGCCCGTCCAGGACGCCGGTTCGCCCGCCGAGCGCCTCATGCAGCCGCTGCTGGCCTGGTCGTGGGCTTCCACCCTGCCGATCGGCCCCGCCAACCGCAGCCTGCGCCCCTCCACCGCCGTGGCCTGCGGCCAGTTCCTCGCCGTCGACGCGCAGGCGTATCGCGCGGCCGGTGGACACACGGCCGTAGCGGCCAGTGCCACAGAGGATCTCGACCTGGCCCGCGCCCTGCGCCGCGCCGGACACCACACCGCCCTGGTCACCGCGGGCTCGGCCGCCCGCACCCGGATGTACACCGACGCGACCCAACTCGCCGACGGCTACACCCGCTGGCTGTGGTCGGCCTACGGCGGCCGCCTCGACACCGGCGCCGCCCTCGGAACCGTTGTCGCCCTGACGTATTGGGTGCCCCCGCTGGCCGCCCTCTTCGGCCGGGGCAGCACCCGCCGCCTCGGCCTGCTCGGCTACGCGGCCGCCGTCACCAGCCGCCTCACCGCCCGCACCATCGAAACCCACCGCGCCCCCACCACTTCCGACCTCGCCTCGGCACTGGCGCACCCCCTGGCCACCGCCCACTACCTCGCCCTCTGGGCCCGCTCCCACCACCGCCACCGCACCGGCCGACTCCGTTGGAAGCAGCGCCCGCTGGTGGGTACACCGTCCGACCACGACACGAGCCGGACCGCGACCCGCTGACCGAGCATCCGGATCAGGGGACGTCGATGATGCCGACGGTCGGGAAGAAGAAGCAGGAGCGGCCCGCGTTGTCGGCGGTGCCGAAGACGGCGGCCAGGACGGTGCCGTGGCCGGTGTCGACCGGGACCGCGCGGACGCCGCCGACGGGGATGGCGGCCAGGAGGAAGTCGCGGATGGCGGCCTCGGCCATCGGGCGGAGTTGGACGGGGACCTCGGGCGGGACCATCGCGGCGACGATGTCGCCGATCGGACCCATCGAGGCCATGCCGCTGCGGCCGTTGCTGATGTTGAGCCAGGCCACCTGCATGCCCGCGGTATTCGTGGCGGCGGTGTCGGGGGCCATGCCGTAGGGCAGGAAGGTGAACAGGGTCTGCCCGGATTTCACGGCGGTGAGGTCGAGACCGGGCAGCGGCAGGGCGGTGGCGGGCCACGGGCCGGGGACCGCGCCCGCGACGGCGGGGACGATGCCGGGTCCGTCGGCGGAGCAGTTCAGCGCGGCGGTGGGATACAGGAACGGCTGGATGCCGAGGGCTTCGAGGGTCTCGACGACGGTCTGGTAGGCGGTGAGCAGGTCACCGGGCCCGGCGGTGGGCGCGACGGCCGGTGTGTCCCTGGTGACCGCGGGCGGTGCCGGGGCGGCCGCGACGGTGGGCGCGCTCAGCAGCAGCGCGGCGGCGCAGGCCGTCAGGGTGATGGAACGACGTGACACGAACACGGCGGACTCCTCATCGACGCAGAGAAGGCCGACGCTACCGCGCGCCACCCGAATTTCGACGCAGGTGAAGTAACCCTCGATTCGGCGCGTCGCAACCTTTCAGCGACCCCGCCGACCAGCCCCGCGCTCCCCCACGACGCACCGACCCGAATCCGCTCGCCCCCACCCGGCCCGCCGCCCCCGGGACACGACTCGACCCACTCTCGTCAGCGTCCCCCTCGCCCGCCCGCGAGTCGCTGACCGCACCGAATCGGGGCAATTGTGCTCCGCCGATCCCCCGCGTCCAACCTCTGGGCTCACGCTGATTTCTACCGTTGCGTGCGGTAGCGCCTATGCCACATGCTGATTCAGCTCGGGCCGCAACCGTCGAGCACAACCATCCAGAGCGACCGAGAGACCTGGCTCGACGACGTCGCAGCAACCCGCCCCGTCCCGGGGTGTGGGTGCTTCCGCCGGGACCGATGGAGGAGATATTCGTGCTGATGTCCTGTCCGGCCTGAGCGCCGCCAGCTCGCGCACCCGCCCTGGCCGGGTGGAGGTCACCGCACCTCGTTCCACTGTTTTCGAAGGACTCCCATGACCGCGTCCGCCGTCACCGGCGCCGACACCGCGCCCGCACCGCCACCGCGCGCGACCGCCGCCGAGAACCTGCCCCGCATCGCCGGTTCCCGGCACCCGTGGCGCTGGGTCGTCGCGGGCATCGCCCTGCTGCTGGTGGCCCAGTTCGCGCACGGCCTGATCACCAATCCGGGGTGGGACTGGGGCACCTTCGCCCAGTACTTCACCGCCAAATCGGTGATGTCGGCGCTGTGGGTGACCATCGAGCTGACCCTGTGGGGTACCGCGCTCGGTTTCGCGCTCGGCACGCTGCTGGCCATCGGGCGGGTCTCCGACAACCCGGTGCTGCGGGTGATCGCCTGGACCTACATCTGGGCGTTCCGGTCGATTCCGCTGATCGTGCAGCTGCTGTTCTGGTTCAACATCGCCTACCTGTATCCCCGCTTGTCCGTGGGTATTCCGTTCGGACCGGCCTTCTTCGACTTCGGCGTCAACGGCGTGATCAGCGGTTTCACCGCCGCGGTGATCGGCCTGGCCCTGCACCAGGCGGCGTATTCGGCCGAACTGATCCGCGCGGGTCTGCTCTCGGTGGACGGCGGCCAACTGGAAGCCGCTGCGGCGCTTGGCATTCCGCGCTGGCGTCAGTTCCGCACGATCGTGTTGCCGCAGGCGATGCGCTCGATCCTGCCCAACGCGGCCAACGAGGTGATCAGCCTGTTCAAGGGCACCTCGATCGTGTCGGTGATGGCGATCGCCGAGCTGTTCTACCAGGTCCAGGTGATCTTCGGTCGCAACGGCCGGGTGGTGCCGCTGCTGATGGTGGCCACGGTCTGGTACATCGTGCTCACCACCGCCCTGTCGATCGCCCAGTACTACATCGAACGCCACTACGCCAAGGGCGCGCAGCGTCAGCTGCCGCCGACACCGTGGCAGCGCGTGCGCACCAAGGTGACCGAGATCGCCGCCGCACCCCGAGGAGCCACCCGATGACCGCAGCGGTGCGTGCCCGCGGAATCCGCAAGTCCTTCCACGGCACCGAGGTGCTGCGCGGGGTCGACCTGGCCGTGCGCGCGGGCGAGGTGGTGGCGCTGATCGGGCCGTCCGGCTCCGGCAAGTCCACCCTGCTACGGGTGCTCAACCATCTGGAGGCCCAGGACGCGGGCACCGTGCACATCGACGGTGAGCTCATCGGCTACCGGCAGCGCGGCGACGTGCTGCGCCCGCTGCCCGATCACGCGGTGCGGACCCAGCGCAGCCGGATCGGTTTCGTGTTCCAGCAGTTCAATCTGTTCCCGCACCTGACCGTGCTCGACAACGTGGTGCTCGCCCCGGTCTCGGCCCAGCGTCGGCCCCGGGCGGAGGTTGTCGCCGAGGCGAAGCAGCTGCTCGCCCGGGTCGGCCTCGCCGATTTCGTCGACGCCTACCCGCGCCGCCTGTCCGGCGGCCAGCAGCAGCGCGTGGCGATCGCGCGGGCGCTGGCCCTGCGCCCGCGACTGATCCTGTTCGACGAGCCCACCTCCGCCCTTGACCCCGAACTCGTCGGCGAGGTGCTCGCGGTGATCCGCGATCTCGCGCACAGCGGCACCGCCCTGGTGATCGTCACCCACGAGATCGGTTTCGCCCGTGAGGTCGCCGACACGGTGGTGTTCCTCGACGAGGGCCGCATCGTCGAACAGGGCCCCGCCGCCACCGTCCTCGACCACCCCGAACATCCACGCACACAGGCTTTCCTGTCGCGCGTGCGCTGAACCCGTTTCCGAACAGCCCTTCCACGAACAGGTTTCGACACTGATGAAGCTCTCCACCCTGATCGGCATCGTCGCGGCGGCAGCCCTGCTGACCACCGGCTGCACCGCCGATCCCGAGGCCGCGAACACGGTCGAGGCAGGCAATGTCACCTTCGATCTCTCGCCCGAGCAGAAGGACCGTGTCCACGTCGCCAAGGTCGACGCGATCGCCGCGCAGGTGCCCCAGGCCATCCGCGACCGGGGCACCCTGGTGGTGACCGGTGCCGCCGGTGCCGCGCCGCCGCTGCGCTTCTACGCCACCGACGACAAGACCGTGGTCGGATCCGAGATCGACTTCGCCACCCTGGTGGCCGATGTCCTCGGGCTGAAACTCGTGACGCAGGTGGCGGATTGGTCGCAGAACTTCGTGCGGGTGGATTCCGGTGAGGTGGACGTGTTCATCTCGAACGTGACCGTCACCGAGGAGCGCAAGGAGAAGTACGACTTCGCGACCTACCGCGAGGACAATGTCGCCCTCGAGGTGCCCAAGGACAGCTCGCTGGTCTACACCGATCGGAAGAGCCTGGCGGGCAAGCGGATCGGGGTCGGTGCCGGCACCAACCAGGAGCAGCTGCTGGTGAAGTGGAACGAGCAGAACGTCGCCGACGGTCTGGCGCCGATCGATATCGCCTACTACCAGCAGACCACCGACTACTACCTGGCGCTGGGCTCGCACCGCATCGACGGCTACATCGGCCCCAACCCGACCGGGGTCTACCACTCGACCACCACCGGCGAGACCAAGATCATCGCCACCTTCTCCGGCGCGGGCGACGGCTTGCAGGGCGAGATCGCGGTGCTCACCAAGAAGGACAACGGCCTGATCGCCGCCGTGCACGCGGCCCTGGCCCACGCCATCGCCGACGGCAGCTACCAGAAGGTGCTCGACCGCTGGGGCCTGGACACCGAGAAGGTCGCCGAGTCGCGGATCAATCCGCCCGGACTGCCGAAGAAGCCCGCCGCATGAAATTTCTCCTGATGACCCTGATCACCAGGGTTCCCGATCCGCACACCGGCGTGGTTCCCGCCACGGCCGACCGGCTGCGCGAGGTGATCGACCAGGCCAGGCGCGCCGAGGAATTCGGGTACGACGGTTTCGCGGTGGGCGAGCGGCACGAGGACCCGTTCCTCTCGGCCGCGCCGCCGGTGGTGCTGAGCCACATCGCGGCGCTCACCTCGCGGATCAGCCTGTTCACCGCGGTCACGACCCTGAGCCTGCTGGATCCGGTGCGCGCCTTCGAGGACTACTCCACGCTGGACAATCTGTCCGGCGGCAGGCTCGAACTGATCATCGGCAAGGGCAACGGCGCCGCCCAGGCCCAGCTCTACCACGTCACCACCGAGGATCAGTGGGACCGCAATCGTGAAGGCTACGAACTGTTCCGGGCACTGTGGGACAGCGACGAGGTGACCTGGTCGGGGCAGTTCCGGCCCTCGCTCACCGCCGCCAAGGCGCTGCCGCGCCCGCTGCAACCGAAGGTGCGGATCTGGCACGGCAGCGCCACCAGCACCCAGTCGGTGGAACTGGCCGCGCGCCACGGTGATCCGGTGTTCTCGGCCAATGTCACCAACCCGATCGAGCCGTACGCCGAACTGATCCGCCACTACCGCGAACGCTGGGCGCACTATGGGCACAACCCCGCCGACGCCCTGGTCGGCGCGGGCACCGCGGGTTTCCATGTGGCGCGCACCTCGCAGGAGGCGGTCGAGGTCTTCCGCCCGATCTACACCGCGCGGTTGGCCCTGCAACGCACGATCGGCAATCCGATCGTGTTCGAGACGCTCGAGGACTTCATCGCCCGCTCCTCGGCGCTGATCGGGTCACCGGAGCAGGTGATCGACAAGGTCGGGCGCTATCACGAGCAGTTCGGCCACGAGGTGATCCACCTGTCCGCCGAGCGTGACGGCCGCACCGAGGCCGACCACCTGGGCAGTCTCGAACTGTTCCAGGCGCAGGTGGCGCCGGAGTTGCGCCGCCGTTTTCCGAGCCGTCCCCTGGCCGCCGGCCGTGAGTTCTCTGGAGTGACTTCGTGATTCGACATCGCCTCGCCGCGTTCGCCGGTGTGCTGGCCGCCGCCACCACGGTGGTCGCCTGTGGCGGCGACACCGGCAGCTCGGGCGGCCAGGCCGGTCCGCCGCAGCCCGGCGGCACCCTGCGCTACGGCCTGTCCGGCGCCCCGACCTGCTCGGACCCGGCCCAGTCGGGCACCAACCAGACCATCTACGTGGCCCGCCAGATCGTCGACTCGCTGACCGATCAGGACCCGGAGACCGGCGAGATCACCCCGTGGCTGGCCAAGAGCTGGGAGATCAGCCCGGACGCGAAGGTGTTCACGTTCACCCTCGCCGACGGCGTGACCTTCAGTGACGGCACCCCGCTCACCGCCGATTCGGTGCGCGACACCTTCGACGCGGTGGTCAAGCTCGGCGCGGCCAAGGCGCCGCTGGGTGCGAGCTACCTCACCAACTACGTCGCCACCACCGCGGTCGACAAGCTCACCGCCCGTGTCGAATTCAGCGCGCCGAACGCCCAGTTCCTGCAGGCGTCCTCGACTACGCAGCTCGGCATCCTGGCCGCGTCGACCAATGCCGCGCCCGCCGAGGCCCGCTGCGCCGGTGACAATATCGGCAGCGGCCCGTTCACCTACGCCGCCTACAAGCAGGACACCTCGGTGACGCTGGCCAAGCGCGCCGGATACAGCTGGGGCTCCGCGGTTTTCGGGCATCAGGGTGAGGCGTACCTGGACCGGATCGAGTTCACCGTGGTGCCCGAGTCGGGCGTGCGCACCGGCAGCCTGGCCTCGGGTCAGCTCGACGCGATCAGTGACGCGCTGCCCCAGGACGCCCCGCAGATCGAGGCGACCGGCGGTCGGATCCTGTCCACGTCGAACCCCGGACTGCCGTTCGGCTTGCAGCCCAACGTGACTCGCGGTCCACTGCGCGATCCGGCGGTGCGCCAGGCGTTGCTCCCGGCGCTCGACCGCAAGCAGCTCGTCGACACGGTGCTGGGCCCGGACTTCAAGACGGCCACCTCCACCTTGGCGGCGGCGACCCCGGCCTACCTGGATCAGTCCGCGCGACTCGCCTACGACCCGGACCGGGCGAAGTCGATCCTCGACCAGGCGGGCTGGACCGTCGGCTCCGACGGCATCCGCGCCAAAAACGGTGAGCGCCTGAGTTTCTCGGTGACGTTCAGCCAGGTGTTCGCGGGCAACCAGGCCATTCTCGAGCTGGTGCAGCAGCAGCTGCGGCAGGTCGGTGTGGATCTGAGGCTGGATCTGGTGTCCACCCCGGAGGCCATCGCCCGGCAGGCGTCGAAGGATTTCGACGCCACCTACGGCAACTCCACGCGCGCCGACGGCGATATCCTGCGCACCTCGTTCTCGCTGACCGGGCGCAATCTCAATGTGCGCGGCCCGATCCCGGAGCTCGACCAGACCCTCGACAAGCAGTTGGCCGCCGGTGATCCCGCCGAGCGCACGGCCCTGCTCGAGTCGGCGCAGCGTCAGATCCTCGACAACGGGCTCTACGTGCCGACCATCGAGCTGTCGCAGGCGATCGGCGCGGCCGCGCACACCCAGGACCTGAAGTTCGAGGCCTCGGCCCGACTCCAGTTCTTCGACACCTGGCTGAGCGGGCACTGAGATGCGCGGGTCGACGGGTGGCAGCACCGCACGGTATCTGGGTTCGCGTGTGCTGCAGGCGGTCTGGGTGCTGTGGGCGGCGTTCACGATCTCGTTCGTTGTGCTGTACCTGCTGCCCGCCGACCCGGTCTCGATGGCGGCCGACAGTGTCGGCAGCGGCGTCCCGGTCGACCAGGCCGCCATCGCCGAACTCCAAGCGCGCTACGGGCTCGACAAGCCGCTGTGGGAGCAGTACGTGACCGCGCTCGGCAACGCCGTCACCGGTGACCTGGGTCGGTCCATCAACACCGGCCAACCCGTCACCGCGGCGCTGGCCGACGCGCTGCCGCCCACGCTCGCCCTCGCCTCGCTGGCCGCGCTGTTCGCGATCATCGGCGGCACCGCGCTGGCCTTCGCCGCCACCTACGTGCGCCGCCCCTGGCTGCGCGACGCCCTGCGCGCCCTGCCACCGCTGGGCGTCTCGGTGCCGACCTTCTGGGTGGGATTGCTCCTGCTGCAAGTGTTCTCGTTCCGCCTGCACTGGTTCCCGGCCTTCGGCGGCACCGGACTGCACGGCACCCTGCTGCCCGCCCTGACCCTGGCCCTGCCGATCGGTGCGGTGCTGGCCCAGGTGCTGGCCGCCGGACTCGAGCAGACCTGGCGGCAGCCGTTCGCCGAGGTGGCCCTGGCCAAGGGGGCGTCGCGGTGGTGGGTGCAGCGCCGCCACATCGCACGGCTGGCGAGCGTGCCGGCCTTCACCGTGGCCGGGGTGCTGGTCGGCAACATGCTGGCCGGGTCGGTGGTGGTGGAGTCGGTGTTCGCCCGCGCGGGCGTGGGGCGGCTGACCCAGACCTCGGTGCTCAACCAGGACATTCCCGTGGTGCAGGGGGTGGTGTTGCTATCGGCGCTGATCTTCGTCGCGGTGAATCTGGCCGTCGATCTGCTGTATCCGCTGCTGGATCCGCGCATCACGGGTACCCGCGCGGCGCGGCGACCGGTCCCGGTCACCACCGCCGACACCGCGTCCGCGTCCGAGTCCGAAAGGAGTGATCGTGGTCAACATCCTCGTGCGGCGTGAGCAGCCCGCCGTTGTCGTCGCCGAATCCTCCCGTCTCGCCGGGGTTCTCGGGTGGGTGCGGGGTCATCTCGGGCTCGTCGTGTCCGCGGTGGTGCTCGCGATCGCCGTCGGCTGGGCGCTGGCCCCGTCGCTGTTCGCCTCCGGTGACCCGCTGACCGGTGTGCCCGCCGAGAAGTTCCAAGGCCCCAGTGCCGCACACTGGTTCGGCACCGACAACCTCGGCCGCGACCTCTACACCCGCATGGTGCACGGCGCGGGCCTCTCGCTCACCGCCACCCTCACCGCCGTCGGCATCGCGCTGGTGGCGGGGTCGCTGCTCGGGCTGCTGTCCGGCGCGGCGGGCGGCATCGTCGACACCGCGATCATGCGGGTGATCGATGTGCTGCTGTCGATCCCGTCGCTGCTGCTGGCCCTGGCCCTGGTCACCGCGCTCGGCTTCGGTACCCGCAATGTGGCGATCGCCGTGGGTATTTCGTTGATCGCGAACTTCGCCAGGGTGATGCGCTCGGAAGTACTCCGGGTGCGCCACGCGCCCTATGTGGAGGCCGCGCACGCCTCGGGGGTGCGCTGGTACGCCGTGCTCGCCCGCCACGTGCTGCCCAATGCGTTCGGGCCGGTGTTGGCCCTGGCCGCGGTCGAGTTCGGGATGGCGGTGCTGGCGGTGTCCTCGCTGAGTTTCCTGGGTTACGGCGCGAAACCGCCCACCCCCGAATGGGGTTCGTTGATCTCGGAGGGCCGCAATTTCATCGCGACCGCCTGGTGGTTGACCACGGTGCCCGGTCTGGTGATCGTCGCCGTCGTGTTGTCGGCCCAGCAGGTCGGCCGGTTCGTAGGAAGGACGGGTCAGCGATGAGCGACCGAACTCTGTTGCGGGTGGCGGATCTGCGGATCGCGTACCGCACGGGCGCCGGCTCGGTCGACGCCCTGCGTGGCGTCACGATCGAGGTGGCGCGCGGGGAGGTCGTCGCGCTCGTGGGCGAGTCGGGGTCGGGCAAGTCGACCTTGGCGCACGCGGTGATCGGCCTGCTCGGCGAGTCGGCCCGCATCGTCTCCGGCACTGTCGAATTCGACGGTGAACGGGTCGACCCCGAGAACGAGAAGGCACTGCGGCGGTTGCGCGGCGCGCGCATCGGACTCGTGCCGCAGGACCCGGGTCTGTCGCTGAATCCGGTGCTGCGCGTGGGTGATCAGGTCGCCGAGGCCCTGCTGGTGCACCGGCTCGCCGATCGGCGCGGGGCGACACTCCAGGCCCTCGACCTGCTCGACGAGGTCGGACTCGACCGCCCCGAGGTCAGGGCGCGGCAGTACCCGCACGAGCTGTCCGGTGGGCAGCGCCAGCGGGTGTTGATCGCGATCGCGCTGGCCTGCGGGCCGGAGTTGATCATCGCCGACGAACCGACCAGCGCCCTCGACGCGACGGTGGCGCGCCAGGTCCTCGACCGGCTCGCCGAACGCATCGCGGCGCGCGGCACGGCGGTGCTGCTGATCACCCACGATCTGGCCGTCGCCGCGGAACGGGCCGATCGGATCGTGGTGCTCGAACAGGGCGAGGTCGTCGAATCCGGCGCCACCGCACAGGTGCTGCATCGTCCGCGGCAGCCCTACACGCAGCGCCTGCTCGCCGCCTCACCGGCCCTGTCGCCCACCGAGTTCCGACCGGTGCGCCCGCGCGCCGAGGCTCCGCTGCTGTCGGTGCGCGCCCTGCACAAGCGATTCCACGCGGGCGCGGGCACCATCACCGCCGTCGACGATGTCGAATTCAGTCTCGATCGGGGCGAAACACTGGCGCTGGTGGGCGAATCCGGTTCCGGCAAGTCCACCACCGCGCGGATCGCGGTGCGCCTCACCGACGCCGACAGCGGCACCGTCACCTTCGACGGCCACAACCTCGCCGGCGTGCGCCGCAACCGACTGCGCTTGCTGCGCCGACGATTCCAGGTGGTCTACCAGAACCCGTACGCCTCGCTGGACCCGCGCTGGGACGTCGCCGACATCATCGCCGAACCCCTGCGCGCCTACGGCATCGGCAACCGGGCCGCCCGGGTGGCCGAACTCCTCGACCAGGTCGCGCTGCCCGCCGCGTTCACCAGCCGTCGACCCGCGGAACTGTCCGGCGGCCAGCGCCAGCGCGTGGCCATCGCCCGCGCGCTGGCCCTGCGCCCGGACCTGCTCGTCCTCGACGAACCGGTCTCCGCGCTGGATGCCTCGGTGCAGGCGCAGATCCTCGACCTGCTCGACAGCCTCCAGGCCGAACTGTCGCTCGGCTACCTGTTCATCTCCCACGATCTGGCCGTGGTGCGCCGGATCAGCGACCGGGTCGCGGTGATGCGCCACGGCCGCATCGTCGAAACCGGCCCCACCGCAACCCTGTTCACCGACCCGCGACACCCCTACACCAGGGAGCTGCTCGCGGCGATCCCCGCACCGGGCAACCGGATCGATCCCCTCGACGGAAAGGATCTCACCCGATGAGCAAGCCCAGACTGTTCCTCGGCATCGAAACGGCGGGCACCGGAACGCATCCCGCGTCCTGGCGGCGCCCCGACTCCGGCGCCGAAGACCTGTTCACGGCCGACTACTGGACCACCATCGTCGGCCGGGCCGAGGCGCTCGGGTTCGACGCGGTCTTCCTGCCCGACGCGTTCGGCCTGCAAACCGGTGGGGAGGGCGCGACGCGCGGCAGGCTCGACGCCGTCGCCATCGCGGCCCGAACCGCCCCGCTCACCCGCCGGATCGGCCTGATCCCGCAGGTGCCGGTCACCCACACCGAACCGTTCCACGTGTCCAAGGCGGTCTCCGCGCTCGACTTCGCCAGCCGGGGTCGCGCGGGCTGGGAGGTGACGGTCTCGACCGCGGCCGAGGAGGCGAAGGCGTTCGGCCGCAAGCAGGTTCAGGACGCGACCGCGCGGTGGCACGAGGCCGACGAGGCGGTGGAGGTCGTGGCCCGGCTGTGGGACAGCTGGGAGGACGACGCGGAGATCCGCGACGTGGCGACCGGGCGTTTCATCGACCGGGATCGCCTGCACTACATCGACTTCGTCGGCGACAACTTCTCGGTCAAGGGCCCCGCGATCACCCCGCGCTCCCCGCAGGGTCAGCCGATCGTGACCGTGCGCGCCGAGGATTCCGCCTCCACCGAGGTCGCTGTCCGGCGCGCCGACATCATCCGCGTCAGCGCCCCCGACCTGGCGTCGGCCGCCGAGCACCGCCTCGCCCTGCGCGCCGCCATCGCCACCGCGGGCCGCGACCCCGACACCGTCGAGATCCTGCTGGATCTGGTTGTGCACCTGTCGGATTGGGCCGAGGACGCGCGCGCCGAAGTCGCCCAGCTCGACAGCTGGGCCGCCGCGCCGCACGAGGGTCTGCGCCACGTGGGCACCGTCGCCGCGCTCGACGACCTGCTCGACACCATCGCGCGCTCCCGCGTCGCCGACGGGGTGGTGCTGCGGCCGCTGGCCCTGCACGCCACCCTCGCGGCGCTGGCCGTGAAGCGTCGCCCCGCCGCCGCGGAGGCGACCACCCTGCGCGCACGCCTCGACCTGCCCCGCCCCCTCAGCCGATACGCCACGACAGGAGCCGCGCGGTGACCGCGAAACCCCGCAAGCAGGTCCATCTCGCCGCGCACTTCCCCGGCGTCAACAACACCACCGTGTGGGCCGATCCCGCCTCGAGATCGCAGGTGGAGTTCTCCTCCTTCGAGCACCTGGCACGCACCGCCGAACGCGGCCTGTTCGACTTCTTCTTCCTGGCCGAGGGCCTGCGGTTGCGTGAGCACCGCGGGCGCGTCCACGACCTGGACGTGGTGGGCAGGCCCGATACCTTCACCGTGCTCAACGCGGTGGCGGCGGTGACCGAGCGGCTCGGGCTGGCGGGCACCATCAACAGCACCTACAACGAACCGTTCGAACTGGCCAAGCAGTTCGCCTCCCTCGATCACCTCTCCGGCGGTCGGGCGGCGTGGAACGTGGTGACCTCCTCGGACGCGTTCACCGGCGAGAACTTCCGGCGCGGCGGCTATCTCGAGCACAGCCAGCGGTATCGGCGGGCCGAGGAGGTGGTCGAGGCGACCAGGGCGCTGTGGGACAGCTGGCCCACCGACGCGCTGGTGATCGACCGGGAGCGCGGCATCTTCGCCCGCGACATCCCCGAAACCGCTTTCCACGGTTCACAATTCGACTTCGCGGCGCCGTTCGTCGTGCCGCCGAGTCCGCAGGGGCACCCGGTGTTGTTGCAGGCGGGCGATTCCGACGAGGGTCGCGAGTTCGGCGCCAAGGCCGCCGACGCCATCTTCACCGCCCACGGCACCCTCGAAGCCGGGCAGAAGTTCTACGCCGACATCAAGGGCCGCCTCGCGAAATACGGTCGCGCCCACGACGAATTGCTCGTCTTCCCCGCCGCGACCTTCGTGCTGGGCGACACCGAGACCGAGGCTCGCGAGCGCGCCCGGCACATCCGCTACCAGCAGGTGAGCCCGCAGACCGCCATCGCCTTCCTCGAACAGGTCTGGGGCCGTGACCTTTCCGCCTACGACCCCGACGGACCCCTGCCCGAGATCGAACCCGATGCCGCGACCGAGATCACCCGTGGCCGCGTTCGACACGCGAAAGATCCACTGGCCGTGGCGACAGCGTGGCGGGAGAAGGCCGAGGCCGAGAAGCTGAGCATTCGCGAACTCATCATCGAGGTGACCGCGCGCCAGCAGTTCATCGGCACGCCCGCCCAGGTCGCCGAACAGATCGACCACTACGTGCAGTCCGACGCGGCCGACGGATTCATCCTCGTCCCGCACCTGACCCCCGCCGGGCTCGACGAGTTCGTCGACCACGTCGTGCCCGAACTCCAGCAACGCGGCAGCTTCCGCACCGAGTACACCGGCACCACCCTGCGCGACCACCTCGGTCTGCGTCACCCCCACCACACCCCCGTCGCCGAAGGAGCACGCGCGTCATGACCATCACCGTCGAATCCCCCACCACCACAACAGCCTTCGCCGACGAGTGGGCGCGCTGGCACGACGCCCGCGAGGACAACCTGCGCGACCCGCTGGGCTGGCTGAGCCTGGCCGGGCTGCACTGGCTCACCGACAGCCCGCAACGCTTCGACGGCCTGCCCGGCACCTGGTGGGTCACCGAGGAGCGCGTGTTCATCACCGCCCAGCCCGCCGACCGCCTCGACGTGGACGGCGAGCGGATCGGCGGCGTGCAGATCGTGACGCCGGTCGAGGGCGCGCCCGGCGTGCACGTGCTCAACGAGGAGAAGGTCTACGAGGTGATCCGCCGCTCCGGGCAGTTCGCGGTGCGCGTGCACGACCCGGCCGCGCCGACCCTGAGCGGCTTCACCGGCGTCACCGCCTACCCGGCCGACCCGCGCTGGGTCGTCACCGGCCACTTCACCGCCTTCGACCAGCCGCGCACCGTCACCACCGGCGCGGTCGTCGACGGCCTCGAGCACCACCACCGGGCCGCGGGCACCATCGAATTCCGCATCGGCGACAGCCGCGAGACCCTGCTCGCCTTCGGCACCCCCGAGGACCTGCGGGTGCTGTTCACCGACGCCACCAGCGGCGTCACCACCTACGCCGCCGCCCGCTCGCTCGCCGTCGGCGCGGTCGAGACCGACGGCACCGTCACCCTCGACTTCAACCGGGCGGTGAACCTGCCGTGCGCGTTCACCGTGTTCGCCACATGCCCCGTCGCCCCGACCGAGAACCGGCTGCGCGTGGCCATCGAAGCGGGAGAACAGGATCCGAAGCTATGAGCGTTCCACTGTCGATTCTCGACCTGTCGCCGATCAGCGAAGGGTCCAGCGCCGCACAGGCTTTGCGCAATACCGTCGACCTCGCTCGGCACGCCGAGCAGTGGGGCTATGAGCGGTACTGGTTGGCCGAACACCATTTCGTGTCGGTGGCCAGTTCCTCGTCGCTGACCCTGCTCGGACTGGTCGCCGCGGCCACCTCCCGCATTCGGGTCGGGACCGGTGCGGTGCAGGTCGGACACCACACCTCGGCCTCGATCGTGGAGGCGTTCGGCACCGTCGACGCGCTGTATCCCGGACGGTTGGATCTGGGTCTGGGCCGGTCCGGGCATCGGCGCAGCCAGTTCGGGGCCGAGGCGGCCACCACCAGGGGCGGGCACCCGGTGCTCGACGCGGTGACCGGGCGCACCCAGGTCCGCGACGGCGTCGTCGTGCCGCCGCCGTTCGATCCGCGCCGGATCACCGACCGCGCCAAGTTCCTCGCCTCGATCGAAGCCCTCCAGCAGCTCGGCGCCGAGGCACCCGAGTTCGCCGACCAGGTCGCCGAGGTCCAAGCCCTGATCGAGGGCCGCTACTTCTCCTCGCAAGGGGTCGAATTGCACGCGGTGCCCGGCGAGGGCATCGACGCGCAACTGTGGTTGTTCGGCAGCTCGGCGGGCGAAAGTGCCGAACTGGCAGGCAAATTGGGCCTCCCGTTCGCCGCCGCCTACCACGTCGCCCCCGGCACCGCCCTCGACGCCGTCGCGGCCTACCGCGCCGCCTTCCAACCCTCCGAGATCCTCGCCGAACCCCACGTCATCGTCTCCGCCGACGTCGTGGTCGCCGCCGACGACGACACCGCCCACCACCTCACCAGCAGCTACGGTCACTGGGTCCACAGCATCCGCAGCGGCGCCGGCGCCGCCGAATACCTCGACCCCACCACCGCCTCCCCCCTCACCCCCGACCAACACCGCCTGGTCGACGACCGCCTCGCCTCCCAGATAGTCGGCTCCCCCACCACCGTGGTCGAACGCCTCCACGCCCTCCAAACCCTCACCGGCGCAAACGAACTCCTCATCACCGCCATCACGTATGACCACGCCGACCGCCTCGAGTCCTACCGCCTCCTGGCAGAGGCGTGGGCCGCCTGATCGTGCTGAACAGCTGGGCCGATCTCCCTCCAGGTCCGTTGCTCACACGCGCAGTCCCCAATTAGTTAGGAGTACACTCCTAAGGACTACACTCCTAACTAATCGGGGGCCTCATGTCGAAGCCGACCTACCTGTTCGACCGTGATGTCGAGTGGAACGCACTGGTCACGTTCGCGGCGCGGACAACCCCGGCCGCGACACTCGGCATCGTCAGCGGTCGACGACGCATGGGCAAGACCTACCTCTTGCGCGCGCTGGCCGAGCAGCGAGGCGGCTTCTACTTCGGGGCGACGACCGCCACCGGCACCGAGTCCCTCCGACAGTTCGGTGCGGCGTTGGGCGAGTTCACCGGCGCGGGCGCGCCGATCGCGTTCGACAATTGGGATCACGCGATCACCTACCTGTTCGCACTCGGCGGCCGAGAGCAGTCGCCCCTGCTCGTCGTGCTCGACGAGTTTCCCTATCTGGTGAAGTCGGTGCCGGAGTTGCCGTCGCTCGTGCAGCGAGAGATCGACCGATACCAGACCGAGCCGAGCGGCATCCGACTGCTGCTGTGCGGGTCGGCCATGTCGGTGATGGGCGGACTGCTGGCCGCCAACGCGCCGCTGCGGGGTCGAGCCCAGCTCGAGCTCCTCGTGCAACCCTTCGGATACCGCGCCGCGGCCGAGTTCTGGGACGCCGCGCACGACCCCGCGCTGGCAGCGCGCCTGCATGCCATCGTCGGCGGAACCCCCGCGTATCGCCGACAGTTCCTCGCCGACGACGTCCCGGCTTCCGCCGCCGATCTCGACGACTGGCTGTGCCGAACTGTGTTGTCGCCGTTGAGTCCACTGTTCCGCGAAGCGCGCTATCTCCTCGCCGAGGAAGCCGAGATCCGCGATACCGCGCTCTATCACTCAGTGCTGGCGGCCGTCGCCCAAGGACACAACACCCGCGGCGGCATCGCCGGATACATCGGCCGCAAATCCGTCGACATCTCCCATCCGCTGGCAGTGCTCGAGGATTGTCATCTGATCAGCCGCGAACTCGACGTCTTTCGATCGGGCCGTTCGATATACCGCATCACCGAACCACTGATCTCGTTCTACGAAGCCGTCATGCGCCCGGCCTGGGCCCGCCTGGAAACCGGTCAGGCACAACAGGTCTGGCGCAGATCGACCGAGCGGTTCAACGCCCAGGTCGCGGGCCCCCACTTCGAGCAGATGTGCCGAACCTTCCTGTTGACCGGCGGCGTGGATCAGCTGGGGGTGGACACCGATTTCGGGACGGTCGGTTGCGGCGTGGTCACCGATCAACACCAGCGATCGCAGATTCAGATCGACGCCGCCGTTACCGAACCCGGCGACGGCGGCCGCGGGCCGTCCATCTCCCTGCTGGGCGAAGCGAAATGGGGAACAACCATCGGCGTGAAGCATCTGGAGCGACTGACCCGAGCCCGAACCCTGCTGAACGAACGCGGCTGGGACACCTCGGCCTGCAAGGTGGCATTGTTCAGCGGCGTCGGCTTCAGCGACGCTCTGCGCCGGGAGATCGCCGACACACCGGAGGTTCTCCTGATCGGACTCGAGCAGCTCTACGCCCCGCTCGACTGAGCGTTCAGCGGTCCATCACGGATCGCCGCCCCACACTCTCTATACGGATACGTATATCAGCGGTACCGTCGTACCTATACGTACCCGTATAGATGGAGGCTACCGCCATGCGACTCCCCGAATCGGCACACACCGACCAGCCCTGGCGCATCCACGACATCGCGCCCGACTTCGACATCGAGGATGTCTGGCAGTTCCGGATGCCCGGCGCGGGCCCCGACGACTTCCCCACCTTCCTCGCCGCCCTCACCGAATCCGAACAAGCCTCCGAAGCCCCCGGCCTCGCCGGAATCCTGTTCAAGATCCGCTGGAAGCTCGGCGAATGGTTCGGCTGGGACGACGAATCCACCGGCACCGCCCACCGCGTCACCTCGCTGCGCACCCGCCTCCCCGCCGACCTCCGCGACACCGAACTCCCCACCGAGAACAAACCCCTCACGCCCCTCTACATCCTCCCCACCGAATACGCCGCCGAAATAGCCAACAGCACCATGCACGGCGTCATGCATCTCGGCTGGACCCCCGACGACACCGGCTACCACCTCCACATGGCAGTCCTCGTCAAACCCAACGGCAGGTTGGGCCGCCTGTACATGGCCCTGATCAAGCCCTTCCGGTACGGCATCGTCTATCCGGCGATGACTCGGCGCTGGGAACGCGTCTGGAACGACTTGGCCGTTCGGCCGTGATCGGCCCAGTGCTACTTTTCGGTCGATAAGTAGCACTGTTGGCCAGTAGTGATAACCAAGTAGCACAACCGGCCCGCTGTGCTACTTATCGCGCGAAAAGTAGCAGTAAGGCGTCGCCGAACTCAGTTCCCGTTCATCACCGCGAGCACGTCGGGGGCGGCGAAGAAGCGGGTGCGACCGCGGGTCACTTCGACCAGAATCTCCGCCTCCACCAACTTCTCGATGTTCAAGGTGGCGGCCCGGTGGGTGACATCGAGGGCTTTCATCGCGTTCGCGATGCCGATGATCGGCGAGCGGAACAGCTCATCGATCAAAATCGGCAGCAAGCCCGACGAGCGCGCCCTGGCAACCCGCAGCCTGAGCTCGTTTCGCAGAGTGTCCAGACGGACGGCGCGACCGAGGCTGTCACGAGCCTGTTCCTCGATGACTTCGAGAAAGAACTCGAACCAACCGTGCCAGTCGCCCTCGGTCGACACGCGGAGCAAGCCGTCGTAATACCGGTCCCGACGCGGCTCGATATAGGACGAGAGGTCGAGCAGGGGACCTGGCAACAATCCCCATTCGACCAGGAGCAATACCGCCAGCAACCGACCGATCCGACCGTTGCCGTCGATGAACGGATGGATCGCCTCGAACTGGTAGTGCACGGCGGCGATCGCCAGCAACGGCGGCAACTCACCGTCGGCGTGAAGGAACTTCTCGAGCGCGTCCAGGCTCGGCCACAGCGATTCCGGTGGCGGCGGAACGAATTTCGCCGTCTCGATGGTGGAACCGGGAGATCCGATCCAGTTCTGAGAGTGCCGGAATTCCCCCGGCGTCGCGTAGTCACCACGAACGCCGGTCATCAGGATTCGATGCGCCTCACGAATGAGCGGCAGGCTCAGCGGCAAGCGCCGATCGGGGTCGAGGACGTGATCCAACGCGCTCATATAGTTGAACACTTCTTCGACATCACCTCGCGGCTGAGCGGGCCGCTCGACCTCGTACATCGCCACATCCGACAGCGACGCGACGGTCCCCTCGATCCGACTCGACAGGACAGCCTCACGCCGCACCAGCGCCCGCCCGAACAACTCGGGGTTCGGCAGCCCTCGCCCGAGACCCGCCAGCTCACCGACCGCCCGATCCGCACCGGACAGCCCGCGAACCAGCTTCGGCGACATCTCGACCTTCGGCGGCAGCGGCGGAGGCACGAAGGCCCGATACCCCTTGTCCGCCCGCACGACGTTCCCCCGCTGCGCGGTAGCGAAGTCCTCCAGACGCATCAGCCCAACCCCTCGGATCAGCTCCAGTGATACTTTTCGGTCGAAAAGTATCACTAATGCAGGCTAGCGCTACTTAAGTACCACCGCCACAGTTTTGTGCTACTTATCGGGCGAAAAGTAGCACAAGCGATGCTCTGCCAACGCGCTGATCAGGGCCAGGGTTCCACTGTGCAAAGACGGACGGATCACAGGCCGTGCGGTCGAACGGGCACCGCTGGAACGGCACGGGGCGGTGATGTTCTACCTCGACAACCAGCAGCTGACCATCAGCGCGATGGTCGAGCGCATTCACCATGCTCAGCAATCGATCCGCCCCGCGATCCTGCGTGGCGGCCCCGCCGCATATGCGTTCTCCGCGAAGGGGATCCGACGGACCTGGCCGTGAGCGGCTGGACGATCCGGCGCTGATCGGGTTTTCGCGCGATCAGGGGCTGCGGCTGAGTCCCGAACCTGCCGAAGGCACGCCGGGATCGGGCGCCAGTCGATCTCAGGGCATGACTGCTATACGCCGAGCACGTCCCGGTCCCGTGCCCCCGGCCGATGCGGCGCGAAGACGGCGGCGTGGGTTTCCAGGAAGTCCATGAGGGTCCGGGCGGGGCGGCCGGTCCAGTGTTGGACCTGGTTGTTGGTTGGGGTGTGGGCGTGGTGGCGTAGGGCCGCGAAGATCTCGAGGATCTGGTCGGCCGCGGGGGCGGGGATGCCGTCGGCGATCATCGCCTGGGCGGCTGCTTCCGGGGGGATGTCGGTGTAGGTGATCGGGCGGCCGGTGAGGGTGGTGAGGTGGTGTGCCGCGTGGTGGTAGGTGAGGGAATCGGGGCCGGTCAGCTCGACCGTGCCGGGCTCGATCGTGGCCGCGAGGAGGAGGGCGGCGGCCACGGCGGCGATATCGGCTGGGTCGATCATCGCGATGGCGGCGGTGCCGACGGGGGCCGGGAGGACGCCGTGGTCACGGAGGGGGGTGGCTGCCGCGAAGAGGTTCGACATGTAGAACGAGGGGCGCAGCACCGTCGCCGGGAGTTCGGACGCGGCGAGATGGGCCTCTACGGCGGCGTGTCGGCGCCAGAAGGTGGGTTTCGCGGCGCGGTCGGCGCCACGTGCCGACAGTTTCACGACCCGGCGAATGCCGGTGGCGCGTGCCGCGTCGATGGCCGCGCATTCCGACTCCACCTGGTCGGCCGTGTTGCCGCACGCGAGAAAGAGCCGGTGCACGTCGGTCATCGCGGCGCGGACAGTGGCGGGATCCGTGAAGTCGCCGACGGCGAGGTCGACATCGGAGCCGAACAGTTCGCGCCCCCTGGCCTGATCGCGGACGAGTGCGCGCGGCCGGACTCCGGCGGCGACGAGCTCACGGACGAGATGTCGGCCCACGGTGCCGGTGGCGCCGGTGACGAGGATGGTTTCGGGCATGGTCGTGCTCGCTTTCGCAGGGGGTCGGTCAGGGTCGGGTCGCGGTGATGAGCCAGGTCGCCGATCGGAATCGGACGCCGTCGTCGGTGTGATGGGCGGCGAGCGTGCGCCGCAACGCCGCCGCGGACTGTTCGCGTCGCGCCGCGTCCTGGCCCTCGACCATCCAGCCGAGCAGGTCGAACAGGAAGTCGTAGGCCTGCTCGACCGTGCGGCCGTAGGTCGTGGTCTCGGCCAGGGGCGTGCACGCGATGTCGACGAAACCGGCACCGCCGAGCAGCGCGCGCACGCGGTCGGGCTCGCTCAGGGAGAACGGGCCGGGTGCGTCGGGCGGTGGCGTCGGAGGCATTGCGCCGGTGAGGGCTTGGGTGAAGGCGTCGCGCCACTCCTGGCGGTCGGGTGGTTGCCAGGTGAGCAGGACCAGTCGACCGCCGCGGGTCAGGCCGCGCCACAGATTGGCGAAGGCGACGGCGGGCGCGCCGAAGAACATGGCTCCGGTCTGGCTGATGACGATGTCGTAGGTCTCGGGCTCGAACGCGAAGACCTGGGCGTCGGCTCGCTCGAAAGTGATGTTGGTCAACCCTTTTCGCGCGGCGAGGTCACGGGCGAGCTCGATCATGCGGGTGGACAGATCGATGCCCAACACCGTGCCCGCGGACGCGGCGACGGCTGCGGCGCGCGTCGATGCCCCTGTCCCGCAACCGATATCGAGCACGCGATGGGTGGGCTCGATCGCGGCGGCCGCGAGGAACGCGGGCATGTACCGCGACAGCGACGCCTCGGCGATCTCGTGATGGGTCGCCCAGAAGGCGCCGTCGGTGCCGTCCCACGCGCGAGCCTGGTCCGTGTTCGTCGCATCGATCGCCACCATCGTGGTCCGTCCTCACCGTCGTGACATACTCTCCATGAGAGTATTCAGCATCGTCCCAAGGAGACTATGTGTCAAGCCCGCGTCTGACCGGAACCTCGTATGCCCTGCTCGGCCTGCTCGCCGTTCAGCCATGGAGTACCTACGAACTGACGCGTCAGATGGATCGCAGCCTCGGCCGCATGTGGCCGCGCGCGCAGAGCAGGCTGTACGACGAGCCGAAGAAGCTCGTGGCGCTCGGGCTGGCCACCGCCGAGAACGAGGTCGTGGGTCGGCGGCCGCGCACGGTCTACACGATCACCCCCACCGGACGCGAAGCGCTCGCCGCATGGCTGCGACAGCCGGGCCAGGGACCGGTGTTGGAGTTCGAACAGCTGGTCCAACTGAGCTTCGCCGAGAACGGGACGCGCGAGGACGCGCTCCGCACCGTGGCTGCGGCGCGCGCGTGGGCGGAACAGCAGAATGTGGAGAATCTTTCCGCCGCACAGGAATACGCGGCAGGAGACGGCCCGTTCCAGCATCGCGCCGCCCAGGGCATGCTGGCCGGCGCCTTCTTCACCGAGTTCTACGCCATGGTGGCCGAGTGGGCCGACTGGGCCGACGAGCAGGTCCGCGCCTGGCCCGAGGATCCGGCACAGGCCGTCGCCGATCCCGAGGCGCTCGCGCGGATCGCCGAGCGCGCCGAGTGGCAGCGCGAGTAGGAGCTCGTTCCTACGCGCTGATCGGGGCGGCGGTGACGCCGTAGCCGAGGTTGGTGAGGACCTCGCTGGTGGCCTTCGCGAAGTTCAGGGTGATGAAGTGCAGGCAGGGGGCGCCTTCGTCGGTGAGGCGCTGGGCCATCTCGGTGGCGATCTGGATGCCTTCGGCGCGGACGGCGGCGCGGTCCTCTTCGGGGCCGGTGCCCGCGGCGCGGGTGAGGCGGGCGACGACCTCGGGGGGCACCGGGCGGCCGCTGAGTTCCTCGGCGCGGGCGACGGTGCGCAGGGAGGTGATGGGCATCAGTTCGGGGATGATCGGTTTGGCGCCCTCGATCGGATCCATGGCGATCACGCGGTCGCGCAGACGCAGGTAGTGCTCGACGTCGAAGAACATCTGGGTGATCGAATACTCCGCGCCCGCACGCAGTTTCGCGGCCAGATGGCGGGTGTCGTGGTCGAGGTCGGGCGAGCGGTGGTGGCCCTGCGGGAACGAGGCGACGCCGACGTGGAAGTCGCCGAGGTCGCGCACGATGCGGACCAGTTCCTCGGCGTATTCGACACCGCCGGGGTGCTTGACCCAGTCACCGAGGGGGTCGCCGGGCGGGTCGCCGCGCAGGACCAGGACATTGCAGATGCCCGAGTCGGCGTAGGAGCCGATCAGCGAGCGCAGTTCGGCGATGCTGTGGCCGACGGCGGTGAGGTGGGCGACCGGGAGCAGGGTGGTTTCCTGCGCGAGGGCGCCGGTGATGCGCACGGTGCGGTCGCGGGTGGAGCCGCCGGCGCCGTAGGTCATGGAGACGAAGGCGGGGTGCATGCGCTCGAACTCGCGCACCGCGCGCCACAGCCTGGCCTCGCCCTGCTCGTCGCGCGGGGGGTTGAATTCGACGGAGAACGGCACGCCACGACCCGAATGGGTGCGCAGACTCTGCACCACCGAGGGGGTGTTCGAGACGATCGACGGCTGGGGGGCGGGTCGATCTGGGGTCGAATTTCCCCGTCCGTTGTCGAAAGTCACCGGTTCAGTCTAGTGAGGGGGTTACGGGCTCACACCGTCGCCCGGCACTCGACGACCGACGCGGGTCACGGCGCGTCAAGTGCGATGGACACCGCACGCGGCGGACATGCGTGCGCGCGGCCCGATGTGGGCTCGGTCGCGGTGACACCGTGCGCTGACCGCGCCCACCCGCGCTCCGCGTATCGTTCGACACGACGCTGGTGAGCGCGCCGTCGAGTGCGCGACCGGATCCCACTTCGACCCTGGAGGCCGCTCTGTCCGCCGGAATCGGTACCCCGCTCGCCCGGTCCGCCGCCGACGCCCTGACCTCGGTCGACCTCGTCGCGCTGACCCCGGGCACGCCCGAGTTCGTCGACGCGGTGCAGCAGGTGCTGACCGCTTTCTTCGCCACCCGCCGCGAGATCGTCGAACCGCTCGGCCCGGTGTTCGTCGACGCGGTCGAGGCGATGGAACAGTTCGTCGTGCGCGGCGGCAAACGGACCCGGCCGGGCTTCGCGTGGACCGGCTGGCTCGGCGCCGGCGGCGACCCCGCCGGACCCGACGCGGCGGCGGTGCTGACCGCGTGTTCGGCGCTGGAACTGGTGCAGGCGTGCGCGCTGGTGCACGACGACATCATCGACTCCTCCCGCACCCGACGCGGTTTCCCGACCGTGCACATCGACTTCGAGGACCGCCATCGCGCGGCGGGCTGGCCCGGCGACGGCGCCGCCTACGGGTCGGCGGTGGCGATCCTGATCGGCGATCTGGCCCTGGCCTGGGCCGACGACCTCGTGCACGCCGCCGGGCTGAGTCCGGAGGCGCTGGCCCGGTTCGCGCCGGTCTGGGCGGGGATGCGCACCGAGGTGCTCGGCGGGCAGCTGCTCGATATCAACGGCGAGGCCGGTGGCGACGAATCGGTCGAGGCCGCGCTGCGGATCAACCGGTACAAGACCGCTGCCTACACGATCGAACGACCGCTGCACCTGGGCGCGGCGCTGGCAGGCGCCGACGACGAGCTCGTCGCGGCCCTGCGCACCTACGGCACCGACGTGGGGATCGCCTTCCAGCTGCGCGACGACCTGCTCGGGGTCTTCGGCGACCCGGCGGTGACCGGCAAACCCTCGGGCGACGACCTGCGCGAAGGCAAGCGCACGGTGCTGATCGCCGAGGCGCTGCGCCGGGCCGACGCGGACTCCGCGGCGCTGATCCGCACCGGCCTCGGCACCGATCTCGACGACGCCGCCGTCGACACCCTGCGCGCGGTGCTCACCGACGCGGGCGCGGTCGACGAGGTGGAGCGACGGATCAGCGAACTCACCGACACCGGGCTCGCCGCCGTCGCGACCAGTTCGGCGACGGCGCGGGCCAAAGAGTTGTTGCACGCGATGGCGCTGTCGGCCACCTGTCGCGCTGCCTGATAGGAAAAGTGCTGTGGGACAAGGGAATCAGGTCGTCGTAGTCGGGGCCGGACTGGCCGGGCTGGCCGCGGCACTGCATCTGCGGGGCGCGGGCCACGAGGTGACGGTGCTCGAGCGGGCCGATCATCCGGGCGGGCGGGTCGGGCGGTATCGGTTCGACGACTACGAGATCGACAGCGGAGCAACGGTTCTCACCCTGCCCGAGGTCATCGACGACGCACTGGCCGCCGTCGGACACACGCGCGAGAGCGTGAACCTGCGCATCCACCGCCTCACCCCGGCCTATCACGCCCGCTTCGCCGACGGCACCGACATTCGCGTGTTCGACGATGCCGAGCAGATGGCGACCGAGGTCGAAAAGGCTTGCGGCCCCGCCGAAGCGCGCAACTATCGACGCCTGCGCGGCTGGCTCGGGCGGATCTACGACGCCGAGTTCGACGAGTTCATGAACGCCGATTTCGATTCCCCCCTGGACATGGTGCGCACCCCGCGCGCCAGGGCCGCGCTGGCGAAACTCGCCCGGCTCGGCGGGTTCGGCAGGCTCGGGCCTCGGGTGCGGTCGTTCCTCGGCGACGAGCGGCTGACCAGGCTGTTCACCTTCCAGGCCCTGTACGCGGGGATGGCGCCGGACGACGCGCTGGCGGTCTACGGCGCGATCCCGAACATGGACACCTGCCTGGGCGTCTACTACCCCGAGGGTGGGATGCGCGCGATCACCACCGCGCTCGCCGACGCCCTCACCGCGGCGGGCGGGCACCTCGTGCTCGACGCCGAGGTCACCGGCATCGACTACGCCACCGGCACGCCCGACCGCGCGCGCGGACGCCACGCCGACGCCGTGCGCACCCGCGACGGGCGCGTCTACCGCTGCGACGCGGTGGTCCTCACCGCCGACACCGGGTCGCTGCGCCGCTTCGGCCTGCGTCCACGGCGCGGGCTGCGCGCCTCGCCCTCGGCCGTGGTCGCCCACGGCACCATCCCCGCCGAGGTCGCCGCCCGCTGGCCGGTGCAGGCCCATCACACCATCGACTTCGGCGCGGCCTGGGCGCGGACCTTCGCCGAGATCGCGGCGCGCAAGGGGCGCGGGCAACTCATGAGCGACCCCTCGCTGCTGCTCACCCGACCCGCGCTCACCGACGCGAGCCAGTTCATCGACCGCGCCGACGGCCGCCACGAACCGCTCTCGCTGCTCGCCCCCTGCCCGAACCTGGTCTCGGCCCCGCTGGACTGGGAACGGCTCGGCCCGGCCTACCTCCACGAGCTGCTCACCGTGCTCGAACAGCGCGGCTACACCGGAATCACCGAACACTTCCGGGTCGACCGACTCGACACACCGGCCGCGTGGGCCGCCGCGGGCATGATCGCGGGCACACCCTTCTCCCTCGCGCACGTCTTCCGCCAGACCGGCCCCTTCCGCCCACGCAATGTGCCAAGGGGGATGGACAACATCGTTCTCGCAGGTTGCGGCACCACTCCGGGGGTGGGTGTGCCCACCACGCTGCTGTCGGGCAAGCTGGCCGCGGCACGAATCACCGGCAGCCGGGCGCGCACCGGGATCGACCACCGGGTTAGTGTTCCGGGATGAAGCCGTAAACTGACGGCCGACTTATCAGCTCGCGGTTGCGACCGCCGACCATCCGGGGGGACCGACCGAACATGCCGCTCCCCGAGACGACCGTAGGCACCATGGACATCACGCGCACACTCGAGCGTCAGCGCCACCTGCCCACCGGGAACGACCCCGGCGTCCGGACCCGGCTGCGCATCGCAGGTGACTTCGCCCGCAGTCCCGAGGGCCACGCGGCCCTGATGGGATTCTTCGGCGCGACCATGATCACCTTCGGCGGCTTCGGCGCGGGTGCGGTGCGCAAACGCGACCCCCTGCTCGAGGCGCTGCACCTGTCGTGGCTGCGGTTCGGCCACGGGTACGCGCTGTCGACGATCCTGATCTGGATCGGCGTGCTGCTGATGATCACCGCGTGGGTTCGCCTCGGCCGCACCACCCTCGGCAAGGGCGGGTCCACCGTCACGCTCAACGAGCTGCGCGCGATCGTCGGTATCTGGATCACCCCGTTGCTGTTCGCGGCGCCGATGTTCAGCCGCGACGCCTATTCCTATCTCGCCCAGGGCGCCCTGCTGCGCGACGGTTTCGACCCCTATCAGGTGGGTCCCGTCGCCAATCCCGGTGTGCTGCTCGACAATGTGAGTCCGGTCTGGACCACCACCACCGCGCCCTACGGGCCGGTGTTCCTGCTGATGGGTCGCGCGATCACCTCGCTGACCGGCGACAACGTGATCGCCGGGACCATCGCCCTTCGCTTCGTGATGCTGCCCGGCCTGGCCCTGATGATGTGGGCGGTGCCCTATCTGACCAAGCATCTGGGCGGCAAGCCGACCGTGGCGCTGTGGTTGGCGGTGCTCAACCCGCTGGTGCTGGTGCACCTGATCGGCGGCGTGCACAACGAGATGCTGATGGTCGGGCTCATGTGCGCGGGCACCGCGCTGGTCCTGGAACGTCACCACGTGGCGGGCATCGTCGTCGTCGCCATCGGTGTCGCGATCAAGGCGACCGCGGGTGTGGCGCTGCCGTTCCTGGTGTGGATCTGGATCCTGCACGAGAAGGAACGCCGAGCCGCCGAGCGCGCGGCCGCCGACTCCGACGCGGCCGCGCTGGAAGACCAGAAACATCCCGACGCGGCCCGACCGTCGGCCGATATGCCCCATCCGCTGTTCGTGTTCACCAAGATCGCCGGCATCGGCGTCGGCGTGTTCGCGCTGGTGTTCGGCACCGCGTCGGTGATCGCGGGGGTCGGCTTCGGCTGGGTCACCGCGCTACAGGGCTCGAACAAGATCATCAACTGGCTCTCGCTGCCGACGATCCTGGCGCACATGGTCACCTGGGTGACCCCGCTGGACTTCGACTCGGTGCTGTCGGTGACCCGCAAACTGTGCCAGGTCGCCCTGGTCGCGCTGCTGGTCGCGACGTGGTGGCGGTTCCGGCACAGCGAGCGCGAGGCCGTGATGGGCATCATCATCGCGTTCGTGGCGATCGTGCTGCTCTCGCCTGCCGCGCTGCCCTGGTACTACTCGTGGCCGCTGGCACTGGCCGCCGGCTTCGCGCTCTCGACCAGGACGCTGATGTGGCTGGTGGGGATCTGCACCTGGCTGATGCTGGTGTTCCAGCCGGACGGCTCGATCGGGCTGTACAACTTCTGGCACGTGGCGTTGGCGATCTTCGCGGCGGTGGTCGCGGCGCTGTCGCTGCGCACGGTCGATCCGCTGCACCTACGTTCGGCCCGCGCCAAGCCCACCGCCACGGAATCGGCGCCCCCCGTCCGAGCATGAGCGACCTCTCCGCGCGCGGGTATCGCCCGAGCGTGGCCGCCGAGCACCGATCCTGCACCGACGACCTCGACGCCGCGTACGCGAGCTGTCGACGCATCGCCGCCGAGCACGGCCGCACGTACTACCTGGCCACGGCCCTGCTCTCGCCCGACCGCCGCCGAGCCGTGCACGCCATGTACGCGTTCGCCCGGATGGTCGACGACATCGTCGATCACGCCGACCACCCGCATCACGTCCTCGATCCGCTCGATACCGTTCTCCGTCGGGTGCCCGCCGTCGACCCGCCCCGGCCGGACACCCTCGACCGGGTCTCCCCCGCCGACCACCTCGACCTGATCGAGAAGCAGTTGCGCGCGGCCATGGACGGCACCCACCTCGACACCGACGACCCGCTCCGCCGTCGCGTCATCCTCGCGACCGCCGACACCATCGCCCGCTACGACATCGCCCACGTCCATATCAGGACGTTCCTCGACGCCATGCGCATGGACATCCCCGGCACGCCCACCCACCGCACCCGCTACGCCACGATGACCGAGCTGCGCGAGTACATGCGCGGATCCGCCGCCGCGATCGGCCTGCAACTGCTCCCGGTACTCGGCACGGTCGGCCCGGTCGCCGAGGCCGAACCGGCCGCCGCCGCGCTGGGTGAGGCCTTCCAGCTCACCAACTTCCTGCGCGATGTCGCCGAGGACCTCGACCGCGACCGCGTCTACCTGCCCACCGAGGACCTGGGCGCGTTCGGCGTCGACGAGGCCCACCTGCGTGCCTGCCGACACCGCCGCCACACCGACGCGCCCCTGCGCCGTGCCATGGCCCACCTGATCGCCGTCAACCGCGACATCTACCGCCGGGCCACCCCGGGCATCGCCCACCTCGCCCCGCGCGTGCGCCCGGCGATCAGCACCGCCGCCACCCTCTACGCGGAGATCCTCGACCGCATCGAGGCCGCCGACTACCAGATCTTCGACACCAGAGCCACGGTCCCGCGCACCCGCCGGATCCTGGTGGCCGCCAACGGCCTGGTCACCCGACACCGATAGCGCACTACACCCGTGCCCCGACCGACGGCAAGCGCGGCCACATCACGAACACACGACACTTGATCACCGATCTCCGCAGGTGAACGGGCATTTCCGGACGGGGAAGCTAGGGTGAGGGGCGTTCGGTTCGGCGCCAGGTGATGCGCGGGTGGGCTCGGCTGGCGGTGTCCGATATCTGGCGGTCAGCGATCCACCATGCGGATTCCCTGGAGAGGACAGTCGATGACAGTGCCCGACCACAGTCACAGCAATACCGACTTCAGCGACACCACCAGCGATGGATGTCCGATGCACAAGCCGGCCTTCAATCGACCCGAAGCGGTCGGTGGCGTGCCCGACTGGTGGCCGGGACAGCTCAATCTGAAACTGCTGCAACAGAATCCGCCCTCGATCGACCCGATGGGCGAGGATTTCGACTACGGCGCCGAATTCGACACCCTCGATCTCGAGGCGGTGCGCGCCGACCTGAACGCGCTGTTCGTGACCTCCCAGGACTGGTGGCCCGCCGACTTCGGCAACTACGCGCCGTTCTTCATCAGGATGGCCTGGCACGCCGCGGGCACCTACCGCACCGAGGACGGTCGCGGCGGCGCGGGCCACGCCATGCAGCGGTTCACCCCGCTCAACAGCTGGCCCGACAACGCCAACCTCGACAAGGCCCGCCGCCTGCTGTGGCCGATCAAGCAGAAGTACGGCCGGAAACTGTCCTGGGCGGACCTGATGGAGTTCACCGGCAACTGCGCGCTGGAATCCATGGGCTTCGAGACCATGGGCTTCGGCGGCGGCCGCGAGGACTGGTGGCAGGGCGACGACACCTGGTGGGGCCCCGAACGCGTGTGGATGGCGCCCAGTGAGCAGCGGCGCACGCACGGCCAGGAATTCGACCTGCCGCTCGCGGTGACACAGATGGGGTTGATCTACGTCAATCCCGAGGGCCCCAACGGCGTGCCCGACCCGGTCGCCTCGGCCGCCGACGTGCGCCAGACCTTCCGCCGGATGGCGATGAACGACATCGAGACCGCCGCGCTGATCGTGGGCGGGCACACCTTCGGCAAGTCCCACGGCGCGGGCCCGCAGGACAAGGTCGGCCCGCCGCCCGCGGCCGCACCGCTGGAACAGCAGGATCTGGGCTGGAAGAACTCCTACGGCACCGGCGTCGGCGCCGACACCACCTCGAGCGGACTCGAGGTCACCTGGACCCAGACCCCGACCCAGTGGGACAACACCTTCCTGGAGAACCTCTACGGCTACGACTGGGAGTCCTACGTCGGGGCCGGTGGGCTGTGGCAGTGGCGGCCCAAGAACCACGCGGGCGCCGACAGCGTGCCCTTCCCCGACGATCCCAACCGCCACCACCAGCCCAATATGCTCACCTCCGACATCGCGCTCAAGGTCGACCCGATGTACGAGCAGATCACCCGCCGCTGGCTGGCCAACCCGCAGGAACTGGCCGAGGAGTTCCGCAAGGCGTGGTTCAAGCTCATCCACCGCGACCTCGGCCCGCTGATTCGCTACCGCGGCTCGATGGTGCCCACCGAACCGCAGCTGTTCCAGG
The DNA here is from genome assembly GCF_042658545.1 of Nocardia lasii. Classification (NCBI taxonomy): domain Bacteria; kingdom Bacillati; phylum Actinomycetota; class Actinomycetes; order Mycobacteriales; family Nocardiaceae; genus Nocardia; species Nocardia lasii. The sequence continues at coordinate 118,508 of NZ_JBHSQN010000008.1, forward strand.
ACCCGATCGAACCGGTCACCCACGACCTGGTCAGCGCCACCGACATCGACAACCTCAAGAAGGCGCTGCTCGCCTCGGGCCTGACCCCGCAGCAGCTGATCTACACCGCCTGGTCGGCGGCCTCGTGCTACCGCGACAGCGATATGCGCGGCGGTGCGAACGGCGGCCGGATCAGGCTGGCGCCGCAGCGCAACTGGGAACGCAACGAACCCGAGGACCTGCCCCGGATCATCTCCGCGATCGAACAGGTCCAGAAGGACTTCAACGACGCCCAGACCGGCACCGTCGCGGTGTCGTTCGCCGACCTGGTCGTGCTCGGCGGCGCGGCGGGCATCGAGGCGGCGGCGAAAGCGGCGGGGCACCAGGTGACGGTGCCGTTCACGCCCGGACGCGGCGACGCCGTCCAGCAGATGACCGAGATCGAGGCCTTCGACGCGCTGCTCGGCTTCGGCGACGGATTCCGCAACTTCGTCGAGAAGGGCGCGCCGTTGCAGCCGGAGTACCTGCTGCTGGACAAGGCGGCGCAGCTGACCTTGAGCGCGCCGGAGATGACGGTGCTGCTCGGCGGGTTCCGGGCGTTGAACGTCAACTACAAGCAGTCACCGCTGGGCGTGTTCACCAAGACCCCGGGTGCGCTCACCAACGACTTCTTCGTCAACCTGCTCGATATCAGCACCGAGTGGAAGCCGTCGGACTCCGATGACGGCACCTACCTCGGGGTCGACCGCCGCACCGGTGAGCAGCGGTGGACGGCCAGCCGCGTCGACCTGGCCTTCGGCTGGGACGCGCAACTGCGCGCCACCAGCGAGGTCTACGCGGCCGCCGACGGCACCTTGAAGTTCATCACCGACTTCGTCGCCGCGTGGGACAAGGTGATGAACCTGGACCGCTTCGACCTGCACCGCTGAGTTCGACCGACGCGCCCGGACCGACCCACGGTCCGGGCGTTGTCGTGTCCCCTCAGAAAGGTTCGGCGTGGGCGCGGCGGACCACCTCGCGGGCCAATTGGCCGTGCAGGGCGTCGACCGGGCGGCCGGGCAGCGTCGAGTCGTCGGTGAACAGCCAGGTGAGGATGTCCTCGTCGGTGTACTTGGCGTCGCGCATGACCGTGATGACGCCGGGCAGCATGCGGACGATCGCGTCCTCGGCGTCGAAGAAGCGCGACGGAATGCTCACGACGCCGCCGCGGCGGACCGCCAGGATCTGGTGGTCGCGCAGCAACTGGTGCACCGAGGTGACCGGGACGCCGAGTAGATCGGCGGCCTCGGGCAACGAGATGACGGTTTCGGTGTCGGGCAGCACGTCCTTGCTGCTGGGGAAGGCACTCACCCGCACAACGGTAATACGTGTCGGCGCACACGCGTCCTCTGGCATGCCGACACCGCCCGGTTACGATCGTGGTGGCCGCACCCGGCGGCCGGAGGAATGCCGGAGGACATCACTTGATCGGCCAGATGCTGGAAGGGCGCTATCGCATCGACGCGCCGATCGCTCGCGGCGGGATGTCGATGGTCTTCCGCGGAACCGACACCCGGCTCGATCGTCCCGTGGCGATCAAGGTGATGGACCCGAAATTCGCCGGTGACCCGCAGTTCCTGAGCCGTTTCGAGTTCGAGGCGCGGGCGGTGGCCAAGCTCAAGCACTCCTCGCTGGTCGCGGTCTACGACCAGGGCATCGACGGCGAATACCCGTTCCTGATCATGGAATTGGTCGAGGGCGGCACCCTGCGCGAACTGTTGCGCGAGCGCGGACCGATGCCGCCGCACGCCGTGCGCGCCGTGGCCGAACCGGTGTTGCGCGCGATCGGCACCGCCCACGACGCCGGGCTGGTGCACCGCGACGTGAAACCGGAGAACGTGCTGATCTCCGACGCCGGCGAGGTCAAGATCGCCGACTTCGGCCTGGTGCGCGCGGTCGCCGCCGCCAACACCACCTCCGCCAGCGTGATCCTGGGTACCGCCGCCTACCTGGCCCCCGAGCAGGTCACCACCGGCACCGCCGACGCCCGCAGCGACGTGTACGCCTTCGGCATCCTGATCTTCGAACTGCTCACCGGGCGGGTGCCGTTCACCGGCGACAACTCGCTGTCGGTGGCCTACCAGCGGGTCGAGAACGACGTGCCCGCGCCGAGCCAGTTCATCGGCGGGGTGCCCCCGGAGTTCGACGCGCTGGTCGCCAAAGCCACCTCGCGCGACCCCGCGCTGCGGTTCGCCGACGCCGACGAGATGGCGGCGCAACTCCAGTCGATCGCCCGGGACTTGAACCTGCCGCCGTATCGTGTTCCGGCGCCGCGGGATTCGGCCGAGCACCTCAGCGAGACCTACCGAACCGGCGCCGCGCATCACCCCGGTGATCGCCCCGCGACCCCGAATCCCGTTGCCGCACACCACTCCCCCGCGCCCGAACCGCAGCACACTCGGGTGGTCACCGCCCCGCGCCCGCGCCCGGAGGAGTACGCCGCCGCACCCGCGCCGGTTCTCGGCAGCGATCACGCGCGCCGCACCGGCGTGCTGTGGGTGAGCATCGTCACCGCGCTGACCCTGCTGGTCGGGATCGGCGGCTGGTGGCTCGGCGTCGGCCGCTACACCGCCGTGCCGCCGATCGCGGGCATGGGTTCCGAGCAGGCCGTCGCGGTGCTGCAGGAAGCCGGCTTCGAAACGGCGTTGCGGCAGAAGCCCTCCGACACGATCCCGATCGGCGGCGTGGTCGGCACCGAACCGTCCGCCGGGTCGCGGGTGACCAAGAGTTCCACGATCTCGGTGCTGATCTCGAGCGGCAAGCCCCGCGTGCCCGACATGGCCCCCGGCGACCAGATCAGCGACGTCAACGACGCCATCCGCGAGGCCGGCCTGCAACCGATCGACGCCGGCGAGGCCGCGAGCACCGCACCCAAGGGGTCCCTGGCGAAGGTCGAGCCCGGCCCCGGCACGATCCTGCCGATGAACGCGCAGGTGAAGGTCTACCGCAGCAAGGGTTCCCAGCCGGTCAATGTGCCCGACGTGCGCGGCAAGTCCACCGAGGACGCCACCGCCGCCCTGACCAAGGCCGGTCTGACCGTGCGCGAGACCCGCGTCCAGTTCGACAAGAACGTCGAGGGCGACAAGGCCATCGCCACCGACCCCGCCGTCGGCACCACCCTGCAATCCGGCGACACCGTCACCCTGATCGTCTCCAACGCGGTCAAGGTCCCCAACGTGATGGGTCAGTCCGTGGGCAGCGCCCGCGCCAAACTGCAACAGCTCGGCCTGCAGGTGGAGGTCAAATCCCTCACCGACTCCGACAGTTCGCTGGTCATCGGCCAGGTTCCGGGCATCAACTCCAACGTCGAAGCGGGCAGCACCGTCACCCTCACCGCCCTGCCGTAACCCGTTCGGACAGTTGAGCACCTCGCCACCGGGGCGAGGTGCTCGTGCACCATGCGCGCACCATACTGGTGGCATATTCGTGCGACCGAGCGCCGCCGACGCCAGGAACCAGCCGTGTCAGCGCCTCCCCGCACGTTTATGCCACCTCAACCGGATCACCGGACCCGGTCCCTGGCTCAGCGCAGCATCTCCGCCACCAGGAACGACAGCTCCAGCGACTGCTGGGTGTTCAGGCGCGGGTCGCAGGCCGTCTCGTACCGGTCCTCGAGGTCCAGGTCGGAGATGTCCTGGGCGCCGCCGAGGCATTCGGTGACGTTCTCGCCGGTCAGCTCGATGTGCAGGCCGCCCGGGTGGGTGCCCAGGGCGTGATGGACCTCGAAGAAGCCCTGGACCTCGTCGACGATGCGGTCGAAGTGGCGGGTCTTGAAACCGGTGGACGACTCGTGGGTGTTGCCGTGCATGGGGTCGCACTGCCAGATCACCTGGTGGCCGGTGGCCTGCACCTTCTCGATGATGGGCGGCAGCACCTCGCGGACCTTGCCGTTGCCCATGCGGGCGACCAGGGTGAGTCGGCCGGGCTCGTTGTTCGGGTCGAGGCGCTCGACGTACTCCACGGCCTGATCCGGCGTGGTGGTCGGCCCGATCTTGAGGCCGATCGGGTTGGCCAGCAGTTCGGCCAGGGCGATGTGGGCGCCGTCGAGCTGACGGGTGCGCTCGCCGATCCACAGGAAGTGCGCCGACAGGTCGTAGAGCAGCGGCTCGCCGGTCTCGGACTCGCTCAGTCGCAGCATGGCGCGCTCGTAGTCGAGCACCAGCGCCTCGTGCGAGGCGTAGATGCGGGCGGTCTTGAGGCTCGGGTCGTTGACCTGACAGGCCGCCATGAAGCGCAGGCCCTTGTCGATCTCCTCGGCCAGCGTCTCGTAGCGCGCGCCTGCGGGCGACTGGGCGACGAAGTCGCGGTTCCAGTCGTGCAGGCGGTGCAGGTCGGCGGTGCCCGCGCTGGTCAGCGCGCGGACCAGGTTCATCGCGGCGCTGGCGTTGGCGTAGGCGCGGACCAGGCGCGCCGGGTCGTGGCGGCGCAGGGCCTCGTCGGCGACGATGGAGTTCACCATGTCACCGCGGTAGGACTTCAGGCCCAGGGCGTCGGTGTCGGACGAGCGCGGCTTGGCGTACTGGCCCGCGATCCGGGCCACCTTCACCACCGGCATGCTCGCGCCGTAGGTGAGCACCACGGCCATCTGGAGCAGGGTGCGGATATTGCCGCGGATGTGGGGTTCGGTGTTGTCGGCGAAGGTCTCCGCGCAGTCACCGCCCTGCATGAGGAACGCCTCGCCGCGGGCCACCGCCGCCAGCTGCGTCTTGAGGTCCTCGACCTCGGCGGGCAGGCAGATCGGCGGCACACTCTCGAGCACCGTGCGCATGGTGGCGGCCTCGTCGGCGTCCCAGGACGGCTGCTGCAGGGCGGGCCTGGCCAGAGCGGCATCGAGGCGGCTGCGCAACTCCGAGGGCAGCGGCGGCAGTTCCGGCAGGCGGTCAATGGGTACGTCGACGGTCCAGGTCACCAGCTAAGAATACGTACCCGCGTTCGACGTGGTGCGCGGTAGGGTGCGAAGACACCCCGCGCGAAGTACCGCCTGACGTGCGCGTGGTTCACCCACCCGTGCGAAGACGGCGCGAGGACACTGCATAGGGTTTCGGCAACCCACCGTGGGCCAGCGCCGACCGTCACCCCCGACGTCCCCGCGCGCCCCACCGGCACGAAGAGGCGATTTCCCTGCGATATTTCTACGACTCCGAATTCGTTGAGAATGGCGTGACGATCGATCTGATCTCGATCGGCGTCGTGTGTGAGGACGGGCGCGAATACTATGCCGTCTCCACCGAATTCGACGCGGCGAAGGCGGGGCCGTGGGTCCGTAAGCACGTGCTGCCCAAGCTACCGCCCGCCGGGTCGCCGCTGTATCGCACCCGGGAGCAGATCCGCGACGACCTGTTCAAGTTCTTCCTGCCCCGACCCGGGGTGGTGCCGGAGCTGTGGGCGTGGGTCGGCGCCTACGACCATGTGGCGCTGTGCCAGCTGTGGGGTGACATGACCGCGCTGCCCAAGGGCATGCCGCGCTACACCAACGAGCTGCGCCAGCACTGGGCGGTCAACGGCAGCCCGGCCCTGCCGCCCATCCCCGACGACGCGCACGACGCCCTCGCCGACGCCCGGCACAACCTGGCCAAGTTCGAGGCCATCGAAACCTATCGCCGCAGCCCGCGCCTGTAACCGAAAAACTCAGGCCCCGAGTCGACTTCGACTCGGGGCCTGACGTTTTCACGAGGAACGGTCAGTGACCGAACGGCTCGCTGCTGTTGGCGATCGCCTGCTGCTCGGCGAGAGCGGTGAGCATCTTGTGCTCGTCGTTCTCCTCGATCTCGGCCCAGGTCTCGCCCTCGGCCTTCGGATCGGCCCGCAGGAAGCTACCGGTGCCCGGCTTGCCCGCCGCACCCAGCTTGTTCATCTTCTTGGGCACCGGGGCACCCTCGTAATCCAGCGGGATGGCGTGGCCGTGCGAGTCGACACCACCCAGCGGCTGGTGGATCTCGATGTACTCACCGTGCGGCAGACGCTTGATCACGCCGGTCTCGATGCCGTGCTCGAGCACCGCCCGGTCACTGCGCTGCAGACCGATGCAGAACCGGTAGGTGACGAAGTACGCCAGCGGCGGGATCAGCAGCACGCCGATTCGACCGATCCAGGTGGTCGCGTTCAACGAGATGTCGAACTTCAGCGCGATGATGTCGTTGACACACGACAGCGTGAGGATCACGTAGAACGAGATCGCCATGGCGCCGATCGCGGTACGCACCGGCACGTCGCGCGGACGCTGCAGCAGGTTGTGATGCGCGGTGGTGTCGCCGGTGAGGCGCTTCTCGATCCACGGGTAGGCGATCAGCAGGGTGAACACCAGGCCCATGACCAGCGCGACCCAGAACACCGCCGGGATCGTGTAGTTGCCGATGTAGATCTCCCACGGCGGCATCAGACGCGCCATGCCGTCGGTCCACATCATGTAGAAGTCGGGCTGTGAACCCGCCGACACCTGAGAGGGGTTGTACGGACCGAGGTTCCAGATCGGGTTGATCTGGAGCAGACCACCCATCAGGCCCACGATGCCGAGGGTGAAGGCGAAGAACGCGCCCTGATCGGCGGCGAACACCGGGATGATGCGCGCGCCGACGACGTTGTTCTCGGTGCGGGCCGGTCCGGGGAACTGCGTGTGCTTCTGGTACCAGACCAGCGCCACGTGCGCGCCGATCAGCGCCAGGATGATGCCGGGCAGCAGCAGCACGTGCGCCACGTACAGGCGCGGGATGATGATGTCGCCGGGGAAGTCGCCGCCGAACATCAGCCAGTGCAGCCAGGTACCGACGACCGGGACACCGATGGTGATACCCGAGAAGGCGGCGCGAAGACCGGTGCCCGAGAGCAGATCGTCGGGCAGCGAGTAGCCGAAGAAGCCTTCGAACATCGCCAGGATCAGCAGCAGCGAGCCGATCACCCAGTTCGCCTCACGCGGCTTGCGGAACGCGCCGGTGAAGAAGATGCGGAACAGGTGGATGATGATCGACGCCGCGAACAGCAGGGCCGCCCAGTGGTGGATCTGTCGAACGAACAGACCGCCGCGCACCTCGAAGGAGATGTTGAGCGCGGTCTCGTACGCCCGCGACATGCCCACACCGCGCAGCGGCTGGTAGGCGCCGTCGTAGACAACGTGCGCCATCGACGGGTCGAAGAACAGCGTCAGGTACACACCCGACAGCAGCAGGATGATGAACGCGTAGAGCGCGATCTCACCCAGCAGGAACGACCAGTGGGTCGGGAAGACCTTGTTGATCGACCGCTTCACGAACGCCGCGGCGCGATACCGCTCGTCCATCTCGTTGGCCTGATTGGCGGCCACGTTTGCCACGCTCATGAACGACGCTCCCAGAAGGCCGGGCCGAGCGGCTCGATGAAGTCGCCGTTGGCGACCAGGAAGCCCTCGGAGTTGACGGTGATCGGCAGCTGAGGCAGCGCGCGGGCGGCAGGACCGAAGATCGGCTTACCCCACTCGGTCGCCAGGAACTGCGACTGGTGGCACGGGCACAGGATTCGGTTGGTCTGCTGCTCGAACAGCGAAGTGGGGCAGCCGAGATGGGTGCAGATCTTCGAGTAGGCGAAGTAATCGCCGAAGTTGAAGCTCTCCTGGCCCTTGCGCTTGATCGCCTTCTCGGCGTCCTCGGTGCGCAGACGGATCAGCATCACGGCGTTACGGATACCACGCAGCGACTGCAGCGTCTCGTGGGAATCGCCGCGCCACTTCTCTTTCCAGGGGAACACGGTTTCCATGCCACCGGCGTCGAGGTCCTCGGGACGCACGAGCACGATGTCCTCCGGGCGACCGGTGTCGCGACGGATGTAGATGGTCTCGCCCGGGTAGTCCGGGGTCCAGCCCGAGACCCACAGCGGCGACTTGTCGCCCTTGGCCCACGGGTTCTTGACCATGCCGCCGATGAACACCAGCGCCGAACCGATACCGAGCACGCCGACACCGGCGCCCGCGGTACCGAGCATCATCTTGCGACGACCCAGGGTGGAGGTCTCGAGCGCGTCCTGCAGCTCGGCCGCCAGGGTGCGCCGCTCGACCTCGGGCGAAGGCCCGTCGTGGCGCTGCTGGATGGAGATCTCGGCCGGGATGAACTTCTTGCGGATCAGCACGACCGCGATACCGATGACCAGCACCGAGATACCGAAGGTCAGGCCGATCAGCGGGGTGAACAGCGAGTACGCGGTCTCACCCGGGTCGCCGTTGCCCTTCCACTCCCATGGCCAGAACAGGTAGACGCCGATCAGGGCGGCGGCGGCGAGGCCGGAGATGGCGAACCAGAACGTGACCTCACGCTCGGCCCGCTTCTCGGCCCTGGTGCCGGGCACCGGCCACCGCTCGTTGCGGTAGACCACATCGACGTCGTCGCGCTTGGTGCCGAGCTCGGCGAGCTCGGCGGTCGACAGCGCGTCCAGTTCGTCTTCGGTGGGTTCGCGACCCATGTCGCTGTGCTCCTTACTCATGACCGGGATCCGATCCACATAGCCGCCCCGACCACGGCGGTGATGCCGATGACCCAGATGGCGAGACCTTCGGTGGCCGGACCGAAACCGCCGAGACCCCAGCCGCCGGGGGCCTTCTCCTCGGCGGAGTTCTTGACGTAGGCGACGATGTCGCGCTTCTCCTCCGGCGTCAGCTGCCGGTCGGAGAACTTGGGCATGTTCTGCGGGCCGGTGAGCATCGCGTTGTAGATCTGCGCCTCGTTGGCCGGCTCGAGCGGCGGGGCGAACTTGCCGCTGGAGAGGGCACCGCCACGACCGGTGAAGTTGTGGCAGGAGGCGCAGTTCATGCGGAACAGCTCCGAACCGCGCGCGATGTCGGCGCCGCGCAGCGACTCCTGGGCGACCTCGCCGTTGGCGTCACGGATCACCGAGGGGCCACCGCCGTTGGCGGCGACGTAGGCGCCGAGCGCGTCGGTCTGGTGCGCGTCGAACTTCTCCGGCTTGCGCAGGGCCTGGGCGCTGTTGGCGGCCATCGGCATACGACCGGAGGACACCTGGAAGTAGACGGCGGCCTCGCCGACACCGATCAGGCTGGGACCACGGTCGATCACGCCCTGCAGGTTCGCGCCGTGGCACGTGATGCAGGAGGTGTCGTAGAGCTGCTTGCCCTCGCGGATGAGCGCGGACTGGTCCTCGTGCGCGGTGGCGACCTGCGGCTGCGGGGTGAGCGCGGCAGCCAGGAAGCCGGCTCCGACCAAGCCGATCATCAGCGCGAGCGCACCCGCGATACGACGGCGGGCGCGACGCTGTTTACGGGCCTGCTTTGACGCCTGAGCGGCCTGCCCGCTGCCGGGGCCGGCGGGCTCTGGAGCCGACGGGGGCGATGAACTCATCTGTGTCCCTTTGGAGTAGACGGAACCGACTTGTGCAAATGCTGGGGGTGCGCCGCGCGCTAGCGGACGAAGTAGATCGTGGCGAACAGCCCGATCCAGACGATGTCGACGAAGTGCCAGTAGTACGACACCACGATCGCGGCGGTGGCCTGGGCGGGCGTGAACTTGCTCAGCGTGGTGCGGATGAGCAGGAACACGAACGCGATCAGACCGCCGATCACGTGCAGACCGTGGAAACCGGTGGTGATGTAGAAAACCGAGCCGTAGGAGCTACCGGCGATCGTGGTTCCCTCATGCACCAGGTGGTAGTACTCGTAGCCCTGGCCGAACACGAAGATGGCGCCCATCACCAGGGTGAGGGTGTACCAGCGGCGCAGGCCGAACACGTCGCCCTTCTCCGCCGCGAACACGCCCATCTGGCAGGTGAACGACGACAAGATCAGCACGGTCGTCACCGGGATGGCGAGCGCCAAGTTCAGCTCGGTCGGCTCCGGGGGCCAGTCGCCGTGCGCCTGCGCGCGCGCAACGAAATACATGGCGAAGAGGCCGGCGAAGAACATCAACTCGCTCGACAGCCAGATGATGGTTCCGACGCTGACCATGTTGGGCCGGTTCAGCGAATGCACACGCTGAGTAATGGCCGATCCTGGGGTGCCTACTGCGGTCGTCACCGGGTAAGTATGACTCTTCGTAGTACGACACATGTACCCGGGTACGAAAGTTTGTGCCGCGAGTCGGAAAACCCACGCACAGAGGGGGTCTACGCCCCCTTCCGGCGTGTTGGCGCGGGCCCGTGGGAACACTCATTGTGTCAGCGTTGGATGTGGATAACCTGAGACGAAGGAGGCGACATGGTCGTGGTGCGGATGTGGCGGCGCCTGTTCGGCGGATCGGCGCAGGCGTTGGACCCCGCGCGCGAGGACCTGGTGGTGGTCGCGTCGAGTTTCGATGACGCCGAGGCCTGTTCGACGGCGCTGGACCGGGCGAGCGAGCTGGACCGGGAGGCCGAGGCGGTATTGCGCCACCATCTGCGCCTGCCCGCCGAGCAGGTCGAGGCGGCGTGCGAGATCGCCGGCTACGACGGATACGAGCGGGCCGAGGGCGATGTTGCGTCCGACGAGCTGGTGTCGATCATCTTGCGGCGGGTGCAACGACTCGATCCGCTGACCTGTTCTCAGGAGCGGTCGCGGATGGCCGGACTCGCCCAGCGGCACGACGGGGTGGCGGATGGCTGGGACGCCATGCAGCCCCCGCGACCTGCCCCTTAAGCTAGCTCTATTTCGACACTCAGATGCGAATTAGAGTTGCGAAATCAGAGGTAGGGAACGCCGGTGCGTCCGATCAGAGTTCACGCAGCGGTGTCGTCGAAGGAGAAGTAGAGCGAATGAGCGTGCGCAGCTGGCCCCAGGTGCTCGGAACCCTCGCCGACGGTGGCGACCTGGCCGCGGACGACACCACCTGGGTGATCGACGAGATCTTCACCGACAACGCCACCGCCGCCCAGATCGCGGCCTTCGGCGTCGCCATGAAGATCAAGGGCCCCACCCCGACCGAACTCGCGGGCATGGTGGCCGGGATGCTCGGGCACGCGCGCCTGGTCACCATCGACGGTGACGCGGTGGACGTGGTCGGCACCGGCGGTGACCGCTCGGGCTCGGTGAACATCTCCACCATGTCCTCGGTGGTCGTGGCCTCGGCCGGGGTGCCGGTGGTCAAGCACGGCAACCGGGCGGCCTCCTCGAAATCCGGCGGCGCCGACGTGCTCGAGGCACTCGGCGTGAACCTGGCACTCGGGCCCGAGTCGGTGGCGCGGTCGGTGCGCGAGACCGGGATCGGGTTCTGCTTCGCGCCGCTGTTCCACGCCGGACTGCGGTTCGCCGGGGCGGCGCGCAAAGAGATCGGCATTCCGACCGTGTTCAACGTGCTGGGGCCGCTGACGAATCCGGCGCAGCCGCGCGCCGGGCTGGTCGGGTGCGCGTTCGCCGACCTCGCGCCCGTGATCGCGGGAGTGTTCGCCGCGCGCGGGTCCAGCGCGCTGGTGGTGCGCGGTCGCGACGGCCTCGACGAGATCACCACCTCCGACCTCACCGATGTGTGGGTCGTCAACGGCGGCAAGATTCGCCAGACCGTGCTCGACCCCACGCGCCTCGGCATCGCCCGGGTGGACCTGGACGCGCTGCGCGGCGGCGACGCCGAGGTCAACGCGCGGATCGCGCGCGAGGTGTTCGCCGGGACACCGGGGCCCGTGCGCGACGCGGTGCTGCTGAACTCGGCCGCGGCGATCGTGGCCTACGACCTGTCGCGCGGCATCGGCGACGTCGACTCGGATCTGGACGCGGCCCTGGCCGGCGGGCTCGAGCGCGCCGCCGCCGCGATCGACAGCGGCGCGGCGGCCAAGCTGCTCGCGAGCTGGGCCGAACTCACCCAGGTCCTCGACGAACGCTGAAAGCCCTACTCCCCCAGGGAGAATCCGGCTTCGACATCGTGGCTGGAATAGGACTTGAAGGCGATGTGGGTGGTGGTGCGCACCACCCCGTCCACCTTGTCGATCCCCGCGGTGACCACCTCGGCGATGCGCGCGTGGTCGCGCACCCGCACGATGGCGATCAGGTCCACGTCACCCGCGCAGGAGTAGACCTCGGCGACGCCGTCGGTGTCGGCCAGGGCCTGCGCGGTTTCGGGGATGCGAGAGTTCTGCGCCTGGATCATCACGATCGCGGTAATCATGGGATCACTGTAGGACGTCGGGCCGCTCGGTGGCCGCTTTGAACCGTCGCATCAGGTCATAGCTCTTCACCCCCGGCGCCGATTCCACCGAACTGGACACGTCCACACCGTAGGGGTGGTGGCGGTCGATCACCGCGGCGACATTGTCGTGATCGAGACCGCCCGCCAGCACCACCCGACCCGGCTGGGCACGCACCCAGTCCGGGAACTCCTCGAACACACCCGAACCCGCGCTGGCGTCGTAGAAGAAGTATTCGCTGGTCTGCTCGGGTTCCGGCGGGGTGGCGGAGCAGAAGGCGAGGTTGGGCAGGTCGGTCCACTGATAAAGCTGGACGATGTCGAACGCGTCGGCCACCTCGGCGACCTCGTCCGCTTCGAGGGCGACCGCGAAGGTGGCGATGCGGCCGCGCGCGTAGTCGGCGAGAGCGCGGGCCTGGTCGGGGGTGCGGTAGCGCTTGCTCTTGCGGGTCACCATGACGCCGATGGCCGAGTAGCCGAGCTCGATCGCCCAGTCGATCTGTTGCTGGGTGGTCAGGCCACACACCTTCACGAACATCGCGGTTTTACTCCTTATCGGTGCGGCGGGGGTCTTGATTCATGATCCAGGATGAGGTGGTGGTCGGGGTCAGTGGAGGGAGTCGGTGTGCGCCCGGGGTGGGTGGACTGGAGCGGAGTCGGTGTGCGGCTGGTGGGGTGGACTGGACCGGAGTTCGGCGGTCCCAGGGGGTGCGCAAGCTGTGTTTTTGGAGCGCTGGCGCGCTCGAGCGCGGCCCCTGTGGGGGCGCGAGTTAGCAC
>NZ_JBHSQN010000009.1:0-193966 GCF_042658545.1 Nocardia lasii
CTCGCGGCGCGGGGCACCGCCACGGCTCGCCTCGCCGGTCGGCGCGCCACCGGCACGCGGACGACGGGTCCGCCCGCCACCGGTCGCCGAACGGGCCGGCTGCGCGGGCGCGGCCGGGGCGGCCAACGCGATACCGGAGGGCTTGCGGGCGCCGGTGATCTCCACCAGGTTCCGGTCGCCGGGGCGCACGTCGACACCGTCGGTGCGCACGCCCGCCTTGCGGGTCATCGCGGCGACGTCCTTGCGCTCCTCGTCGGTGACGAGGGTGACCACGACACCGTCCTCCCCGGCGCGCGCGGTGCGCCCGGCGCGGTGCAGGTAGGCCTTGTGCTCGGCGGGCGGATCGAAGTGCACGACCAGCGACACACCGTCGATGTGAATGCCACGCGCGGCGACATCGGTGGTGACCAGCACCGGCACCGACCCGTCGGCGAAGGCAGCCAGGGTGCGCACGCGGTTGTTCTGGGCCTTGCCGCCGTGCAGCGAGCCCGCGTCGACACCGGCGCCGCGCAGCTGCTTGGCCAGGCGGTCGGCGCCGTGCTTGGTGCGCACGAACATGATGGTCAGGCCCTCGCGGGCGGCGATCTCGGTGGCCACGGTGCGCTTGATGTTCTTGTCGCGCACGTAGAGCAGGTGGTGGGTCATGGTGCTGACCGAGGCCTCGGCGGGCGCGGTGGAGTGCGTCACCGGGTTGTTCATGTAGCGCTTGACCAGCTTGTCCACGTCACCGTCGAGGGTGGCCGAGAACAGCAGGCGCTGGCCCTGCTTGGGGGTGCGGTCGAGCAGGCGGGTGACCTGGGGCAGAAAGCCCATGTCGGCCATGTGGTCGGCCTCGTCGAGGGCGGTGATCGTCACATCGGACAGATCGGCGTTGCGCTGCTTGATCAGGTCGTCGAGGCGACCCGGCGTCGCGATGAGCAGGTCCACGCCGCGCGCGAGCCGGTCGGCCTGGCGCTTGATCGGGGCGCCACCGACGACCGAGGCGACGCGCAGGCCCAGCGAGCGGGCGGCGTCTTCGAGGGCCTTCTCGATCTGGGTCGCGAGCTCGCGGGTCGGCACCAGCACGAGACCGCGCGGGCGACCGGGCTTGGCCGGGGAACCCTCGGCCAGGCGGGTCAGCATCGGCAGGCCGAAGGCCAGGGTCTTGCCCGAGCCGGTCGGGCCGCGCCCGAGCACGTCGCGCCCGGACAGCGCGTCACCGATGGTGGCGGCCTGGATGGGGAACGGCGCGTCGATCCCGGCGTTGCGCAGGGTCTGGATGAGCGCGACGGGCAGGCCGAGGTCGGCGAAGGTCGGTTCGGCGGGCAGAGAAGTGGTAGTCAAAGTGGCCTTTCGTTGGGCTGCGAATCGCGCCGGAAGAGGACCGGCGCCGATTACCCGAATACGCGCGAGGGCGTGAGCGGGGCGCGGCCCAGCAGGAAGGACCGGTCTCCCAGGATAGGCGCGTTCGGCCTCGGTTGGGTAAACCGGCAGGTCAGCCGCGGAAGAGTCGGCTCAGTTCCTGCAACCACGGCACCGCGACGGCCAGCGTCGGCACGACCAGGATCGCGGCCGAGCCGAGGTAGGCGGCGGTGGCGACGCGCACATCGCCGGTGGTGCCCGCGAGACGTTGGATGCGGATGAGGGTGCTCGGGCCGCCCGCGGCCAACGCGCCCTGCGGGGCGGTCGATTTCGCGCAGGCGATCAGGGCGCGGGCGAGCGGTTTGGGGCCGGTGACCTTCACGGCCGAGTCGTCGGCGAGCAGTTCGATGAGCAGTTTCACCTGGCCCAGCGCGGCCTTGCTGCGCACCACCCGGGGAAACGCCTCGTGCACGGCGGTGAACGCCTCGAGCACCAGATCGTGGCGGGCGCGCAGGTGCGAGCGCTCGTGGCTCACGATGGCGGTGACCTCGGCGTCGTCGAGGCTGGTCAGCGTGCCCTCGCTGATCACCACGCGCTGGCGCAGGCCCGGCAGGCAGTAGGCGATGGGCTCGGTGGCGGCCAGCACCCGGATATCGGCGGCGCGGCGCACCGGGCCGCTCTGATCGAGCAGATCCACGAGCATGCGATGGCGCGAGCGACGGCGGCGGGTGTGCACCCCGACGCGCACGATCGAGAAGATCAGGCGGGCGCCGACCATCAGGGTCAGGGCGAAGACCAGCACATACAGCGACCACAGGGGCAGTCCGAGCGCGTCGATCTCCCGGGTGGGGGAGGTGGTCGGGCGGCCGTCAGGGCCGGGAACGAGCAGCATGCTCGCGATCGCCAGGCCCGAGCCGAAGGCGCTGAGCACGGCGGCCAACGCGATGGCCTGCCACAACACCAGGGCCGCGCGGGGCGTGCGATGCACCCAGCTCGCACGACTGAGCAACGCTGGTACCGGCCCTGCGAGAAGCAAGGCGAGACCGGCGAAGACTGCCGCGGTTGCGTTCATCGACTCTGCTCACTGCGTTGTGGGGCGAGGTGGCGCTCACCCCATTGTGAGAGCCGCCAGGGAGTCTAGCCGCTGTTTTCGTCGGATTCGAGCTTGGCGAGCGCTTCGCGCAGCGCGTCGGCCTCGTCCTTGCCCACCTGTTCGACGAAGTGGACCAGGGCCGCGGCCCGACTACCTGCGGCGTCGGCCTGTTGTAGCGCGTCGACCATGAGGCTCGCGACGAGTTCGTCGCGACTGTGAACCGGTGCGTATCGGTGCGCGCGATCGTCGCGCCGCTGCACCACCAGATCCTTCTTCGCCAGTCGTTGCAGCACGGTCATCACCGTGGTGTACGCGAGCTCGCGTCGCGCTGCCAGCGCTTCGTGTACCTGTCGCACCGTCAGTGGTTCGTCGGCTGACCACAACTGGTCCATGACCGCTTTTTCGAGTTCGCCCAGACCTGCCATCCCACCGATTTTACGGGCACAACGACAATGATGCGTACTACAGGTTGTCGTAACGGGGTGTTTGCTGGTGTGTCATTCGTCATACCCGGTCGCGCCGTGCACGTGTCGGGTGCCGATCGGCACGATCATCGGCCGCCCCGAGACCGGATCGGTGAGCACGGTGGCGTCGAGTCCGAAGACCTCCGCGAGCAGTTCGGCGGAGATGATCTCGCCGGGTTTTCCCCGCGCGACGATCCGGCCCGCCGACATCACCACGAGCTCGTCGCTGTAGCGGATGGCCAGGTTCAGATCGTGCAGGACCATGACCACGGTGCGCCCGTAGTCGTGGTGCAGGCGGTCGACCAGGTCGAGCACTTCCAGCGAGTGCGCGAGGTCGAGATAGGTGGTCGGCTCGTCGAGCAGCAGGATGTCGGTGCCCTGGGCCAGCGCCATCGAGATCCAGGCGCGCTGGCGCTGACCGCCGGACAGTTCGTCGAGGGTGCGTTCTGCCAGGTCGGCGATGCCGGTCTGGGCCAGCGCGGCGGCCACCTCGACCTCGTCGTCGGCCGACCACTGCCGCATCCAGGACTGATGGGGATGGCGTCCGCGCGCGACCAGGTCGGCGACGGTGAGTCCTTCCGGGGCGACCGGGGTCTGCGGCAGCATGCCGACCACCTTGGCCACGTCCTTGGTCTTCATCGACGAGATCGCCTTGCCGTCGAGTACGACCTGGCCCGCGCGCGGGCGCAGCAGCCGGCCCAGCGACTTGAGCAGGGTCGACTTGCCGCAGCCGTTGGGCCCGATCACCGTGGTGACCACGCCGGGTGCGATGTCGAGGCTGAGCTCGTCGACGATCACCCGCTCGCCGTAGCCGAGGGACACGGCGTCGGCGGCAATGCGATGCGCGGGGCTGGTCATGACAGGGTGGCCTTCCGATTCATGCGGACGAGCAGGTAGAGCAGGAACGGTCCACCGAGTGCCGCTGTGACGATACCGACCGGCAACTCCACCGGCAGCAGTGCGCGCGAGATGAGGTCGGCGACGGTGACCAGGGCGGCGCCGGTCAGCGCCGAGGCGATCAGCGGTTCGCCGGGGGTCCGCAGGGCCATTCTGGCGATCTGCGGCGCGGCCAGCGCGATGAACCCGACCGGGCCCACGGCCGCGGTCGCCACCGAGGCCGCCACGACCGCGGCGCCGATGAGCAGGGCCTGCTGGGTTTGGATCCGCACCCCGAGCACGCGCGTGGACTCCTCGCCCAGGCGCAGCGCGGCCAGGGTGCGCGCCGAGATCAGGGCGACCACCGCGACCACGGCCAGCGCGAGCGCGGCGGGGATCACCCGGGAGATGGCGGCGGCGTTGAGCGAGCCGCTGAGCCAGAGTTGGGCGCGGGCGGCGTCGGTGAGGCTGGCGCGGGTGAGCAGCCAGCTGATCATCGAGACCAGCACCGCGTTCACGCCGATACCGATCAGGACCAGGCGGAATCCGGTCACCCCGCGTTCACCGCTACCGCCGCGACCCCACGCGAGGACGTAGATCGCGGCCGCGGTGAGCAGCCCGCCTGCCAGCGCGGCCAGTGGCGCGCCGACGGTGGCCAGCACCCCGGTGGTCGCGCCGCCGGTGAACACCAGCACCGCCACCGCGCCGACGCTCGCGCCGGTGGTGATGCCGAGTACGTCGGGTCCGGCCAGCGGGTTGTGCAGGATGGACTGCATCAGCGCGCCCGAGAGCCCGAGCGCGGCCCCGACCACCACGGCCGTGAGCGCGCGCGGCAGTCGTGATTCCAGGACGATGAACCGCTGCGATCGACTGCCGCCGCCACCGAGCACATCGAGTACCCGACCCAGCGGGATCGTCGTGTCGCCGACGGCGATATCGAGGCAGAACAGCGCGAACACGGCCACCGCCAGGGCGATCACCGCGCCCAGCATCACCGGGCGAAGGACCAGCGAGACCGGTCCGACCCGCAGCGCGGGCCGCACTTTGCGCAGAGCCTGTGCGGCAGAGGGCTTTTCGAGGTCGATACTCACAGACTCACCAGCTTCTTGCGACGCACCAGCGCGATGAAGAACGGCGCGCCGACCGCGGCCAACATCACCCCGACCTGGAGCTCACCCGGACGCGCCACCACCCGGCCCGCCACATCGGCGACCAGCAGCAGCAGTCCGCCGAGCAGGCCGGAGTAGGGGATCAACCACTTGTTGTCGGGTCCGGTGAAGGCGCGCGCGATATGCGGCACGACCAGCCCGAGGAACGCGATCGGCCCGATCGCCGCGGTCGCGCCGCCGCTGAGCAGCACCACCGCGAACAGGCCGTAGCCCCGCGCCCGGGTGACGTCGACACCGAGCCCGCGCGCGACGTCGTCGCCCAGGCTCAGCAGGTTCAGCGTCGGCGCCGCGCTCACCGCCATGCCGACGCCGAGTGCCAGGAACGGCAGCACCTGCCAGAACACATCCGCTTCGCGTCCGGCCACGTTGCCGACTACCCAGAACCGGTAGGTGTCGAGCGCGGCGTTGTCGAGCACGATGATCGCGTTGGTCATCGCGGTCAGGAACGCGGTGACCGCCGCACCGGCCAGGATCAGGCTCAGTGGACTGGCCTTGCCGCCGCCGATCGAGGACACCCCGAACACGATCACGCCCGCGATCGCCGACCCGGCGAAGGCGAACCAGATGTACTGCGCGGGCATGGTGAATCCGAACAGGAAGATGCTCAGCGCGGCCAGAAAACCCGCGCCGGCATTGAGTCCCAACAAACCGGCATCAGCGAGCGGATTGCGGGTATACCCCTGGATGAGCGCGCCCGCGATGCCCAGTGCCACTCCGGCGGTCAGGGCCAACGCGGTGCGCGGCAGACGTAGCTCACGCACGATCTCTTCGGCGGTGGAGCGGGCCGGGCATCGGAACGGGCCGCCGTCGCAGCCGAGAGCGTGGGTGATCGCGTCGAACACCACCGAGGGTGCGAGCGAGCGGGTGCCGATGGCGATGCTGGCCACCACCGCGAGGGTGAGCAGGACGGCGAGCAGGAGCAGCCCGGTCAGACGACGACGTCTGACGGTGCCAGGTGTGATCACGGCGACGAACTTCTCCTACCTCGAATCAGCACTCGACTTGTCGAGTCTGGTAAGCCTAACCTAATGTTCCGGACAGCATCGTCACGGGATCCCACAGTTCGAGGAGGTTCGATGTCCGAGCCCGTCACCACCGCCACGTCCCGCACCACCGCCGCGTTCGACCGCGCGTGTGCCAGATTGCAGGCCCTGCAACCCGAGCATCCGCGCGTGTACGCCGTGGCGGCGATGAGTGGACAGGGTAAGCGGCGATGGTGGCACGTGCCCAACGGACTGTCGGAGGGCCGCGTCGAACTCATGTACCGGCGCCACACCGCGGAGATGATCAGCGACGAGATGGCCGCCGAGGTGGTCGCGACCGCGCTCATCCACGCGGTGGTCGGTCGGGTGACCGCGCTGTTCGTGATGGACGCCCAAGCCTGGGATCCGGGTCATGACAATCTGTGGATCCACCACGACAACGACGGCGGTATCGACTGGGCGGGCTTGTCCGACATCAGGATTCGCGTCGTCGACGGCGATCCGGAGCCCGGCGTCGTCGCCTTCCCGTGTGAAGCGGCGATGGCTGTGTGGCTCGCTCAACGCTGCGCGTCCTCCCTGATCCCGTTGCAGTCGGTCCTCACCCGCTGCTCGGGTCTACCCGCGCGACGTTTCTGGACCCTGGTCGGCGAGTCCATTATCGGTGCCGCGACCTACGTGCCGGATCTGGCCCGTGCCGACAGTGCCGCCGGTGCGCGACGCGGCCAGTTGTTGCTGGCCGCGTTCGGTGAGCGGGGCCTGCAGGTTCGGCGCAGTCGTTGCCTGCAACGGTAGGGCTCAGAGGCCGAGCGCGGTGGCCATCATCGGCCAGGAGTCGTGCAGATCGTCCTGCCAGTATCCCCACGAGTGGGTGCCGGTGGGGCGGATGTTGTAGGTGATGTTGGTGCGGCCGAGTTCGCGGGTCCGGTTGGCCAGGTTCGCGGTGCACAGGCCGGTGACCGCCTCGATCGCACCGCCGACGATCATCTGGCTGGTCACCGCCGCGTCGGGGTCGGTGCCCTGCGCCTGGATGCGCGGATTGGCCACGGTGTCGTGCGCGCCCGGCAGTCCGGTGCCGCTGGAGATGTACATCGGGATGTCGGGCAGGAGCGCGGCCTGCACGAACGGGTCGCGTTGGCGCCACGCCTCGGCGTCGGTGCCCCACATGTTGGCGATATCGCCGCCGCCCATGCCCACCACGGTCGAGACGAACGTCTTGCCGAGCGGATCGCTGGTCATCGCGCAGCCGCTGTAGGCCGCGACGCTGCGGTAGAGGTGCGGTGCCCGGATCGACAGGTCGAGCACCGAGGTTCCGGCCATGGAGATCCCGGCCAGGGCGTTGACGCCGGTGGTGCCCAGCGCCGCGTCGATCACCGGCGGCAGTTCCTCGGTGAGGAACGTCGCCCACATGTTGCGCCCGTTGTTCTTCAGGTTCTCGCCCATTTTCGCGTCGGGCGCCAGCCAGTCGGTGTAGTAGCTGAACGCGCCCTCCATCGGGATCACGACGTTGACGTGCTTGTCGGCGAAGAACGCCGCCGCGTCGGTCTGGCCCGGCCAGTTCGCCTTGTCCTCACCGCCGCCCGCGCCGTTGAGCAGGTACAGCGTCGGCGCCGCGACCCCGGTCTCGGCCGCCCGCAACACCTTCAACGCGATCGTGCGATCCATCGACGGCGAGTACACCCCGATCTCGGCGACGCGACCGACCTGGGTCTGCGTGACCACGTGCGCACCGGGCGCCGCGTGCGCGCCGAAGGTCGGGGTCGAGATCAGCGCGGCGGCACACAGCGCCACCCCGAGCGTGCGGAGCGTGGAAAGGTTCATGAAACGACGAGCCTGCTGACTTCTCGAGGGGCGTTGTGACGTCGGTAACATAAACCGCCCACGCGGCATCTGGCAAACCGATGTTTCACTCCTTGGTGTTCGGGCTGCGCCAGATCCGGGCGGGGATCCCGGTGACGAGATCGTGGCGGCGCAGGACCTGGACGCGCCACGGCGTCAGCCGCAGCACTCCGAACTTCGGGTCCTGGGGCCCGTGCCAGAACTGGCCGGGGTCATAGCCCGCGCCGGGCGGGCTGCCGTGGCGGTAGAGGTCCCACACGTGCGCGCGTTCGGCGGTGTCGGCGGTCCACGCGGCGACGGCATCGACGGCGACCGTGTTCTGCGCCGGACTCCAATAGGAGAAGGTGACGTGCGGATTTCCCGCGAGATGGGCGACCTTCACCGGGGTCCGGTAGGTGCCGAGCCACCCCACCGGCTCCTCGCCGTCGGTCTCCCACACCGGGATCAGCACCCGCGAGCGCGGTCGCCCCATGGTGTCGACGGTGGTCATGGTCGCGTAGTTGACGGCGCCGACGATCGTGTCGAAGTCGGCTCGGAGGTCGGCGAAGGTGTGGACGTGGGCGCGGTGGCGATCGGTCATGTGCTCCACCGTGCCGGGGTGGGCTTCGGATCGACTCAGGGTCGGCTCGAGGGAGTGGCGAGGGTCAGGGGATCGAGGTGGTGGCCGTGGTCGAATTCGGCGGCGAAGCGGGCGGCGCCGAGGTCGGTGCGGATGCGGGCTTCGATGCGGTCGACGTCCGCGCGTTCGGCGGCGGGTAGGGGTGCGCCGGTGGATCGCCGCAGGGCGTCGGCCGCCCCGAGCAGGTGGGCGGCTCGCACGGAATGCCCGGCGAGGGAACGGGATCCGGCGAGTCCTTCCAGGGCGAGGGCGTGGGCGCGCGGGTCGCCGGTGGGTAGGGCCGAGGCCAGGCCGCGCAGGTGCAGCGCTTCGGCCTCGGTGGCCTCGCCCGCGAGTTCGGCGGTGAAGCCGAGTTCGGCCAGGATCAGGGCCGCCCCGAAGTGCGAGCCCGCCCGCAGGTGCCAGTCGAGCCAGGCGCCCAGGTGCTCGCGTGCCGCCGCCAGGTCGCCGCGCCGCCGGGCGACGAGCCCGAGCCCGAGCACCGCGGATTCCTCGCCGACGAGGTGGCCCTGCCCGACGGCGATCCGCCGAGCCCGTTCGTGCAGCTCAGCGCTGCGTTCGAGGTCGCCCCGCAGCAGCGCGATCCGCCCCAGCGAGGTCAACCGCTCACCGACCTCGTTCCACAACCCGAGTTCCTCGGCGGTGCTCAACGCGGCCCGGTGGTGCGCGCGGGCGGCATCGAGATCCCCGGTGACCTCCGCGTACCCACCGAGCAGGAATCCCGCGATACCCAGCCCCCACCGATCGCCCGTCCGCGCGAAGATCTCCCGCGCCCGCTCGGCGTTGTCCCGCAGCCCCGCGAGATCCCCGTGCCCGAACGCTTCCCGCGCCAGCGACGCCGACGCCGCGGCGACACCCCAGTCATCGCCGTTGTCCGCGAAAGCCTTTCGCAGCACGTGCGCGTCGTCCATGCCCTGGTGCGCGGCGAACCCGGAGTGGGTGTGCGCGAGATACCAGCGGGCGCGAAGTTCGGGCAGGGACAGTCGATCCGGGCTCGGTGTCGAGGCGTGGCGGTCGACCTCCGTGCCTGACGGAGTTGCCGTGACTGCGGGCCGGTCACCATCGGTGCGCGGCGAAGGCGTTGCCGGGCCTGTGGGCCCGTCACCATCGCCGTGTGGTGTGACCGCTGTCGGCGGCTCGGGCGGGAGGTCGACGGTGATGCCCGCGCCGAGTCGCAGGGCGCGCCGCCACAGGTCGGCGACGCGGTGGGCGGTTGAGTGGTGCTCGCTCGGGACGGAGAGCGCGATGCCGAGTGAGCGGATTCCCTCGGTGAGCCGTCCGCGCATCACCCAGTACCAGGCCAGCGCGTTCACCAGGCGCAGCGCGTCCTCGGATCGTGCTGTCGCGCGGGCGGTGTCGAGGGCGCGGCGCAGGTCGGCGGATTCGGCGTCGAGGCGGGCCAGCCAGCGGCGCTGGTCGGTGGAGCGTAGATGGCGGTCGGCCTCCTCGGCGACGGCGACGTAGTAGGCGAGGTGGCGAAGTCGGGTGTCGGCGTCCTCGCCGCTGTCGGTGAGCTGTTCGCTCGCGTACGCGGCGACCGACTTCAGCAGTCGGTAGCGCGGGCGCGCGTCGGCGGCGGGGGTGATGATCAGCGAACGGTCGACCAGGCGGGCCAACGATTCCGCGACCTCGACCCGCGCGACCGCGCCACCGGCGCACACCGCCTCCGCCGACTCCAGGGTGGCCCCGTCCGCGTGCGCCGAAAGCCTGCGCAGTACAGCGCGTTCGGGCTCATCGAGCAGTTCCCAGCTCCAATCGATCACCGCCCGCAGGGTGCGCTGCCGGTCCGGTGCGTCCCGGTATCCGGCGGAGAGCAGCGTGAATCGATCCTCGATCCGTTCGGCGAGGACGTGCACGCCCAGTGCCCGCACCCGGGTCGCCGCCAATTCCAGCGCCAACGGCAACCCGTCGAGGTGCGCGACGATGGTGGCGATCGCGGCGGCATTGTCCTCGGTGACCGTGAAATCGGGCAGCGTCGCCCGGGTGCGCTCGACGAAAAGCCTTACGGCGGGCGCGGATTCCGCATCGATCCGAGCGTCCGTGCCCGCCCGCGCGGCAACCGCGACGTGGCGGCTGTCGTGCGCCGCCGGCCGGCTGTCGGTCGAGACCTGGCGGGCATCCGCGACGTGGCGGCTGTCGTGCGCCGCCGACCGGTTGTCGGTCGAGACCTGGCGGGCATCCGCGACGTGGCGGCTGTCGTGCGCCGCCGCCAGGCTGTCGGTCGAGACCTGACGGGTATCGCGCGGGAGTGCTGGAACCGTCAGGGGCGCAACGGAGTACACGTATTCGCCGGCGATGTTCAGCGGCACCTGGCTGGTGACCAGCACTCGCAACCCGGGCACCGCCGCGAGCAGCCGTGACACCACGATCGCGGCGGCCTCGGCGACGTGCTCGCCGTTGTCCAGTACCAGCAGCACCTCTTCGGCGCGGATCGCCTCCACCAGGTGCGTGAGCTGAGTTCCGCTGTCGGGCAACGGGAACGGGCTCGAGCCGGCCGAATCATCGCGCACCTCGAACGCCGCCGCGACGACCTCGGTCAGCGTCTGCACCGCGCCACCGGTGTCGCTGTCGAGGCACAGCCCGGCCAGTTCGACGAACAGCACCCCGTCGCGCACCACTTGGGCCGCCGCTGTCGCCAGCGCGAGTCGGGTCTTCCCGACACCGCCGGGCCCGGTGAGCGTCACCAACCGCCGCGCACCCACCAGCTCGGCGATCGCGGCGAGGTCGTCTTCGCGCCCGATCAAGGATGTGGCAGGCACCGGCAAACCGCGTCGTGGCGGCACCGGTGCCGCGAGCACGGGCCGCACGGACGCACCGAGCGCCGGATCCTGTTCCAACACAGCACGATGCAGCGCGACGAGCTCAGGACTCGGATCCAACCCGAGCTCCTCGGCGAGATGCTCGCGCAACCGCCGATAGGAATCCAGCGCCTCCCCGTGCCGCCCCGACCGGTACAGCGCCAGCATGTGCGCCCCCCGTAACCGTTCCCGCAGCGGATGTTCCTCGGTGAGCGCGCCGAGCTCGTCGGCCACCTGATCG
The DNA here is from genome assembly GCF_042658545.1 of Nocardia lasii. Taxonomy (NCBI): domain Bacteria; kingdom Bacillati; phylum Actinomycetota; class Actinomycetes; order Mycobacteriales; family Nocardiaceae; genus Nocardia; species Nocardia lasii. Next base: position 11,421 of record NZ_JBHSQN010000009.1, read on the forward strand.
TGCTCGCCGAGCGCGATCCGCGCCCGCGCGTGCTCCTCCACGGCGGTCAGGCGCTGCTCCTCCCACCGCGACACCGGGATCCGCGCGAAGTCGTGATCGGCGAGGTCGGCCAGCGCGGCACCCCGCCACAGTCCCAGCGCCTCGGCGAGAAGCGTTGCCCGCGCACCGATGTCGTCGGCCGCGCGCGCCCGGTGCAGCAACTGATGGAACACCTGGGAATCCACCGAGCCCTCGGCGACGTCGAGGAGATAGCCGGGGGAGCGCGACACCAGCAGTCCCCGCCCACCCGCCTCGGCGTCTTCGAGCACGCGCCGCAACTGCGAGGCCCTGGTCTGGAGCGACCCGGCCGGGTTCGCGGGCAACGCGGTACCCCACAGCTGTTCGACCAGCCGGTCCGCGGGCACGACCCGACCGGGTTCGACCAGCAGCGCGCCGAGCAGCACGCGCACCTTGAGTTCGGGTATCCGCACCGGCTGCCCGTCCTCGGTCCACACCGCCAACGACCCGAGCACCCCGAAACGCATGGTGACCACCCTAGTCGCGCGCTCGAGCCGACCCGGAGTCGATCCGAAGGGTTTCCGAAGGGCGCGCGAGCAGTGTCGGTGCAGTTCGCATCATCGCCGAAGGGAAGACGTCCTGATGTCCGAGTTCACCGAAGTCCCCGAGCGGGCGGGCACCCGCCAGTGGTGGGGGTTGACGGTCCTGCTGCTGCCCACCGTCCTGCTGTTCCTGACCATGACCGTGCTGTTCCTCGCCACCCCCTATATCGCCGCCGACCTGTCGCCGAGCAGTGGCCAGCTGCTCTGGATCAACGACATCTACGGGTTCGTCATGGCCGGTTTCCTGGTCACCATGGGCACCCTCGGTGACCGGCTCGGCCGCCGCCGACTGCTGATCGCCGGCGCCGCCCTGTTCGGTGTCGCCTCGGCGCTGGCCGCGTTCGCGCCGAACGCGGAACTGCTGATCGGCGCGCGCGCCCTGATGGGCTTGGGCGCCGCGGCGGTCATGCCCGCCACCCTGTCGTTGATCACCACCATGTTCCGCGACGAGCGCCAGCGCGCCACCGCGATCGGCCTGTGGGCGGCGTCGGTGTCGGTGGGCGTGGCACTGGGCCCGCTGCTGGGCGGGTTGATGCTGGCCACGATGTGGTGGGGCGCGTCCATGCTGATCGGTGTGCCGGTGATGGCGGTGGTCGTGCTGGCGGTGCCGGCGCTGATCCCGGAATATCGTGCGCCGCAGGCGGGTCGGATCGATCCGCTGAGCGTGGTGCTGTCGCTGGCGGCGCTGCTGCCGTTCGTCTACGGGGTGAAGAAACTCGCCGAGACCGGGGCGAGCGCCGAATCGGTGCTCACCCTGCTCGCCGGGATCGCCTTCGCGGTGATCTTCGTCCGCAGGCAGCTGCGCCTGGCCGACCCGATGCTGGACGTGCGGTTGTTCGCGAACCGCACCTTCAGCGGATCGCTCGGCGTCTACATGCTCGCCGCGATCGCCCTGGGCGGGGTGTATCTGCTGTTCACGCAGTACCTGCAGTTGGTCGCCGCGCAGTCGCCGCTGCGGGCCGGCCTGTGGATCCTGCCCGCCGCACTGGGCCTGGTGGTCGTCTCCACGCTCACGCCCGCCCTCGCCCGCCGGGTCCGTCCGGCGTACCTGATCGCCGCCGGTCTGCTGGTGTCGGCCGTGGGCTACCTGGTGCTCGCGCAGGTGCCCAGTGCGGCGGGTCTGCCGCTGCTCATCGTCGGCTTCTACATCCTCTACCCCGGTATCGCCCCGGCGATGGCCCTGATTCCGGGCCTGGTGATCGGCGCGGCGCCGCCGGAGAAGGCCGGTGCGGCCTCGGCGGTGGAGAGCACCGCCAGCGACCTCGGGGTGGCACTGGGTGTCGCGTTGCTGGGCAGTGTGGGCGCGGCGGTGTATCGCGCCGGGATGTCCGAGACCGAGGGTGACGCCGCCGAAACCCTTTCCGGCGCACTGACTTCGGCCGAATCGCTGCCCGCCGACCTCGCGCAATCGCTGACCGCCGCGGCGCGCGACGCCTTCACCGACGGGTTGAACGCGGCCTCCTGGACCGCCGCGCTGCTCTCGGCCGTCGGTGCGGTCCTCGCGGTGGCGCTGCTGCGCCGGATTCCGGCCGGTGCGACCACCGTCCCGGAACCCGCACCGGCCGTGGACATCTCGACGGATCGTCCGACTGTCACGGCCTGAGCGAACAGCCCGGATCGCAGCACGTCGATCCGGGCTGTCGGTCAGCTCTGGCGGTGCGTGGCCGAGTCGGCCAGGCTCGCCAATCCGGCGATGGCGGTCGGGTCGCCGTCGAGGCCGGACAGGGCCAGCATGGCGCTGGAATGGAGCAGTTCGATCTGGGCTCGACTCCAGTCCCGCCCGCCGGCCGCCTCGACGAGTTCGGCCGCGTGCGCCAGTTCGGCCTCGTCGAGATCGTCGGTGCGACCGTACAATTCGGCCAGCGCCCGTGCCTCCGGGGTCTGCGAGCGCAACGCCCACACGACCGGCAGCGACTTCTTGCGATTGCGCAGGTCGGAGTGGGCGGGCTTGCCGTGTACCGCCGGATCGCCCCAGATACCGAGCAGGTCGTCGGCGTGCTGGAAGGCGCGCCCGAGCGCGTTGCCGAAGCCCTGTAGTCGGGCGATATCGCTGGGCCCGGCGTCCCCGGCCAGCGCGCCGAGCGCGCCCGAGCACCCGAACAGCGCCCCGGTCTTGCGGTCGACCATCGCCACGCATTCCTCGACCCCGACATCGGCCCGGCGCTCGAATTCCATATCCGCGGTCTGTCCCTCGACCAGGCTCAACACCGCCGCACTGAGAATCCGGGTCGCCGCGTCGGCATTGGCCCGACCGTTGCCCGCGAGCCCGGCGAACGCGAGCGTCACCAGCGCGTCCCCGGCCAGAATGGCCGGGCCGATGCCGAAGACGTGCCAGGTGGTGGGACGGTGGCGGCGGGTGGTGTCGCGGTCCATCACATCGTCGTGCAGCAGCGAGAAATTGTGCACGAGTTCGACCGCGACCGCCGCGGGCAGCCCGCACGTGCTGTCCCCGCCGACGGCTCGGGCGGCGAGCTGAACCAGAGTGGGCCGCAATGCCTTTCCGCCATCGGCGTGTTCGGGGGCTCCGGCGGGATCCCACCACCCGAAGTGATACCCGGCGATGTGGCGAATCGACTCGGGCAGGGTCTCGACCGATGCCCGCAGGGCCTGGGGAAAGCGGCCGCCGGCCTCGGTGGCGGGGTCGACGATCGGACTGGCGGTCATCGCGCGGTCTCCTTTCTTGGCTGGACCGAGACGGTCAGCGAACCGAGTGCGTCGGGCACCAGCACCGCCGCGCTGTGATAGGCGCTGACCAGGTACGACGCGATCGCCTGGTCATCAATCCCGGTGAGCCGGACATTGACGCCGGGGGAGTACTCGTCGGGCAGTCCGGTACTGCGCAGCGCCACCACGCCCTCGTCGGCCTCGCCGACCCGCATCGCCAGGATCGTGCTCGACCCCGCCGCGCTGATCGGGATCTTGTCCGACGGCAGCAGCGGCACATCACGCCACGTGCGCACCGTCTTGCCCTCGAATTCGGCGGTGGCGGGATAGATTCCGCGCGCGTTGCACTCGTGCCCGAACTGGGCGATGGTGCGCGGGTGGGCCAGGAAGAACCGGGTCTTGCGGCGCCGGGCCAGCAGGCGATCCAGGTCGTCGGGGGTCGGCCGGTCGGTGCCGGACCGCAGCCGCTGGGTCGGGTCCACATTGTGGAGCAGCCCGTAGTCGGGGTCGTTGAGCAGATCCGATTCCTGGCGTTCCCGCAGCGCCTCGACCGCCAAGCGCAGCTGCTGGTCGAGCTGGTTCATCGGCGTGTTGTAGAGGTCGCTGACGCGGGTGTGGACCCGCACCACGGTCTGCGCGACGGCGAGTTCGTATTCGCGCGGGCTGAGGTCGTAATCGGCGAAGGTGCCCGGCAGCACGGGCTCACCCGCGTGCCCGGACGCGAGATCGATCGAGGCCTCACCGCGTTTGCTGTACTTGCCCCGCGCCGCGCGATCGGCCTCGCGCACCTGCGAAAGCTGCTGTGCCAGTGCGGGACTGCGGTCGAGGATGCGGTCCAGTTCGGTCCGCGACAGGCTCAGCACCGTGCACGCGGTCTCGGCGGTGGCGGTGAATTCCCAGATCGCCGACGCGTCGAGCAGCACGTCGCTGCCCAACGGCGCGCCGTCGCCGAGGACATCGAGCACGACCCGGTCGCCGTACTCGCCGGTGCGCTCGGTGACCGCCTGCCCGTGGGCGAGCACGGACAGGCGGTCGATCGGGTTGCCGAACGCGGCGATGGTCTCGCCCGCAGCGAACTCCTCCTGCACGAAAGCGGCGGCGAGTTCTTGCAACACGTCGTCGTCGGCGCCGCGCAGGGCGCGCAGTTCCCGCAGGTCCGGCGCGATCACCTGGTACCGGCCACCGGCCAGCGTGCAGGTGATGAGGTCGTCGCCGACGGTGTAGGTGCGACGGCGGTTGACCCGGTAGGTGGCGCCGGCGACCTCCACCCACGGCAGGGTGCGCAGCAGCCAGCGCGGGGTTCGCGACTGGTTCTGCGGCGGGGTTTTGGTGGTGGTGGCCAGCGCCCGCGCGGCGGGCAGGCCGAGGGCGGTGAGTTCGGGAAGGGTCACAGTGTGCTCCTGACCTCGGTGGGAAGAAGGTGTCGGGCGGCGGCGGTGCCGAGCCCGCGCGGTCCACGCGAAAAGGCTGGGGTGGCGGGGTGTTCGGGGCCGCCGCCCACGGCCGGTGGGTAGCGCAGGTTCTCGGGCAGATAGCGACTGCATCGCTGGTGCCACAGCAGGATTCCGGCGATCCAGTCCTGGAGTTCGCCGACGTAGTCGGACAGGGCCGAGCGGGCGGCGGCGTCGAGTCTGTGGTGCTCGAACACGATCGGCAGTTCTTCGAGCACCAGCCGCTGGAACTGGCGCATCCTGGCCTTCATCAGATCGGCCACGATCCGAGCGGCGGCGTCGCGATCGCAGTCGAGGAAGGTCTCGACCACGAGCACCATGTTGTGCAGCTCGCCCTCGTACTCGATCTCCTTCTGATAGGAGAACCAGTCGTTGATCAGGCACCCGTAGTCCTGGGCGGCGTTCTCGATGCCGCGCAGGGTGCTGGTCGCGAACACCTCGTCGGGCACGATCCCGCCGCGCGCCAGTTTCGACAGCCCGATCGTGAGCTCGGAACCGAAAGTGCGCCTGCGCATTTCGAGGTAGTCGACCGGGTCGGGCACCCGGTGCTGGATGTGGTTGGCCAGCTCCCACAGCCAGCTCTCGATCATCGATTCGACCGAGGCCTTGAAACTGGCCCGCGCCGCCGGGGTCAGGGTCGCGGTGGTGCGCGGCCACAGCTCCTCGAGACCCCGTTCCAGCGGGTTGAGCGGTTCCGGTGTGGTGTCACCGGCCAGGGGCATGAACAGGGACAGGCGCGCGTTGGCGGCCTTGGCGGCGGCCATCGCGCCGGTCGGGTTGAACACCGCCGGGTAGTAGTCGTCGGCCCAGGTGCCCCAGGTCAACCAGCACGCCGACAGGGTCAGCGCCTCGGCCGTGGCGTCGGGATCCAGGCCCGCCGAACACAGCGCGAAGTCGAATCCGATGTTGTCCTGGCGGGTCCACAGTGGGCGCCCACCCAGTTCGGGAACCGGATCGTAGAACCCGACAGCGCCCGCCCAGTCGACACTCTCGCGCCGCGCGGTGGGCAGGTGCGGGCACACACTGACCTCGAACGGCAGGTCGAAATCGGGCAGCGGCAGGTGTCCGCGCGGCGGCGACGGCGTCCGGGTGTGGTTGCGCAACCCACCCGGCCCCGCCAGCCCCCGCAGGAACCCCGAGTAGCCCGAGGTGCCAAGGCCGGTCGGACCGCCGAGCACCGGTACTGTCCCGGACCCGGCCGAGTCGTTCATGTACCGGTTGGACCGCAGGTGCCACTCGTGCCCACCGGACTGCCAGTCCTGCAGACCCTGCACGTACGACAGCGTCGCCGCCCGCCCGGCCCCGTCGATCGCGTGATCGTCGAACAGCGGCCCGAGCTCGGTGAGGACCGTGTTCTCGAACTGGTGGATGCGCGAGGTGAGCTGGTCGTTGACCCGGTCCGCGGCCTCCTGCGGTGAGCACCCGAGAAAGCGCTCCGCGACCAGCACCCCGTTGTTGACCTCGCCTTCCTGCTCGGTTTCGCGCTGGTACGAGAAGATGTCGTTGCGCAGGTGCACCGCGTCGGAGAAGGTGTCCTTGAGTACCCGCAGCGGCCGCGAACCCACCAGGCACTCCGGGATCTCGATGCCGCGCGCGTACTCCACCAGGTCCGCCGACCACGGCGCGCCACCGACTTTGCGCCGCATCTCGATGTAGTCGATCGGGTTGGGCACCCGGTCGCCGTTGATATTGCGGATCTCCCACACGCAGTCCAGCAGCAGATTGCGGGTGCTCTCGACGAACCGCCGCTGCCACGCCGCCGACATCACCGGCACCGTGCGCGCCCACAGATCGCCCAGTCCGGCCTCGTCGGGATTGGTCGGCTCCGGCATCGTGTCCAACGTGGCTGGCATGAATGTGGCCAGGCGGTCGAGGTATTCGCGGGCGCCGTCGAGATCGCCGGTGCGTTTGAACGCCTCGAGGAAGTGGTCGTCGAAGTAGAAGACCCACGTGTACCAGTCGGTGACGGTGTTCAGGACATCGGCGTCGGCGTCGGGATGGGTGTACGCGCACAGGCCCGCGTAGTCCATCCCGTCGAAAGTCGGTTCGTCCCAGACGATGTCGCCGCCCACGGTCTCCCCGAGCATCCCCATCTCGTAGGCCCACGCCTTGGTGTGCGCGCGGGCGGTCTCGACGTGCGGATTGAGCCGTGGGGGATGGGCGACATAAAACTCCGGGAGCTGAAAAGGCTGCACGCCGCTCAGCCTTCGCGCCCGATTTCGACGTCTTCGAGGATGGCGAGCGCGTCGGGGACCAGCACCGCGGTGGAGAAATAGGTGCTGACCAGGTAGGAGATGATCGCCTTGTCGTCGACGTTCATGAACCGCACGTTCAGGCCGGGCTCGACCTCGTCGGGAATGCCGGTCTGGCGCAGGCCCACCACGCCCTGGTTCTCCTCGCCGGTGCGCAGCAGCAGGATCGAGGTGGTGTTGGTGGCCGAGACGCCGATCTTGTTGCACGGCAGGATCGGAATCCCGCGCCACGCGGGGACCTTGTGCCCGCCGAAGTCGATGCCGGCCGGGTAGAGCCCGCGCCGGTTGCATTCGGCGCCGAACGCCGCGATCGCGCGCGGGTGCGCCAGGAAGAACGACGGGTCCTTCCACACCAGGGCGAGCAGGTTGTCCAGGTCGTCGGGTGTCGGTGCGCCGGACTGGGTGGGAATGCGCTGGTCGAGGTCGGCGTTGTGCAGCAACCCGAAGTCCGGGTTGTTGATCATCTCGTCTTCCTGGCGCTCGCGCAGGGCCTCGATGGTCAGCCGCAACTGCTGTTCGGTCTGGTCCATCGGCTTGTTGTAGAGATCGGCGACGCGGCTGTGCACCCGCAGCACGGCCTGGGCGACGCTGAGTTCGTACTCGCGCGGGGCCAGGTCGTAGTCGACGAAGGTGGTCGGCAGCACCGGTTCGCCGACGTGCCCGGAGGCCAGGTCGATCGCCGCTTCACCGTGCGCGTTGGCCTGGGCGGCGAGCTGCTCGATCTCGGTGCCGACCGACTCGATGTGCGCGCGCAAGCTCGGGTGGGTGCGCCACAGCTGTTCCAGGGCAGTGCGTTCCAGGATCAGCGCGGTGACCGGGGTGACCGCGTCGACGCTGAACCCCCACCGGGTGTCCTCGCTCGCGAGGGCCTGCTCGCCGAAGAACGAACCACCCACCGACGTCGCGACCACGGTCGGTTCGCCGTACTCGCCCGCCGCGATCGTGTTCGTCTTGCCGTGCGCGATCAGCACCAGCCGCTCGACCGGGTCGCCCTCGGTCACCAGCTGCTCGCCCGCGGCGTAGTCGCGTCGGACGAACAGCTCGGCCAGCGCCGCCAGGGCCGCGTCGTCGTCCGCGTCGCGCAGGGAGCGCAGTTCGCGCAGCTCGGCCGGGATGACTCGGATCTCGGAACCGGTGGTGACGAAGGTGATCTTCCCGTCGCCGATGGCGTAGGTGAGCCGCCGGTTCACCCGGTAGACGCCACCGTCGACCTGCACCCACGGCAGCAGCTTGAGCAGCCAGCGCGAGGTCTTGCCCTGCATCTGGGGCGCGGTCTTGGTGGTGGTGGACAGCTTGCGCGCCGCCGCGGTGCTCAGGCTCTGCTGGGGCGTGGAAGCGATGTGATCGGCCAGATCGGTCATGTGAAGTCCCTTGTCTCGCAGGATGTTCAGGTCACGAAGGGCTAGCAGGATGAGGCATGGAACCAAAAATGTTGCGGCACAACATAATTCAAACCTCACCAGGGCATGACGGAACAACGCTCAGGTCCTGTGGAAGCGCGCAGTGGCGACGAAGGGTAATGAATAACGTTGTGACACAACGAGTCTCGATACTCGAGCTCGGCTCAGGATGCGATCACCCGGCAACAAGATAACCACGCCGGCGACAACCTGGCAATCCCCCCACCCGCTTCGACCACCCGATAGAACCGGCCGGTCGGTGCTCGAATTCCCCACCAGCACAACAACTCTCGAGCAACCCCCGATCCCACCGAAATTTTCCGAACCCACCCCGCACAACTCCGGCAACCCCTATGATCGACCACGCCTAACCGGATCGCCCGTGAGGCGAGTTCCGGTCGTTATCGGTACCGTAGGAATTCCACCGAGGTGGAGGTGCCAACGGAGATGACACAGGTCAGGTACACGACGATCGGGGAGCTCGCCGCCCGCTCCGGCGTGGCGGTACGAACCATCCGGTTCTATTGCGACGAAGGACTTCTCGACGCCACCCGCACCGCCACCGGCCACCGGGTCTTCGATCCGGCAGCGGTCGAGCGGCTGATGCTGCTACGCAGACTCCGGTCCTTCGGCATCGGCCTGTCCGCCATCCAGGACATCCTGACCGGCGCCCGCTCGATCGCGGAGGTGGTCGCCGCCGAACGCCGCACCCTCGACGACGACATCGACGCACTCAACCACCGCCGAGCCCTGCTGCGCGCCGTCGAATCCGGCACTCCCGACCGCTGCGACGAACACCTGAATCACCTGGCCGCCGTGATCGATCCCCGCGCCGCCCGCGAAGCCCTCATCACCTTCTGGCGTCGCCAACTATCCCCACTGCCCTCTTCGTCCATCGACGGCTTCCTCGCCATGAACGTCCCCGAACTCACCCCCGACGCCCCACCCGAACATCTCATCGCCTACGCGGAACTCGTTGCGGCAGTGTCGAACCCGGATGTTTCTGTTTCCGTCCACGACACCCTTCGTCACCACGCCACCCCCGGCGTCCGCGACGAACGCCGCCTCCTGCTCGATATCGCCGATACCTGTCTGGAAGCCGCGCCCCACGTAGCCGCAGCGACCCCGCCCACTCCTGGCCCCGAACTCGACCACTACGTCACCGCCCACGCCACCGCCCGATCCCGCCGCGACACCCCCGCCTTTCGTCACCAACTCCTGCGAGACGCCCCCGGTGCCAGCCCTCACGTCCGCCGATACTGGCAACTGACAACAACACTCACCCCGGAGCCCACCTCCGGCACGGCCCAACTCTGGCTCTCCGACGCCCTCGCGGCCTCGGTCGAGTCCGAGGGTCGGTGTTGAGGACCGCGTTCCGTCGGTCGCGTGTACGGTCCTGGCTCGATGATGTGATGTCGCTGATCTTGCTCACCGACATGGTGGTTTCTCGGGGGATGTTCAGGTGTGGGCGGGGAGCAGTTCGGTGATCAGGTCCTGGATGCGCTTTTTGATCTCGTCGCGGATCGGGCGCACCGATTCCATGCCCTTGCCCGCCGGATCGTCGAGCTGCCAGTCGCGGTAGTCGACACCGGGGAAGTACGGGCAGGCGTCGCCGCAGCCCATGGTGATCACGACCGAGGAGGTCTCGACCGCGTCGGGGGTGAGGATCTTCGGTGCCTGGGTGGTGATGTCGATGCCGAGTTCGGCCATTGCCTCGACCGCGGCGGGGTTGAGGGCGTTGCCGGGGGCGCTGCCGGCGGAGCGGACCTCGATGGCGTCGCCGGCGAGATGGGTCAGGAAGCCCTGGGCCATCTGGGAACGGCCCGCGTTGTGGACGCAGACGAAGAGCACGCTGGGCTTGGTTGTCATGGGAGGCAAGGCCTTTCGGGGCGGAATCGTTTGCGTAGGGCGAGCGAGACGTAGACCAAGCCGACCAGTACCGGTACCTCGATCAGTGGGCCGACCACGCCGGCGAGGGCTTCGCCGGAGCCGGCGCCGTAGGTGGCGATCGCGACGGCGATGGCCAGTTCGAAGTTGTTGCCGGCGGCGGTGAAGGCGAGGGTGGTGGTGCGGGCGTAGCCGAGGCCCATGGCGGCGCCGAGGGCATAACCGCCGCCCCACATGACGGCGAAGTAGATCAGCAGCGGGATCGCGATGCGAACCACGTCGAGGGGGTGGGAGGTGATCTGGTCACCCTGTAGCGCGAACAGGACCACGATCGTGAAGAGCAGACCGTAGAGCGCCCACGGGCCGATGCGGGGTAGGAACTTCCGCTCGTACCACTCGCGCCCCTTGGCGCGTTCGCCGAAGCGGCGGGTCAGGTACCCGGCCAGCAGCGGGATGCCGAGGAAGATCAGCACCGATTTCGCGATCTCCCAGGGCGAGACGTCGATCGTGGTCTGTTCCAGGCCCAACCAGCCGGGCAGGACCGACAGGTAGAACCAGCCGAGCACGGCGAACATGAACACCTGGAACACCGAGTTCAAGGCGACCAGTACCGCCGCGGCGTCACGGTCGCCGCACGCGAGGTCGTTCCAGATGATGACCATGGCGATGCAGCGGGCCAGGCCGACGATGATCAGACCGGTGCGGTACTCGGGCAGGTCGGGCAGGAAGATCCAGGCCAGCGCGAACATCAGCGCGGGGCCGAGGATCCAGTTCAGCACCAGCGAGCCGATCAGGAGCTTGCGGTCGCCGGTGACGGAATCGAGCCGGTCGTAGCGGACCTTGGCCAGCACCGGGTACATCATGATCAGCAGACCGATCGCGATCGGCAGCGAGATGCCGTCGATCTCGACCGCGCCCAACGCGTCGCCGAGGCCCGGAATCGCCCGGCCCAGCAGCAGTCCGGCGGCCATCGCGACGCCGATCCACACCGGCAGGAATCGGTCGAGGGTGGACAGTGTGCCGACAACGGGCGGGTGGTCGGTCGTGGTGCTCACGCGTCGGCGCTGTCGGTGCTCAGCGCGCTGGACACGCGGGCGAACGCGTCGGGCACGACGCGGTAGTACACCCACGACGCGCGGCGCTCACTGGTGAGCAGACCGGCTTCGCGCAGCACCTTGAGGTGGTGCGAGATCGTCGGCTGGCTGACCTCGACACCGTCGGAGATATCGCACACGCACGCTTCCCCGCCGGCCCGGCTCGCCACCAGCGAGAACAGTCGAAGGCGCACCGGATCCGCCAACGCCTTGAATACGGCGGCGAGCTCGACCGCCTCGGCGGGGCTCAGGGGATCGCGGACGACCGGCTCGGCGACACAGGCCGCGACCGGCGTCAGACTCAGCTCCGACTTAGACATTCTTCGATATTGACGTATGTCGAATCAATGCGCAAGCAAACGCCGGGTGAACAGGTGTCGGCGCGGATTCGGCCGCGTCAGGAACGCGCGTTGCGCCGTTCGAGCAGGACGGTGTCGCGCCAGACGCCGTCCAACTGCGCGATCCGTTCGCGGACGCCGACGGTGCGGAACCCCGCCGAGTGATGCAGGGCGATACTGGCGCGATTCTCCGGGAAGACGGCGCTCTGGAGGGTCCACAGGCCCGCGTCGTCGGCGGCCATGACCTGGGTTCGCAGCAGCGACTTCCCGACACCGCGTCCACGCATGCCGTCCGCGACATAGACCGAGTTCTCGACGACGCCGGCGTAGCAGTCCCGCCCGGAAACCGGACTCAGACCGGCCCATCCGACAACCGTGCCGTCGATCTCGGCCACCCAGCGATGCTCGGGCAACCACTGCGCTTCCAGGGTCGCGCGGTCGGGCACCTCGGTGGCGAAGGTCGCGAGTCCGGTGGCGATGCCCTCGCCGTAGATCCGGCGAACCGCGGCCCAGTCGTCGTCGCGCATCGCTCGCACCGACACGTCCGAGGGCGGGTCGGTCGGGCAGCATGGCCGTGGCGCGAGCACGCCCATCACCGCGTCGGCGGCGTGCGGAAGGCCGGTGCAGCAGGACGGGTTGACGGCGACGACCGTGGAGGTCCCGCTCTTGTGGGTGGTGACGAAGCCGACCTCGGCGAGCTTGCGGACATGGTGCGACACCGTCGGCTGCGTGATGTCGAGGGCGGCGGTCAACTCGCGCACCGTGATCCCGGTCGGGCGGGTGGCGACCAGGTGCAGCAGCTGGATGCGGGTCGGATCGGCCAGGCAGGCGAACCATTCGGCGTAGGTCGTGGCGTCGCCGACGGCCAGCGCGTCGACCCGTGCGGGGTTGGCGTCGCGCACGACGGGCATATCCAGGGACGTCATGACCGCCATTGTATCGACGGTGATCAATGGTTGCATTCATCGACGGCTGTCGATACAGTCACTCCTGTTGGATCGATGAGTGTCGATGAATGGAGAGTGTGATGACCGATCTGCCTGTCGTCGTCGTGGGAGCGGGCCCCGTGGGGCTGGCCGCCGCCGCGGAACTGCGTGAGCGCGGTGTGGACGTGCTGGTGTTCGAGCGTGGACCCCGCGCCGGTGCCGCCGTCGCGGAGTGGAATCACGTGCGGTTGTTCTCCCGCTGGGCCGAGCTGGTCGCCCCCGCCGCGCGCCGAGTGCTCGACGGAACCGGCTGGGTCGCCCCGGCCGACGAGGGCTATCCGACCGGGCAGGAGTGGGCGCGCGACTACCTCGCCCCGCTGGCCGCCGCGCTCGGCGACACCGTGCGCTACGACACCGAGGTCGTCGGCCTCGCCCGGCGCGGCCGTGACCGCGTCGTCGACGCCGGCCGCGACAGCGAACCGCTGTCGGTCCATCTGCGCCGCGCCGACGGCACCGAGGAACGAGTCCTCGCGCGTGCGGTGATCGACGCGTCCGGCACCTGGGGAGCACCGAATCCGCTGGGCGGCGAAGGACTTCCGGCCCTCGGCGAGCGCACCTCCGACGCGGTGACCTACCGGGTTCCCGACCTCGACGCCGTCGAGCAGGTCGAACGCTTCGGCGGGAAGCACACGGTCATCGCGGGTGGCGGCCACTCCGCCCTCGGCGCGATCGTGGCGCTGGCGCGATTGTCGCGGCAGCGGCCCGGCACCCGGCTCACCTGGATCCTGCGGCGCGGATCCGCCGACTCGACCTTCGGCGGCGGCGACGCCGACGAACTGCCCGCGCGTGGGGCGCTCGGTCTGCGGGCGAAGGAGGCCGTCGACGCCGGTCTGCTGGATGTCGTGACCGGGTTCCGCACCGCGGCAGTCGAATCCGGCGCGGACGGGCGCGTCGTGCTCGTGGCCGACGACGGTCGCCGGATCGACGATGTCGACAATGTCGTGGCGCTCACCGGTTTCCGGCCCGAGCTCGGTTGGTTGTCGGAAGTGCGCCTCGATCTGGACCCGGTCCTGGGGGCGCCGGTCCGGTTGGCGCCGCTGATCGACCCGAACGTCCACTCCTGCGGCACCGTCTATCCCCACGGCGTCGCCGAACTGACCCACCCCGAACCCGGCGTCTATCTTGTCGGCATGAAGAGTTATGGACGCGCGCCCACCTTCCTCGCGATGACCGGCTACGAGCAGGTTCGCTCCATCGCCGCCTCGCTGGTCGGCGACCACGAGTCCGCAGCCCGGGTCGAGCTCACCCTGCCCGAGACCGGAGTCTGCGGCGGCGCGGGCGTTTTCGATGAACCGGAAGGGGCGAGTTCGGGTGGCTGCTGCGGCGCCGCACCCGAAGTGCTGACCCTGACGGCACCCTCGCGGGTCCGCTGAGACGTGTCGAGGTCCACCACCATCGCGCAGACCGGGTCCACCGAGCCCGGTCTGCGGCGGCGCGTACTGATCATCCTGTGCCTGACCGAGATCACCAGCTGGGGAATCCTCTACTACGCCTTTCCCGTGCTGTCGGTGTCGATCTCGGCCGACACCGGCTGGTCGCTGCCGATGATCACCGCGGCCTTCTCGCTGGGCCAGTTCGCGGCCGCGCTCACCGGCATCCCGGTCGGTCGCGTGATCGACCGCGTCGGGCCGCGCACGGTCATGACGGCGGGTTCGATACTGGCCGTGCCCGCACTGATCGTCGTCGCGCTGGCACCCAACCCTGCCGTGTTCTTCGCCGGGTGGTTGGTCGCGGGTGTCGCGATGGGCGCGGTGCTGTACCCGCCCGCGTTCGCGGCGTTGACGCGCTGGTTCGGCGCCGATTATGTCACAGCGCTGATGATCCTCACCCTCGTCGGCGGGTTCGCCAGCACCGTCTTCGCCCCGCTCACCGCGGCGCTGGACCAGCGGACCGATTGGCGCGCCACCTATCTCACGCTCGTCGTCGTCCTGGCGGTCGTCACGATTCCCGCGCACCTGTTCGGACTGTCCGGCCCGTGGCCGAACCCGCCGATCGCCGCCTCACCCGGCGACGACGACCACGGCGCGGTGTCGCGCAGTCCCGCGTTCGTGATGCTCGTCCTGGCCTCTAGCCTGGGTGCGTTCGCGGCCTTCGCCGCGGTGTTCAACCTGGTCCCGCTGCTGATCGAACGCGGGTTCTCGCCCTCGCTGGCCGCGCTCACCCTCGGACTGGGCGGCGCCGGGCAGGTGCTCGGACGCATCGGCTACCTGCCCCTGGTCACCCGCACGACCGCGCGTGCTCGCATCGTCGGCGCCTTCGCGGCGACCGCTGTCGCGACGGCGCTGACAGGCTGGGCGACAACAGTATTCGCGCTGATCGCCATCTCGATCGGGGCCGGCTTGGTTCGCGGGATCATGACGCTGGTCCAAGCCACCGCGGTGACCGACCGCTGGGGCGCCACCCACTACGGGCGCCTCAACGGCCTGTTGTCCGCGCCGGTAGTGATCGTGATGGCGCTGGCCCCGTGGGGCGGAACCGTGCTGATGACCTGGACCGGCAGCTACGCCGGCACCTATTTCGTCCTCGGCGGCATCGCCGCGGTGGCGGCACTCGCCGCCGTCTCGACCATGCCACGCCCGTCGAAACAGCCTGTGTCGTGACCGGCTAGGGAGCCGCCGCACCACCCGGTCCCGCGACCGCCTCCGTCGTCGGGACCGGTGGGTGGTCGACCGGGGGTGTGCGGGACAGGGGGATCAGGGCGAGGGCGGCGAGGAGGGCCGCCACGCCGATCGCGACCAGGAAGCGCCAGTCGCCGAGCCAGGTGGCGGCCAGGGGCACACCGGCCCGGGACAGGGCGATCGGGACCGTCATGACGGCGAGGATGCCCGCGAACTGGGGGACGCCGAAATTGTCGGCCACGATCGAGGGGCGGGCGATCACGCTGATGCCGTAGCCGGTGCTGAAGGCGGCGATGCAGACCAGGGTGAGCGGCAGGGAGGTCCCCGCCAGCGGCAGAGCCAGCAGACCGAGGCCCTGGAGGGCGAAGGACACCCCGGTCACGCTGGTCATGCCGAAGCGGCGAGCCAGGGGCGCCAGGGCCAGGCGGGAGGCGATCTGGGTGACGCCGACCGCGATCGGCAGCGCCGCGGCCGAGACCGGCGAGTACCCGATGTCGCGGAAGTAGGTGACCATCATCAGCAGAAACGCCGACGTCGAACCGCTCTGGGCGACGAAAGAGACCACCAGCAGCCAGAATCGGCGATCCCGCAGCGCGTCCCCGAGGGGAACACCGGAGCGCTGCGCCACCCGACTGGTGTGCGCCACTCGCCCCGGCACCGCCCACAGGTGCGCGGGCACCACGATCACCGCGAAGCCGACCGCGAGCACCAGCAGTGTTGTGCGCCAGCCGAGTTCGGTTTCCAGCCACCCCGCGAAGAAGTAGTACAGGCTCGTGGCCAACCCCACCACGGTCGTCACGGCCACGATCGCGGAGTCGCGGTGCTCGGGTTCGGTGGCCACGACCAGCACCGCGAACGCGGCCTCGTAGGTGGAGGTGGCCAGCGCCAACCCGATCAGCGTGAACGCCACATACAGCTGGGTCAGGTTCTGCGCCTGCGACCACAGCACGACCGCGCCGACCCCCAGCGCCGACCCGGCCGTCATCAACGCCCGCCCACCGTAGCGGTCGAGCAGAGTGCCCACCGGCACCGCGGCCAATGCCCCGACCAGCGTGGAAATGGTCGCGGCCGCCGCGATTTCGGTGCGCGAGACCGCCAGCGCCTGCGCCATCGGCACGAGCAGCACCGTGAAGGCCTGGATCATCGCGCCGTAGCCGACGGTCTGGGTCACCGCGAAGACCACGATGAGCCGCAGCCGTCGACCGCGGGTGGGATCGGCGATCAGAACAGGGGCAGCACTCATTCTCCGAGCAACGGCAGCAGCTGGGAACCCTGACGTTCGATCTCACGCAGGTACGGGGTATCCGACAGCACGAAGTGGGTGATGCCCAGATCGCGGTACTTGCGCAGCGACTTGGCCACGTCCTCGGCGGAACCGACGAGCCAGGTGGTGCCCGCGCCGCCGCCACCGTAGCGGCCGGGCGCGGTGTAGAGGTTGTCGTCGAGTACGTCACCGCGCGCGGCGAGGTCGAGCAGGCGCTGCTGGCCGACGGCGGTGCGCCGGTGCGGATTCTGGGTGCCCTGGTGCTTGTCGGCCATCTCGGCCACCTTCGCCTCGGCGTCGGCCCACGCCTGCTCGGTGGTGTCGCGCACGAAAGTCGTGACGCGCAAACCGAATTCGAGCGGGGCGTGTTCGCGGCCGAGTTCATCGCTCAGCGCGCGCAACCGTTCGATCCGTTCACGCACTCCCTCGAGGGGTTCGCCCCAGAACAGCTGCACGTCGGCCTCGGTCGCGGCGACCCGTTCCGCCGCCGCCGAGGCCCCACCGAAGTACAGGGTGGGATGGCGACGCGCACCGCGCGGCACGATCCGCGGCACCACCGTGGAATCGGTGACCTGGAAGTGCTCGCCCCGGTAGGTGACGTTCTCCTCGGTCCACAGTTTGCGCACGAGCTGGAGGAATTCCTTGGTGCGCGCGTACCGGTCGGCCTGATCGCCCTCGCTGTCGCCGTAGGCGGCCAGATCGTCCTTGCCCGAGACGATGTTCACCCGCACCCGGCCGCCGGACAGATGATCGAGGGTGGCCGCGGCGGAGGCGAAGTTCGCCGGACGCCAGTAGCCGGGCCGGATCGCGATGAGCGGTTCGAAGCTCTCGGTCCGCGCCGCCAGGGCCGCGGCGACGGTGAGGGTGTCGGGGCGGCCCCAGCCGGTTCCCAGCAGCGCGCCCTTCCAGCCGTTGGCCTCGAGGGCCTTCGCCTGGGCGGTGAGCGTGTCCAGGCTGTTGTGGTCGGCGACGACGGGTTCGCCCCGGTGGCCGGGGGTGACCTGATTGGGGATGTACCAGAGGAATTCGAGACTCATTGTTGCGGTGTTTTCCATTCGGTGGTGATCAACGTGCCAGCGCGGCGAGCTGGGCGCGGCGGACATCGGCGGTCTGGCCTTGGACCAGGACGAAAAGCACGGAGCGAGCGTGCAATTGGGCGGTGTCGTCGCGGCTGAGCCCCCGGCCCGACCGGGCGATGAGCAGGGCGCGACTGATGGCCGAGAGTGCTTCTCCGCTGGCGGCTTTGGTGGCCAGGCGCTCGTCGAGACGATGCGGGCCACCACCGGCGGCCAGGGCTTCGTCGGCCAAGGCGTAGGCGGTGGAACGGATCTCGGCGACCCGGGGGCGCCAGGTCGCGGCGACCTCGGCGGCCAGCGGAACCGTGGCGCGTTCGAGCTCGGTCAGGATGGTCTCGGCGAGCCCGAAGTGGTGGGCGCGGGCGTCGCCGGCGGTGCCGACATCCACGAAGCGGGCCTGCTCCAAACTCTGGGTGCTGAGGACGTTCTCGTCCGGGACGAAGACCGCGTCGAGCTGGACCCGCGCGGTGCGACTGCCCGACACCGCGCCCAGTTCCAGGGGCCCGGGGCTGTGGATGTGCTCGTCGATCGGTACCAGCGCGGTGACGACCGTTTCGGTGTCGGGCTCCACCGCCGCCAGGGTCAGCGCCGAATTCAGCCCCCACCCGCTGACCCAGGACAGGGTGCCGTCGAAGATCCACCCGTCGGCGACCCGGCGAGCCGCGACGTAGTGGTCCGGGAACCTGCGCACATCGCTGACCCCGGCGCCGAGCAGCAATTCGCCGCGCAGAATGCGGGCGGCCAGAGGTGACACCGTGGCGCCCTGCGCGCGAAGCGCGGCGATCCGGCCCGCCAGCGGCGCGTGTTGCGCCCATACCAGCCAGGTGTTGAAGCAGGCGCCCGCGATGGTCTCGTGCACGCGCCGGTCGGTGTCGCGATCGAGCGCGAGGCCACCGAATTCGCGCGGCGAGAGGTGGTTGAGCAGGCCGAGGGCGCGCAGTTCGTCGACGCGTTCGGCGGGCACGCCGTCCCGGTCGGTCGTGAGCGCGGCGGGTCGAAGGACCCGGTCGGCGTAGTCACGCACCGAGGCGAGGAACGTGTCGAGAGAGGTGTCGTGCGCTGCCTTCACCTCGAAAGTATCGACCCGAAATCGGCGTCGAAGTCCTTACCGGCCCGCGTCTTTCGCTCTTGTCAGGGCGTTCACCTGCGACGACGGGCCGGTTGCTGAGATAAATTCCCGCAGATCGAGACGTCGCGGGTCAGGAGAGGTTCTGCAACCGCACCTGTCCGCGCGCCACCGTGCGACCCTCGGCGTCGGTGATCACGACGACCCACAGCTGCTGCGAACGGCCGCGATGAATCGGGGTGGCCTCGCCGGTGAGCACGCCCTCGCGCACCGCGCGCAGGAAATCGGTGTTGTTGTTGACGCCGACGACCGTGCCGCGCTCACCCAACCACACGCCCGCGCCCACGCTGGCGAGGGTTTCGATGACGGTGCAGTACACGCCGCCGTTCTGGATCCCGGCGGGCTGATACAACGTCGGCCGCACTTCCCATTCCCCGCGCACCCGATCGGGGGTGACCTCGGTGAATCGCAGCCCGATCAGATCGGTGAAGGTCCCCTCACTGAGTTCGGTCATCAGTTCGGGGGTGACATCGGCGAGGGACAAGGGCTTTTCACTCATACCGTCCGGTCTACACCATCGGCGAGCGACGTAGCGGCGGACCCCGTCACGAAGACGGAGCCCGCCGCGGCTGAATGAGGGGGTCGACCGCAGCCCTCGGGACCACCGACTCATCCGTACGCCGAGATCAGCGTAGGTCAGGCTTACCTAAGTAGTCAAGTCCGGGCTTGCTCAACACGATCGCAATACTCCATGATCCCTACTACCTCTATGTTCCGAGGCTTGTGTCGATGGTGAAAGCTCACTGCTCGGTCGCACGACGGCCTGGGGTGGGCGTGGCGAGAGAGGCAAGATTTCGTGAGTAGTAGTCGTATTCCCCGATGGGCCGTGCGGGCGGCGATGTGCGCGGCGGTGGTCGGGGCCGCGGTCACCGCGCCCGCGCACGCGGAGCCGCTGTGGCCCGGCGGACCCGATGTCCCCGGCGTCCCGGCCATCGTGCCCGCGCCCGAACCGGAGCCCGTGGTGGCACCGTGCAGCGAGAAAGCCCGTGCGTGCCTGCAATTGTCGACCAATAACGCGTGGTTGATGGACAACGGCAAGGTCACCTTCGGCCCCAGCCCGATGTCGCACGGCCGCCCCGGTTACGAAACACCCCCCGGCGTGTTCAAGGTCGCGTTCAAGAAGCCCTTCCACTGGAGCACCCTGCACAACGCCCCCATGGAATACGCCGTCTTCTTCAACGGCGACATCGCCTACCACATCGGACCCACCGAAGAGCAGTCCCACGGCTGCATCCGCCTGACCCCCGAAGGGGCCAAGGCGCACTACGAATGGCTCGAGCCGGGCGACATCGTCGAAGTTGTTCCCTGAGTTGATTTCTCGAACAGGGGAGGCCGCTGGTCGGCCTCCCCTGTTCCTGTCTCGTGGTGCTCCCGCTCGAAAACCGACTACGCCGGCAGGCTCTCGACCGCACGATCGGCCGGGAACGGCAGACCGAAGCGGGCGCGCAGAGTTGGTGCGGTGTAGTCCTTTTGGAAGAGGCCGCGTTCCTGGAGGATCGGGACGACCAGGGTGGTGAAGTTCTCCAGGTCGACGGCGGTTTCGGCGGGCATGATGGTGAAGCCGTCGGCGGTGCCTGCTTCGTACCAGGAGGTCAGGTCGTCGGCGACCTGTTCGGCGGAGCCGACGAGCAGGCGGTGGCCGGAGCCGCCCGCGCCCTGGTGGATCAGTTCGCGTGGGGTGCGCGGGGATTCGGCGATGAGGGCGCGGGTGGAGATGCTGAATCCGGTCGAGAACGCTCCGGTGGGGACGGTGTCGGGGAGGTCGGCGGCGGTGATCGGGTCGTCGGGGCCGAAGGAGTCGGCGGGGAGGCCGAGGTTGCCGAGCAGGACGGTGGTGAGGCGGTCGATCGGGAGCAGGTCGTAGAGCTCCTGTTCGCGGCGGCGCGCTTCCGCCTCGGTCGCGGCGACCAGCACCACCACGCCGAGCGAGATCTTCACATCGTCGGGGTGGCGGCCGGCTTCGGCGGCGCGGCGGCGGATGTCGTCGCGGAAGGCGACCGCCTTGGCCTGGGTCTGGGCGACGGTGAACACCACGTCGGCGAAATCACCGGCCAGTTTCAGCCCGCCCTCGGACCCGCCCGCCTGCACCACCACCGGTCGACCCTGCGGTCCCGGCGCCACCGGCAGCGGGCCGGCGACGGCGAAGAACTCGCCCTCGTGGTCGATGCGGTGGATCTTGTCGGTGTCGGCGTAGCGGCCGGTGGACTTGTCCGCGATCAACCAGTCCGGCTCCCAGCTGTCCCACAGCCGCGTCACCACATCGAGGAACTCCCACGCCCGCCGGTACCTGGTCTCCTTCTCCGGATGGTCGGTGAGGCCGAAATTCGCTGCGGCGGCGGGTGTTCCGGTGGTGACGATATTGACCGCCGCGCGCCCCTTGGTCACGTGGTCGAGGGCCTGGAATCGGCGCGCGAGGTTGTAGGGAGAGTTGTAGGTGGTCGAGGAGGTGATCACGACGCCGAGGTTCTTCGTGACCGCCGCGACGCTGCCGAGCAGGACCAGCGGGTCGATGCCGGTGCCGGGCGCCTCCTCGATCTCCCCGCGCAGGGCTGGGCCGTCGCCGAGGAAGACCGCGTCGATCTTGGCGTCCTCGGCGATCTTCGCCAGGCGCTGGAAGTAGTCGATGTCGAGGTAGGCCAGCGGGTCGGCGTGGGGCAGGCGCCACGCCTGGCGGAAGTGTCCCGGGGTCATCAGGGACAGGTTCAGGTGGAATCCGGACATGTCGGTGCCTTCGGAAATCGGCGACGCCGATGACGCGGTGGTGTCCACGTCATCGGCGTCGGGAGGGGATCAGAGCTTCAGGCCGGTGCCGTGGACACCGTGCTCCTCGATCAGGGCGAGTTCCTCGGCGGTGAAGTCGGGGAAATTCAGGGCGGCGGTGTTGTGGTCGAGCTGGGCCACCGAGCTGGCGCCGATCAGCGCCGAGGTGACCTCGGGGCGCCGCAGCACCCACTGCAACGCCAGCTGGGCCAGCGACTGTCCGCGCGCGGCGGCGATCTTGTTCAGCTCGGCGGTGCGCTGGCGGTAGGTCTCGTCGATGACATCGGGGGACAGGAAGGTGCTGTTCTGCGCCCGCGCGCCCTCGGGGATGGTCTCGAGGTACTTGTCGGTGAGCAGGCCCTGGGCCAGCGGCGAGTACACGATCACGCCGAACCCGTCCTGGGTGGCGGTATCGAGCAGACCGTTCTGTTCCGGGCGGCGATCGTAGATCGAGTAGCGGGCCTGGTGGATCAGCAGCGGCACACCGGCCGCGCGCAGCTGCTCGGCGATCTCGTGGGTGCGGTCGGGCAGGTAGTTGGAGATGCCGACGTAGAGCGCCTTGCCCTGCTGCACGGCGCTGACCAGCGCGGAGACGGTCTCCTCGAGCGGGGTGCTCAGGTCCGGGCTGTGGTGGTAGAAGATGTCGACGTAGTCGGTGCCCAGATCGCGCAGGCTGTGCTCGAGGGAGTTCAGGATCGACTTGCGTGAGCCGCCGCGCAGGTAGGGGCTCGGGCCGATGGCGTTGCCCGCCTTGGTCGAGAGCACGATCTCGTCGCGGTAGGGCGCGAGGTCCTTGGCGAGCACCCGGCCGAAGTTCTGCTGGGCGGCGCGGTGCGGGGGACCGTAGCGGTCGGCGTTGTCGAAGTGGGTGATGCCGAGATCGAAGGCATGCAGGATGATCTCGCGCTGGGTGGCGAAGGCGTAGTCGGTGCCGAACTTCTGCCACAGGCCGAAGGAGAACGCGGGCAGGTCGAGCCCGGAGGTGCCGGTGCGGCGGTACGGGACCTTCTCGTAGCGGTCTTCCGCGGCGGTGTAGGTGCGGTCGAAGGGGCCGTAGCTCATCAGGTGTGTTTCTTTCTCTCGGTGTTCAGAACAGGCCGGTGGTCGGGGGATGCTCGCCCGTCAAGTGAAACGCGCCCGCGACGGCTTGCTTCCACTGGCGGGGGTTGTGGTTGGCGGCGGTGCGGGCGTTGCGCCAGTGCCGGTCGAAACCGAGGGCGCGGTCGGTGATCGAACCGCCGCCCACGTCGAAGACGAGTTCGGCTGCGGTGAGCGCGGATTCGATCGCGATGACGCCCGCCTGGGCGATCTCGATCGCCGCCGTCGCACCTGCCGCGCGAGCGTCGTCGCCGGTGCGGCCGCGCACGCCCTCGAGGGTTTCGGCGGCCAGCAGGACCACCGCGCGCGCCGCCTGGGCGCGGGCGGCGATCTCGCCCACGGTCTCACGCACGTAGGGGTCCTCGGCGCTGGTGGACGCGGTGCTGTGTTTGATCGGGCGGGCCCGCTCGCGCACGTAGGCGATGGCGTCGTCGCGGGCGCGGGCGGCGATGCCCGCCTGCACGGCGGCGAGGTAGAGCTGGGCGGCCGAACCCTGCCAGGGGTTGTCGGGTTCGGTCTCCGGGGTGGGGGTGATCTCGTCGTCGGCGATCCGCACGCCGGACAGGCGGGTGGTGCCGCTGGCGGTGAGGCGCTGGCCGACGGCGTCGAAATCGTCGAGACGCTCGACACCCTCGCGATCTACCGGCACGGTGAACCGCAGCACCTCCCCGTCCTCGGTGCGGGCCTGCGTGGAGAACCAGTTCGCGTACAGGCCACCGGTCGAGTAGTACTTCTCCCCGTCGATCACCCACTCCGCACCGTCGCGGCGCGCCGTCGCGTTGACCTGCCCGCTGGCCCCACCGGTGCGTTCGTTGACGGTGCCCGCGAACACGTCCCGGTCGCGCAACCGCGCCAGAATCCGCTCCCGATGCGGGAGGTCGGCCCGACCCGCCACCTGGTTCGCGATCAGGAATGTGCCCCGGAGTGCTTGCGCCACACTGGAATCAGCGTGTGCGATGGCGATCACGAGGTCGATGACATCGCGCAGGGAACCCCCGGCTCCGCCCTCGGCGACGGCGATGCCGGTGAGCGCGATCCCGGTGTCGACGAGCGCGCGCACGTCGGCGAAGGCGTAGTCGTGGTCGACCTCACGCTGGTGCGCGGTCTCGGCGAGGCGGCGCAGAATCGGTTCGGCGGCGACACGAATACCGTTGACCGACAGGGGAACCGAGCCCGGAAGGGGATCAGCGACCAGGTGGAGCCGTTCCTTCGTCCCGGGTGAGCGGTCCGGCGCGCCCACGTCGTTCGCGACATCCGCCGATCGACCCGGCCCGGTGGCGGAATTCGAGTCCGGCGAGGTGCCCGCCGAGGCATTCGTGGTTGTTGCGCGCAGGGGTGGCGGGATCGACTGGCCCAGCGGGGTCATCGGGCCTCGCTCGTCGTGGCGGCGGCCGACGCGAGTTCGCCACTGTCGGGGTTCGACTCGAAGACGTCGTTGCCGGGGCTCGAGGTGACATGACCGCTGTCGACGGGCGAGGAGACCTGAGTGTCCTCGTCGGGGGTGTCGTTGATCGAGGGGCGCTGGCGGTAGTAGCCGGGGACGGGGGCGTTGCCGTTGAGGACGAAATCGCCCAGGACGCGGGGCTTGTAGATGACCGGGTTGTGGGAGGCGAGGGTGCGGGCGTTGCGCCAGTGGCGGTCGAGGTGGACGCTGTTGCGGACCGTGGAGGAGCCGCCCGCGTCGAAAGCCCGGGTGGCGGCGTCGAGTACGGCTTCGATCACCGCGATCTGGGCGGCGGAGGTGTCGAGGTAGGCGCGGGTGTAGGCGGCTTCGGTGCCCGCGGCGTGGGCGGTCTCGAGCTGTTCGGCGGCGTGGCGCAGCAGGGTCTCGGCGGTCAGGCGACGGGCCTCGAGGGTGCCGATGACGGAGAGGATGTCGGGGTCCTCGGTGGCGCGGGGGGACAGCGCGTGCAGGCTGGTGCGGGTGCGGGCGCGCACGATGTCGGTGGTCTCGGCGACGATGCTGCGCGCGATGCCGGTCAGGTTCGCCAGGTGCACGATCTGGACGAAGGAGTCCAGGCCGCGCAGCGACTCCTTGAACCGGCCGATGTCGCCGTTCTCCTCCACCGGCACGTTCTCGAAATAGGTGGTGCCGCTGCCGGTTTGGCGCTGACCGATGCCGTCCCAGTCGTCGGCGTGGGTGACCCCGGAATGGCGTGCGGGAATGACCACGAACCCGCGCACGTCCTGCTCGTCGATCACCGCGGCCCGGATGTAATCGGCGAAACGCGCACCGGTGGAATAGAACTTGGTGCCCGAGACCGTGCGCACCCCGTCCGCGCCGACCACGGCGCGCGTGGTGGTCACGCCCCAGCCGACGGCCTCGCCGACCGCCTCGGCCACCAGCGCCGAGGGCTCGGACTGGGCGTTGCCGAACACCGCGCCCTGCCCGATGCGCCGGAACCAGTGCTCGCGCACCACCGGATCGGTTTCGGCGCGCAGGATCTCGGTGGTGGTGAAGTGCCCACGCCAGATCTGCGGAATATTGGAATCGGCCTGACCCGCCTCGGCCAGCAGCCCGAACAGCGTCGGCAGGTCGACCCCGAAACCGCCGTATTCCACCGGCACCCGCAACCGGCCGAAACCGGCGTCGGCCAGCGCCTGGATCAGCGCGTCGGGGTGCTCGAAGGCGAGGTCGCGCGCGCCGACGCCGGGGGCGAACTCGGCCAGGATCGCTCGGATGCGGGGCAGCGCTTCGGCCAGGGTGGCGGGCGCGGTGGTGGCAGTGGTCATGGCAGTCCTCCGATGAGGTCGCGGCCGGCGATGGCGTCGAGCAGACGCACGGTGTAATCGTCGGTGGGGGAAGAGAAGACCTGGTCGACGGTGCCGTGTTCGACGATGCGGCCCTGCCGCATCACCGCCACCCGATCGGAGATCGCGCGCACCACGGCCAGGTCGTGCGAGATGAAAACGTAGGTGAGCCCGCGCTGTTCCTGGAGACCGCGCAACAGGTCGAGAATCTGCGCGGCCACCGAAACATCGAGGGCCGAAATGGGTTCGTCGAGCACGATCACCTTCGGCTCGAGGATCAACGCGCGCGCGATCGCCACCCGCTGGCGCTGTCCACCGGACAGTTCGCGCGGGTGCCGGTTCACGAAGTCGGCGGGCAGGGCGGCGGCCTCGAGCGCGGCCACCACCCGGTCCCGATTCGGCCTGCCGCGCCGCAGTCCCCGACGCGGCTCGAACGAGCGCAGCGGCTCGTCGACCACGTCGTAGACATCGAAACGCGGATCGAACGAGGAGTAGGGGTTCTGGTAGACGATCTGCACCTCCCGGCGCAGCGGCCGGAACTCGCGCCGACCCAACCGGGTGATATCGGTGCCGAGCAGTTCGACCCGCCCCGAATCCGCCTCGGTGAGCCCGGTCAGCACCCGCGCGGTGGTGGACTTGCCGCTGCCGGATTCGCCCACGATGGAATAGGTTTCACCGCGCCGCACCCGGAAGGAGATGCCGTCCACGGCGGGCACGCCGCCGTAGTCCTTGCGCAGGTCGGTGACCTCGATGACGGTGTCGGTGCCGACCTCGACCGGGGTGCGGGCACGCACCCAGGGCCGGCGCGAGGGCACACTGTCGAGCAGTCGCCGGGTGTAGGGGTGCTGGGGATCGGCGACCACCCGCGCGGTCGGCCCGAACTCCACCAGCTCGCCCCGGTGCAGCACGCCGATCAGATCGGAGCGGTCCGCGGCCACGCCGAGGTCGTGGGTCACCAGCACCACGCTGGTGCCGGTGCGCACCCGGATCTCGTCGAGCAGATCGAGAACCTGCTTCTGCACGGTCGCGTCCAGTGCCGAGGTGGGTTCGTCGGCGATGATCAGTTCCGGTTCGGCCGCCACCGCCGCCGCGATGAGCACGCGCTGGCGCATCCCGCCGGACAGTTCGTGCGGATACTGCCGGTAGCGCCGCTCCACATCGGTGAACCCGACCAGCTCGAACAGCTCGTAGACCCGCTCGCGGCGCGCGTCGGCGTCGAGGTCGGTGTGCAGGCGCAGCACGTCCTCGACCTGGTGGCCGACCCGGCGCACCGGGTCCAGCGAGACCGTCGGATCCTGGGGGATCAGGCTGATCGCCCGCCCTCGGATCGAGCGCCACCCCTTCGCGCCGAGTTCGGTGAGCACCTGGTCGCGGAAGGTGATGGAACCGCCGGTGACCTCGCCGTTGCCGGGCAGCAGGCCGAGCACGGCGTGGGCGGTGGTGGTCTTGCCCGACCCGGATTCGCCCACCAGCGCCAGCACCTTGCCCGCCGGGACGTCGAAGGACACCCCGTGCACGACGGGGGAGACCCGGTCGCCGACGCGGTAGCCGACGCGCAGGTCGCGCACCCGCAGCACCGGTTCGACCTCGACTCCGGTTGCGGTGGTGCGGGTTTCGTCGATGACGCTCACGCCGGGTTCCTCCTGGACAGGTGACGGGACAGGTGGTTGGTCGCCAGCACCATCGCGACGATGGTCAGCCCCGGCCACAGCGTGAGCCAGCCGCGGGTGGCGATGTAGTTGCGTCCGTCGGAGACCAACCGACCCCACTCCGGGTCCGGCGGTTGCGCGCCGAGCCCGAGGAAGCTCAGCGAGGCGATCCAGATGATCGCGATGCCGAACTGGACGGTGACCAGCGAGGCGGTCGGCGCGATCGAGTTGGGGATCACGTGCCGCCACAGGATCGCCGCCGTGGAGGCCCCGCTGGTGGTGGCGGCTTCGACATAGGTGCTGGTGCGGGCCTTGACCACCTCCGAGCGGATGAGCCGGGCGAAGGTCGCCGAGGATGTCAGGCCCACCGCGATGCCCGCCTGCCACACACCGAAGCCGAGCAGGACCACGATGGTGATGGCCAGCAGGAACCCCGGAATTGACAGCACCACGTCGATGAGTCGCATGACCACGCTGTCGGGGAACCCGGCGAACCAGCCGGCCACCGCCCCGAGCAGCGAGCCGACGAGCACCCCGACCCCGACCGCGATGGCCGAGCCGAGCAGCGAGGGGCGCGCGCCGTAGACGATGCGCGCGTAGAGATCTCGGCCCAGATGGTCGGTGCCGAAGAGGTGTTCGCCCGAGGGCGGTCGGAGTTTCTCGCGCGGGTTCACCGCGAGCGGGTCGTAGCTGGTGAACAGGTGCGGCACGAGGGCCCAGAGCAGGATGGTGGCGACCACCAGGATGGCCAGGGCCACCGTCGGGTGGCGTCGTATCCAGCGCAGGGTCGCGCGGACCCGACCCGGCGCGGTGCGGGTCTCGGACTTGTCGAGGGTTGTGGTCATGGCATTGCCACCTCGGCGGGCAGGCGGCGCGGGCGCGAGGCCACGGCCGGGACGGGGACGGCGATCCGGGTGCGGCCCACGGTCCGCGCGCGGGTGACCCGGCGCGTGCGCCCGTCCACCAGCACCCGCGGATCGATGAACGGGTAGGCCAGGTCCACCGCGAGATTGACCAGCACGTAGGCCACGGTCGAGAGCAACACCACGCCCTGCACCACCGGCAGGTCCTGGGTGTCGACCGCGCCGACGGTGAGCTGACCGATGCCCTGCCGGGCGTACACCGACTCGGTCACCACGGCCCCGGCGATGAGTTCGCCGAAGGCCAGCCCGAGCAGCGTGAGCACCGGCAGCGAGGAATTGCGCAGCACGTCCTTGCGGAAGATGTAGCCCTCACCCGCGCCCCTGGCCGCCACCACGTGCACGAACGGTGTCGCCCGTGTGCTGCGCACCGAGGTGGCGAACACCTGGGCCAGCGGCGCCGCCACGATCAACCCCAGCGTCGCGGCCGGGGCGATCAGGGCGAGCACGGTGCCGTTGTCGACCGAGGGGATCAGGTGCCACCGGAACGAAAGATATTGCAGGGCGAGCACACCGACCACGAAGGTCGGCACGGAAGCGAACAGTGCGGGCGCGGAATCGAACAGCCCGCGCAGCCACGCCCACGGCGCGTAGTTGGCCGCCACCGCCACCACCGCGGCGAACACCAGACCGAACACCAGACCCAGGCCGGTGAGCGTCAGGGTCGAGGGCAGCGCCTCGGCGACCGCCTGGGTCACCGGCCGCCCTGAGGTGAGCGAATAGCCCAGGTCACCGTGCAGCAGGGCCCACAGCGCGCGCAGGTACTGCTCCCAGACGGGCCGGTCGAGTCCGTAGAACTCGAGCATCAACCGACCCGCCTCGGGGGTGATCTGCGCTTCCGGGTCCTGGATCCGGTTGGTGACCGAGTCCCCTGGCAGCGCGCTGAGCAGGATGAACGACAGGGTGTAGGCGGCCAGCAGGACCAGTACCGCCTGCACCAAGCGCCGAAGGACGTAGCTGCGCATTGTGTTTCGCCCCCTACCCGGTGATCCAGGTGTCGTAGAGCCAGGTGCGGGCCGTGGACTCGGTGGTGAAACCGTGCACGGTCGGCGCCAGGCCGAACACCTGGGTCTCGTCGTAGAGCGGAATGGCGTAGCCTTCGCCGAACACCCGGTCCTCGACGGCCTGGATGGCCTTGGTGCGGGCGGCCGGGTCGAACTCGAACGCTTGGGCGCGGACCAGCTCGTTGAGCGTCTCGTCGGGCACCGGCGCGAAGAACTCGTTCTGCGCGGTGCTGTCGAACGCGGTGCGCAGCACGTCGGCCTCGGCGCGCGAGGTCTGACCCTGCACCAGCGCCCAGTTGTCGGGACGCGCGTTGCGCACCGACTCGTACTCGGTCTGGGAGACGGTGTGCAATTGCAACTCCACCCCGGCCTTCTTCCACTGCGACTGCAGCAGTTCCAGCACCGGCTGGGCCACCTGGTACACCGGTGCCACCCAGATCTCGAGCTTCAGGCGGTTGCCGTCCTTGACCCGGATACCGTCGCCGCCCTTGACCCAGCCCGCGCCGTCGAGCAGCGCGTTGGCCTTGGTCAGGTCGTAGCCCAGATACTTGCTCGCGTCACCACGATTCGGGGTGTTCCGGACCAGGATGCTGGTGGGGATCGGGTAGCTCGGCGAGAGCACCGTCTCGTTGATCTCCTTGCGGTCGGTCGCGGCCTGCAACGCCAGGCGCACGTCCTTGTCGAGGATCGCCGCGGTCGAATCCAGTTGCACCGACAGCTTGTTGGTCTGGCCCTGCACCGCGAACGCCTCGATGCGGCCGCCGTTGGCGGTCACCGTGTCCTCGTCGTAGGGGCTGATATTGCGCGCGATGTGCGCCTCACCGGATTGCAGCGCGCCGACCCGGGTCCCGGCCTCGGGCACAGTCTTGAAGACCACCCGCTCGAGGTATGCCTTGCCCTGGTGGCCCGACCCTTCCGGCGCCCAGTTGTAGTCTTCGCGACGCTTGAGGGTGATGCCGGTGTTGCCGGTGACCGACTCCACCACGAACGGCCCGGTGCCGATCCAGTTCTTGGCCTGGCCCTGGCCGTTGAGATCGCGCTCCAGGAAGGGCTTGGCCAGGATGGAACCGGCCCGATAGAACGAGGCCACCTGCAGGAAGCCGGCATTGGGCTTGGTGAAGGCCACCTTCAGGGTCAGCGGGTCGACCACCGTGGAGCCCTGGTAGTCGGAGAAGAAGCGGTCCGGCGGGATGCCCAGGGCCTTGTCGCCGAGGGCGTGCTGGTCGTAGTTGGCCTTCACGATCGCCGCGTCGAACGGGTCACCGTTGCTGAAGGTGACGCCCTCGCGCAGGCGGAAGGTGTACTCGAGCTTGTCGGGACTGATCTCCCACGACTCGGCCAGCCACGGCTTCAGGGTGCCGGTCTTCGGGTCCTGCCAGATCAGCCGCTCGGCCAGGTTGTTGGCGACCTGACTGTTGGACCAGATCGAGTTGGTCGGCGTCCACGCCGTGTACTCGATGGGGTCGTAGAAGTTCAATGTGCCGCCGAAGACGGGGTCGCCCACGGCCTCGTTCTGCGACGCACCACCACCACACGCGGCCAGGACGGTGGCGAGGGCGATGGCCGCGGTGCCGGTGGCCAGGAGTTGACGGAATCGGGTATTCCTCATGCGGTCGTGGGTCTTTCGTCGAATCGGATTGTCGTGTTTGACACTTCGGAGGTTAGGTGCGCGACCGCCGAATTCCGCGAGTTCGGATCGCCAAGAATGACTACACCGTCGTTGAAGTTTCCCTTCACGATCCGGATTCACTAAAACTGAACAAATCCGAAAGTTCAGCTTGGTTGTTCGCGGAGTCGGCCTTGTGCAGACTTCGCGAAATGTCATCGAAAAGATTTTCCGCGGCGACGGTGTTGGTCGCCGTCGCCCTGCTCGCCTCCGCGCTGACGGGCTGCGCGGCCTCGGGCAACCGGGTCGCGGGCAGCGACGACGCGGGTCCACCGGTCGCCGGCGGCACCCTGCGCTTCGCCGTGCTCGACGCGCCCGCCAACCTCGATCCGCATTCGGGCAGTTCGTATCCGGAGTCGCTCATCACGAGCAATATCACCGACAAACTGACCTATCAGAATCCCGAAACCGGGGCCATCGAGCCGTGGCTGGCCAAATCCTGGGAAATCAACCCCGAACTCACCGAATTCACATTTCGGCTGCGCGACGACGTCACCTTCACCGACGGTACGAAATTCACCGCCGATTCGGTGAAGGAGAATTTCGACCTGCTCGGATTCGGGAACAAGGAACTCGGCATCGTGCCGGTGACCGCCTACTGGGTCGGCTACACCAGCACCACCGTGCTCGACCCGACCACGGTCAAGGTCGTCTTCAACCGCCCGAATGCGGGGTTCCTGCAGGCACTGTCGCTGTACTTCTCGGGCATCGTCGGGCATTCGACCTTGCAGCTGAGCAAGGAGCAGCGCGCGCTGGCGCAGAATCTGGTGACCACCGGTCCGTTCGTCGTCGCCGAACACGTCTACCAGCAGAAAACGGTGCTGAAGAAGCGGCCCGGCTACAACTGGGCGCCCGCCAGCCGCAAGCACAATGGTGAGGCCTATCTCGACGCCGTGGAGATCTCGGTGATTCCCGAGGCCGCGGTGCGCACCGGTGCGTTACGCGCGGGCCAGGTCGACGCGATCCTCGACGTCAACAACACCGACGAGGCACCGCTGAAGGCCGAGGGCTACCGGATCGTGCCGCAGCTCATCCCCGGCCGCGACATCTCCTTCGACCTCAAGACCGACCTGTTCCCGACCGACGACCGCGCCGTGCGCGAGGCGGTGAAGCTGGGCTGGAATCGCGACGCGCTCACCAAGACCGTGCTCACCCCGAGCTACACCGTGTCGAGTTCGGTGATCTCCTCGCGCGTGCCCGGTCACGTCGACTTCTCGGCGGAACTGAAGCAGGACCAGGCCGAGGCCGAACAGATCCTGGAGGCCGCGGGGTGGAAGAAGGGTTCCGACGGCATCCGGGTGGACGGACAGGGCCGCCGCCTGGAACTGGCGCTGCTCGGCATCAACAACCTGGTCAACAACAAGCCCGCCTATGAGCTGATCCAGCAGGACCTGCGCAAGATCGGCATCGACCTGAAGCTCAATGTGCTGCCGATCCCGGACTACACCGCCGCCGCCACCCAGCAGAAACGCTGGAACATCCAGGTGGCCAACCAGAGTCGCGCCGACGTGGCGGTGCTCGAGCAGGTGTACTCGCCGCAGTACACGAACTCGGCCAAGCTCGCGCCGGAGAACCCGATCTACCAGCAGGCGATCGACAAGCTCAGCGCGGTGAGCAAGACCCTCGACCCCGGCAAGCGGGCCGAGGCGGCCGAGGCGGCGCAGCGGTTCCTGCTCGTGGACCAGGTGCTCACGGTGCCGGTGTACAACCCGGCGCAGGTCACCGCGGCCTCGCCCCGGGTGCACAACATCGGCTACGAGGCGCAGTCGCGCAATGTCTTCTACGACACCTGGATCGAGCCGAGGTAACCGATGACGCGCTATGTGCTCGCCACACTGGGGCAGGCGGTGTTCGTGGTGTGGGGCGCCTACACCCTCACCTTCGTGCTGCTGTTCGTGCTGCCCTACGACGCGGTCGACTTCCTGTTCGACCCCTCGCAGGGCGACCTGATCTCCGAGACGGACAAACAGAACTCCCGGGAGTACTTCGGGCTGAACCAGGACCTGCTCGGCCAGTACACCGACCGGCTGTTCGCCGCGCTGACCGGTGATTTCGGGGCCTCGACCCGCACCGGTGAGCAGGTCTTGCCGCTGATCGTGTCGGTCCTG
Source organism: Nocardia lasii (assembly GCF_042658545.1). Classification (NCBI taxonomy): domain Bacteria; kingdom Bacillati; phylum Actinomycetota; class Actinomycetes; order Mycobacteriales; family Nocardiaceae; genus Nocardia; species Nocardia lasii. The sequence goes on from NZ_JBHSQN010000009.1 coordinate 44,132, forward strand.
CCGCACACCGCCCTGCTGGCGGGCGCCGCGCTCGTGCTCGCCGTCGCGTTGGCCTTCGCGGTCGCCGTGACGGCGGGCTACACCCGCACCAAGTGGGTCGCCGACTTCGTCGCGACCCTGCCCGCGGCGGGGGTGTCGGTACCGGTGTTCCTGGTGGGACTTGCGCTGCTGCAAGTGTTCTCGTTCCAGCTGGGGTGGTTCCCGCCGATCGGCAACGAGGGTTTCGGGGCGCTGGTGTTGCCCGCGGTGACCCTGGCCATCCCGGTGTCGGCGCCGATCGCGCAGTTGCTGATCAAGAACTTCGACGCCGAACTGCACGCCGGGTATGTGACGGTGTCGGTGGCCAAGGGCGCGACCCGGCTGTGGGTGCTGGTGCGGGAGGTGCTCGAGAATGCCGCTTTGCCCGCGCTGACCATCGCCGGGGTCACCTTCGGCAATCTGCTCGCCGGCGCGGTGATCGTCGAAACCGTGTTCTCCCGTGCGGGATTGGGCCGTCTGACCGAGACGGCGGTGCGCACCCAGGACGTGCCGCTGGTGCAGGCCGTGGTGGTGTTCGCCGCGCTGGTGTTCGTCACGGTGAACTTCCTGGTCGATCTCGTCTATCCGCTGGTGGATCCGCGGCTGCGGTCCCGTGTGCGAGCAAGGACTCCGGCATGACCGTCCTCGACAACGACCTCCGCACCGCGCCAGGGGGTTTCGCTCGCGTGCGGCGGGTGCTCACCGCCGCGCCGGGACTCACCCTGGCGTGGTTGGTGATCGCGACCGTGCTCGCCTGGGCGGTGGTGCCGTCCTGGTTCACGAAATACTCGCCGCTGGAAGGGGATTCGGACGCCAGTTTCAGCGCGCCGAGTCTCGAGCACCTGTTCGGCACCGACCGGCTCGGGCGAGACCTGCTGGCCCGCACCATCTACGGCACCTCCACCACGCTGACCGCGACCTTGCTCGCGGTGGCGTTGGGGTTCGTGGTCGGGTCGGCGATCGGGTTGCTCAGCGGGTTCGTGGGCGGACGGGTCGACGCGGTGATCATGCGCTGTGTCGATGTGCTGCTGGCCATCCCGAGCCTGCTGCTGGCCATGACCGTGGTCACCGCGCTGGGCTACGGCACCGTGAATATCGCTGTCGCCGTCGGTATCTCGGCGGTGGCGGCGTTCGCGCGGGTGATGCGCTCGGAGGTGCTCAAGGTCGCGGGCACCGACTACGTGGAGGCCGCCTACGGGTCCGGCGCCGGTTTCGGTCGGGTGGTGGTGCGCCACGTGCTACCGAACTCGGTCTCGGCGGTGCTGTCGCTGGCCGCGCTCGAATGCGGCACGGCGGTGCTGGCCGTGGCGGCGCTGGGCTTCCTCGGTTACGGCGCGCCGCCGCCGGACCCGGAGTGGGGCCTGGCGGTGTCGGAGGGCCGCGACTACCTGGCTACCTATCCGTGGATCTCGCTGCTGCCCGGCATCGTGATCGCCGTGGTCGTGCTGTCCACCAATCGAATCGGGCGAGCACTGGGAGAGAAGCGATGAGCGAGAAGGACACCCTGCTGCGGGTCGATGACCTGTCCGTGCGCTACCGCGCCAGCCGCACGGCGGCGGTCGACGGTGTGTCGCTGAGCGTGGACCGGGGCGAATTCGTTTCCATCGTGGGCGAATCCGGCTCGGGCAAGAGCACCACCATCCACGCCGCCCTGCACCTGCTGCCCGCCTCGGCGCGGGTCGAGGCCACGGCGTTGGAATTGAACGGGCACGACACCGCGTCCTGGAGCGACCGCAAGCTGGCTCGGTTGCGCGGCCCGTTCGTCGGTTTCGTGCCCCAGGACCCCGGCACATCGTTGAACCCGGTCAAACGGGTCGGCACCCAGGTGCTCGAGGCATTGCGGCTGCACCGGCGCGTCGAGTCCGGGCCGGGTCGCGCGCTGGCGGTGGAGAAGTTGGCCACCGCCGGCCTGCGTGACCCCGAACGGGTCTACCGGCAGTACCCGCACGAACTGTCCGGCGGCATGAAACAGCGCGTGCTCATCGCCATCGCCCTGGCCAACGACCCGGCTCTGCTGGTGGCCGACGAGCCCACCTCCGCCCTGGACGTGACGGTGCAGAAGGTGATCCTCGATCACCTCGCCCACCTGCGCGAAACCCTCGGCCTCGGCGTCCTGCTGGTCACCCACGACCTCGGCGTCGCCGCGGAACGCTCCGACCGCCTGATCGTCATGCAACACGGCCGCATCGTCGAGGAGGGCCCCGCCACCCGCATCCTCACCGACCCCCACCACGACTACACCCGCCGCCTGGTCGCGGCCGCGCCCACCCGCCACAGCACCCGGCTGACCGGCACCGAACCGGGTGGCGGCACTGGGACGACGAGCCCGCGGTCCGGCACCGAACCGCGCTACGAATCGGGCGCCGGTTCGACCGCCCGACCCGGGACGACGAGCCTGCGCTCCGACACCGACCCGCGCCACGAATCAGGCGCCGGTGCGACCACCCGAGCGGGGACGATTCGCAGGTCCGACACCGCCCCGCGCCAGGGCACCACCGAGCCGACGCCGGACATCGGCTCGTCCGCGAGGCCCGGTGCGGATGCGACGTCGGCGCCGATCTCCATCGGTACCGCCTCGGCGCGCGCGAAACCGGTGCCGACGGCGGGCACGGCGCTGCTCGAGGTCCGTGATCTGGCCAAGACGTTCGCCCACGGTGGTGTGCGGGCGGTCGACAAGGTCTCCCTGGCGGTGCGCGCGGGCACCACACACGCGCTGGTGGGGGAGTCGGGGGCAGGCAAGTCGACCGTCGCGCGGATCGCGGCCGGGTTCGCTTCGGCGGATTCGGGTGAGGTGTGGTTCGACGGTGCGCGGATCGACGGACTCTCGCGGGGCAAGTTGCGGCCGATCCGGCGCGGGATCCAATTCGTCTACCAGAACCCGTATTCGTCGCTGGATCCGAAGTTCACGGTCGAGCAGATCATCGCCGAACCTCTTGTCGCGCTGGGCTTGCTCCCGCGCGGACCGCGCCGCCGCGAGCGGGTCCTGGAACTGCTCGACGAGGTGGCGCTGTCACGAGAACACTTGGCGCGCAAGGCCACCGAGCTCTCGGGCGGTCAGCGTCAGCGGGTGGCGATCGCGCGGGCGCTGGCCGCCGGACCGCGCATGCTGATCCTGGACGAGGCCGTGTCGGCGCTGGATGTGTCGGTGCAGGCGCAGATCCTGCGGTTGCTGGTCGACCTGCAACACCAGCAGGGCCTGACCTACCTGTTCATCACCCACGACCTGGGGGTGGTGCGCCTGGTGGCCGACGAGGTGACCGTGATGCGGGCGGGCGCGGTGGTCGAATCCGGTTCGGTGAGCACCGTTTTCGAGAACCCGACCCAGGACTACACCCGGCAGTTGCTCGACGCGGTCCCCGTCGGCGCGGACCGCGCGACGCCCGTGGCGGCGGTGGTCGCGTGATCGGCGTAGACGAGCTGCGCAGAATCGCTCTGATCGTAAGGATTTCCTGCATTGTCGGTGGTGCGGATGATTAGCGCATCCGGACGGCAACCGGTCGAAGCGAGGAAACCCATGTACGACATTCGACGCCTTGTCCTGTTGCGCGATCTCGCCGAGCGAACCACCATGACCGCGGTGTCGGAACTGCACGGGATCACCACCTCGGCGGTCTCCCAGCAGTTGCGCATCCTCGAGGAGGAGGTGGGCACCGTGCTCACCCGCCGCGAGGGCCGGGTACTGCGCCTGACCCACGCGGGGCGGGTCCTGGTCGACTACACCTCCCGGATCATCACCGCGCTCGAGGAAGCCGAGAGCGCGGTGGCCGCGACCGCGGAGGCCATCACCGGGGTGCTCACCCTGGCCACCTTCCGCACCGCGCAAACCCAACTCGCGCTGCCCTGCGCGGCCAAGCTCATGGCCGAGAACCCGGGCCTGCGGGTGCGCGTGGTGGACCTGATCCCGGTGGAGTCGGTGCCCGCGGTGCGCCAGCAGGAGGTCGACATCGCGATCACCTACTCCTATTCCTTCCGCGCCCGCGACCTGCCGCTGGGCTTGGCCTCGGAGTTCCTCTTCGCCGACCCGCTCGTGCTGCTGGCCCCGCCCGGCCTGCGCGAACGGGCCCGCCAGCAGGGACTGTCGGCGGTGCGTGACGCGGACTGGGTGGCCGCGCGCGACGGCGCGCCCTCGATCGTGTCGGTGATGTACGCCTGCCGCGAGGCCGGGTTCTCCCCGCGCATCGAGCACCGCAGCGGCACCTTCGTCGGGATGGCCGAGATCGTCGACCACGGGCTCGCGGTGGCGGTGGTGCCAGAGATGTCGGTGCCGCCGCAGTACCGGCACCTGGTGGCGTGCACGGTCGCCAACGGGTCGCGCCAAATCGGGGTGACCTACCGGCAGGCGTCGCTGGAACGGCCCGCCATCGCCGCCGCCATCCGCGCCCTGCGCACCATCGCCGCCCCCGAACAACTGGCGTCCTGACCGTGCGCACGGTCGAGAAAAACTGAACGAATCTCGTAGACCCGCTGTCTTGTTCGGCGGCATGGACCGTTCCGATACTGGGAGCACGGAAACCGCACGCGGAAAGGAGGTCTCGTGACATTCCCGGCGCGGACCTCGACGGTTCCGCTCTGTTGTCGTCGCTGACTTCGACGATTCCCCTTCCTCGCGCACCGAGACGCCGTTTCGGCGAATGCCGGTGTGCCGCACAACCATGCGTCACGACCACCGCTGTCGTGACGCGACCAGGAGAGTGACCACCGCATGACTTCCGTGGCCCCAGCGCCCACCGCGCACGGTCTGGACGAGGACGCGTTCGCCGCAGCGCTGACCCTGATCGCCGACCGCGCCGCCGACCACGACCGGGCGGGCGGATTCCCGTTCGCCGCCTTCGAAGCCCTGCGCGCCATCGGCGCCCCCGCGCTGACGGTGCCGGTCGAATTCGGCGGGCTCGGTGCGGGATTGGCGCAAGCCGTCGAGGTGATCGAACGCGTCGGCGCCGCCGATCCCTCGGTCGGGCTGATCCTGCAGTGGAACTACACCAACCAGCTCGGCCTGATCCGCGACGACAGCCCGTGGCCTGCCGACCTGAAGGAACTGGTGCTGCGCTCGGCGGCCACCGACGGCGCGCTGATCAACGGCCTGGCCGTGGAACGCGAACTCGGCAGCCTCTCGCGCGGCGGCGTCCCCGCCACCACCGCCACCCGCCTGCCCTCGGGCGACTGGCGCATCGACGGTGAAAAAGCCTATGCCACCGGCATTTCCGGGCTGACCTGGTTCACCGTCACCACCAGCACCGCCGAACCGAATCCGCGCATCGCCACCTTCCTGCTCGACCGCTCCGCCACCGGCTGGCATGTCGAACCCACCTGGAACCACCTCGGATTGCGCGCCTCCGACACCCAGTCGGTGATCTTCGAGGGCACCGTCGTGCCGCACGAGCGCCTCGTCGACCTGCGCGATCCCAACGCGGGCACCGCGAAGATCCGTCGCGCGGGCCGTCAGGCCCTGCCGCTGCTGCTGGCCGCCAACTACAACGGCGTCGCCATCGCCGCAAGGGACTGGCTGGTGCGCTACCTGCACACCAGAGTGCCCACCGCCCTGGGCGATTCGCTGGCCACCGTGCCGCGTTTCCACGACCGGGTCGGCGAGATCGAAGCCTGGATCCAGACCAGTCGCGCCCTGCTGCGCCAGGGGGTGGCGAGCCTGGCCGACGACGAACACGGCCGCCTGCCCGCCCTGGCCAAACACGTGGCCACCGCCACCGCCATCCGGGTCACCGAATCCGCGCTGGACCTCACCGGCAACCCCGGCCTGGACCGGCGTCACCCCCTCGAACGCCACCACCGCGACGCCATGGTCGGCCGAATCCACTTCCCGCAGAGCGATTTCGTGCTCGCCGATCTCGGTCGCGCCGCCCTGGCCGCGGGCCGCACCGAGGAGGCACGGCCGTGACCCGACGCCAGGTGCACCTCAACGTCAACATCCTCAACGCGGGCGTCTTCGGCGGCTCGTGGCGGTTCCCCGGCACCGACCCGGCCGCGAGCTTCACCCTCGACCACTACGTCCGCATCGCCCAGCGCGCCGAAGAGGCCAAGTTCGACGCGATCTTCCTCGCCGACGGCCCCGCTGTCCGCGAGGACATCCGCTACCGCCCGTTCAACAGCCTCGAACCGTCGGTGATCCTGGCCGCACTCGCCGCCGCGACCGAGCGCGTGGGCCTCATCGCCACCCTGTCCTCGAGCTACAACGACCCCTACGACGTGGCCCGCCGTTTCGCCTCCCTCGACCTGCTCAGCGGCGGACGCACCGGCTGGAACGTGGTCACCACCGCCGGCGTCGAATCCGCCCGCAACTTCGGTTTCGCCGCCGAACCCGCCCACGCCGCCCGCTACGAACGCGCCGCCGAATTCGTCGAGGTGGTGCGCACGCTGTGGAACAGCTGGGAGCCCGACGCGCTGATCGGCGACAAGGCCACCCACCGCTTCGCCGACTACACCCGCATCCACCCCGCCGATCACCACGGCCCACACTTCGACGTGGCGGGCCCGCTCAATGTCCCGCGCTCGCCGCAGGGCGAACCGGTGGTCGTGCAGGCGGGCGCGTCCAAGGACGGTCGGGCGCTGGCCGCGAAGATCGGCGAGGTCATCTTCACGGCCGCGCAGACGGTCGAGGAAGCGGGGGAGTACTACCGCGATGTGAAGGCCAGGGCGGTCGGCTACGGACGCCGCCCCGAGGACATCCTGATCCTGCCCGGCCTCTCGACCGTCATCGGCTCGACCGAAGCCGAAGCGGCGCAACGCCGGGAGCTGCTGGCCGAGTTGGTCCCCCCGGACTACGCCCTGGACCGCCTGGCCACCCAGCTCGGGGTCGACCGCGACGACCTCACCCTCGACGGCCCCCTCCCGTGGCACCTGCTCGCCGACCCGGACGAGGCGGGCGGGTCGCAGACCTTCTACAAGATCGCCCTCGGCCTGGCCCGCCGCGAGAACCTCACCGTGCGCCAACTGCTGCGCAGACTCGGCGGCGGTGCGGGCCACCGCATCGTCACCGGCACCCCCGAACAGGTCGCCGACGCCATCATCGACTGGGTCGATCGGGGCATCGCCGACGGCTTCAACCTCATGCCCGACGTGCTGCCCGGCGGCTTCGACGACTTCGTCGACGGCGTCGTGCCGATCCTGCGCGAACGCGGCGTGTTCCGCACCGAATACGAGACCACCACCCTGCGCGGTCACCTCGGACTGCCCGTCCCCGCCTACCGGGGCACCATCGCCGAAGGGGCTGCCCGATGACCCGTAAACTGCACTTCTTCGTCAATGTCGGCAGCGCCGGATACCACCCGGCCGCCTGGCTCGAACCGAGCCTGCCCGCCGACGCCTTCATCCAACTCGCGCACTACCAGCGGATCGCGGCCGAGGCCGAACGCGGCGGACTCGACGGGTTGCTGTTCCCCGACATTCCCGTGCAGCAACCCGGCATCGCCCGCGGACCCGCCGCCACCCTCGACCCGATCCTGCTCAGCTCCGCCCTGGCGGTGACCACCGAGCGCATCGGCCTGATCCCCACCGCGACCACCTCGCTGAACCTGCCCTACAACCTGGCCCGGCGGATCCTGTCCCTCGACCATGTCAGCGGGGGCCGCGCGGGCTGGAACGTGGTCACCACCTTCGAGCCCAATGCCGCCCGCAACTTCGGCATCAGCGCACTGCCCGAGCGCGACGAACGGTACCGCCGCGCCGCCGAGTACGTGTCGCTGACCGAAAAGCTGTGGGACAGTTGGGAATCCGACGCGCTGATCGGTGATCAGGAAGCCGGGGTCTTCGCCGACCCCGATCGCGTGCACGCGGTGAATCACCAGGGCGAGTTCTACTCGGTGGCCGGACCGTTGAACGTGCTGCGTTCCCCGCAGGGCCGCCCCGTCCTCGTGCAGGCCGGCGCGTCCGAGCAGGGCCGGGCCTTCGCCGCCGCGCACGCCGAGGCGATCTACACCACCCAGCTCAGCCTGTCCGCCGCCCGCGCCTTCACCACCGAGATCCGCGCGGCCGCAACGGCGTCCGGCCGCGACGGCAACGCCATCCGGATCCTGCCCGGCCTGGTCCCGGTCATCGGCTCCACCGAGGTCGAGGCGCACGCCCGGTTCGACGAACTCCAAGCCCGCCTGCACCCCGACAGCGCCCCGGTGCGCCAGTTCGCCCGCTGGCTCGGCTACCCCGACGCCGAACTCGACCTCGACGCCCCGCTGCCCCGGCACCTGACGATCCTGCCGCCGGACCGCGTCGGCCCGCAGGGCTTCTTCGCCTCGATCACCGGCTACGCCCTCGAAACCGGCCACACCGTACGCGAATTGCTCACCGAGTTCCTCGGCGGGCATCGCGTCGTGATCGGCACACCGCGCACGGTCGCCGACCACATCGAACTGTGGCACCGCAACGCGGGCATCGACGGCTTCACCATCATCCCGGCCGTGCTGCCCGGCTACCTCACCGATTTCGTCGACGAGGTCATCCCGGAACTGCGCCGCCGCAGGCTCTTCCGCCGCGACTACGAACACACCACCCTGCGCGGTCATCTCGACCTGCCCGAGCCGGCGAATTCCTTCGCCCGCCAACCCGTCTCCACCGGAAAGTGACTCCATGACCTTGCGATACCTCGGCCGCACCGGCGTGCTGGTGAGCCCACTCACCCTGGGCGCCATGAACTTCGGCGCCTGGGCCAACCCCGACCACGACGACGCCGCCACGATCATCCACCGGGCCCTCGACGCGGGCATCAACGTCGTCGACACCGCCGACGTCTACTCCCAGGGCGAGAACGAGGAAATCGTCGGCAAGGCCCTGCGCGGTCGCCGCGACGAGGTGGTGCTGGCCAGCAAGTTCCACGGCCAGATCGGCACCAACCCCAATACCCGGGGCAATTCCCGGCGCTGGATCATCCGGGCCGTCGAGGACTCGCTGCGTCGCCTCGGCACCGACCACCTCGACCTGTACCAGGTGCACCGCCCCGACCCGGAGGTTCCGCTCGAAGAAACCCTGCGGGCCCTCGACGATCTGGTGCGCGCCGGCAAGATCCGCTACTACGGCACCACGACGTTCGAACCGCACCAGCTGGTGCAGGCGCAGTGGGTGGCCCAGGACCGCCACCTGACCCGCCCGGCCACCGAACAGCCGCCCTACTCGATCCTGGCGCGCGGCGCCGAACGCGCCACCCTGCCCCTCGCCGAACGCTACGGCCTCGGCGTGCTCACCTGGAGCCCCCTCGCGGGTGGCTGGCTGTCGGGTCGGTACCGGGCGGGCGAGACCGCGCCCGAGTCGAGCAGGCTCACCCGTCAACCGCACCGTCACGACCCCGAACTCGTCGCCAACCAGCGCAAACGCGCCGCCGCCGAGGAACTCGCCAAGCTCGCCGACGAGGCGGGGCTGTCGCTGGTGCACCTGTCGCTGGCGTTCGTGCTGCAACACCCGGCCGTGAGCAGCGTGATCATCGGACCGCGCACGCTGGCCCACCTCGAAACCCAACTCGGCGCCGTCGACGTGCGCCTGAGCTCCGAGGTTCTCGACCGGATCGACGAGATCGTCGCCCCCGGCACCACCCTCAGTCCCGCCGACGAGGGCTACCTGCCGCCCTCGCTCACCGACGCGTCCACCCGCCGTCGCCCCACGATCGGAGCCACCCGATGAGCCTGTCCGACCTGCGCCCGCTCGGCCGCACCGGAGTCCGCGTCAGCCCGTATGTGTTGGGCACCATGAACTTCGGCTCCCGCGGCGGCACCACCCACGAGGAATCGATCGCCCTGATCCACCGGGCCCTCGACGCCGGCATCAACATCGTCGACACCGCCGACACCTACTCGCGCGGCGAATCCGAGATCATCGTCGGCAAGGCCCTGCACAGCCGCCGCGACGACGTGATCCTGGCCAGCAAGTTCCACAACGCCGTCGACGACGACCCCACCCACCGCGGCAACTCACGGCGCTGGATCGCCCGCGCCGTCGAGGACTCCCTGCGCCGCCTCGACACCGACCACCTCGACCTCTACCAGGTGCACCGCCCCGAGTCGGTCACCGCGCTCGAGGACACCGTCGCCACCCTCGACGATCTGGTACGCGCCGGCAAGATCCGCTACTACGGCACCTCGGTGTTCTCGCCCGGCGAACTCATCGAAGCCCAGTGGATCGCCGACCGCACCAAGGCCAATCGCGCTGCCACCGAACAGGTTCCGTACTCGCCGCTCGTTCGCGGCATCGAACGGGAAACTCTGCCGATCGCGCGTACCTACGGTCTCGGCGTCATCACCTACGGCCCCCTCGCCGCGGGCTGGCTCTCCGGCAACTACCGCCTCGGCGCCGACCAACCGCACTCCCACCGCGCCGACCTGATCCCCGGCCGCTTCGACATCGACGCCCCCGCCAACGCCGCCAAACTCGCCGCCGCCGACGCCCTCGCCGTCCTCGCCGAAGAATCCGGCCTCACCCTGATCCAATTGGCGATCGGTTTCGTCCTCGCCCACCCCGACGTCACCGCCGCCATCATCGGCCCCCGCACCGAAGAACACCTCGACACCTATCTCGAGGCGGCCGAGGTGGTGCTGAGCCACGACATTCTCGACCGCATCGACGAGATCGTGCCCCCCGGCACGATCTTCCACGAACGCGACACCGGAAAGATCCCGGACGCATTGGCCGATCCGGCGCTGCGCCGCCGCTGAGTTGTCCTCGACCGTCCCCGAGTGGAATTTCCGTTCCGCTCGGGGACTTTCGCGTTCTCCGCGGCGGCTCCCGAGCGCGACTCCGACCGATGCCGTGGTTAGGCGGATGAGCTCACGGCAGCGGGACAGATCCGCGCCGGTGCTCCGGGCGATCAGGCGGGGCCGTGCCCGGCGGCTACTCGGCCCGCGACGTGGCGGACGTCGCGGTGGGAGATCAGCCATTCGCCGTCGTGCTGGGCGAACTCGTCCCGGACCAGGCCGATGACGACCCAGTCGGCGGGGCGGCCCACATCGGCGGCGGCGGTGCTCGAAAACCAGTGCCAGACAGTGGCATAGGCGGTGAGGAGGGGGCGGTCGGCGGTCCATTCGATGGTGGTCTGGCCGATGACGTGGGCGACGAGGGAGCGTTGGGATTTCGGGACGCGGCTCATGTGGGCGGTGAACGAGTCACGGCCGTGGAAGAGCACGGGCGGGCCGGGCATGATGCGGTATTCGATCAGGGCGTCGGGGGTGAAGCACTCGGCGAAGCGTTCGCTCTGGGCGGTGTCGGCGATGCGGAAGAACCTGTGGAAGGTGCGCAGGATCGCGCGCTCGGCCTCGATCGCCGGGTCACACGGGCGGAGCCGACCCGACAGGAACAGGCGGGCCAACCGGTCGGCCACGGCCAGCCGGGTCAGTCGACGGTCGTGACCCGCCAGCCGCCGCGATCGAGGACGTCGACGACCAGGGCGCCGATATTCCACGCGTCGTCATCACCGCGATGATGGGTGCCCTCGAGCGGCAGGTCGGCGATGCGCAGGGCGCCGTCCATGCCAGGACGACGGCGCAATCCGTAGGACTCGGCGAAAACCTGCTTGGCGTTGGTGTGTTCGGAGCTGAACGGGTAAGGGACGCCGGTGATCTCGCACTGGGAGCGGAACTGTTTGCGGTCGTAGTCGCCCCAGCTCGCCCACGGGCGTTCGGTGGCCGCGAACTCCGCCACCAGCAGGCGACACGCCTCGTCGAAGGTGACGCCGGTGTCGACCTGTTCCTGGGTGAGGCTGGTGAGTTCGGTGCAGAACGCGCTGACGGTCGAGCGGGTGGGACGCACGAGGATTCCGTGCTTGCTCACCCGCGTTCGAGTCGCCAGATCGACCACGGTGACACCGATTTCGATGATCTCGTTCATCTGGCCGGGTGGCGGTGCGCCATCCCAGCAGGTGGCTTCCACATCGACCACGTTGAGAAGTCCGGTCCATTCGCTCATGCGTGCGACGCTAGACCGCGAGTCGCGCTGGGAGCCAACGAATTACCCCAGCCAGCGCGCGACCCCGCCGTTGCTCGAACAGGCCCCCGACCTGGTCTTGCTGTAGGAGTACTCGCCGTTGTTGCACAGGGCGGTCGCGCCGGGCGGGGCGTCGGGGGCGGGCGCGGGAGTCGGGACACAGTCGCCCGCGCTGTTCTCGTAGGAACCCGGTCCGCACTCGACCGGAGGGACCTCCGATGGCGTCGTCGGAGCGTCGGTGGTCGGTGGTGTGGTTGTGGTCGACGGGGGTGGTGTGGTCTTCGGTGGCGGCGGCGGAACGATGGGGGTGGCGACCGGGGTGCGCGGTACGTTCGCGGGCACTCGGGGCGCCGGAGCGGGCGGTCGCGGGTCGGCGGCCGAGGGTGGGCCCTGCCGGGTGGTCGGCGGCTCGTCCGGGGAGCGCGGCGGGGCACCGGGGGACGGCGGTGGGTCGCCGGGAGACGGTGGCGGATCGCCCGCCGCGGTGTTCGGCCGCTGATGCAGGATGTCGCCGACCTGATCGGGTTCGATCACCACCGGCTTCGTCCGGGTGGTGGTGCTCTTCGTCATCGGCGCGTCCGGTTCGGGAACCGGCGCGCAGGCCGCGCCGGCGGTGAGCAGAGCGGCCGCCGCGAGCGCGGCGAGCAAGCGCCTGACCATGGAACATCACCTGGTTTCGCCATCGGAACTATCAGTAATGTCGATTGGCTATCGTCTCGGGTCGGTGCTTCGTTAACATCTGGTGAACCGGTTCGGAGTCGTCCCCGGTCACGGTCGCCGCGGTCGGGCAGCGGTGCGTGGGGCGTGTCAGAATGTCGCTCACCGACCACCACCCGCCGAGGAGAGAACGTATGCGCCTGTCGCCGCACGAGCAGGAACGGTTGCTGCTGAGTTACGCGGCCGAACTGGCACGCCGCAGGCAGGCGCGGGGGTTGAAGTTGAACCACCCGGAATCGATCGCGCTGATCACCGACCACGTGCTCGAGGGCGCGCGCGACGGGCGGACCGTGGCCGAACTGATGTCGTCGGGACGCTCGGTGCTCACCCGCGAGGACGTGATGGAGGGCGTGCCCGAGATGATTCACGACGTGCAGGTCGAGGCGACCTTTCCCGACGGGACCAAGCTCGTCACCGTGCACCACCCGATCGGATAGGCGACGCGCATGATTCCCGGTGAATACCTCTGTGCCGAGGGCACGATCGAACTCAACGCCGGCGCGGTGCGCGTCGAACTCGAGGTGGTCAATACCGGCGACCGGCCGGTGCAGGTCGGCAGCCACGTGCACTTCCCGCAGTCCAACGCCGCCTTGGACTTCGATCGCGACGCCGCCTACGGGCACCGCCTCGACATTCCCGCCGGTACCGCCGTGCGATTCGAACCCGGTCTGCCACAGCGGATCTCGCTGGTTCCGCTCGGCGGAACCCGCGAGGTCTACGGAATCAGCATGAACCCGCCGGGGCAGCTGGATGCCTGAGCACAACGACATTCACCGCGCGGCAGCCGAATCGCCGCGACGTCCGGGAGAGAGCCGATGACCGAACTGAGCCGCGCCCGCTACGCCGAACTGTTCGGGCCGACCACCGGCGACCGAATTCGCCTGGCCGACACCGACCTACTCATCGAGATCACCGAAGACCGCAGTGGCGGACCGGGACTCGCGGGCGAGGAAGCGGTGTTCGGCGGCGGCAAGGTGCTGCGCGAGTCGATGGGGCAATCGCGCGCCACCCGCGCCGACGGGGCCCCCGACACCGTCATCACCGGCGTGGTGATCGTCGATCACTGGGGCATCATCAAAGCCGACGTCGGCATCCGCGACGGGCGCATCTGCGGCATCGGCAAGGCGGGCAACCCCGACACGATGTCGGGCGTGCATCCTGACCTGGTGGTCGGGCCCTCGACCGAGATCATCGCCGGGAACGGGCGCATTCTCACCGCCGGGGCGATCGACTGCCACGTGCACTTCATCTGTCCGCAGCTGATGGACGAGGCGCTCGGCGGCGGCATCACCACCCTCATCGGTGGCGGCACCGGCCCGGCCGAGGGTTCCAAGGCCACCACCGTCACCCCCGGGTCCTGGCACCTCGCGCGGATGCTCGAATCCCTCGATCACTGGCCGATGAACATCGTGCTGCTCGGCAAGGGCAACACGGTCAGCCAGGAATCGATGTGGGAGCAATTGCGCGGTGGCGCATCGGGTTTCAAACTGCACGAGGACTGGGGCTCGACCCCGGCCGCGATCGATGCCTGCCTCACCGTCGCCGACGCGGCGGGCGTGCAGGTCGCCTTGCACTCCGACACGTTGAACGAGGCCGGGTTCGTCGAGGACACCCTCGCCGCCATCGCCGGACGCGGCATCCACGCCTACCACACCGAGGGTGCCGGCGGTGGGCACGCGCCCGACATCATCACGGTCGCTTCGCATCTCAACGTGCTGCCCAGCTCCACCAACCCCACCCGACCGCACACCGTGAACACCCTCGACGAGCACCTCGACATGCTCATGGTGTGCCACCACCTGAGCCCGTCGATCCCCGAGGACCTGGCCTTCGCCGAATCCCGGATCCGCCCGTCCACGATCGCCGCCGAGGACCTGCTGCACGACCTCGGCGCCATCTCCATGATCGGCTCGGACTCCCAGGCCATGGGGCGCATCGGCGAAGTGGTGATGCGCACCTGGCAGACCGCCCACGTGATGAAACGCCGCCGCGGCGCCCTGCCCGGTGACGGGGCCGCCGACAACGCGCGCGTGCAGCGCTACATCGCGAAATACACCATCTGCCCGGCGATCTCACACGGACTCGACGACGAGATCGGCTCGGTCGAGGTCGGCAAACTCGCCGATCTGGTGCTGTGGGAGCCCGCGTTCTTCGGTGTCCGCCCGCATGCGGTGCTCAAGGGCGGCATGATCGCCTGGGCCGCCATGGGCGACGCCAACGCCTCCATCCCCACCCCCCAACCGGTCCTGCCGCGCCCCATGTTCGGCGCCGCCGCCCCCGCCGCCGCCGCGACCTCCCTGCACTTCGTCTCCCAGCAGGCCATCGACGACGGCCTCGCCAACCGCCTCAACGTGCGCCGAAAACTGGTGCCCGTCAAGAACGCCCGCCGCGTCACCAAGGCCGACATGCCCCACAACGACGCCATGCCCCACATCGAAGTCGACCCCGACACCTTCACCGTCCGCATCGACGGCGAGGTCTGGGCCGAACAACCCGCCACCGAACTCCCCATGGCCCAGCGCTACTTCCTGTTCTGAACGGTTGATCACCACGCTCTCAGGGATGGTCGGCGAGGAATTCTCGCCACCAGAGCGTGGTGATCAACGGTCCAGATGGGGGAGGATTGTGCTATGGGTGGGGGCGGTTGGTGCCGTTGTGGCGGGAGGCACGCTCCTCGTCGGTGGTGCGGCACCGGTTTTCGTCGGGATCCTGTCGGTCAGCGTGATAGTGGTGGGCGTCGGTGTGCGACAGGGGAGAATGGGCGTTCACGTGGTGGGGTGGGGTGGGGGTCGGGTAGTCTCGGCGCGGTCTGAGTGGGGTTGGGTTCGGGGCCGTCCTGCTGTGTCGAGGGTCGGTGGGAGGGTGTGGCGTGGACGATTTGAGTAGTGCCGCTGAGGATCTCGCGCGGCGGGCTCGGGAGCTCGAGGGGCAGGCGCAGCGGTATCAGGAATTGCACGACCGGATGGCGCAGGTCAGCGTGACCGAGACGTCGGCGGACGGGCGGATCAGTGTGACCGTCGATGCGAATGGGTCGACGACGGCGATCACTTTGGCGCCCGCGGTGCGGGGGATGGATCCGGCGGCGGTGGCGACCGAGTTGATGGCGTGCACGCGGCGGGCGCAGACGGGGTTGCGCGAGCGGGTCACCGAGTTGGTGCGGGACACGGTCGGTGGGGACGAGGCGGGGGCGGCCATCGTCGGGCAGTACAGCGAGCGATTCCCCGGTGGTGACACGGCGGGGGCCGTTCCGCCACCGCCGCCACCGCCGGTCGAGCCGTGGACGCCGCCTGCGCCGGCCGGGCCCGCGACGCGCACGCCCGATCGTGACCGGGTCGTCGCACCCGACGAGATGTCCGATGAGGACTTGTTCTACCAGCGGAAATCCTGGTTGCAATAGGATCGCCGACCCCGTCGCGGGCACCGGACGGGGCACGTTTCACCTGAATCGAGAACGTTGCGGGCTCGTTCGAGTTCGCCGACGAAGGGAACTCAGCGTGACCGGTCTCGTGAATATCGACCTCGAAGCGATCAGGGCGCAGGCCGGGTCGGTGGACGGCGTCTCGAACGGAGTCGCCAAGGCCCTCGAGGCGGTGAACTATCTCGCCCACGCCGACGACGGGTACGGCCTCCTCGTGAAGCCCTACGCGGTGATCACCCTGAACTCGCTGCACGACGAGATCACCACCGCCTTGGCGCGGCTCGACACCGTGACCGCGAGCATGCCCGGCAAATTGCGCACGGCCGCAGACACTTTCGAATCCTGCGACACCACACGGGCAGGCGAACTCGCCGCGCAGGCCGCCGAGATCGATCGGCGGGTCTGATCATGGCCGACGGACCCAACGCGGCGGGCAGATTCCTCAACGAGAACACCCTGGCGTTTCCCGGCAACGCCGACACCTTCGACGACGGCCCCGCGCCGGACAACGATCTGCTCACCGTCGAGGACGGCTCGGTGGATTTCCGCGACACCTATTACCAAGAGGGCAACCCGTTCCTCAGCAGTGTCGGCCTGCCCGAGGTGAAGGACAAAGACGGCAAGCAGGAAGTCGACTCGGGCATTTTCAAAGGCACCATCCATGGCGACACGCTGGAGAACGGATATGGCCTCTACCAGGCGCTGACCACCGATGCCTCGGTCCTGGACCGCACCGAGGCCATCGCCAAAGCCGCCATCACCGGCCGTGATTGGTACGACGCGGCCACGACCATCGGCAAGGCCGTCAAGGGCGGCTCCGCGCTGGCGAAATTCGACCCGTTCAATTTCCTGGGCTCTCAGCTGATGAGCTGGATGCTCGAACATGTCGAACCGATGCGTAAATCCCTCGACTCGATCAGCGGCAATCCCGACATGGTCCAGGCCTACAGCGACGCGTGGGGGAATATCGCGCAACATCTGCGGACCACCGCCACGGAATGGGCGGCCGCGCTCGACACCGGTATCGGGGGTTGGGTGGGCTGCGCGGCCGACGCCTACCGCACGAGGGCCACCGAACTCACCGGGCAGATCGCGGAGAAGGCCGCGATCGCTGAGGTGCTGTCGAAGTGCAACGAGGGCATGACGCGGGTCGTGGAGACGGTGCGCGCGATCATCATCGAGATCCTGAGCAGTCTGGCGGGGATGCTCGCCGAGGCGACCGCGATCCTCATCGTGTCCGGCGGGACCGCCACACCCGGGTTGATCGCGCGGGCACTGCTGGACATCTCGCTGGCCATGACCTCGGTCGGGAGCCTGTTGGTGGAACTCGGCAAATCCCTGATGACATTGAAGACGATGGCGATGGACGCGGTGCAGCTGATCCGCGGCGTCACCGAAGTGGAGACCGCGAAGTAGCGGCTCTGCGACACCGGGGTCGCTCGGTGGCAGACTGCGAGCATGACCACCAACGATTGGGCCGACGTCGACAACTACCTCGTCACCACGCTCGTCGGCGAGGAAGGGGCGCCCGCCCTCACCGCCAACGCCGATGCCGGACTGCCCGCCATCGACGTCTCCCCGCCGCAGGGCAAACTGTTGAACCTGTTGGCGCGCACCGCGAAAGCGCGCCGCGTGCTCGAGATCGGCACCCTCGGCGGCTACAGCACCGAATGGCTGGCGCGCGCGGTCGGCGACGGCGGGCTCGTCGTCACCCTCGAATTCGAACCCCGCCACGCCAAGGTCGCCCGGGACAATCTCGACCGCGCCGGCGTGGGCGACCGCGTCGAGATCCTCGTCGGCGCCGCCCTGGACACCCTGCCCGGTGTCGCCGAAGACCTCACCGAACCCTTCGACCTGGTCTTCATCGACGCCGACAAGGTCAACAACTCCAACTACGTGCAGTGGGCGCTGCGCCTGACCCACCCCGGCTCGGTCATCATCGTCGACAATGTGGTCCGCGCGGGCACCGTCGCCGACGAACAGACCGACGACCCGAACGCCCGCGCCAGCCGCGACCTGATCGACCTGCTCGCCGCCGAACCCAGCCTCGACGCCACCGTCATCCAAACCGTCGGCGCCAAAGGCTGGGACGGCTTCGCCTACGCGGTGGTCAACGGCCCGACCTCCTGACCGCACAGGGACGCTCGCCCCGCATCGCCGCGCGACGGGAGTTCGGAACCCGTTCTCGCGGTGCGGGTTCGAGGTCATCGACGCAACCGCACCGGGAGGTCTCGTAGTCCTCGGATGAGGGTGCTGGATTGCCAGTGGAGGTCGGCGGTGGGGGACAGGGTGGGGTCGGGGTAGCGGGCGAGCAGGGCGGTGAAGGCTATTTCGGATTCCAGACGGGCCAGGGGGGCGCCGACGCAGAAGTGGATGCCGTGGCCGAAGGCGAGGTGGCCGGAGGTGGGGGTGGCGGTGGCGAGGGTGTCGGGGTCGGTGAAGCGGGCGGGATCGCGGTTGGCGGCGGCGAGGGCGACGTAGACGAGTTCGTCGGCGGGGATCTCGATGCCGCCCAGGGTGACCGGCTCGGTGGTGTAGCGGACGGTGGCCATGTCGACGGGGCCGTCGAAGCGCAGGAACTCCTCGATCGCGGCGGGGATGCCGGTGGGGTCGGCGCGCAGGGCCTGCCACTGTTCGGGGTGGCGGAGCAGGGCCAGCACGCCGTTGCCGATCAGGTTCACCGTGGTCTCGTGGCCGGCGACCAGCAGCAGGAAGGCCATCGACACCAGCTCGCGGTCGGTGAGTCGGTCGCCGTCGTCGTCGGCCAGGACGAGGTGGGAGAGCAGATCCTCGGCGGGCCGGGACTGCTTGGTGCGCACCAGTTTCGCGAGGTAGCCGACCATCGCGGCCGAGGCGGCGGGGCGATCGTCCTGCTCGCCCTCGCCGACCACCGTGACCAGGGTTCTCGTCCACGCCTGGAAGTCGTCGCGGTCGGCGAACGGGACGCCGAGGAGTTCGCAGATCACCGTCACCGGAAGGGGATCGGCGAAGGCGCTCATCAGGTCGACCTCGTCGTGCTCGCTCATGGCGTCGAGCAGGGACGCGGTGATCTGTTCGATGCGCGGGCGCAGCAGCGCGACCCGGCGGCTGGTGAACGCCTTGTTCACCAGCTTGCGCAGGCGGGTGTGCTCGGGCGGGTCGGAGCTGAGCATATGGCTCAGCAGGGCAACGACATTCGGGTCGCTCGGGGTGGAATTCCTTTTGGCGTGCAGGATCTCGTCGACGCGGCCGATGTTCTTGCGGAACCGAGGATCGGCCATGGCGAGCTTGGCTTCTCGGTAGCCGACGATCACCCACCGCACGACATCGTCGGGGAAACGCACCTGATGCACGGGACCTGTTGCGCGCCAGCGGTGATAGTGGGCGTGCGGATCGTCGAAGAAGTCGGCGCCGATGGACTCGACAGGGGTGGAGGCGATGAGGTCGGCCATCGGATCGACGGTACCTGCGCGGGGGTGACGGCGCATCAGCCGGGCGATACGCGACCGCCCGGCCGGACGGGAGAACTCAGCGGTTCCCCGCGTGCAGCACCACCTTGCCGTTGCGGCCGGGCGTCTCGGAGACCACGGCGGCCGCACCGGCCTGATCGAGTGGGAAATCGGCCTGCACATCCAGGCGCAAGGTGCCGTCGGCGGCGAGGGTGACGAGCTCGGTGATCAGTCGGACGTAATCGGCCCGGTCGATCTCGGAACTGCGCTGCTGCCCCCAGAAGCCTTTCACCACAGCCTGTTTGAAGATCAGCGCGCCGGTGTCGATCACCATCTGCTTGCCCGAGAGCGCACCGAAGGAGATCAACTCGCCGCGCGGGGCGAGCAACGCCATCAGATCGCCCGCGCCGGGGCCACTGACCTGGTCGACCGCGCGCACGATCGGCTCACCGCCGGTGATGTCGGTCGCCGTGGCCAGCCACCCCACCGACTCGGTATCCAGGACCGGACCGTAGCCGAGCTTCTCCAACGCCAGCACCGACGACGGGCCGCGGACCAGGCTCAACACCCGCACCCCGCGTTCCTTCGCGAACAGATTCAGCAGTCGACCCACCGCGCCGTTGGCCGCGTTCACCACGATCCACTGCCCGGATTTCACCCGCAGATCGTCGAGCAGCATCAGCGCGCTCAGCGGCATGGCGAGCAGCTGGCAGGCGGTCTCGTCGGACACCGAGTCCGGAATCGGCACGGCCTGCTCGGCGCGGGCGACGAAAGAATCCGCCCAGGCGCCCCGCACGCCGGCGATCGCCACCCGCTGCCCGACCGCGAGCTTCTCGACCCCGGGCCCGACCGCGTCGACGACACCGGCGGCCTCGGTCCCCGGCACGGCGGGCAGCGGCGGCCGATAGCCGTAGACGCCGCGGATGATCGCCAGATCGTGGTTGTGGATCGGCGACAGCGACATCGCGATCCGCACCTCACCCGGGCCCGGCTCGGGCGTCGGCACCTGCTGTGCGGTGAGGACGTCCTTCGGTTCGCCGAACTCGTCGATGACAACTGCCTGCATGTCCGCCTCCGTGCTGGTTGCGAGTACCTGCCGTGCTGGTCGTGTCCCATTGTGGCACCGCGGGCCGCGGGCGCGGCGGAGGCGGTCGCCGCTGTCAATACGCCGCGGGGATGATCGGCGCACCGCCCGGCGTGGGGGTGCGGGTCCCCCGCGAGGAGGACGAATTCGGTCCGGTCGCGCGCCTACGCTCGATCGGTGGTCGAATCCCGTTCTCGCGCAGCTCGATCCGCTGAGCGGATCGCCGAGGTCGATATCCTGCGCGGGTTCGCCCTGTTCGGGATCCTGATCACCAACGCGATCGTGGCCACCACGCTGTGGTCGGTGGTCGGCACGCGCGAGAACCCGGTATCGCACTTCGCCGGCACCGCCGACGTGCTGGTGCGCGCGGGCGTCGACGCGCTGTTCACCGGGCGGTTCTACCTGCTGTTCGCGTTCCTGTTCGGCTACTCGTTCACCCTGCAGATCGCGGCGGCCGAACGCGCCGGGGTGTCGCCGACACCGCGACTGGTGCGGCGCGCCGTCGCGCTGCTGGCGATCGGGGCGGTGCACGCCTACCTGCTGTGGATCGGGGACATCCTCACGCTGTACGCGGTGCTGTGTCTGATCCTGATCGCGATGCGCGCGATGGCGCCGCGCACCGCGGTGATCACGGCGGTGGTGCTGTACACGATCTGGTCGGCGTGGAGTTTCATCCCGGGCTACCACGGTGTGCTGGCATTCGCGCAGTTCGCCGATCTGCCCGCGCTGGCAGCCGATTACACCGGCACCCCGGCCTCGACCCTCGCCGCCCAGACTTCGGTGGCGCCGGGTTTCGCGCTGATGATCTGGTTCGGGCAGGGCGTGCCGAGCCTGGCGATGTTCCTGCTCGGCCTGGCGGCGGGCAAACGTGCCCTCTTCACGGACCCGGAACTGTTGCGCCGCTGGTCTTCTCGCGTGCTCGTCAGCGGGCTCGTGATCGGGCTTCCGGTCTCGGCCATGACCTTCGCCGAACTGATGAACTGGTGGCACCTGCCTGTCGTCCACGGCCTGCAGATGCTGGTCAACCCGGCCGTGACCTTCGCCTATGTGGCCGCGATCCTGGTGGCGGCACGGTCGGCGCGCCTGGGTCGATTCCTGGCCCCGCTGGCCCCGGCCGGTCGCATGGCCGCCACCAACTACATCGGACAGTCGATCGTCCTGGTCCTGGTCTACACCGGCTACGGCCTCGCCCTCGCCGACACCGTCGCACCGCTCGGCGTCCTCGCGATCGCCCTGCTCACCTTCGCGGCGCAACTCGGTGTCAGCGCGTGGTGGTTGCGCCGACACCCCTACGGCCCGGTCGAGTGGATGCTGCGCGCCGCGACCTACCTGACGGTGCCGCCATGGCGACGGCCCGCCGGTCAGCGCGGTGCGGACTAGGGGTTCGGTTGTGCCGGGCGGTGGAATTCCGCGCGCCAGCGGTGGCGGTCGGGGACATCGGGGCGGGGAACGGTTTCCACGCGGATCTGGGTGAGGGCGGGGGTGGTGAAGGAATCGATGTCGGCGCGGGTGAGGGGCCAGGGTGGGCCGGAGGTGGCGGGAGCGGGGGCGATGTCGGCGATGACGAGCAGGGTAGCGTTGGGGGCCAACAGAATTCGGATATTGGCGATGGCGGCGTCGCGCACGGCCGGGGGCAGGGATTGGACGGTGATGGATTCGACGACGAGGTCGAAGGCGTGCTGCCAGGACTCGGGTGGGTTGAGCAGGTCGGCGACGGTGTAGGTGACGGGGGAGCGGGGGAAGCGGGCGCGGGCACCGCGGATGGCGGTGGGCGAGATGTCGAAGGCGGTCGTCCGGATGCCCTGGGCGGCAACGAATTCGGCGTCGGTGCCGTAACCGCAACCGAGCACCAGACCGCGGGTGCCCGGGGGTTGCGGGGTCGCGTGGAGCCAGTCGACCAGCAGGGGATTGGGTTCGTCGCGATCCCACGGCACCATCGACGTGCCCGCCGCGGCCTCGGCGTAGAGCGGCTCGAACCACCCGGTCGGATCATCGGCCGCCAACGCCTGCGCGGCCAAGCGGCGATCGGCGGGTGGCTGCGCGTCGTTCATGGGCCCAGTCTTGCGCACCGAGGGGCAAACCGCCGCGCGACAGTCGGTCCGGTGGTCGACCAGCACGCGTCGGCGGCCGAGATCCGGCCGGGGAATCTCGGCCGCCGATCACGGCTGATCGACTAGGGGATCAGCACGACCTTGCCGGTCGTGGCGCGCGATTCCAGGGCGCGGTGGGCGGCGGCCGCCTCGGCCAAGGGGAATTCGGTGAGCGCGGGTCGGAACAGGCCGGTGGCCGCGGCGGTGAGCGCGCGTTCGGACAGGATGCGCAGGTCGCCACCGGCCCGCTCGACCATCGCCGGGCCCAGGACGTTCCGGGAGGTGATGTTCAGGGCGGGGTCGAGGACGGCGGGGGCGCCGCTGGACCAGCCGAAGACGACGTGGGTGCCGCCGGGCGCGAGCAGGTCGACGGCGGCGCGGGCCGTCGGGCCGCCGATGCCGTCGAAGACGACCGTCGCCGCGCGACCGCCCAGGTGGGCGCGCACCTTCTCGGGCCAGTCCGGCAGGGTGTAGTCGACGGCGATATCGGCGCCGTTCGCGCGCACCAGCGCCACCTTGTCCGGTCCACCGGCCAGGCCGACCACGGTCGCGCTCGCCGCCACGGCGTACTGCACCAGCAGCGTGCCGAGCCCGCCCGCCGCCGCGGTGACCACCACGACGCTGTCGGGCGTGATCTCGGTGAACAGGGTGATGCCGAGCGCGGTGCGGCCGGTGCCGACCATCGCGACCGCCGCGGCGGGACTCACACCGTCGGGGATCGTGAGCAGGCGCTCGGCGTCGGTGATCGCGAGCTCGGCGTACCCGCCGGGCGCGGCGCCGAGGTGGGCGACGACGCGCGTGCCGAGCAGCGCCGGGTCGACACCGGCACCGAGTCGGTCCACCACCCCGGCGACCTCGCGGCCGGGCACGGTCGGCAACGGCGGAACCGGGAACGGGCCGGGTTCGCCGCGCCGCAACGCGGTGTCGACGAGATGGACCCCGCTCGCCGCCACCGCGATGCGCACCTGACCCGGACCCGGTTCCGGATCGGGGATCGACTCGTAGCGCAGGTTCTCGGCGGGACCGAATTCGTGAAGCTGAATCGCGTGCATGAGCCCAGTGTTCAACCTGAACCATAGTCTAGGTCAAGGGCGTGTGAGCAGCTGTGGCCGCGCAGTCTCAGTGGCCGGCTCTGAGGCTGGGTCGACCTCGCGGGAGCAGCCGGGGCCGCGCAGTATCGGCGGTCGGATCTGGGGCTGGGTCGACTTCGCGCGAGCGCCGGTGGCCGTGCCGGCTCAGCGGTCGGAACCATCCGGCGTGCCCGCGGGTCGGGTGTCGGTCGCGGCGGCGCGGCGGGCGGCTCGGTCGGCGAAACCGTCGCAGAGGGCGTCCAGGCCGAGGAACAGCAGGTCCTCGGAGGTCAGGTCGCTCACGCCGGCGCCGTTGAGGTCGGCCAGTGCGGGCGGCACGGGGAAGGAGGGCTTGCCCTCGAGTAGGTCGCGCAGGCCGTTGGTGTCGTCGGTGGCGGTGCGCTTCTCGGCGAGCAGCGCGCCGCCGACCACCGGCAGGCTCGCGCCGGAGATGTAGTTCCAGACGGTGAACCCCATCGTGGTCGCCTCGCGTGCGGACACGTCGAGTTCGCGCAGGCCCTCGACCAGCCAGGCCAGGCTCGTCAGGCCCTGCGGGCCGAAGCTGTAGCGGGGGACGGCGAAGGTGAGCAGCACCCAGGGGTGCTGCTGGTAGAGCTGCCAGTCGATCTCCGCGGCGATGCGCACCCGGTCGCGCCATGTCCAACCCTGGCCGGTCGGGTCGGGGTAGGGGTGGCGGGCGGCGATCTCGTCGGTCATCGCCGCGATCAGTTCGTCCTTGTTCGCCACGTGTCGATACAGCGACATGGTGCCGACATCGAGGCGATCGGCGATGCGCCGCATCGAGACGGCATCGAGGCCGTCGGCGTCGGCGAGGGCGATCGCGGCGTCGACGATCGCGGGGCGGGTGAGCTTCGACTCGGTCATCCCATGACTCGCTTTCGTAATACGACCTTCATGCGTACACTGTACCCAGAACTCGCGTACACCGTACGCAATCCTCGGAAGGAAGTCGGAATGACGAAGCTGGAACCGGCGGTGCCCACCGCAGTCGCCGGTGGACGCCGCGCATGGCTCGGACTGGGCGTGCTGCTGCTGCCGGTGCTGCTGGTGTCGATGGACATCTCGGTGCTCTTCCTGGCCATGCCGACCCTCACGGCCGACCTGGATCCCTCTGCCGCCCAACAACTCTGGATCCTCGACATCTACGGGTTCCTGCTGGCGGGCCTGCTCATCACCATGGGCAACCTCGGCGACCGGATCGGGCGACGCAACATCCTGCTCGTCGGCGCCGCCATCTTCGGCGTCGCCTCGGTGCTGGCCGCGTTCGCGCCCACCGCCCCGATCCTGATCGCCGCGCGCGTGCTGATGGGCATCGGCGGCGCGACCCTGCTGCCGTCGAGCCTGTCGCTGATCTCCACCCTGTTCCCGAACGCGCGCGAACGGGCGACGGCGATCGGCATCTGGACCGCGTTCTTCGCCGGCGGCGGGGCGGTCGGGCCGATCATCGGCGGGCTGCTGCTGCACCACTTCTGGTGGGGTTCGGTGTTCCTGATCAACATCCCGGTGCTGGCGATCCTGCTGATCTTCGGGCCGATCCTGCTGCCCGAACACCGCGCGGTCGCGCTCGGCCCGATCGACCTGCCCAGCGTGGCGCTCTCGATCGGTGGCATCCTGCCGCTGATCTACGGGATCAAGCACATCGCCGCCGAGGGGCTCGACGCGATGTCGGCGGCGATCGCGCTGATCGGCGTGGTGCTGCTGGTGCTGTTCGTGCGCAGGCAGCGCCATCTCAGCGAACCGCTGCTAGACCTGTCGCTGTTCACCCGGCCGCTGTTCCGGGTGGCGATCGGGGCGAGCATGGTGGGCATGATGTCGCTGGCCGCGATGAGCTACCTGACCAGCATCTACCTGCAATCGGTCACCGGGCGCGACGCGCTGGCCGCCGCACTGCTGGGCATTCCGATGGCGATCGCGGTGTTCGTGTGCTCGATGAGTGGCGCGCGGGTCGGGCTGCGACTGGGCGTGCGGGCGACGTTCACCCTGGCGCTGTTGCTCTCGGCGCTGGGCAACCTGATGCTGCTCGGCGTGGGCGTCGACGGCGGAATCGGCTGGTACATCGCGGGCTCGGTGATCGCCGGTGTCGGCTACGGCCTGTCGTTCACGCTCGTGTCGGACGTGGCGGTGTCGGCGGTGCCCGCCGAGCGCGCCGGTTCGGCGGTCGGGATCTCCGAGACCAGCTTCGAATTGGGCAATGCGCTGGGCCTGGCCCTGCTCGGTTCGGTGGCGGCGCTGGTGTTCCGCTCCGGCGGCGACTTCGGCGACACCCTCGGCGATACGCTGCTGCACTCCGGGGGTGACGCCGGGTTGATCCACGCCGCGCGCGAATCCTTCGTCAGCGGAATGCATCTCGCGACCACCGGTGGCGCGCTGCTGCTGATCGGAATGGCTGTGTTGGCTTGGCGTTCGGCCCGCGCCGATCGCTGAGCCGCCGGGCGTGGGCCGGAGCCGGCGCCGGCGTGATCGTCGCCACGGTGCGGGTGGTGGGCGGGGCTCACCGGGCGGACCGGCGGGGTTATTGCTTAGGATCGGCGGATGCGAAACGAGGGTGCGGCGGGACTGGCGACATTGCTCGCCCTGGCCGATTCGCGCCTGCCCATCGGCGGGCACGTGCATTCGGGCGGGGTCGAGGAGGCGGTGTCGTCGGGGCTGCTGCGCGACAACGCGAGCGTGGAGCTGTACCTGCGACGGCGCGTCGCCACCTCGGGACTGGTGACCGCCTCGCTCGCCGCCGCGGTCTGCGCGGGCACGCTCACACCCGAACGTGCCGAGCTCGAAGCCGACGCCCGCACCCCCGCCCCGGCCGCGCGCACCGCATCCCGCGCGCAGGGGCGTGGGCTGCTGCGGTTGGCCAAACAGTTGTGGCCGCACCAGGATTGGGTCGCGGCGGGTCCGCGTCCGCACCTGTCGACAGTGTTCGGAATGGTCGGCGTCGCGACCGGTGCCACCACCGAACAGCTCGCGGGCGTCGTCGTCTACACCACGCTCACCGGGGCCGCGACCGCCGCGCAACGCCTGCTCGCGCTCGACCCCGCCGCCATCGCCGCGAGCACCGTGCGCCTCGCGCCGCTGTGTGACCGCGTCGCCGCCGAGGCCGCCCTCGGACTCGCGGCGCTGTCGGATCCGCTACAGGACGCGATGGCCGAACGTCACCTGCTGCGGGACATGCCGCTGTTCGCCTCCTGACCCCCGCGGACCCATCGCCGGTGTCCGCGTCCCGTCCCCCGAACATCCCGAGAAGAATGGAGCCCCATGCCTCCCCACCTGATCGACGGCGAACCGCACGATCACAGCCACGACCGGCCCAAGCGCGACCGCGCGGCCGGGGAGGCGCTGCGGATCGGGATCGGCGGACCGGTCGGGTCCGGCAAGACCGCGCTGGTCGCCGCGCTGTGCAGGCAGCTGCGCGACGAACTGTCCCTCGCGGTGCTGACCAACGACATCTACACCACCGAGGACGCGGACTTCCTGCGCCGCCACGCCGTGCTGCCCGACGAGCGGATCACCGCCGTGCAGACCGGCGGCTGCCCGCACACCGCCATCCGCGACGACATCACCGCCAACCTCGACGCCATCGACGATCTGGTCGCGGCCAACCCGCCGCTGGACCTGATCCTGGTCGAATCCGGCGGCGACAACCTCACCGCCACCTTCTCCTCCGGCCTGATCGACGTGCAGATCTTCGTCGTCGACGTGGCCGGCGGCGACAAGGTGCCGCGCAAGGGCGGACCCGGCGTCACCTTCTCCGACCTGCTCGTGGTCAACAAGACCGACCTCGCCCCGCTGGTCGGCGCCGACCTGGGCGTGATGGAGCGCGACGCCGCCAAGGTGCGCGAAGGCCGTCCCACCGCGCTGGTCTCGCTCACCGACGACCCGGCCGCCACCCCGGTGCTGGCGTGGGTGCGCGAACAGCTGCGGGTCGCCGCCGAACAGGACGCGGCCACCGGCGTTGCGCACTGAACTGAGCATTATCGCGGCACCGGGCAGGTTGCCGCGCATCGACGCGGTCGGCGGCCTGGCCGGGCGCCACACCGGCACCGACACCGTGCACCTGATCGGCACCGCCGCGACCCCGCTGGGCGGGGACGAACTCGACATCACCATCGTCGTGCGGCCCGGCGCGCGGCTGGTGGTGCGCTCGGTCGCGGCGACGATCGCGCTACCCGGCCCGGACACGCTGTTCTCGAGCGCGCGTTGGCATTTCGAGATCGGGGCGGGCGCCGAACTGGATTTCGATCCCGAACCGACCATCGTGGCCGGTGGGGCGATCCACCACACCGTGACCACGGTGCAGGTGGCGCCCGACGCGCGGCTGCGGCTGCGCGAACGGGTGCAACTGGGCCGCAGCGGTGAGGACGGCGGCGGGTGGCGCGGGGATCTGAGCGCGGATCTCGGTGACATTCCGCTGCTGCGACACCGGCTCGAGGTGGGTGCGGGTGCCTCGACCGACGACCGGTTGACCGCGCCGCGCGCCCTCGACAGCGAACTGGTCTACCCCGACACCAGGCCCGCGTGGGCGGGCAGCGTCGAGGAGGTGCGGTTGCCGCTGGCGGCGGGAGGATCGCTCACCACCCGCACGAGTGCGAGGTTGCACGCGGCAGTCGCCGTGCACTGATGGGTGCGCGTCGGGCCGATCGACGACGAAGGGGAGCCGGGCACTCGGCCGGGCTCCCCTTCGCGATAACAATCGACTACGCGTCGACGAGCACACCCTCGGAATCAGCCGGGGTCTCGCCGTGCGCGGGGGCGAGGAAGCCGCTCGCCGCACCCACCGCCGCGCCGATCCCGGCCCCGACCGCCGTGAACGGCAACGACACCGCCATGTAGGCGACGGCCGCGCCCAGGATCGGGCCCGCGACCAGACCGACCGGCAGCAGCGGAATGCCGGCGACGAGCCCGGCGACCGCGCCCAGCGGGGCGCCCAGCATCGCGATCGGCGAGGCGAGGGTGTTGCCGATCGCCGCGCCGCGCACCGCCGAACCGATGGTCTCGGCCGCGATCCGGTCGGACCGGCTGCGCTCGAGGCCGACCGAGTCGAGGAAGGTCGCCAGGTCCGCCTCGGTGCGCGCGGACGCGTCGTTGATCTGGATCGAGGCGTCGACCGGAACGAAGTCGGGCACCGGAACCAGCTGGTCACCGAAACGGAACTGGCCCGGCGGCGGCAGGATCGGCGCCACCGGGGTGACCGCGGTGGGCGCGTGCAGCGTGCCCACCGGGGAGAGATAGTCCTGCTCGGGACCGGAGCGCGCGTTCTGCAACGAGCTGCGGGTATTGGCGGGTACCACGGCGTCGGCCACCACCGTGTCGACGCCGGGCGCGGCCTGGTCGGACTGGGTCACCGCCGCCTGCGTGGGATCGGCGTTCGCGGTGCCGGTGCCGACCAGCGCCATGATCAGCGGTACCGCTCCGGCAGCGACGACCGACCCCACTTTGTGTCGCTGCGGGTTGGGTACCCTGTGTTTCCCCGTCGCCATAGATCACCTTTCGTCTTCCGGTTCGGTCACACATATGACGTCCGGCATTCGGATCAGTGCTCGGCGCGGATGGGTCGCAATCGCCCGCGAGCCGCAAACGTTACAGGTGCTACCCGATCTTGCGTTGTTCCTCGGTGAGCGGTTCGGCACTCGCCGGTGGCGCGCCCACATCGGCCGCGAGCTGTTTGGCCTCGGCCTGATCGGCGTTGACCTCCTCGATCGCGAGTCGGGCGAAGATCCACTGCTCGGTCGCCGCCATCTGGCCGCGATTGCGACCCAGGAACGACACGAACCAGCCGATCACCGTGACGATGCGGCTGCGGTAGCCGACCAGGTAGTACAGGTGCAGCGCGAGCCAGGCGAGCCAGGCGAGAAAGCCGCTGAACTCGAGCTTGCCGATCTGGCAGACCGCGTCGAAGCGCGAGATCGTGGCCATCGAGCCCTTGTTGAAGTACTTGAACGGCCTGCGCTCGTCGGCGGTCTGACCGTGCAGCCCGGCCTTGATCGCCTTGGCCGCGTAAGTGGAACCCTGGATCGCGCCCTGGGCCTGGCCCGGCACGCCGGGCACCGACATCAGATCGCCCACCACGAACACGTTCGGGTGACCCTTGACGGTCAGGTCGGGCTCGACGATGACGCGGCCCGCCCGGTCGACCTCGGTGCCGTCGGAGCGCTCGGCGATCATCTTGCCCAGCGGGCTGGCCTGTACGCCCGCCGACCACACCTTGCAGGTGGCTTCGATGCGGCGGGTGGAGCCGTCGGCGTCCTTGACGACGACGCCGTTGGCGTCGACGCCGGTCACCATGGCGTTGAGCTGGATCTCCACGCCCATCTTCTCGAGCCGCTTGGCGGCCTTGTGGCCGAGCTTGGGGCCCATCGGGCCGAGCACCGCGCCCGCGCCCTCGAGCAGGATCACGCGCGCGTCACGGGGGTCGATGGTGCGGAAGGTGCCGTCGAGCGTGCGGTCGGCGAGTTCGGCGATCTGACCGGCCAATTCGACACCGGTGGGGCCCGCGCCGACGACGATGAACGTCATCAGCCGATCGCGGTCCTCCTGCGTGGTGGCCAGTTCGGCCTGCTCGAACGAGCCGAGAATGCGCGCGCGCAACTCGAGCGCGTCGTCGATGGTCTTCATGCCCGGCGCGAACGTGGCGAAGTGATCGTTGCCGAAGTAGGACTGCTGGGCGCCGGTCGCGACGATCAGGCTGTCGTAGTCGGTGACGGTGTCGCGATTGAGTAGTCGCGAGGTGACCTTCTTGCTCGCCAGGTCGACATCGATCACGTCGCCGAGCAGCACCTGCGCGTTCTTCTGCTTGCGCAGGACCAGGCGCGTGGCCGGGGCGATCTCGCCGGTGGACAGGATGCCGGTGGCCACCTGGTAGAGCAGTGGCTGGAACAGGTGGGTGGAGGTTTTGGAGATGAGGGTGACATCGACATCGGCCTTGCGCAGATGCCGCGTTCCGAACAGTCCGCCGAATCCGGAGCCGATCACCACGACGTGGTGCCGCTTGTTGGCAGACCGCTGTTCGACAGGTTCAGTGCTCATCGTCGCGCTCCTCGACTGACTGGGGCGGGCCCCGCGGTGGTGGTGACAGAACCTCGAGTCCGACAATACGGGATGTGGGGGGTCAGCGACCTGACAGCAGCAGTTCGGCCACGCGAGTGTCGGTTTCGGCTCCCTCGGTGTATCCCCCGGCGTTACCGAGCGCGTTCATGATCGCCAACGTATAACGCTCGTCGCCGCCCGCGACACCGACCGAATTGACCACCCAGCCGTCGGCTTCGGCCGACCAACCGTTCTTCAGACCGGGCCGCATCCGCGCGCCCGCGCCCCACACGCCCCAGTGCTGGTTGGAGTCCACCGAGCGCATCCGGTCGAGCAGGTAGGCGCGGTCGTCGGGGTGCATGGTGTCGAGAATGCTGTTCATCAGCCGGTCCAGGTCGGCGGCGGTGCACTTCTGGAACGACCAGTCCGGGAACAGCGCGGTGGTGGTCGGCTGCGGGATCAGGCTGACCATGCCGTAGGCGCGGAAGGCGTTGTTGTAGGCCATCCGGTCGAAGCCGATGTACTTGTGCCACAGCACGTCGGCGGCGTGATCGTTGGAGGTGGCCAGCATGGCCTCGAGGTTGAAACGGTCCTCCGGGGCCAGCCCGATCGCGCCGACCCTGGCGCGGTTGAGCAGATCGGCGGCGATGGCGAGTTTGATCGTGGAGGCGGTCCAGATCTGCTGCTCGGCGTGCTGGTTGGCGTAGACGCCGCCGGTCTTGCGATCGCGCAGCACATAGCCGACCACGCCGGGGCGACCGGCGAGATAGGCGTCCACGCGCGCGATCCTGGCACTCATATCGGCGTCGAATCCGGGCACCGTCACCTGGGTCAGGGCGGGCGGGGCCGCGTGGGCTCCGGCGACGAGAACGGGCACGCCCGGGGTGAGGGCGGCGCCGGCGGCGAGCAGGCAAGCAGTTGCTGCGACTCGGGAAACGACACGGGTGGAACGAGAACGGTCACGCACGAGGGACCACATTCGCACACCCGCGCCCACATCGCACTAATTCGCCCGAATCACCCCGCCTCGGACGGCGCCGTTGGGGCGCACGATGATTGCGCTCAGTGGTGCGCGGCGTGCGGGGTGGCGATGGGGCAGCCGTTGAGGCGATGGCAGTGTTCGAACGCTTCGCCGTGGCGGTCCAGCGGCCACGAGTGCAGGACCTGATCAGGCCCGTAGCGGCGGGAATTGATCAATTCCCAGCGCGCGCCGACGCGACGGACGATGAAGCCACCATCGGGAACCAGGGCTAACACCTGCGCGATCATGAAACGAAACCAGCCTTTCGCCCGCGGCCGAACTGTCCCACCGGAGGAGCAACGATCCCACGGGCGCGCACGGGGTCGTCGCAGGCGCGGCGGGGACCGCTCGGGGTGTGGCGTATCTCACTAACCCGGTTCAGTGATGGTCGCGGGGGCGCGCGATTGCGGGTCGGTCGCTGGGCGTATAAACAACGGATGCCGTTGCACCTCCATCGCGCCGAACGCGCCGACGCGTTGGCCGACGGACTGGGGCGATTGCTGGCGGCGGTGCCCGCCGATCCGTTCGTTCCCGAGGTCGTGTCGGTGCCTGCCAAAGGCGTGGAGCGGTGGTTGGCCCAGCGACTGTCCGGGGTGCTCGGGGTCGACGGCGGGGCCGGAGACGGGATCGCCGCCAATATCGCGTTTCCCGCGCCCGCCGCGCTCGTGGCCGAGGTGCTCGCGGGGGCCGGTGGGGTCGCGCCCGCCGATGATCCGTGGGTCGGTCAGCGGCTCGTGTGGACGCTGCTGCGGGTGATCGACGAGAGCGCCGCCGAACCGTGGGCGGCGGTGCTGGCCCGCCATCTCGGGCTGCCGGAGTCCGATCATCGCCTCGGTCGGCGCTATGCCACCGCCGCGCACCTGGCGGCGCTGTTCGAGTCGTATGCGGCGCAACGGCCGCGGGTCCTGCTGGACTGGACGGCGGGGGCCGACACCGACGGTGCGGGCGGGCCGGTGCCCGACGATCTGGCCTGGCAGCCGCGACTGTGGCGGGCGTTGCGTGCGGCGGTGGGGTCGCCGAGTCCCGCCGAGCGGCTCGCCGCGGCCTGCGCGCGGTTGCGGGCCGCGCCGGATTCGGTGGATCTGCCGGAGCGGCTGTCGGTTTTCGGCCTCACCCGGTTGCCCGCCGACCAACTCGCGGTGCTGTCGGCGCTGGCCGTTCACCGGGACGTGCACCTGTGGATGGCACATCCGAGTCCGCGGCTGTGGGAGGCGTTGTGCGGTGCGCGCGACCTTCCCTCGGCCGACCTTGTCGCGACCCGCGCCGACGCTGTGGACGACGAAAACCGCAGTGCCGGTGGGGAATCGGCACACGATGTCAGGGTCGGTCCGCGCGTCGCCGATCGCAGTGCCGATCTCGTCGCTCACCCGCTGCTGTCCGGGCTCGGTCGGGACGTGCGGGAGTTGCAGCTGCGGCTGATGCCGTTGCTGGACAGCGATATTCACCTGACCGGTGCCGAACCCCCGGCCACGCTGCTCGGCGCCGTCCAGCAGGCCCTGCGTGAGGATCGGACACCCGAGTCGGGTGCGCACCCGGACGGGACCGTCGAAGTGCACGCCTGCCACGGACCCGCCCGGCAGGTGGAGGTGCTGCGGGATCTGCTGCTGCGGATCTTCGCTGCCGACCCCACGCTCGAGCCGCGCGACGTGCTGATCATGTGCCCGGATGTCGAGGCGTACGCGCCGCTGGTGCGGGCCGCGTTCGGGCAGCGCGGAACCGGTGTCGACCTCCCGGTCGAGGGCGAGCATCCGGCGCACCAGCTGCGGGTGCGGCTCGCCGATCGCGGGCGCGCGGTCACCAATCCGATGCTCGCGGTGGTGCTCGAGCTGCTGGAACTGGCTGACGGGCGCGTCACGGTGACGCAGGTGCTCGACCTGGCCGCGAGCGAAACTGTCCGCCGCCGTTGCGGTTTCGACGATGACGAGATCGAACGGCTGCGCCAGTGGGCCGCCGAATCCGGTGCGCGGTGGGGGATCGGGCAGCGGCAACGCGAGGCGTTCGGGCTGGCCGACTTCGCGCAGAACACCCTCAACGCCGCGGTCGACCGCATCCTGCTCGGGGTCACCGCCGACGAATCCGGCGACGACTGGCTCGATCTGGCGTTGCCGCTCGACGATGTCGACTCCAACGATGTCGATCTGGCCGGTCGCTTCGCCGAGTTCATCGACCGGCTCGCGGTCTGCCTGCGTGATCTGCGCGGCCCCCGCCCCGGCGCGGAGTGGACCACGGTGCTGCTGCGCGCGGTCGAGCTGCTCACCGAGGTGCCGGTCGCGCAGTCCTGGGTTCGCGCCGAAGCGCGTCGCGAGATCGTCGCCGCCACCGAACACGCCGACCGGACCCCGTTGCGCCTGGCGGATGTGGCGGTCCTGCTGACGAGTCGGTTGGCCGGTGGTCCCGGCCGCGCCAATTTCCGCACCGGCGAACTCACGGTGTGCACGCTGGTGCCGATGCGCTCGGTGCCGCACCGGGTGGTGGTCCTGCTCGGTCTCGACGACGACGTCTTCCCCCGTCCGGGCAGTGTCGACGGTGACGATCTGCTGGCCCGTGACCCGCTCGTCGGCGAACGCGACGCGCGCGGCGAGGACCGCCAACTCCTGCTCGACGCGATCATGGCGGCCGGTGAGCGCCTGGTGGTCCTGCACACCGGCGCCGACCCGGTGACCGGTGCCGTGCGCCCGCCCGCCGTGCCGGTGGCCGAACTGCTCGATGTGCTCGCCGCCCACGTGGGCCCGGCCGCGAGGGACGCCGTCCACGTGCGCCACCCCCTGCAAGCCTTCGACCGCCGCAACTTCGCCCTGGGGAACCCGCGCAGCTTCGATCCCGTCGCCCTCGCGGGTGCGCGCGCCGCGGCCCGCCCGTCCCAGCCGCGCCCGCCGCTGCTCACCGCCCCGCTCCCACCGGTTCCGGCCGCGGATATCGCACTGGCGGAACTGATCTCGTTCGCCGAACATCCGGTGCGCGCGTTCCTGTGGCAGCGCCTCGGGCTGCGGGTGCCCGAGGAATCCGAGGACATCGCCGATCAGCTCCCGATCGAACTCGACGGCCTGGCGAAGTGGGATCTGGGCGAACGGATGCTGACCGCGCGCCTCACCGGCGCCGACCCGGCCGGGCTGCGGGCGGCCGAGTGGCGTCGAGGAACGTTGCCGCCCTTCGGTTTCGGGACCAAGGTGCTCGACGAGGTGGAGGGCACCGTCGACACCCTGGTCCGCACCGCGCTGCCCGACTACGAGGCGCCGGCGCGCGCGGTCGACATCGCCATCGACCTCGGCAACGGGCGCACCCTCGCGGGCACGGTTCCCGAGGTGCGCGGCGAGACGCTGGTGCGCACCACCTACTCCCGGCTGGCGCCGAAACACCGTCTGGCCGCGTGGGTGTCGCTCCTCGCGCTGGCCGCCACCGAGGACCGCTCGTGGCAGGCGATCAGCACCGGGCGGGGTCAGTTCCGCAGCCGACCGGTCACCCGGTCGATCATCACCGCACCGGAATCGACGGCGGCGCTGGCGATCCTGCGCGACCTGGTCCGTCTGCGCGATGAGGGACTGTGCGAACCGCTGCCCTGCGCACCCACCGCCACCGCCGCCTACGCCGAGCGCCGCGTCCGGGGCGACAGCGTCGCCGACGCCCTGCTCGCCGCCGAACACGCCTTCGACGGCGGACAGCACGGCCCCGACAAATTCGGCGACCACACCGACCGCTACCTGCGCTACGTGTGGGGTCGCGCGCCCCGATTCGCCGCGCTGGCCACCGAATCCGCGCGACCGGGCGAACCCGAGACCACCCGCTTCGGTGCGCTGGCCCGTCGCTGGTGGGCGCCGTTGCTCGCCGCGGAAAGTCAGGGGCAGCCGTGACCGGGACGATCTCCGCGCCGACCGCGTTCGACGCCACCGGCCCGCTGCCACAGGGCACCACCGTGCTCGAGGCCAGCGCGGGCACCGGCAAGACCCACGCCATCGTCTCGCTCGCGGTCCGCTATGTGGCCGAGGCCGGGATCGCGATCACCGAACTGCTGCTGGTCACGTTCAGTCGCGCGGCCACCCAGGAACTGCGCGAACGCACCAGGGACCGTTTCGTCACCGTGGCGGCGGCCCTGGCCGAACCCGACGCGGCCCGCCATCACGCCGACGAACTCGTCCGCGCGCTGGCCGAGGCCGATCCGGTGACGGTGCGGCAGCGCAGGCACCGATTGCTCACCGCCCTGGCCGATTTCGACGCGGGCACCATCGCCACCACCCACTCGTTCTGTCAGCGGATGCTCGACGAACTCGGTCTGGCCGGGGAACACGATCCGGGTGCCCGGCTGGTCGAATCGGTCGACGACCTGGTCGCCACCGTCGCCGACGACCTGTATCTGGCCCGCTACGCCCGCGCTCGGGCTCCCTTCTCGCTGCGCGACGCGCACACCCTCGCGCTGGCCGCGGTGCACGACCGCCACGCCGAACTCGCGCCGCGCACCGACGGGACCGCGGGCGAGCGGGTCGCGTTCGCCTGCGCCGTGCGTGCCGAGACCGACCGGCGCAAACGCCGTGCGGGACTGCGCGATTTCGACGATCTGCTGGTCCTACTGCACGACGTGCTCGCCGATCCCGAGCACGGGCCGCGCGCTCGCGCCCGGATCCGGCAGCGGTATCGGGTCGCGCTGGTCGACGAGTTCCAGGACACCGACCCGTTGCAGTGGGACATCCTGCGCCTGGCCTTCCACCAGCACGCCACCCTCGTCCTGGTCGGTGACCCCAAACAGGCCATCTACGCCTTCCGTGGCGCGGAGGTGCTCAGCTATCTCGACGCCGTGAGCTCGGCCGATCGGCGCAGCGAGCTCACCCGCAACTGGCGCAGTGACGCCGGGCTGCTGCGCGCGGTCGACCACCTGTGCGGCGGTGCGGAATTGGGGCATCCCGAGATCAGCGTGTACCCGGTGACCCCCACCCGCCCGGCCACCCGCCTGCACGGCGCGCCGGAGATGATCACCCCGCTGCGGGTGCGGGTGCTGCCGCGCACCGGCGCCGGACCGCGCAACAAGTCGGGTTTTCCCTCGGTGGGCAGGCAGCGGGCGAAGGTGGCCGACGACCTGGCCGCCGACATCGTCACCCTGCTCGAATCCGGCACCACCATCGAGGCCAAACCCGAACGCGGCGTGGATCATTCGCTCACCGAGGTCGGTGACGGGCGGGTGCGCAGGCCGATCGGGCCCGGCGACATCGCGGTGCTCGTGCGGACCCGCTCGCACATCGAGGTGGTGCGGGCGGCGCTGGATCGGGTCGGGGTGGCCTCGGTGCTCGCCGGTGGCACCAGCGTGTTCGCGACCCCGGCGGCGACCGACTGGCTGTGGGTGCTGCGCGCGCTGGAACAGCCGCATCGCGGTGACCGGGTCCGGCTGGCGGCGTGTACGCCGATCCTGGGGGCGAGTGCCGCCGAGATCGACTCCGGCGGTGCGGATCTCGTCGGTCGGATCTCCACGCAGTTGCGCGACGCGGCCCGGCTGTTCGCGCGCGCCGGGTTCGCCGCCGTCTTCGACAAGCTCGCCACCGAAACCGATCTCGCGCCGCGCCTGCTCGCGGTGGACAACGGCGAACGCGAACTCACCGACCTGCGCCACCTCGCCCAGTTGCTCGACGAGGTGGCCATGGCCGAAGGGTTGGGGCTCACGGCACTGACCCGCTGGCTCGCCGACCGGGTGCGCGAGCCGGAGGCGGGCAGTGTCAGCGGGCGCAGTCGTCGGCTCGATCGGGACGCGGCGGCGGTACAGATCGCGACCGTGCACGCCAGCAAGGGGCTCGAATTCCCCATCGTGTACCTGCCTTTCGCGTGGGACAGCGCCAAGAACCCCTACCCGGCGACGCTGCTGTTCCACGACGACCACGGCACCAGGGTCCTCGACATCGGCGGCAAGGAAGCGCCCGGCTACAGCGAACGCCAATTGCGCTGCGAGACCGAGGAATCGGGGGAGGAACTGCGGCTGCTGTACGTGGGGCTGACCAGGGCCATGTGCCAGGCGGTGCTGTGGTGGGCGCCCGCGGTGACCACCGGGGCGGCGCCGCTGCACCGGATGATGCTGGGGCGGCGACCGGGTTCGGCCCAGGTGCCGCGCCGCGCCGAGATCCCCGCCGATTCTGCTGCGGTGCAACGGATTTCCGACTGGGCCGCACCGGCGGGCGAGGTGATCTCGGTGACCGCGGTGGACCGGCCCGAGGATGTGGCGCCGCGGCGGGTGCGCGCCGACCTGCCGACCGGTGAGCTGGCGGCCGCGGAGTTCACGCGTTCGCTCGATCAGCAGTGGCGGCGCACCTCCTACTCGGCGTTGACCGCGGGCGCCCATGACGCGGCGGGTGCGCGCGCGGAGGAACCGGAGGACGGGCCGGGCCCCGACGACGAACCCGCCGAGGCACCCCTGGACGCCCCGGTCGCGGCCACCGGGGCGCCCTCGCTGATGAACGCGCTGCCCTACGGCGCCGAATTCGGCACCCTGGTCCACAGCGTGCTCGAAACGGTCGACACGTCGGTGCCCGACCTGGCCGCCGAGGTGCGTGCGCGGTGTGTCGAGGCCGTCGAGCACACCATGGCCGAACTCGATGTGGACCTGCTGGCGACCGCGCTGCTCGAAGTCATGCGCACCCCAGCCGATTTCGGGTCGCTGGCGGCGATTCCGACCCGCGACCGGCTCAACGAACTGGACTTCGAACTGCCCCTCGGCGGTGGGGACACGCCCGGCCCACGATCGGCGGGCATGCACGCCATCGCCGCCCTGCTACGCGCGCACCTGCCCGCCGACGACGACCTGGCCGAGTATCCCGATCATGTTGCGGCGCTGCCGGATACGGTGCTGCGCGGGTATCTCACCGGCAGTATCGACGCGGTGCTGCGGGTGCCCGACGGGGCGGGCGGGCACCGCTATCTGATCGTCGACTACAAGACCAACCGGCTCGGCACGGGTGACCTCACGGTCGAGCACTACCGGCGTGAGCACATGGTCGCGGAGATGATCCGGTCGCACTATCCGCTCCAGGCACTGCTGTATGCCGTGGCGCTGCACCGGTATCTGCGGTGGCGGCTGGCCGGATACGACCCGGCCGTGCACCTCGGCGGCGCGCGATATCTGTTCGTGCGCGGCATGATCGGGGCCGAGACGCCGTCGGGGCACGGGGTGTTCGACTGGTATCCGTCGGCGGAACTCGTGGTGGCGCTGTCGGATCTGCTGGCGGGGCCGCGATGAGGGCTGGTCTGTACCCGCGACCCGCCGACGCTGTCGAGGAGGGGCGATCGTGACGTCGATTCAGGTGGCGCAGCGGGGGACCGGGTTGCTGCGGGTGTTCAACGAGGCCGGCGTGCTGTCGGCGGCGGATGTGCACGTGGCCGTGCGGCTGGGACGGCTCGGGCGTGAGGACAGTGAGGATGTGCTGTTCGTGGCCGCGCTGGCGGTGCGCGCGGTGCGGTCGGGATCGGTGTGTCTGGAACTGTCGCGGATGCGGGAGATCGGCATCGATGCCGACGAAAACCGTGACGGCACACCGGGAATCGACCCGGCGACACTGCCGTGGCCCGATACCGACCGGGTGCTCACCGCCCTGCGGCGCAGCCCGCTGATTCGCGGTGGACAGTCGGGGCCGTTGCGTCCGCTGCGGATCGTCGAGGCCGACGCCGAGGGCGGGGCGCTGCTCTACCTGGACCGCTACTACCAGCAGGAACAAACCCTGCGTCGCGTGCTGATCGAACGCAGCACCGACCACCCGGTGATCGATCCCGAACTCGTTCGCGCCCAACTGGATCGGCTCTTCGCCGACCCGCTGGGCGAGGGCCCCGACCGGCAACGCCTGGCCGCCGCCCTGGCCGCGACCCACTGGACCACCGTCGTCGCGGGCGGGCCCGGCACCGGCAAGACCCACACCATCGCGCGCATTCTCGCCCTGCTCACCGCCCACCGCGCCGCCAGCCCCAAGCTGCCCGCCCTGCGCATCGCCCTGGCCGCCCCCACCGGCAAGGCCGCCGCCCGCCTCCAGGAAGCCGTCCGCGAACAGGCCGCCGACCTGGGGCTGCCCGAACTCACCGCCGCCACCCTGCACCGCCTGCTCGGCTGGCAGCGCGGGCGCACCACCCGCTTCCGCCACCATGAACACAACCGGCTGCCCTACGACGTGGTCGTGGTCGACGAGACCTCCATGGTGTCGCTGACGATGATGAGCCACCTGTTCTCGGCCCTGCGCCCCGACACCCGCCTCGTCCTCGTCGGCGACCCCGATCAGCTCGCCTCCGTCGACGCGGGTGCGGTGCTGGCCGACCTGGTGGCCGGGCCGGTGACCGGGGCACCCAACCCGGCGTTGCGGGAGATCCTCGATCTCGAGGAATCGCGAACGGAGCGGACCGGCGCGCTCGGTTACGAACAGTCGGTGGGCGCCGGTGATGGGCGGGCGGTGAGCGCCGGTGACGGGCAGTTGGCGGGCGCTAGTGACGGGCAGTCGGCGGGCGCCGGTGATGGGCGGTCGGCGGGCGCCGGTGGCGGGCAGTCGGCGGGCGTCGGTGCGGATTCGGGTGCTGTGGCGTCGAGCGCGACCACCGACTCCTCGACCGGCGGCTCGGTGAATTCGACTGTGGCACAGGGGCTCAGCGCGCTCGAGCGGCGGCGGTTGCAGGGTGGGATCGTGCGGTTGACCAGGGGGCGGCGGTTCGGTGGGCACATCGCCGATCTGGCGGTCGCGGTGCGGGCGGGCGACGCCGATACGGCCCTCGCGATCCTACGGGCCGGGGGTGAGGATGTGTCGCTGTGCGGTCCCGACGATGTGCGGGCGGTGCGGGCCGATGTCACGACCGCGGCGCTGGCTGTCACCGCCGCCGCTGATGCGGGGGACGCGGTCGGGGCGCTGAGCGCGCTGGAATCGCACCGGCTGCTCTGCGCGCACCGCCAGGGCCCCTTCGGCGTCGAACGGTGGGATCGGATGGCGGCCGAGTGGGCGGCGGCGGGCGGCGCCGGACCCGAAGGGCCGCAATCGGTCTGGTATCCCGGGCAACCACTGCTGGTCACCGCCAACGACCACGAAGCCCGCATCTACAACGGCGACACCGGCGTCATCATCCGCCGCCCCGACGGTTCCCTGCGCGCGGCCCTGCAACGCGGCAGCGAGCCCTACCTGGTCCACCCGACCCAATTCCCCGCCGTGGTCACGGTTTTCGCGATGACCATCCACCGCAGCCAGGGCAGCCAGTACGACACGGTCTCGGTGGTCCTGCCCGAACCCGAATCCACCCTGCTCACCCGCGAACTCCTCTACACCGCCATCACCCGCGCCCGCACCCACGTCCGCATCATCGGCACCGAGGACTCCATCCGCGCCGCGATCGGCCGCCGCGTCCTACGCGCGAGCGGCCTGTCCAGAACCGTCGCACCCCAGTCCTGATCGCGATCGGCCGACAGCTGGGCGGGGCGGCGCAGTCGACGCGGTGCAGAGGATCTCGCACCGAACCGGGTGTCGGGAACTTGATCGTGACCTGCGTCGATGTGGTGGGATCGCCGCACGGCCGACAGGCAGGTCGGGACCACCGTGCGGCCGACCGGCAGGTTGGGATCGCCGTGCGGCCGACAGGCAGGGTGGGACCATCGTACGGCCGACGGGGATTACGGTGTCGGCCGTGCGGTGGATCAGTGGGCCGAGCTGCGGGACAGGTTCCAGGCCCACCACGGGTCGTTGTCGACCTCCGAGCGGATGGTGGATTCGATGCGGGTTCGCAGGTCGGTGGGGAGGGGAGTGAGGGCGGGGAGGATGTCGGGGGACAGGCTGCTCAGGTAGTCGGTGTCGAGGCGGCCGCTGGTTTGCCAGCGGTCGATATTGCGTTCGGCGACAAGGTGTTCCGGGTCGACCACGGCCAGGGCGATGAGGGTGCCGAGGGCGGTGGCGAGCGCGGCGCGGGTGACCCAGGTCCAGCGCAGGCGGGCGATGGCGAACAGCACCAGCACGTACACCAGGCCCACCCACAGTTCGAACACCGTCACCAGCAGGCGCAGGACGGTGAAGCCGTAGGCCTGCTGGTAGGTCCACATGCGGGCGAGCGCGGAACCGACGATGACCAGGGCCAGCACGCTCACCGCGCTCAGCAGCACGCGCAGGGACAGGCGGTCGGTGGCGTGGGCCTGGACCGACCAGTGCAGCACCGCCAGGATCACGGCCAGGGTCAGGATGCTCACGGCCGACAGCTGCCAGAACCCGCTGCGCGCGTACTCGGCGTAGGTCAGGCCCGCGGTGCGCTGCACGTAGTCGTCGCCACCGAACAGGGCGACGAACTGGGCGCCGACGAACACCGCGAACAAGGTGGTCAACGCGCCCACCGGCAGCATCCACTCACCGCGCGACCACAGGCGCAGTGGCCGAACCGAATCCGCCGCTCGCGCGGGCGGCCCGGCCAGCACGTACAGCGCGCCGAGCGCCCCGATCGCGACGACCACGAACAACGCGATCCAGCCCCAGGTCGCCGCCGCGTCCACGGTCGGCACCAGGTCGTTGAGCAGCCCCGCGAACGTCGCGTCGGCCCCGCCCAGCAGCGGAACGAACACCACCAGCAGCGCCGCCGTGGCCGCCACCGACACCCCGTAGCGCCGCACACTCGCCTGCGCGGGCCGCGAATCCCGCACCCCCGAGAACGCCCACGGCACCGCACCGAACACCGCGCACGGCACCGCGAACACATCGTGCACGATCCCGCGCACACTGCGCCGCCCCAACACCGCCAACGACCCGGCGACCCCGGCCCCGATCACACACAGCACGAACAACCACCCGGCCGCCCGAAACGTCCCCACCCCGAGCAGTGCCAACGCGGCCACCGCCCACCACACCCGATCGTGCACCGAAACCGGCTGTGCGCCGGCGACAGGTGCCTCCGAGTCCGCCGCCTCGCCCGCCAGCGGATCTGCTACATGGCCACCCGTGCTCGAGTCGACACCGTCGCGAGGGAGCGGACCTGCCTTCGTGCCACCGAGTTCCGTGCCGTTGTCGGTCAGCGGCGCTGTCTTCGTGTCACTGAGTTGTGCACCGTTGTCGGTCAGCGGGCCTGCGTTCGTGTCACTGAGTTCTGCGCCGTTGTCGGTCAGCGGGCCTGCGTTCGTGTCACTGAGTTGTGCACCGTTGTCGGTCAGCGGGCCTGCGTTCGTGTCACTGAGTTCTGCGCCGTTGTCGGTCAGCGGGCCTGTCTTCGCGTTACCGAGTTCCGTGCCGTTGTCAGTCAGCGGACCCGCCTTCGCGTCACCCACTTCCGTGCCGTTGCCAGTCAGCGGACCTGTGGTCGCGCTCGCGGTGGGTTTCTCGGCGTCGATGGCGGCTGATGCCGAGATCCCGTCAACGGGTCGGCCTGCCCTCGGGTCTGTTTCGGAGTCGTCGTCACCCTGTCCGTCGGTGGGCCGACCCACTACCGTGCTCGCTCCGGAGACCTTCGCGGAAGGTTCGACCGCCGGCTGGGCACGCACACCGGTGGCGTCGTCATCGGGGGCGGAATTCTGTTGCGCCCCAGCAGTGTTCACCCCGAGTGCATAGTCGGAGGTGGGCTCTCTGACATCGACCGACGTCGGGGCCACCCCCTCAGCCGCGCTGTCGATCTCGGGAGTATCGGATACCTCCGCCGACCGCGATGTGGACGAGTTCGTTTCCTCGGGGCCGCGAGTGCGGGCGCGGTAGTCGACCACGCACAGCGCCCCCGCCGTGGTGAGCCCCGCGAGGAGCCAGCCGATGCCGGGGCGGTCGACGGGGATCACCGTCGCGCCGACGATGCCGGTGATGGCGGCGGCGGGCAGGACGCCCGGGGGACGGGCGACCATGCGCCAGCGGGGTGGGACCGGGGGGATCGGTGGGGGCATGGTGGGCAGGGCGGGCATGGGACCGAGGGCGGCCGGTTGCCAGGGTTGCGCGGGCCGGTCGGTGTTCTCGCGTCGGGCGGCGAGCAGGGTCGTGACCGGCACCGAACTCGACTCGGCCGGTTCAGCGGGTGT
Source organism: Nocardia lasii (assembly GCF_042658545.1). NCBI lineage: Bacteria > Bacillati > Actinomycetota > Actinomycetes > Mycobacteriales > Nocardiaceae > Nocardia > Nocardia lasii. The sequence continues at coordinate 87,888 of NZ_JBHSQN010000009.1, forward strand.
TTCGGACAGTGACTTCTCAGACATGGTTTTCCCCTCCGATAGGTGTGCGACATGGGCCCGGGACCGTGTGGTCTCGGGAAGTGGTCGGTGTGGGTCAGTGCGGTGGCAGGACCACGCGCATGCGGGAGCCGGGGTCGGCGACGGCGATGGTGCCGCCGTGCAGGTCGATCACCCAGCGGGCGATGGCCAAGCCGAGGCCGGTGCCGCCGCCGTCGGTGCGTCCGCCCCGGGTGAAACGGTCGAAGACGGTGGCGCGCTCGGCTTCCGGGATGCCGGGGCCCTCGTCCTGGATCTCGAGCACGGTGGCCTCGGGTCGCGCCGTCACCGAGACCCGCACCTCGCCGCCGGAGGGCCCGTGCCGGGCGGCGTTGTCGAGCAGGTTGAACAGCACCTGGTGCAGCCGTGCGCGGTCGGCGTAGACGACGGCGTCGGCGGGTTCGACCGAGGTCGTGAACCGCACCCCGCGTCCGAGCGCGGCCGTCATCACCTCGGCCTCGGCGATCACCTGCGCCAACAGTGTTGCCACCGGCAGGTTTTCGCGATCCAGGGTGAACGCGCCCGCTTCGATGCTGGACAGATCGAGCAGTTCGGACACGAGCAGTCCGAGCCGTTCGGTCTGGGCCAGCGCGGTGCGCAGGGTGGCCGGATCGGGTTCGCTCACCCCGTCCACGAGGTTCTCGAGCACGGCGTGCAACGCGGTCACCGGGGTGCGCAGCTCGTGGGAGACATTGGCGATGAGGTCGCGGCGCTGACGGTCGGCGGCGGCCAGATCCGCGGCCATCTGATTGAACGCGGTCGCCAACTGACCCACCTCGTCACGCGAGGACGCCCGCACCCGAAAGCTGTAGTCGCCGTGGGCCATATGGCGTGCGGCGGCGGTCATCTGGCGCAGCGGGCGGGTGATGCCGTGCGCGAGGAACTGCGAGGTGATCAGCGCGATCACGAACGCGGCGAGCGTGGTGCGCGGCGGCAACCAGCCGATCTGCCACCGGAAATACCCGAACGCCACCCCGCCCGAACACAACATCAGCACGGCCAGTTTGAGTTTGATCGAGCGCAACCGGTCCAGCGGACGCGGCAGCACATCGGCGATCCGGTCCATCACCGTCGGCACGGGCACCCCGTGTTCGCGGGTGATCATCGCGCGTCCAGGGCGTACCCGACACCGTGCACGGTGCGGATCAGATCGGCACCGAGCTTGCGCCGCAACGCTTTCACGTGGGAATCCACCGCGCGCGTGCCCGCCGCGTCGGACCAGTCCCAGATGTCCTCCAGGAGGCGTTCCCTGGCCAACACCGCGCGCGGCCGTTGCGCGAGCCGGGTCAGCAGATCGAATTCCAAGGGGGTGAGCCGGGCTTCGGTGACCCCGCGCCACACCCGCCGCTGCGCCAGATCGATCCGCAGGTCACCGACGACGATGCTGCTGTCGCCGCGCTCGGCGGCCCGCTCCACCCGACGCAACAGCGCGTGCACCCGCGCGGCGAGCACCCGCATCGAGAACGGTTTCGTCAGATAGTCGTCCGCGCCGACTCCCAGCCCGACCAGCTGATCGGTCTCGTCGGTGCGCGCGGTGAGCATGAGCACCGGCACCGGCCGGGCGGCCTGGATCCGGCGACACACCTCGAGCCCGTCGAAGCCCGGCAGCATCACATCGAGCACCACCAGGTCCGGTGCGGTCGCCGCGGCCGCCGCCACCGCGGCCGGACCGTCGTGCGCCAGCTCGACCACGAAACCCTCGGCCCGCAACCGCGCCGCCACCGACTCCGCGATCGTCACCTCGTCGTCGACCACCAGGACCCGGCGAACCGCCGGACCGGACCCGCCCCCACTGTTTTCCATGGTGCGACCCTAGCGAGGCCGTGTGGAGGGATGTGCGCCCGAATGTGGAGATTCTGTGTGGGTGTGGGCTCAGACGTCCGGGAAGATTCCGGGCAGCTCCATCGCGTAGGCGAGGTCGTCGCGGGTGCCGAGGGTGACCAGCAGGACCCGGATCATGGTCAGCCGGGCCTCCGAGGCCAGCACCGGATCGGGATCCTCGCCGGGCTCGGTGCCGGCGGCCAGCCGGTAGACGATGTACTCGCACACGTGCAGGGCCGCGTCCAGGTCCAGCGGCGCGGGTGGGCGGCGACCGAGTTCGTCGAAGGATTTGCGCACCAGCGCGCGGATGTCCTCGATCGCGCGTTCGCGATAGGCCGACACGACCGAGCTCGGGTCGTGCAGTTCGGCGAACAGCGGGCGCAGCATCGGCCCGTGCCCACGCGCCCAGTCCATATAGGCGTCGATCAGGCGTATACCCAGCTGAACGGGCTCGTCGGTGCCCTCGAGCGCCGCGCCGATCCCGCCGACCAGCCCGTCGTTGGACACCTCGAGCACCGCGTGCAGCGGCTCGGCGGCGTTCCCGAAATAACGGTAGAACGTGGGTCTGGCCAGGCCCGCCTGCTCGATGATCTGGGCAACGCTCAATCCGCGCGAGCCGTGCCGGGCGAACACCGCCGCGGTCGCGTCCACGATCCGGGCGCGCACTTCCTCGGCCTGCTCCTGGGTTTGCGGCGGACGACCACGACGTACCGCCGTCGCTTCCTCGGTCATCGACACCTCCTCACCCTCGGCGCACGCGCACTGAAAGCTTGACACGAACCAGGGCGCACGGATTAATCTAACACTAGTGTTCAGCAAATAATCTGAACCTGCGCGACCCGCTTGCGCGCGACACTTTCGTTGAGGAGAAGGGCCGACAATGACGACCGCCCCCGAGTTGACCGCCGAACCGACCGCGCTGCCCACCAGCCTGGTCAAGCCCCTGTTCGATCGCGGAGTCGCCGGCGGCGCCCCGTCGGTCCCCGTCTTCGCCCCCGCCACCGGTCACAAGATCGGCGACCTGCCGCAGTCCTCGATCGCCGATATCGAGCGCGCCTTCGCCGTGGCCCGCCACGCGCAGCGCGACTGGGCCAAGGTCGAGGTCAAGACGCGCACCGAGATCGTGCGTCGCTTCCACGACATCCTGCTCGCCGAGCAGAACACCATCCTCGACATCGTGCAGACCGAGACCGGCAAGTCCCGGCCGCACGCCTTCGACGAGGTCGCCGACGTCGCGCTGAACTCGCGCTACTACGCCACCGTCGCGCCCAAGCTGCTCGCCGACCGCAAGCCGCGCGGCGTGCTGCCGGTGCTCACCTCGGTCGAGGTGCACAACCGGCCCAAGGGCGTCGTCGCGGTCATCTCGCCGTGGAACTACCCCCTCGCGCTGGCCGCCTCCGACGCGCTGCCCGCCCTGATCGCGGGCAACGCGGTCATCGCGCGCCCCGACAACCAGACCGCCCTGTCGGCGCTGTGGGCCATCGACGCCGCCGAGCGCGCCGGTCTGCCGCGCGGGCTGTGGCAGGCGGTGCTCGGCCGTGGTCGCGAGATCGGCGGCGAGGTCATCGCGCGCGCCGACTACGTCGACTACACCGGCTCCAGCGCCACCGGTCGCACCATCGCCCAGCAGGCCGGTGAGCGCCTGATCGGCTACTCCCTCGAGCTCGGCGGCAAGAACCCGCTGCTCGTGCTGGCCGACGCCGATGTCTCCAAGGCGGCGAAACTGGCTGTGCGCGCGTGCTTCTCCTCGGCCGGTCAGCTGTGCGAGTCGATGGAGCGCATCTACATCGACGCCGCGGTTTATGACCAGTTCGTCGCCGAGTTCGTCGGCAACGTCAAGAACATGTCGCTCGGTGGCGAACTCGACTACAGCCGCGACATGGGCTCGCTGACCTTCCAGCGTCAGCTCGACACCGTCACCGCCCACGTCGACGACGCGGTCGCCAAGGGCGCCAAGGTGCTCGCCGGTGGCCGCGCCCGCCCGGACCTGGGCCAGTACTTCTACGAGCCCACCGTGCTCGCCGACGTCGCGCCCGGCATGACCGTCTACCGCGAGGAGACCTTCGGCCCGGTCGTCTCGGTCTACAAGGTCGACTCCGACGAAGACGCCGTCGAGGCCGCCAACGACACCGCCTACGGCCTCAACGCCAGCGTGTGGAGCCGCGATGTCGACCGCGCCAAGGCCGTCGCGGTGCGCATCAACGCCGGTTCGGTGAACATCAACGAGGGCTTCAGCGCCGCCTGGGGCAGCGTCGACGCGCCCTCGGGCGGGCTCGGCATCTCCGGTCAGGGCCGTCGCCACGGACCCGAGGGCCTGCTGAAGTACATCGACACCCAGACCGTCGCGGTCCAGCGGGTGCTGCCGATCGCGCCGCTGCCCGGCATGTCCGAGCAGATGTGGGCCAAGACCATGACGGTCGTCTTCGGTGTCATGAAGACGCTGCGCCAGAAGTAGTCGGAAATCGAGCAGGGGTTAGGTAGTCGTCAGATGAAGTTGGAAACGGTCGCGGGCAAGCGGGTGCTGGTCACCGGCGCCGCCATGGGTCTGGGCAAGTTGTTCGCCGAGAAGGCGGTCGCCGAGGGCGCCGACGCGGTGGTGCTGTGGGATATCAACGAGATCGCGTTGCGCGAGACCGCCGCGCAGCTCACCGCCGCGGGCGGCAAGGTGCACCACTACGTGGTGGACGTGTCCTCGCAGGACTCGATCCGGGCGGCGGGTGAGGCGGTGCGCAAGGAGGTCGGCGGCATCGACATCCTGATCAACAACGCGGGCATCGTGCGCGGCAACACCTACTTCTGGGAAACCGAGAACCGCGCCGACATCGACAAGACGATGGCGATCAACTCGCTGGCCCCGATGTATGTGACCCTCGAGTTCCTGCCCGCCATGGTCGCCGGCGCCGGGCAGGCGCGCGTGCTCAACATCGCGTCCTCGGCCGCGCTGGTCGCCAACCCGCGCATGTCGGTGTACGCGGCCTCGAAGTGGGCGGCGCTGGGCTGGTCGGACTCGGTGCGCCTGGAGCTCGAGCAGGCGGGCCACGACCACGTGAAGGTCACCTCGGTCTGTCCCACCTACATCAACACCGGCATGTTCGACGGGGCCAAGGGCATCCTGTTCACCCCGATGCTCGAGCAGCACGAGGTCGTCGACACCTCCTGGACGGAGATGAAGAACGGTGGCGCGCTGGTGGTCATGCCGTGGACCTCGCGGATGAACCGGGCGCTGACCGGCCTGCTGCCGATCAAGGTGCGCGATCTGTACCTCAACGCGGTGGGCGTGTACCACTCGATGGATCAGTTCACCGGACGCAAGTAGGCACTCGGTGCGCGAACGCCCCCGTCGGTTCGGCGGGGGCGTTTCGCGTGCTCAGGGGGTGCCGATGACCACCGTGGCGTAGTGGTCGCGCGAGCGCGCCACCCGGGATGCCAGACCGTGCGCGGTGAGCACCGCGCACGCGGTCTCCACCTGGCCCGCACCGATCTCCACCAGGACCCGACCGCCGGGCGCGAGCCACTGCGCGGCACCCGCGGCGACCCGACGGAACACATCGAGGCCGTCCTCGCCGCCGTCCAGGGCGACGAGCGGCTCGTATTCGCGCGCCTCCGGCGGCAGCTGCGCGACCCGCGCGCTGGGCACGTACGGGGTGTTGGCGAGCAGGAGGTCGACGCGGCCGCGTAGATCGCCGGGCAGCGCGTCGAACAGGTCGCCGCCGAACACCGGTGCGTGCAGCGCCGCCAGATTCTCCCGCGCGCACGCCACCGCGACCGGGTCGATATCGGCGGCGACGAGTTCGACGGCGCACCCGCGCGCGGTGAGTTCGGTGGTCGCGCTCAACCCGAGAGCCCCGCAGCCGCAACACAGGTCGACCATGCAGACTCGCGTCGCCGTCGTCGCGATCACCGCCTGTTCCACGAGGAACGCGGTGCGCTGACGCGGCACGAAGACCCCGGGGCGCACCCGCACCCGCATGCCACGGAATTCCACCCAGCCCAGCAGATATTCGAGCGGGGTGCCCGACACCCGCTGCCCGACCAGCGCGTCGAGTCGGTGCTGATCGCCCGCCGCCGCGTCGAGCAGCAGGGCGGCCTCGTCCTCGGCGAACACACACCCCGCGCGGCGCAGCGCGCCGACCACGTCGGCGAGTACGGATGAACTCATCCTCTGATTGTCTCGCGCCCGGCCAACGGTTTTCGGGGCGAACCGGTCGTGGGTGCCCGCCGCCATGGCCGGGTCGAGGCCGCCGAGCCTGGTCAGCGCGTCCCCGACGGCGGCCGTGTCACCGGCGTAGTGCGACCGGATGGCGTGCAGCGCAAGGGCTTCGGTGTCGTGGGGGTCGGCGGCGATGAGGGCGCGCAGGTCGGCGCGGCCTGCGACGTCGTCACCGTTGGTGAAGTGCTGCTGCGCGGAGTTGTAGAGCGCGGTCACCTCCGCGTCGGCGGTGGCGGGGCGCGGGACGGAGCGGACATCACCCTACGGTCGCGCGCACGCGTCGCACCGGACCCCGACCAGGTCCCGCGCGTCGGCCGGGGTCCGCGTCGGAGGTTGCGCGCCTCGCGGCCCGGCGGAGGGGGGTGGGGGTGGCGGCGGATAAGGTGACTCATCGTGGATACCGCTTCGCTGACCGGCAAGGAACTCGCCGCCGCCATCAACGCCGACTCGAAGGAGCGCGCCGCCGCGCTCACCGCCGCGGGCACCGCGCCCACCCTGGCGCTGGTGGTCGCCAACGACGACCCGGCCAGTGCCTGGTACGTGAACTCGCTGCGCAAGGCCGCCGAACGGCTCGGGATCGCCTGCGAGCGCATCGATCTCGGCGCCGACGCGAGTGCCGAGACGATCCGCGCCGAACTCGACGCGCGCAGCGCCGACCCGGCCACCGACGCGATCATGCTGCAGACCCCGCTGCCCGCCGGGGTCGACCTCGACGATGTGAGCTCGGCGATCGCCGCGAGCAAGGATGTCGACGGGGTCAGCCCGCTCTCGCTCGGCCTGCTCGCCTCGGGTCTGCCCGGTTTCGTGCCCGCGACCTCCGAGGCCGTGGTCGAACTGCTGAAGCATCACGGCATCGCGCTGCCGGGCCGCCTGGTCACCGTGGTCGGCCGCTCCAATATCGTCGGCAAGCCGCTGGCACAGCTGTTGCTCGCCGAGAACGCCACCGTCACCGTCGCCCATTCGCGCACCGCGGATCTGGCCGCGGTCACCACCCCCGCCGACATCGTGGTCGCCGCGGCCGGCCGGATCGGACTGGTCACCGGCAAGCACATCGGCGAGGGCGCCGTGGTGATCGATGTGGGCACCAACGAGGCCGCCGACGGTGGCATCGTCGGCGATGTCGAGGCCGCCTCGGTGCTCGGCAAGGCCACCGCGCTGAGCCCCGTGCCTGGCGGTGTCGGGCCGGTGACCACCGCGCTGCTCATGCGTCACGTGGTCGTCGCGGCCGAGAACGCCCGCGCCTGACCACCATTGCCGAAGCCCGACCTCAGTGTCTCGAGGTCGGGTCCGGTCAGCGGCTGATGAGTGCCCGGCTCCTGACGCGGACCGAGTGTTCGGTCAGCGCGCGGGCGCGATCGCGGTGATCAACGTCTTGGTGCCGACGGCGGCGGTCTCCACGAGCTGCGCCGAGTAGCTGTAGGGGACGGCGTCGGGCGGGTACACGGTGACGGTGACCCGGTACTGTCCCGGCACCGTGATCGAGGTGATCTCCACGCAGTGGCCGGTCCCCACCGGGGTGGCGTCGATCCCGGCCTGGATGGCGTCGGCGGGCGGCGCCACGGCATCGGGAGCCAGCAGGGTGCGCGCCTGATCACCGGAGCGGGCGACGTAATACGCGTGCTGGAAGGCCAGGATCGCCGCGACGCCGGAATCGGTGCCGCCGGACCCGTTGCCGCGCACCGTGTTCCCGGATTCGACCGTGGGGCACTGGCTCGCGAGCGGATTCACCGCGGGCGCGCTCAGCGGCGTGCTCGCCGCGGTGGATTCCGGTGCGGGACCACGCAATTGGAGATAGGTGCCACCGATCAGCACCGCACCGGCCACCGACGCGGCCAACGGCGCGATCCACAACGGCACCCGCCGTCGCGGCGACCGGTCGATCATGCGCGCGAACGCCTCGTCGTCGCGCCCGTAATCCGGTGCGGTGCGCGAGGATTCGTCCGCCGCGTCGGCCGTCGGACGGGGCGGGTAGGTCCGCGCCTCGTCCTCGGCAGGCGTGGCGCGTGGCGGGAACGTCTCCGCTTCCCGCTGATCAGCCGACGAACGCGGCGGGTAGGTGTCGGCGGGCCTGCGCGCGGCGGAAAAGGAATCGGCACCGTAGGGATCAGCGGCCGGGCGCGGCGGAAAGGTGTCGGTGGGTCGGCCGACTGTCGGCGCGGCATCGGCGCCGTAGGGGTCGGCGACCGGGGGGTACGTGTCCGTGGTTCGGCTATCGATGGTCGGCGCGGCAGTGCGGGCGTCGGCGCGGTACGGATCGGCGACCGGGGGGAACGTGTCGGTGGGTCGGCCGTCGATCGTCGGTACGGCGGCGAAGGTGTCGGTGCTGTACCGGTCGGCCGGGCGGGCCGGGGGGACCGTGCCGTACGCGGGGTTCGGGGTGTCGAAGTCGAGGTCGAGGGTGAGGTGTGGGGGGAAGGTGTCGGGGGCGCGGTGTGCGGCCGGGCGCGGGGTGACGGGGTGGGAGGTGTCGTCCCAGAGGTCGGGGGTGACGATCGGGAACTCGTCGGTGTCGGGGCCGTTGTCCTCGATCGCGAAGGGGCGATCGTGCTCGGCGGCGAACGGCTCCGGCTCGTCGGCGGCGTCGGGAAGACTGTGGCGCGCACCGGGATCGAATTTCCCGCCCACCACCGGTAGGCGGTCGGTGGGGTAGGCGGCGTCGATCGGAACCACGTTGTCGTACTCGGGTTCTCGCTCGCTCTCCGACGCGATGATCGGAATGCCGGCGGGTGTCGTCGGACCGCCCTCGATGCGGTGCCGGGCACCGCCGACCGATTGCTCGGTGAGGCGACGCGGACGCGGCGCGCCCAGGTCACGGGCGCGCCGGATCGGAGTCACCGCGGCGGACGGAGCACCGGCCGATCCCGGGTCCTGCTGTCGAGCCCCGATCGGTCTGTGCGCTTCCGGTCGATCCATCGCCCCACCTTCATCAGGCTCGTCGCCGTCAGGGTATGTCCCGCAACGATTTCGTTACGGGCACGATACTGCCCTGACGGCGGGTTCGCCGAATGCCACGTGGGAAATCTTCACCAGTGGATGTAGACCTGGTCGCCGATGCCGACATTCTCGAAGTACCAGGCGGCGTTGTCGGCCGAGAGGTTGATGCAACCGTGGCTCACATTGGCGTTGCCCTGCGAGTCCACCGACCACGGCGCGGAGTGCACCATGACCCCACCCCACGTCAGTCGCACGGCGTACTCACCGTCGATGATGTAGCCCTCCGGGTCTTCCAGGGGGATGCCGATGGTGCGCGAATCGAACACCACCGCACGGTCCTTCTCCAACACGCTGAACGTGCCCGTCGGCGTCTCGAAACCGGGCTTGCCCATCGACGCGGGCATCACACGGGTCTCGCCGTTGGCGGTCACGGTGAACGTGTGGTTCGTCAGGTCCGCGACGGCATAGGTGCCACCGCCGTACTGGGTGCGCTGTCCTCCGATCAGATCCGCGGACGCGGCTCCCGACCAGGATGCGGCCAACAGGGCCGCCATGATCGCGACGAACAGGAAACGAAATGCGCTCCTCATAAACGCCACCCCTTCACTCACTCGTAGGCGGAAACCAAGTCTAGGCCGCCAAGATCGAATCGACCTCACGGAGTGATAACGGGCATCAGGGGCGACGGTGTGTCGACTTGCGTTCACCCTGGTCGGAGCACTCGCGGATTGTTTCCGCTTCGAGACCTGGGGCGCCCTCAGCCGCGAACGGCGTGCAGCACGTCCCCGTGCAGGCCGTCGGCGCGCGCGGCGATGGTGTCGACCCGCAGCAGGGCCGCGGCGAACGGATCGCCCAGTTCGGCGGGCAGCGAGGCCACATTGATCTCGATATTGAGCTGCGAGCTCATCGCCGCGGCCCGCGCGGCGTCGGCGGCGGCGCCGATATCGGTGACCACGTTGGGATTGCCGATCGGCAACAGTTCGGCGGCCAGGCACAGGATCTCGTCGGCCTCGTCGACCACCGCGGCGGGCACCCGGGCCGCCTCGACCAGCGCCGCGTTGATCGCCGCGGTGCGGGCGGCCAGCTCGTCGTCGGTGCCCTTGGGCAGCTTGTAGGCCGCGCCGACCGCGGTGAACGCGGCCGCGTCGGCATCGGCGAGTTCGAGCGCGCGCGCCAGCGCCTTGTCGGCGGCCTCGATGATCCGATCGATCACCGGGCGGTTCACCTCGTCCTTGGCGCGGGTGGTGTAGCGCGCCACCATCGCCACCAGCGCGGCGGCCTGGGCGGCGTGCAGCGCGGCCACCGCGCCGCCGCCGGGGGCGGGCAGCTTCGCGGCCAGCTGCGACAGATAGTGCTCCAAGGTCACCGAACCGAAGGAGGGGGCGATCTGCTGCGGCGAGACGGTGGGCTGCGACACGACGTGGTGGCCTTTCGATGCGGCGAGAAGTGCGTGGAATCACCGTCAACGCTACCGTGCGCCCCCGGATTCACCCCGCGCGACCAGCACCGCATCGCACAGACCGACCGGTCGGGGTGTGCCTCGGGGGCCGGGGCTATGTTGGACCGATGCGGATCGGATTGAGCATCAACTACTCGAGCGGCTTCAAGGAGACGGCGGCCGAGGTCGCCGACCTCGAGAACGCCGGGCTCGACATCATCTTCGTCCCCGAGGCGTACTCGTTCGACGCGGTGAGCGCGCTGGGCTACCTGGCCGCCCGCACCGAACGGGTCCAGCTGGCCTCGGGGATCCTGCAGCTCTACACCCGCACGCCCAGCCTCACCGCGATGACCGCGGCCGGCCTGGACTACGTCTCCGACGGCCGGTTCATCCTCGGCATCGGCGCCTCGGGCCCGCAGGTGATCGAGGGCTTCCACGGCGTGCCCTACGACGCCCCGATCGGACGCACCCGCGAACTGCTCGAGATCTGCCGTAAAGTGTGGCGGCGCGAGAAGCTCAACTACCAGGGCAAGTACTACCAGATCCCGCTGCCCGCCGATCGCGGCACGGGCCTCGGCAAAGAGCTCAAGCTGATCAATCACCCGGTGCGCGCCGACATTCCGGTGCTGCTGGCCGCGCTGGGCCCCAAGAACGTGGAACTGGCCGCCGAGGTCGCCAACGGGTGGCAGCCGATCTTCTTCCTGCCGGAGAAGGCGAAGGACGTGTGGGGCGACGCGCTGGCCGCGGGCAAGGCCAAGCGCGACCCGTCGCTGGGCGAGCTCGACATCTTCGCCGGCCCCGCGCTGGCGATCGGCGAGAACGTCACGCCGCTGCTCGAATTCGTCAAGCCGCACCTGGCCCTCTACATCGGCGGCATGGGCGCCAAGGGCAAGAACTTCTATCACACCCTGGCCACCAAGTACGGCTACGGCGCGGCCGCCGACCGCATCCAGGAGCTGTACCTGGCCGGGGACAAGCAGGCCGCCGCCGCGGCCGTGCCCGACGAGCTGGTCCGCGACGTGTCGCTGATCGGACCGGAGAGCTTCGTGCGCGAGCGCATCGCCGCGATGGCCGAGGCGGGCGTCACCACGCTCAACGTCACCCCCATCGCCGAGGACGCGGCGGGCCGGGTCAAGCTGATCGAGCAGTTGCGCGCCCTGTGCTGAGTCGCCGCACCCCGAGTCGCTGAGACGACGAACGCGCCGCCGCCGGGAGGGTTCCCGGTGGCGGCGCGTTCGTGTGGTGTCAGGACGTGAACGACGCCAAGGCGGCGGCCAGGGTGGTGTGCATGGCGAACACCTGGTCCAGGCTCGTCATCTTCAGCTGACGACTGGTGGCCGGGCCGTCGGCGACGACCGCGATCGAGGTGGTCTCGCCCGCCCGCTGGTGCGCGGCGACCAGGGTCGCCATGCCCGCCGAGGCGAGGAACCCGACCGCGGTCAGGTCGATCACCAGCGCCGCCGGTTTCTCGGCCAGGATGGCCTCGATGGTGGCGTCGAGGGCGGGCGCGGTGGCCAGGTCGACCTCGCCGGTCACCGTCAGCACCGTGACGCCGTCGTGTACCGCCGTCGTGGTGGTCATCGTGTCCGTGAGTGGATACGCGTCTCCGGAAGAGTTGGTCACCGTTCAACAACACACAACTTCGCCCGAGAACGCAACCCGTCGCGACGTGACGTTCGGGCAGGTCGGGTCGGTGGGCAGGGTTGGGGCCGATGTCGGCGGGTCCGCGTCGTACTGTGTGGGCGTGAACATCGAAGTGACGCCGCTACCGGGGATCGGCGTGTGCAAGGACTTCCCGCTGGCACAGGCGCGGCGACGGATCGGCGTGATCGAGCATCGCGACGGGTCGGTCGATCTGGTCGTCTCGCGCGCGGGCGACTACGACACGACCACCTCGATCCCGTTGTCCGACACCGAGATCGGCGTGCTGGCCGGGCTGCTCGGCGCCCCGAGGGTGGTGCAGAAGACCCGCGAGACGCACGGTGCGGGGGAGCTGTCGACCCGACAGTTCGCGATCGATCGCGGCAGCCCGTTCGACGGACGTCCGTTGCGCGACACCGCGATGCGCACCCGCACCAAGGCCTCGGTCGTCGCGGTCGTGCGCGCCGGCGAGGTCACCCCGTCGCCGAGCACCGATTTCACGTTCATCCCCGGCGATCTCGTCGTTGTGGTCGGTACCGACGAGGGCCTGGACGCGGCTGGACGGTTGCTGGGCGCGGGCTGACAATCCATGCGATTGGTAAAGGGCAGGTAAGGTATCCCTAGCTGAGGTTAGGTGATCCCATGAATGTAGAAGTGACATCCCTGCCGGGAATCGGTGTCCGCAAAGAGTTCTCACTCTCGAAGGTGGACCGGCAGATCGGCATCGTCGACCACCGCGACGGTGGTACCGACCTGATTTTCACCAGGGTCGGCGACCCTGATTCGACTGTCCAGATCCCGCTGTCGGTGTCGGAGGCCCGTGCGCTGGCCAGCCTGCTCGGCGCGCCGCAGTTGGTCGCGCAGCTGCGCGAGGAGCACCGCGAACTCGACGGCGTGAGCACCCGCTCGATCCCGGTGCTGGCCGATTCGCCCTATGCCGCACGGCGATTGGGCGACACCGAGCTACGGACCAAGACCCGCGCCTCGATCGTGGCCGTGTTGCGCGCGGGCCAGGTCTCGGCCTCGCCCGGACCCGAGTTCGTGTTCGCGGCAGGCGACATGGTCGTCGTGGTCGGCACCACCGCCGGACTCGATGCCGCCGCTTCGATCCTGACCGACGGCTGAGCCCATGCATGTCAGTGCGACCGCGATGGCGTTGATCCAGCTGGGCGCGGTGTTCTTCGGATTGGGTGTGCTGGGTCGGATCGCGGCCAAGATCGGGCTCTCGCCGATTCCGCTCTACCTGCTCGGCGGTCTGGTGTTCGGCACGGGTGGACTGGTCGAGCTGCACGAGGTGGACGGCTTCATCCACATCGCCAGCGAGATCGGCGTGGTGCTGCTGCTGTTGCTGCTCGGGTTGGAGTACACCGCCGGGGAACTGGTCACCGGGATGCGCAAGTCCTGGCCCGCGGGTCTGCTCGACCTGGCGCTCAACGCCACGCCGGGGGTGATCGTGGCGCTCATGCTGGGTCTGGGCCCCACCGGCGCGATCGCGATGGCGGGCGTCACCTACATCTCCTCCTCGGGCATCGTCGCCAAGGTGCTCAACGACCTCGGTCGACTCGGCAACCGGGAGACGCCGACGATCCTGTCGATCCTGGTGTTCGAGGATCTGGCGATGGCGGTGTATCTGCCGGTGCTCACCGCGGTGCTCGCCGGTGTCGGGTTCATGGCGGGCATGACCACCGTCGGCATCGCGTTGATCGCGGTGACCCTGGTGCTGGTCATCGCGCTGCGCTACGGCAAGTACGTCTCGGCCATCGTGGCCAGTGAGGATCGCGAGATCTTCCTGCTCAAACTGCTCGGTTCGGCGCTGCTGGTGGCCGGAATCGCCTCGGCGGTACAGGTTTCGGCGGCGGTCGGCGCGTTCCTGCTCGGCATCGCGATCTCGGATTCGACCGCGCACGACGCCACCAAGATCCTCGAACCGCTGCGCGATCTGTTCGCGGCGATGTTCTTCGTGCTGTTCGGCCTGAGCACCGATCCGGCGAGTATCCCGCCGGTGCTGGGGTGGGCGGTGCTGCTGGCGGTGGTCACCACGGTCACCAAGATCGCCACGGGCTGGTGGGCCGCCAAACGCGCGGGCGCCTCGCAACTGGGTCGAGCCCGCGCGGGTACCGCCCTGGTCGCGCGCGGTGAGTTCTCGATCGTCATCGCCGGTCTGGCGGTGGCCGCCGGTGCGGTGCCCAGCGAATTCGCCGCGCTGGCCACCACCTACGTGCTGCTGATGGCCATCATCGGCCCGATCGGCGCGCGGGTCGTGGAACCGGTGATGCGGATGACCGTCGGTCGCAAGCAGCGGGTGCAGGTCGACCAGCTCGCGGAGTGAGCGACGCCGCCACGCCGAGCCCCTGCCCCACGGCGGGGGCTCGGCGCGTCTCACGGCTCGATCAATCCGGCACGGATGGCGTACCTGGTGAGGTCGAGCCGGTCGCGCAGCCCGAGTTTCTGCAGGATGTTGGCGCGATGGCGGTCGACGGTCTTGGCGCTGATCACCAGTTCGGCGGCGATCTCGCGCGCGGAGTAGCCCTCGGCGATCAGCTTGAGCACTTCCTCCTCGCGCGGGGTCAGGATGGTCTCGGGCAGGTTCGAGCCCTGCCGTGCCAGCTGCAGATAGTCGCGCACGAGCGCGGTGACGGCGCCGGGATAGAGGAACGACTCCCCGCGCATGGTCGCCCGGCAGGCCTCGATGAGGTCGCGGTCGGCCACCGACTTGAGCACGTAGCCCGACGCGCCCGCCTTGAGCGATTCGAAGAAGTACTGCTCGTTGTCATACATCGACAGCATCAGGATGCGCACCGGGTAGTTGCCCCTGGTGATCTCGCGCGCGGCCTGGATGCCGGTCATCCGGGGCATGGCGATGTCGAGGATGACCAGGTCGATGGTGTTCTCCTCGGCCAGCGCGGTGACCGCGTCGAACCCGTTGGCGGCCTCGGCGACCACGAGCAGATCGGGTTCGTTGTCCAGGATCATCCGCAGCCCGCTGCGCACCAGGGCGTGATCGTCGGCCAACAGGATGCGGGTGGGGGCGCTCACGCGGGCACCTCGTCGAGGGCGCAGACCGGGATGACCAGCTCCACCGCGGTGCCGCCCGAGGGCGGGGAGGTGATGGTCAGGCTCGCGTCGACGAGCATGGCGCGTTCGCGCATTCCGCGAATGCCCGCCCCGTCCTCGGCCGCGCCGCCGCGACCGTTGTCGGTGACCTTCAGGATCACGGTGTCCGCGCGCGCGGCGATGAGCAGGGTCACCTCGTCGGCGCCGGCGTGGCGCAGCACGTTGGTCAGGCTCTCCTGGGCCACCCGGTAGCAGACGAGTTCGATATCGGGATCGAGGCGACTGATCGCCGGATCGACCTCGCGGCGCACGGAAATGCCCGCGGTGCGGCTGAATTCGTGACACAGGGCGGTGATCGCGCTGTGCAGGCCGAGGTCCTCGAGCACATCGGGGCGCAGGCGCGAGGCGATCCCGCGCACCTCGTCGAGACAGCTGCGCACCGTCTCCTGGGCCGCCTCGACCTCCTCGCGCAGCTCGGTCGGGGCCCGGTCGACCACGCGTTTGAGCCGCAACAGCGCCACGGTCAGGCTCTGGCCGATCTCGTCGTGGAGTTCGCGGGCGATGCGGCGGCGTTCGCCCTCCTGGGCGGCCAAGGCGGTGCCGCCCGCCACCGAGCGTTCGGCCTCGAGGCGATCGAGCATGGCGTTGAACGAATCGATCAGCTGATGGAAATCCCCGCTCGCCCCGCGTTCGACCCGCACCGCGCGCCGGGGCGGATCGACCCGACGCATGGAGGCGACCAGCTCGTCGAGCGGGGCCAGTGAGGTGCGCAGCGCCACCGCGTTCGCCGTCAGGATCACCGCGAGCCCGATCACCAGCACCGGCACCTCGGTCAGGCGCAGCCGCGCCGAGACCGTGGCCGGGGAGAAGGCCAGGATCAGCGTGCCGAGGGTGAAGATCACGCCGTTGAGCAAGCAGATCCGCCAGAACAGCGCCGTCACCGGCGTGCGGATCCGCTGCTCGCGTCCTGCTCGCAGCGCTGCGAGACGGTTCATGACACCAAGCATGGTTGCGCTCCTCTCTTCTGTCCATGGTGCCCCGCACCCATCCCGTCCCCGGTTACGGGCCCTGACCGGGCGATGAAATGGGTGTCGCGGCCGATAGTGCCCGCGACCCGGTCGAACAACACTGGCGAGCAGAGGCATTCGACGATCCAAGGAAGGACCGCCGGCAATGGATATCGACCGGACGACGATCCCGGGAGCCGGTGTGCTGCACAGCTTTCACACCCGCCACGGCCACCGATTCGCCCTGCTGACGGAATCGACGGGCGCGCGCCGCATCCTCGCCTACCTCGGCGACAGCGACGAACCCGCCATCGACATCGAGTTGGAGCCCGACGAAGCCGACCAGGTCGCCGAACTGCTGCATTCCCGGCCGTTCGGCGACCGCTTGGCACGTGTCGAGCAACGTCTCGATCTCCTGACCGGACGAAAGGCCAATCCGTGAGCACCGTCGAATCCCCTCGGAGCCATGCCATGCGCGCACGCGATATCGCGATGAACCTGCCGACCGTCCGCACCAGCGACCCGGTGTCGCGCGCGGTCCGGTTGATGGTCGTCAATCGGTTGCCGGGTCTGATCGTCGTCGACGAGCTGGACCGGCCGGTGGCGGTCCTGCCGGGCACCCAGGTGCTGCGCCTGGCCATTCCGGCCTCCTATCACGACGACCCGACGCTGGTCCGCACGATCGACGAGGTGCACGCCGACCTGTTCTGGCAGGAACCGGGCAGCCTCACCGTCGGTGACTGCCTGCCCGACGGCGCGAGCAAGCCGGTCACCGTCGCCCCCGACGCGACCCTGCTCGAGATCGCGATCCTGATGGCGCGCAAGCACAGTCCGCTCATCGCCGTGGTCGATCGCTCGCGCACCCTGCGCGGCGCGATCACCCTGGAACGGTTGCTGACCAGCCTCGCTGTCGTCGGCCCCGGCGACTGAGCGGACGCCGCGCATGGCCGCAGCTCTTGCCGTCATCATCTTCGTGGTCGCGTTCTTCTTCATCGCCACGGAGAAAGCCGACAAGGTCAAAACCGTTCTGATCGCCGCCGGGGCGATGGCCATCCTTGGTCTGATCCCCGGCGACGAGGTCTTCTATTCCGCCCACGAGGGCATCGACTGGAACGTCATCTTCCTGCTGCTCGGGATGATGATCATCGTCGGCGTCATCAAACAGACCGGCCTGTTCGACTATCTGGCGATCTGGTCGGCCAAGCGGTCGCGGGGCAATCCGTATCGCCTGATGGTGATGCTGATGGTGATCACCGCGATCGCCTCGCCGTTCCTCGACAACGTCACCATCATCATGCTGGTCGTGCCGGTGACGCTGGTGGTGTGTCGTCGGCTCGGGATCGCCGCGCAGCCGTTCATCATCGCCGAGGTGCTCGCCTCCAATATCGGTGGCGCGGCGACCCTGATCGGTGACCCGCCCAACATCATCATCGCCAGCCGGGCGGGGTTGACGTTCAACGACTTCCTCGTGCACATGGCGCCCATCGTGGTGATCATCTTCGTGCTGTTCGTCGCGTTCACCCGGGTGCTGTTCCACTCGGCCCTGCGCACCGATCCCACCTCGGTGGACGCGGTGATGGCGCTGCAGGAGCGGCGCGCGATCCGTGATCCGAAACTGCTGGTGCGCTCGATGATCGTGCTGACCGGCGTGGTCATCGGGTTCTGCCTGCACAGCGTGTTGCACGTGGCGCCGTCGGTGATCGCCCTGGTCGGCGCGGGCATCATGGTGCTGGTCTCGGGCCTGGACATCGGCGACATCCTGGCCGAGGTGGAGTGGCCGACGCTGGTGTTCTTCATGGGCCTGTTCGTGATGGTCGCGGGCCTGGTGCACACCGGGGTGATCGCCGCGATCGGCGAGACCGCGATCGGGTGGGTCGGGGACAACTACTTCCTGGCCGCCACGGCCCTGGTCTTCGGCTCGGCGATCCTGGGCGCGTTCGTGGACAACATCCCCTACACCGCCACCATGGCGCCGGTGGTCGAGGACATCGTGGCGGGTGCTCCCGACGCGGCGACCGGCCAGTCGCTGTGGTGGGCCTTCGCCCTGGGCGCCGACTTCGGTGGCAACGGCACCGCGGTCGCGGCCAGCGCCAACGTCGTCGCGCTCGGTATCGCGGCGCGGGCCGGGCAGAAGATCACCTTCTGGCAGTTCACCAAATACGGTGCGCTGGTAACCCTGCTCAGCAGTGTCATCGCCTGGATCTACGTCTGGGTGCGGTACTTCTGAGCTCGCCGACGCGGTGGTCGAGAACACTCGACCACCGCGTCGAACCGGTTAGGCCGGAAGCTGTCGCGCGGCGCCGATCTCGGTGAGACCGCGCAGCGATCGCGGGAGCGGTCCGTGGTGCAGCACGCCGAGTCGCTGGGTCGCGCGGGTGAGCGCGACGTAGAGCTCGGCCGCCCCGCGTGGGCCGTCGTCGAGGATGCGCTGCGGGTCGACGACCAGCACGGCGTCGAACTCCAGCCCCTTCGTCGCCGAGGCGGGCACCGTACCGGGCACCCCGGGCGGTCCGATCACGATGCTCGTGCCCGCCCGCTGAGCCTCCGCGCGCGCGAATTCCTCGATCGCGCCGGGCAATTCGTCGACGGTGACCTGCCGCGACCACGGCGCGACACCGCAGGAGCGCACCGACACCGGCGGCGGCACCTCCGGGGCGAACTCGGCGAGGACCTTCGCGGCCACGGCCATGATCTCGGCGGGGGTGCGGTAGTTCACCGACAGCCCGCGATAGACCCAGCGGCCGGGCACATACGGGGTCAGCATCGCGCCCCACGAGGTGGCCCCGGCGGGAGAGCGGCGCTGGGCGAGATCGCCGACGATGGTGAACGAACGGCTCGGGCAGCGGCGCATGAGCACCCGCCAGTCCATCGCCGAGAGTTCCTGCGCCTCGTCGACCACCACGTGCCCGTAGGTCCAGGTCCGGTCGGCGGCGGCGCGTTCGGCGAGTTCGCGGGTGTCGCGCTCGAGGAAACGCTCGGCCAGGTCCTCGCCGTAGAGCATGTCCTGGGCGAGCAGGTGGTCCTCGTCGTCCATCAGGTCCTCGCGGCTGATCAGCGTGTCCAGCACGCCCGCGGCGTAGTCGGCCTCGGCCTTGCGCGCGCGGTCGGCGGCGTCGTCGACGGGCTTGTCCGGGCCGAGTAGGTCGACCAGTTCGTCGAGCAACGCCACATCCGAGACTGTCCACGCCGCGCCGTCGGCCCGCCACAGCGCCGGATCGGCGCCGGCGCCCGCCAACCGTCGCGGCGACGAATAGAGCTGCGCGAGCAGCCCTTCCGGGGTCAGGATCGGCCAGCACTGATCCAGTGCCGCGGTGAAGTCCGCGTTCTCGGCGAGTTCGGCGATCAGGTCGGCGCGCAACTGCTCCCACGCCTCGGTGTCGTCGCGGGTGAGCCAGCCCTCGCCGATCCGGGCGATCGCGCGTTCGGTGAGCACGTAGGTGACGATCTCGGCGAACACCGCGCGGGCCTCGTTGTGCGGGCGGCCGCTCTCGCGCGCCTCCTCCCGCGCCCACTGCGCGGTCGCGGTGTCGATGCGCAGGGTGACATCGGCCAGCGCGATCGTGAGCGGTTCCTCGGGCAGGCGCTGGTGATCGGCGACGGCCGCGTTCAGCACGTCCAGGATGGACAGGGAACCCTTGAGCCGGGCGGCCTCGGGTGCGTCCTCGGCGCGCGGGCGCAGGCCGGGCACGAGATCGGCGGGGGTCGCGAACACCACATTGGTCTCGCCGAGCGAGGGCAGCACGTGCGCGATGTGGTCGAGGAAGGCTGGGTTCGGGCCGACCACGAGCACGCCCTGGCGTTCCATCCGCTGCCGCTGGGTGTAGAGCAGGTAGGCGACGCGGTGCAGCGCCACGACGGTCTTACCGGTGCCCGGACCGCCCTCGATCACGCTCACCCCGGGGTGGTCGAGGCGGATGATCTCGTCCTGTTCGGACTGGATGGTCGCGACGATGTCGCGCATCCCGTCCCCGCGCGGGGCGTTCACCGCGGCGAGCAACGCCGCGTCCGTCCCGGCCTCGCCGCCGTCGGGGCGGCCGAGCACCTCGTCGGTGAAGCCGACGACCCGTCTGCCGCGCGTGTGGAACTGGCGACGCCGGCGCATCCCCTCGGGACGGGCCCCGGTGGCCACGTAGAACGCGCGAGCGGCGGGCGCGCGCCAGTCCAGCAGCAGCGACTCGAACTCGTTCGACTCGTCGAACAGCCCGATCCGCCCGATGTAGGTCCGTTCGCCCGACACCGCGTCCAGGCGCCCGAAGCACAGCCCGCCCTCGGCCACATCCAGGCGCCGTACCTCCCGGCCCAGCGCCCGCACCGCGTTGTCGCGCTCCATGGGGGAGTCGCCCTTGTCGCGCAGCGCCGCGTCGTAGCGGTCCTTCGCCTGCGCCCGCTCGGCATCCAGGCGCGCGTAGAGCCCGGCCACATAGGCCTGCTCGGCGCGGCGTTGTTCGTCGTACCCGTGCGCTGACATGTGCTCCTGACTGTGCTC
This sequence comes from Nocardia lasii, assembly GCF_042658545.1. Lineage (NCBI taxonomy): Bacteria > Bacillati > Actinomycetota > Actinomycetes > Mycobacteriales > Nocardiaceae > Nocardia > Nocardia lasii. Next base: position 108,515 of record NZ_JBHSQN010000009.1, read on the forward strand.
TCGGTGCCTCGACGACGACGATTGTGCAGCACCTCCCCGGCCTTGCCGCAAGTCCGGGGGTGCGCTATATATTGAAAGTGGAGCAGCCCGTTGCGTGCTGCCGACCCGCTCGCCGAGGCCGCTGACGGCCCGCCTGCCCGGCCGCGCGAGCCCCTCGCTCGACTCCGTCCCCTCCCACCCGCGTCGCCCTCGTATCGGGCCCAATCCGCCGGTGTCACGAATTGGCCGAATCCCGCGGATAAATGCGCGGAAGTAATTACCGGTTCCGCCGGAGAGAATCGTTACAGGTGCTCGCGAATGCCCGGAAATTGTTATCCGATCTGAATGAAATCCAATGGTAGCAATTGGTTGGCTACCGGGATTATGCCCGCTGAACTGCATGTTCTCGGCGCGGTTCGATGATCGACGAATTCGGGTCATCACTGTTTCATGACGAACTCCGTAGGAGGTCGGATCGGGCTGTACGTTGAGATCTCACTGGTTTCGCCGGGTTCCATTCAGATAACGGAGAGGGCGGAAATGGCAACAGTCAGTCAGCCATCGGGGCGGCGCACAGCGATCTCTCAGCACCATTACTCCACAGCGAAGAATACGTTGACACCCGCGACGTTGGTGACACTCGGGTTGATCGCGCTGATTCCCGTGCTCGTCATCGTCGGTCCCGTCCTCGCCTCGGCGCTGATCGCGCGATACAACGGCGTCGGCTGGACCGGGGGAGCGGGACTCACCGGGGGGATCGGAGTACTCGTCGGCATGTCGGTGCTGGCCGCGGCCTGGGCGTTCAGCCTGGCCTGGCAGCGTGGGACACGATAGGAGATCGGCATGCAGACGTACCGCCCGGTGGCGACGCCACCCATCGACCCGCCTGTGCCCACGGCCGCCGACGACTGCCGGCTGCTGCGGATCGTCGCCCTGATCGAGACGCCGCACCTGTTGGACTCCACCGCCGCACGCCTGCTCGGCTGCGCGCGCAGGCGCTGGCAGGGCAGGCCCGATATCGCCGACCATCCCGCCCTGTGCCGCTGGTCGGCGATCCAGGACGCCCAGCGGCGACCCGAGCAGCCGTGTCTGCGAACGCTTTTCGCCGCGCTGGCCGCCGGATCGCTGGTCGAGGGCGACGCGTGCGCCGATCTGGCCGCCGCGATCATGCTCCTGTCGAGCTGCCCGACCGAGGCGGTGGCGCAGGCCGACCCGCACAGCGAGCAACGCACCGTGCGCTTCTCGGTCTACGCCTACCGCGAGGACGACCTCCCGCTCGCCGAGGATCTGATCACCACCACGATCCGCGCCTGCGGCACCGTGCTGGCGCGGCGCAGCTCGATCCTGCACCCGGCCTACCGGCCCGCCACCCCGCTGCTGGATCGCCCGGCCCCGGATCTGCTCGTCCTTGGTAGCACCGCCGCTCGCTGACCCCGATTCCCGCGCGCCGCCCGACGCGCGCCGGACCTCGCGTCCGGTCGCGTCGGGCGTTCGCGTGTGCGCGGTGGGGATGTTCGCCCGAGGCGGTCGCGCGCGCGTTGCTGCCGTTCGGAATCGTCGTCGATCCTTCGTTCGCGAAACTCACAGTGCGCCAGTGCGTTTCATTGCCGATCCGAACGTAACGCACACTATCGTCGGGCTGCCGAATCAAGCCGCAGTGCTTGGTTCGGCTCGCGATGACGCGAATCGGATTGTATGGTTCAGCCAGAGCTGGCCTGCGTCACCGGAGTTGTTGACGATCTGACAGTTCGTGTCACTCTGGTTCGAGACTACTTGCGCGCCAACAACATTGACGTTGTCCGCACGGCGCTTACCGTCCCGTCGATCGACTACCGCATCGGCGCGCGGCCCCCGACGGTCCGTCCGCGCCGGGTACCCGGTGACCCGACTCCGTGATCCACCGGATCACGGAGAATTTTGCGACGACGCGAAATGCCTTGCAGCACAACGAGTTACGTGATGTGTGCCGGATTCGCCCAGTGTCGTGCATCCCTGTTTTCCATCACATGCAAATGTGTAAACCGTTGTGGCACAGCCCAATTCGAGCCAGCCAAACTGGAAGATGTTGCAATGCTTGACATCTTGAGGTTCCTACAGAAAACTACCCGTCGGTAGCCAGCGGGCGAGGTTCTCGACACCGCAGGCCGCGACAGGCATTCCCCTACGACTGCCCCCGGAAACTCCCCCCAAGAACCCGTGTCCAGTCGGGCGTGCCCTGCCGCATCGTGACCACATCGAAGGAGCTCAGCGCTATGGATAATCCCGCGCTACCCGCAGCACAGCGGTCAGGAGACCAGCACTCGGGCGACCAGGTGGTTCTCACCCAGGACGCGACCGGACCGGCCGAACGACTGGCCCTGGTCACCGAGCGACTGCGCGAATTGCTGTTCACCGGCGAGGACTTCGACGCGATCTACGCCCACATCCTCGCCGCCCCCGGCAAGCGGGTGCGGGCCCGGCTGGTCCTGGACTGCGCCGGCCTGCTGCCCGAGGCCACCGACACCGCCGCCCCGCTGCGCGACGCCGTCGACCTGGCCTGCGCGATGGAGATGCTGCACGAATCCTCGCTGGTCCACGACGACATCTGCGACGGATCGCTGCTGCGCCGCGACGCACCCTCGGTGGCCGCCGAATTCGGCGTCAGGATCAGCGCCCGCGCCGGATTCCACCTGGCGGGCGCCGCGATGAACGTCGTGGCCCGGGTCATCGACGACAACCCCGAGGTCTTCGCCCGGGTCGGGCAGGCGCCCGGAGTCACCTACGCCGACCGGCTCTCGGATCTGTCCTACGGCCAGCTCATCGAGACCCTGCCGCCCTCGGTGGACGAACTCGCCCTGCGTCGCCACTACGAACTGGTGGCCGCCGCCAAGACCGGCACCCTGTTCCGGCTCTCGTGCTCCTACGGCGGCACCGCGGGCGGGGTCGACCTGGACCGACTGCGCGCGCTGATGGACTACGCCGACGGTCTCGCGCTGGCCTTCCAGATCATGGACGACGTCCGCGATGTCGAAGGCGGGCCCGAGCTGGGCAAGGACGCCGGCGGCGATCTGCAACGCCGCGTACCGACCTGGCCGGTGATCGAATGGCTCGGCATCCGCCCCGGCGCCCGCGAGATGTGGTTGGACCCCACCACCTCCGGCGACACCCTGCAGGCCGACCTGATCGCCAGCGGCGCGACCAAACTCGCCCGCGAGGTCGCCCTCGACGCCACCGAGAAGGCCACCCGCGCCCTCGATGTGTTCCCGTCCTCTCCCGCGCGTGACGACCTGCGCGAACTCTTACACCAGGTGATCTCCCGATGAGCAATGCCAGAATCCCCGTCCTGTTCCGCGGTCTGCGGCATCTGCGCCGCGCCCCCGATCTGACCGCGATGCGCGCCGCGCCCACCCCGCAGGACCTGGCGAAACTGGCCCTGATCCCGGCCGGTCGCAACCTGGGTATCGCGGTGGGTTTCCTGCCCGCGAACCTGCGCGCCGAGGCCACCGCCGCCCTGCTGGCCTGCCGCGTGCTCGACGCCTACGAGGACCTGGCCGAGCGGTCCGTCGCGGCCACCGCGGTACTGGCCGCGGTGGACTACCTCAACGGCATCACCGAGACCGAGCCGCCCGCCCTGCGCGAGTTCGACGGCGCGATCCGCGACAGCGAGGCCGTCGACCGCGTGCTGGCCGAGCGGATCGCCGATGTGCGCGCCCTGCTCACCGAGCTCTCGGCGCAGGGCCGCGAACGCGTCGCGCACGTGCTCTCCGATGTCGGCCGGGTGATGGCCGCCAATATCGAGAACCCGTTGCCTCGGGTGACCTACAGCGAGGGCGTGCTCGGTCGGATCACCCACTACGCGTGTGACCTGGTCGCCGCCGGGGTACTGCCCGAGGCGGATCTGCGCGAACTCACCGGCTGCGTCGCGGTCATCGCGCAATCGGCGAACGACTTGCGCGACAACGAGTTCGAGCTCTACGGTGCCGTCGACCGGGAAGAACTGACGCGCATGGTGATGCTGCGCCAGCTCACCCCGGCGCTGGGCGGTTTCGCCCTGCTGGCCAAGCTCGGACCCGGCACGCCCAGCATCGGTGGCCGCGCGGCGATGGCGTACATGACCATCACCACCTCGGCGTTCCTGTGCCACGCCGTCGACGCGCCCGCGCCCTACCGGCGTCCCGTGGCGGCGGCCCTGGCGGCGGCGTGCTCGTCGAAGTACTGGGTCACCATGCTCGAACGCGTGCGCACCAGCGCCGACGCCGCGATCCACCGCATGCTCGACACCTCACCGGAGTTCACCGAAGGCTCGGCCTCGGCGACCCAGGTGCTGGGCGCGGGTGATCTGAACTCGACGGCCACCTCGCTGGTGCCGCTGATCGTGGACACCACCTTCGCGCTGGTCGCGACCCTGCCCGAGGACCGGCTCACCGGCGAACTGTCCGACGCCGCGATCCGCACCATGATGATCGCCGACCACCTGGCCTTCGGCGCCATCGAGCGTGTGCCCTCGCATCAACCCGAGGCGATGCGCGCACTCGCCACGCGACTGCAACGCGCCGCCCTGGAAAACAGCAGCTCTTAAGTAGTTCAGTCAGTAGCTATGGAAGGGAGCTCTCCTATGAGCACCGGAACCCCCGTCGCGCCCACCGAGAAACCGCCGTTCAGCCGGCGGATCCTCAAACTCGAGCACGCGTCCAATGTCGGCCCGCTGATGCACATCGTGCTGTGGATGGCCATGACCGCGGGCGCGCTGTTCATACCGGGCACCTCCACCTGGTACATCGCGGTGCCGTTGATCATCGTGCTGTCGCTGCTGAACCTCTCGCTGACCATCGGCGTGATGCACATGCACACCCATCGGCCGCTGTTCGTCTCGAAGCTGCCCAACCGGGTCGTCGACATCCTGTGCTGCCTGCCCGGCAACCTGACCGCCGCCGAGATGCGCGAGGTGCACGTCCTCAACCATCACCGGTTCAACGACGGCCCCGGTGACGTCACCGCGACCACCGGCATGGAGAAGGGCCTCGGCGCCATCTGGTACTGGGTGCGCTATGGCATGGTCGTGAAGTTCCACACGGTCCGCACCGTGTTCGCCGCGAACCCGGCGCCGCGTCGCAAGCGCACGCGTCACCAGTTCATCTTCGATCTCGCGGTGTACGCGCTGGTCATCGGCTCGGTCTGGTACGTGGCCGGGCTCGAGAAGTTCGTGCTGTTCTACTGGGTGCCGTTCCTGATCACCCAGGTCAACGCCGGCTACTTCGCCTGGCTCAGCCACGCCCCCGCTCGCGGTTTCTCCGACGAGCCGAGCACCTCGCTCAACAACGCGGGCAACATCTTGAACTTCCTGATCTTCAACCAGGGCTACCACAGCGTGCACCACCGCTACCCCGGCATCCACTGGAGCCAGATCCCCGACAAGCTCGACTACATGCGTGATGTCAACCCCGGCGTCATCGTGCCGTACTGGATGGTCGCGCAGTCCGGCTGGCGCCTGGTCGTGCCCGGTGGCTTCCTCAACGAGGGCTACGGCAACAAGTGGAAGGCCCGTCTGGAAGCCCGCCTCGAGGCCGGCACCGTGCGCTCGCGCTACCTGCCGTGGTTCGCATGGATCTGATGACCCCGACATCGGAGCAGGCGCGGGGCGTGGTCTCCACCCCCGGACGGCTCGTCCCGTTCCTGTTCTCCTTCGCCGTGTACGGCTTCGCCGGGATCACGGTGCCGCTGATGCTGCTGTTCGCGGGCGGCTGGTGGCTGCCCAAGACGGTCGACAAGGGCCCGCACGTGTCCACGATCCCCGCGATCGTGATCGACCTGGCGCTGCTGTCGCTGTTCGCCCTACAGCATTCGGGCATGGCGCGGCCCGCGTTCAAGGCCTTCATCACCCGCTGGGTCCCCGAGGCGCTGGAACGGACGATGTATATCGTCGGTGTGTGCGTGGTGATGTGGGTGATCATGGCGGCCTGGCAGCCGATTCCGCAGGTGCTGTGGTCGGCCGACGGGGCGCTGGGTGTGGCCCTGGACACCGGATTCTGGATCGGCTTCGTGCTGGTCTACGCGGCGACGCTGCTGCTCAATCATTTCCATCTGCTCGGGATCAGCCAGGCCTACCGCCAGTACGTGATCCAGGTCCCCGACGCCACGATGGACCGATTGCAGGTCAACGGGGTGTACAAGCTGGTCCGCCACCCGCTGATGACCGGTCTGCTGGTCGCCTTCTGGTTCGCCAGTGAGTTCACGGTCGGCCATCTGGTGTGGGCGCTGGGCCTGACGGGGTACATCCTGCTCGGAACCTATCTGGAGGAGCGTGACCTCATCGCGCGGTTCGGTGCGTCCTATCGCGCCTATGCCGCGCGGGTGCCCGCCTTCTTCCCGTCGCTACGTGCTCTTCTCGGCCGGTAGGCTCGGTAGCCGACACGGCCGGGCCGAGTCTGGAGAGGAAAACGACGTGAACAGTCCCGTGCGAGAGCGCGCCGACCATCACCGCACCGCGCGGGAGCCGGTCGGCGGAGTGGGTCGGGCGCACGCCAAGGCGATCCTGCTGGGCGAGCACACCGTCGTGCACGGTACGCCCGCGATCGCGTTCCCGCTGCCGACCCTGTCGGTGCGGGCGATCGCTCGTCCCGGTACGGCGGGTGCGGCCACCGTGCTGCCCGAGGGGCACTTCGGGTTCCTCGCCGGCGACCCCGAGTCCGGGCGGCACACGCTGTCCGGGCCGCGCGTCGCCGTCGAGGAGGCGCTGCGGCGCTGGGGCCTGACCGACCGGATCGTCGATGTCGTGGTCGAGTGCGATATCCCGCTCGCGCGGGGTCTCGGCTCGAGCGCGGCCTGCGCGGGCGCGGCGGTCCGCGCGACCGCCGATCTGTTCGGGCGCACGGTGGATCCGGTCACCCTGTACGAGTTGGTGCAGGTCGGTGAGCAGATCGCGCACGGCAGGGCCAGCGGTATCGATGCGAGCGCGGTGCTGGCCCAGGGACCCATCCGGTTCCACGGCGGCACCGCCACCGCACTCGACATCGGGCTGGACGCGGTGCTCGTCATCGCCGACACCGGTGTGCCCGGGTCCACCCAGCACGCGGTGGCCGGGGTGCGCCAGGTCCTCGAGCGCGACCCCGGGGCCGCGCGGCGGACCCTGGCCAGGGCCGACGAGCTGATCGACGCCGCGGTGCACGACCTGTCGGCCGGGCACGCGGCGGCGCTGGGCAAGTCGATGCTGGCCTTCCAGGAGCTGCTGTCCGAGCTCGGCGTGAGTACCACCCACATCGACACCCTGGTCACCGCCGCCCTCGACGCGGGCGCCTACGGCGCCAAACTCACCGGTGCGGGCCTGGGCGGGTGCGTGTTGGCACTCACCGAGCCCGCCGAGGCGGCGAGCGTCAGCGCGGCGCTGCGTCGGGCCGGCGCGGCCCAGACCTGGACGGTCCCCACCCGCGGCATGCGTGCCGACGCGGGTTCCCCTACCCCTTCGACCCCGGAACGTGGTGCTGATCGATGACATTCACCCCCGCCTCGACAGCAGGGGCCGGGCCCGCGACGGCCCTCGGCGAGTCGGTCGCGGTCGCCTATCCGAACATCGCTCTGGTGAAGTACTGGGGCAAGCGTGACGAAGACCTGTTCCTGCCGGTCACCAGCAGCCTGTCGATGACCCTCGACATCTTCCCGACCACCACCTCGGTGGCCGTGAGCGACGGACCGGCCGACGTGGTCGAGTTCAACGGGGCGCCCGCCACGGGCGCCGCGTTGCGCAAGATCGAGACCTTCCTCGAGCTGGTGCGCGCCAAGGCCGGGCGCACGGAGCGGGCGGTGGTGGTCACGGCCAACGCCGGGCCCACCGGCGCCGGACTGGCCTCCTCGGCCAGTGGCTTCGCCGCGCTGGCCACCGCCGCCGCGGCCGCCTACGGCCTCGAGCTGGACCCGCGCGCGCTGTCGCGGCTGGCCCGGCGCGGGTCGGGCTCGGCCTCGCGGTCCATCTTCGGCGGGTTCGTCGTGTGGAACGCCGGCGAGGGCGAGGGCCAGGCCGGGGACCTGAGTTCCTACGCCGAACCGATCGGGGGCGACGATCTCGATCCCGCGCTCGTCGTCGCGGTGGTCAACCAGAGCGCCAAGTCGGTGTCCAGTCGCGTCGCCATGCGTCAGACCACCGACACCTCCCCGTTCTATCGGCCGTGGGCGGAGTCCTCGGTGCTCGACCTGGCGCAGATGCGCGAGGCCGTGGCGCGCGGTGACCTGCCCGCGATCGGGGAGATCGCCGAGCGCAACGCCCTGGGCATGCACGCCACCATGCTCACCGCCCGCCCGGCCGTGCGCTACCTGTCCCCGCATTCGCTGGCCGTGCTCGACGCGGTCCTCGCCCTGCGGGCCGACGGTGTCGCGGCCTACGCCACCATCGACGCGGGCCCGAATGTGAAGGTGCTGTGCACCCGCGCCGACGCGGCCCACGTCGCCGCCACCCTGGACGGCCTCGGCGATTTCGTCACCACCACCACCGCCCACATCGGCCCCGGGGTGGCGGTGACGACGCCGCACGGCGCGCTGTCGGTGGGTGGCGATCGATGATCAGTTGTCGCGCACCGGGCAAACTCTTCATCGCCGGTGAGTACGCCGTGGTCGAGCCGGGACACCTCGCGGTACTCACCGCGGTCGACCGCTACGCCACCGCCACCGTGTCGGCGGCGACCGACACCGAGCACATCACCCTGGGGTCCGATCTCGACGGCGGCATCACACTCTCGTGTGGCCGTCACGGTGACGAATTGATCCCCACCTCCGATCCCGTTGTGCCCCCGGCGTTTTCGTATGTCTTCGCCGCCGTGTCGGTGGTGCATCGGCTGCTCGTCGAACGCGGCGTGCCGATTCGGCCGTTCCGGTTGGACGTGCGCGCCGAACTCGGCGACGCCGACGGACGCAAGTTCGGTCTCGGCTCGAGCGCGGCGGTCACGGTCGCCGTGGTCGCGGCGCTGGACCGGTTCTTCGCCCTCTACCTCGACCACATGGACCGCTACCGGCTGGCCATGCTCGCCACGATCGCGGTCAACCCCCGCGCCTCCGGCGGCGATGTGGCCGTGAGCACCTGGGGCGGCTGGCTGGCCTACCGTTCCCCCGATCGCGCCCAAGTGGCCGACATCCTCGCCCGCGACGGCGTCGAGGCCGCCCTGCGCGCGCCGTGGCCCGGCCTGTCGGTGCGCCCGCTGCCCACCCCCGACGAGCTCACCCTGCAGGTCGGCTGGACCGGAAACCCCGCCTCCACACCGGGTCTGGTCGCGCGCCTCGGCGGCGACCGCAGCACCTTCCTCGCCCACAGCGAGCAGTGCGTGCAACGACTCGTCACCGCGATCGATACCGGCGACGCCGCCGCGACGCGCACCGAGATCGACCGCGCGCGCACACTTCTGGTCGGTCTCGACGACGACTCCGGCCTCGGCATCATGACCCCGCGCCTGCGCGCACTGTGCGCGGCGGGCGCGGCCGTCGGCGCGGCGGCCAAACCGTCGGGCGCCGGTGGCGGCGACTGCGGCATCGCGCTGATCGAACGCACCCGCCCCGCCGCCATCGCCGAACTCACCGGGCGCTGGATCAGCGCGGGCATCCGTCCGCTGCCCCTGCGAACCCACCCATTCGAGGGGGACCACCGATGATCTCCGATCGCAAGGACGACCACGTCCGCCACGCGGTGAACCACCAGCGCCACGCCGTGGGCGCCAACGATTTCGACTCGGTCACCTTCGTGCACCACGCGCTGGCTGGTATCGACGCCGACGAGGTCTCGTTGGGCGTGGAGGTGGCCGGAAAGCACTGGGCCACACCGCTCTACGTCAACGCCATGACCGGCGGCAGCATCGACACCGGCGAGATCAACCGCAAACTCGCCATCGCCGCCCGCGAGACCGGCATCCCGATCGCGTCGGGTTCGATGAGCGCCTACTTCCGCGACCCGGCCATCGCGGGCACCTATCGCGTGCTGCGCCAGGAGAATCCGCACGGCGTGGTGCTGGCCAATGTCAACGCCAACGCGACCGTCGACCAGGCGCGCAGCGCCGTCGACCTGCTCGAGGCCGACGCCCTGCAGATCCACCTCAACGCGGTGCAGGAAGTGGTCATGCCCGAGGGCGACCGCTCCTTCGGGGCGTGGCCCGCCCAGATCGAACGCATCGTCGCCGCCAGCGCCGTGCCCGTCATCGTCAAGGAGGTCGGGTTCGGACTGAGCCGCCAGACCGTGACGTGGTTGCGGGAGGCCGGGGTGACCGTGGCCGACGTCGGCGGTCGCGGCGGCACCAACTTCGCCCGGATCGAGAACGATCGGCGGGTGGGCGGGGACTTCGCGTTCATCGAGAGCTGGGGTCAGTCCACCGCGAACTGCCTGCTCGACTGCACCGGGGTCACCGGCATCGACATCGCCGCCTCCGGGGGCATCCGCTCCCCGCTGGACATGGCGCGCGCCCTCGCGTTGGGCGCCAAGGCCACCGGGGTGGCCGGGGTGTTCCTGGAGACCCTGGTCAGCCACGACACCCAGACCCTGATCGACAAGATCGAGACCTGGCTGGCCCAACTTCGCACCATCCTCACCGTCCTCGGCGCCCGTACCCCCGCCGACCTCGTCGACACCGACCTGCTGGTCACCGGGGACGTCGCGACTTTTTGCCGGCTGCGCGGCATCGACGCCGCAGCACTAGCCCACCGGAGCCCCGGTGGTGCGAATCGGAAACATCGAGAAGGAGTCACCACCCATGAATGAGACGTCGTACGCGGCAGTGCCGCTGCAGTGGGTGGGGCCTGTGCGCATTACCGGAAACGTCGTCGACGACGCGGTCGACGTTCCCCTGGCCACCTACGAGACCCCGCTGTGGCCCTCGGTGGGTCGTGGCGCGCGGATCTCCACGCTGACCGAGAAGGGCATCGTCGCGACCCTGATCGACGAGCGCATGACCCGCTCGATCCTGCTCGAGGCCGACGACGCCAACACCGCCTACGTCACCGTGCAGCAGTTGCAGGCGCGCTTCGCCGAGTTACAACAGGTGGTCTCGGGCAGCAGCCGCTTCGCCAAGCTCATCGACCTGCACCACCAGATCGCGGGCAACCTGCTGTTCCTGCGCTTCGAGTTCACCACCGGTGACGCCTCGGGCCACAACATGGCGACCCTGGCCAGCGATCACCTGATGGACCACATCCTGTCCACCGTGCCGGGTGTGCGCTACGGGTCGATCTCGGGCAACTACTGCACCGACAAGAAGGCCACCGCCGTCAACGGCATCCTCGGTCGCGGCAAGAACGTCATCACCGAACTGCTCATCCCGCGCGAGGTGGTCGAGCAGCGACTGCACACCACCGCCGCGCAGGTCACCGAGCTCAATATCCGCAAGAACCTGATCGGCACCCTGCTGGCGGGCGGAATCCGTTCCGCCAACGCGCATTACGCCAACATGCTGCTCGCGTTCTACCTGGCCACCGGTCAGGACGCGGCCAATATCGTCGAGGGCTCCCAGGGCATCACCCATGCCGAGGACCGCGACGGTGACCTGTACTTCTCCTGCACCCTGCCCAACCTGATCGTGGGCACCGTCGGCAACGGCAAGCACGCGAGCTTCGTCGACGAGAACCTCGAGCGGCTGGGCTGCCGCGCCGATCGCGAGCCCGGCGCGAACGCGCGTCGCCTGGCGGTCATCGCCGCGGCGAGCGTGCTGTGCGGCGAGCTGTCGCTGATGGCCGCGCAGACCAATCGCGGTGAATTGATGCGTGCCCATACCCAGTTCGAGCGGTCCACCACGAGCAACGGAAGCCAACGATGACAACTACGCCGGTCGGTATCCACGACCTCTCGTTCGCCACCACCCACTACGCCCTCGACCACGCGGTGCTCGCCGAGCGCCTCGGCGTGGACCGCGACAAGTTCTACCTCGGCATCGGCCAGGAGAAGATGAGCGTCGCCGCGGCCGACGAGGACATCGTCACCATCGCCGCCGCCGCGGCCAAGCCCATTCTCGAGCGGCACGGCACCGACAACATCCGCACCGTGCTGCTGGCCACCGAGACCGGTGTCGACCAGTCCAAAGCCGCTGCGCTGTACCTGCATTCGCTGATCGGGCTGCCCAACGCCGCGCGCGTCGTCGAGCTCAAGCAGGCCTGCTACGGCGGCACCGCCGGGCTGCAGTTCGCGGCCGGGCTGATCGCGCGCGATCCGTCGCAGCGGGTGCTGGTGATCGCGGCCGATATCGCCAAGTACGAACTCGACACCCCCGGCGAGCCCACCCAGGGCGCGGCCGCGGTGGCGATGTTGGTCAGCGCCGATCCCGCGATTCTGGAGCTGGACCCGATCTCGGGGCTCTACAGCGCCGACATCATGGACTTCTGGCGCCCGAACTACCGCACCGAGGCGATCGTGGACGGCAAGACCTCGGTCAACGCCTACCAGAAGGCCGCCCAGGAAGCCTGGACCGACTACCGCCGCCAGGGCGGTCGCGACCTCGGCGAGTTCGCCGCGTTCTGCTACCACCAGCCCTTCACCAAGATGGCCTACAAGGCGCACCGGCACCTGCTCGAGAGCCAGGGCCACACCGCCGACGCCGCCGCCATCGAGGCCGCGATCGGCACCACCACCACCTACAACCGCACCGTCGGCAACAGCTACACGGCCTCGCTGTACTTGGGCTTGGCGTCGCTGCTCGACCACGCCGACGACCTCACCGACAAAGCGCTCGCGTTCGTCAGCTATGGTTCCGGAAGTGTCGCCGAATTCTTCAGTGGCACAGTACAATCCGGTTACCGCGAGCATCTGCGCACCGAGGCCAATCGGGCCGCGATCGACTCGCGTGAACTGCTGGGCTACGAGCAGTACCGGACTCTGCACGAGGCCGGCTCGCCCACCGATGGCGCCTATCACGCCATGGCGGAGCAGACCCGTCGCCCGTACCGGTTGGCCGCCGTCTCCGGCCACAAACGCATCTACGAATCCCGCTGAGGTCGCAATGAGCAGTAACGACACACGCCACGTCCAGATCATGATCATCGGCAGCGGGCTCTCCGGCCTGGGCACCGCGATCCGGTTGAGCCAGCAGGGCCTGACCGACTTCCTGGTCATCGAACGTGGACCCGATGTCGGCGGAACCTGGCGCGACAACACCTATCCCGGTGCCGGCTGCGATGTTCCCTCGCACCTGTACTCGTACTCGTTCGCGCTGAACCCGAACTGGTCGGCGACGTTCTCCCCGCAGGCCGAGATCGAGCAGTACATGCGCGATGTGTCGCAGCGCTACGGCGTGCGCGACAAGCACATCTTCGACTGCACCATGACCGGCGCCCGCTGGAACGACGAGGACGGCCGGTGGGAGGTCAGCACCAGTCAGGGCTCGTTCACCGCCGACTTCGTCGTCTCCGCGGCGGGGGTGCTCGCCGAGCCGAATCTGCCTGACATCAAGGGCATTTCGAGCTTCGAGGGCGAGATATTCCACTCCGCGCGGTGGAACCACGACGCCAGCCTGGCGGGCAAGAAGGTCGCCGTGATCGGCACCGGTTCGTCCTCGGTGCAGATCGTGCCATCGATCGCGCCCGAGGTCGCGCACCTGGATGTGTACCAGCGCACCGCGACCTGGGTGATGCCCCAGGTCAAGCGCCCCTACCTGGGGCTGGAACGCTTCGCCTTCAAGCGTGTTCCGGGCCTGCAGCGGCTGCTGCGCGCGCTGATCTACATCCAGCGCGAGCTGTTCGTGGTCACCCAGGTGAAGTACCCCGCGACCGGCATCGTGCTGGAAATGATCGGCCGGCTCAAGATGCGGTTCGAGATCAAGGACCCGGAGCTGCGCCGCAAGGTCATGCCCCAGCACCGCATCGGCTGTAAGCGGATGCTGGTGTCGAACAAGTTCTACGGCGCGCTCGATCGCGACAACGTCGATGTCGTCACCGACGGCATCGCCGAGGTGCGCGCCCACTCGATCGTCACCGACGACGGCACCGAGCGCGAGGTCGACGCCATCGTGCTGGCCACCGGCTTCCACGTCGCCGATTCGCCGACCTACAACCTCTACACCGGACGCGACGGTCGGACCATGTCCGAGGCCGCCGATGTCGAGGGCTTCCAGATGTACAAGGGCATCACCGTCGCGGACTTCCCGAACATGTTCTTCATGCTGGGCGCGAACTCCGGGTTGAACTACACCTCGCTGATCTACATCATCGAGTCGCAGATCAACTACCTCGTCGACACGATCACCACGATGCAGGCGAAGAACCTGCGCTCGTTCGAGGTGCGGGTGGACGCGCAGCACGAGTACAACCGCCGGCTCGCGCCGAAGCTGGCCAAGGCCGTGTGGGCCGACGGCGGGTGCACCAGCTGGTTCCTCGACAAGCACGGCAACAACGCCGCGCTGTGGCCGGACTTCAGCTACAAGTACCGCAAGATGGTGCGTACCTTCGACATCGAGGCCTACGACACCAAGGCCGAGACCGCCTGACCCGCGGCGCGCGTCGGAACTCAGAACGAGTTCTGGCGCGCGCTCACCGTCGGGGGCCGCGAGGACGTGCGCAGCGGGTTCGCGGTGGGGAAGGTGATCGAGGGCAGCGTCACCCACATGCGCACCCGGGTGCCGTGCTCGTCGTGTTCGAAGCTCAGATCCTCGGTGAGCACCCGCATCATCTCGACCCCGCGCCCACGATAGCCGGGGTTGGTGGGGGTGGGAATCCAGGCGCCGGTGTCGGCGATGTCGATGACCACCCGGTCGCCGTCGCAGTGGGCGGTGAGGGTGACCCGGCCGGGTTCGCGGTCGCGGTAGGCGTGTTCGACGCTGTTGCTGCACGCCTCGTTGGCGGCGGCGACGAGATCGGCGGCCAGATCGTGTGGGACCGCGGCGGTGGCGAACCAGCGATACAGTTCCCGGCGCAGACCGGCCAATTCCGTTGCCGCGGCGGGGATATCGAGTCGCAGGGGCTCGGGGGGCTGGCGGTAGACGACCATGGCGACGTCGTCGTCGTAGCCCGCGGGCGGGCACAGCCGCGACAGCACCGCGTCGGCCACATCGCGGGGCAGCGCCGCGCCGGTCTCGCTGAGCACCTCGGCGATCTTGACGAAACCCTCGGCGATGTCGTACCCGCGCTGTTCGACCAGCCCGTCGGTGAACAGCACCAGCGTCGCGCCGGGCGGCAGCGCGGTGGTGGCCTCGGGCCTGCGCGGGGTGTCGAAGGTGGCCAGCGGCACCGCGCGCCCGCCCTCGAGGATGCGACCCGGTCCACCGGGCGGGGCCAGCACCGGCGGCATGTGCCCGGCGTTGGAATAGCGGACCATGCCGCGTTCGGGGTCGAGCACCGCCGCGCACACCGTGGTGCACATCGCGCCCGGAATCCGGGAGGCGACCGCGTCGAGTTCGGTGAGCAACTGCGCCGGACCGGCCCCGCGCAGCAGCAATGCCCGTGCGGCGGTACGCAATTGGCCCATCACCACCGCGGCTGACAGACCGCGGCCGACACAGTCGCCGACGACGACGCCGATGGTGCCGTCGCGCAGCGGCACCACGTCGTACCAGTCGCCGCCGATCTCGAGCGGCGGCAGGGCGGGTTCGTAGTGCACCGAGAACCGTGGCGGCAGCTCGATCGGGCCGAGCATCGCCCGCTGCAGGGTGAGCGAGGTGGCGCGCGCCTGGTCGAAGTTGCGCGCCCGCTGCAAGGCCACGCTGAGATGGCCGACCAGCAGCGAGTACAGGGCCCAGTCGGCGGCGCTGATCGCGCGCGGGGCACCGAAGCGCACCCACAGCGCGGCGTCGCCGGTCTCGCCCAGCGGCGCCACCACCGCCTCGACGCCCTCGTCCGCGCCGGTGATCGCCGACAGGCCGCGCGCGGAGTGCCTGCGCGCCCGGTCGAGCAGGGCCTGGGTCTCGTCGTCGAGCACCACCGGTCCGTCGGCGCGCGGACCGCTCTGGCGCATCGGCACGGCGACGAATTGTGGTGCCGGACCGGTGTTCTCGGGTTCGGGTTCGCCCTGCGGCGCCGTCGGCGACACCCCGCAGGAGTACACGTCGGGGCGGCCGGTGCGGCTGGGCCAGATCGCGACGAGCGCGGTCTCGGCGCCCATCGTGCGACGCAATTCGTCCAGCCCGACCGCGAGCACCTCCACCATGCTCGTCGCCGCGCCCACCGCGGTGGCCAGGCGCGAGGCGGCCTGGTCGCGGGCCTGGGCGTCGTGCTCGGCGGTCACGTCGCGCACGGTGCCGACGAAGATCCGCTCGTCGTTCTCCTGCTTGACCAGCGAGCTCGCGCTCACCGCCAACCACCGCTCGCGACCGTCGCGGTGCCGGATCGGCGTCACGAAACGGGAAGCCTCCGTGCCGATCTGGGGGTAGCCGAGCCGTTCGGGCAGCGCCCACGGATGCGGTAGTCGAAACGGCACCGCGTCGGCGCCGTACCCGGTGAGCACCCCGAACGCGGAATTCACCTCGACGATGGTGCCGTGGTCGTCGGCCACGAAGAACCCGTCCTGCAGCGACTCCACCAGCGCGGTGCGGAAGGCGTCGCGCCCTTCGAGATCCTCGGCGCGCGAACGCTGTTGCTCGTAGCGGCGGGTGCCGTCGAGGTAGCCGCGGGTGGCGATGTCGAGGGCGGCCAGGGTCTGCAGCAGGAATTCCAGCGCCACCTCCGCGGTCTGCGGATCGGCGTTGGCTCCCGCGTAGTCGGCGACGGCGTGGAAGTGGTTCTCGGTGAGGTCGAGCAGGCTGATGCCCTCCACCAGGGCGCGGCGCCCGAGGTCGTAGCCCTGCGTCAGGCCGTCCTGGCCGGGCTCGGCGACGTGGCGGCGCAGTGCCTCGGAGTAGTCGTCGAGAAACGCGGCCAGCGTCGCGCTCACGCGCTCGGTCCTCGGAAACGCGCCGCCAGCACCAGGGCGTCGTCGGTGTCCTTCGCGTCGCGCGCGAGCAGGTCGCCCGCGATGGCGGTGGCGGGTTTGGCCAGATCCAGTGACTGCGGGCCCACCGCGACGATGCCGTCGGTGGCCATCAGCAGCAGGTCCCCGGCCCGGATCGGCAGCGACTGCGGTTGCAGGTGCGAGGGCAGTCGGTAGCCCACGATGCCACCGGTGAGCAGCATCGTGGCCCGTAGTTCGGTGCCGGCCGGACCGAGGGTGAGCAGGCGCGAGTCGACATTGCCCACGCCGAGCCACTGCAGCGTCTCGCCGGGCCCGATCAGCGCCAGAGACACTGCGGCGCCGCGGGTTTCGACCATCGCGCGATGACACAGCACCATCAGCACGTCCAGGGGTTCGCCGCAGTTCTCGGTGAGGATGACCGTGGCGCGATCGGCCGCGTCGGCCGCCGCGGCGCCGTGGCCGAGCCCGTCGAGTACCGCGAACAGCGCGCCGCCGTCGCCGGTGTCCAGCACGAGCGCGCGGTCACCGGAGATGTCCTGGCCGGGCAGTGCGCGCCCGGCGGTCGACCATTCGGTGCGGCCGATGATCCCGTCCTCATGCAACGTCGGGTACCCACTTCCACATCTCGATCAACGTCCCGCGACCCGGGGCGGAGTCGATGGTGAGTCGGTCCATCAGGCGACGCGCGCCGGGCAGGCCGAGGCCGAGCCCGCGCCCGGTCGAATAGCCGTCCTCGAGCGCGCGCGGAATGTCACGGATGCCGGGGCCCTGGTCCTCGGCTTGGACGATGAGCGCGCGACGGCCCTCGCGCACATCGATGAGCAGGCGGATCTCGCCACTGCCCGCGTAACTGGTGATGTTGCGGGCGATTTCGGAGATGGCGGTGGAGATCATGGTGCGGTCGGTGATGGTGAAACCGAGGTCCGCGGCGAGTTCGCTGCCGGCCTGGCGGGCGATGACGATGTCGCCGGACACCTTGACCGCGATCGCCACCCGCTCAGCGGCCACCGTCGCGGCCCTCTCGACGACGCGGGTGCCGGTTGAGCCAGGACAGGCCCTCTTCCAGATCCAGCGCGGTGTGCATACCTTCGAAGGTAAGCCCCAGTTGCACCATCGCGAAGGCGACTTCGGGTTGCAATCCGACGATCACGGTTTCCGCGCCGCGCAACTGGGTCATGTGCGCGATGGTGCGCAACGAGCGTGCGGCGAAGGAGTCCATCACGTCGATCGCGGTGACGTCGACGATGATCCCGGTCGCGCGATAGCGACTGACCTGCTTCATCAGGTCGTCCTGCAGGCGCTCGGTGTCGGCGTCGGTCAGTGCCGACTGCACCGAGGCGATCAGGAACGTGCCCTGTTTGAGAATAGGTACCGGCATGGTGGGGGACTCAGCGCCCGTCCCGCTCACCGGCACGCTCGGAGACGCGCGAGACCTCGTAGCCCAACAGTCGCTCGGCCTCCTCGATGCCACCCTGGAGATCGCCGACGGCGTTCATCTTCGACAGGTCCAGACCGATGGTGACCAGGGTCAGCGCGATCTCCGAGGACAGGCCGGTGATGATCACGCTGGCGCCCATCAGGCCCGACGCGTCGACGGTCTGCACGAGGTGGTTGGCCACCACGGAGTCGATGGCGGGCACACCGGTGATGTCGATGACGACGACCTTGGCGCGGTTGGCGCGGATGGCGCGCAGCAGCTGCTCGGTGAGCTGGCGGGCGCGCTGGGAGTCGAGCACGCCGATGATCGGCAGGATGAGCAACTGCTCGCGCACCTGCAGCACCGGGGTGGACAGCTCGCGGATGGCTTCCTGCTGCTGGCGGATGACGCGCTCGCGCTCCTGCACGAACGACACGCCCACGGTGTTGGCGATGCGGTTGGCGGCCGGTTCGTAGGCGTCGAGCACCTGGTTGAGCAGTTCGAAGTTGGACTGGTACTTGGAGAACAGCGAGCGGGCGAGCACGTCGCGCAGCAGCAGCACGATGCCCAGAACCTCGTCGGTCTCGACGCCTCGGGGGATGATGCGCTCGGACAGGTCGCGCGCGTAGGCCTGCAGCGCCTCGACGCTACCGGTCTCGAGCACCTCGACGTAGTTGTCGAAGATCGAGGTGGCCTCGGAGAAGATCTCCTCCGGGGTCATCGCGGTGAGCAGCTGGGCGTCGGTGATGCGCCGGGCCCATTCCTCGCGCAGGGCGGTGCGGTTCTGCCGGAGGTGGTCGACCAGTTGCGGTAGCAGATTGTCTACCGGGCGCACGGGCACCGAATCCGCCGAAAGACTCATGGACACCTCGGACATGGAAACCCCTGCCCCTTTCGACGACGAATATCTCGGTGCGCACAGTGCGCGTTGAGCCTGAGCCTACTCATACCCCCGCGGTGGTGCTGCCCAAACATCATGTCTCGGCTAATCCGGGGCGAACCCGCGTTCGAGGGCGCGCAGGGCGCGGTCGAGGTAGACGGTCAGGTCGGTGTCGCCGCGTTCGAGCCAGGCGTCGAAGGCGGCGCGGGCCGCGGCCAGGGTGGTGCGGCCGATGGCGAGCGGGAGCAGGTCGGTGGCGGTGGTGTCGAGCCGACTCGCGGCGAACTCGCCGACGGCGCGTTCCCAGGCGTCGTAGTGGGCGCCGGCACCGGCCGACAGCGCGGGCACACCCGAGATCAAGCGCATCCTGGTGCGCAGTTCCGGGATGTCCTCGGCGCGATATCTGTTGGCCGCCACCACGATTCGTCGGACCGCCGCCATCATCGGTTCCTCGGCCGGTACTGCGGCGAAGGCGGCGCGCAGGTCGGTGACCTCGTCGTCGAACTGGTGCCAGAGCACCTCGGCCTTGGTGGGAAAGTAGCGGAAGAAGGTGCGTTCGCTGACCCCGGCCTCGGCGGCGATGCGGTCGACGGTGATGTCGTCGAACCCGTGCTCGGCGAACAGGCGCATCGCGATCACTTCGAGTTCGCGGCGCGTGGTGCGCGGCGGGCGACCGCGGGTGGCGCGCGGGGTCGAGGTGGACATGGAGACAGCGTAGGGGGCGGTCGAGACCGGCCCTTGATTATGTCAGTGACTGACGTTAATGTTGCGCCATGTTCGTGGCGCACCTCACATCTCCGCAGGTGCATGCCCGTGCCGTCGCCGATGTGATCCTCGTCGTTCCGCTCGGGTCCACCGAGCAGCACGGGCCGCATCTGCCGCTGTCCACCGACACCGATATCGCCGTCGCGGTGTGCGCGCGGGTCGCCGCCCAGCGCGCCGACGTGCTCGTCGCGCCCGCCCTCGCCTACGGGGCCAGCGGTGAGCACGCCGGGTTCGCGGGCACCCTGTCCATCGGGCAGGCCGCCCTCGAGCTGCTCGTGGTCGAACTGTGCCGCTCGGCGACCGAGACGTTCGCGCGGATCGTGCTCGTCAACGGGCACGGCGGCAATGTCGAGGCCCTGCGCCGGGCGGTGGCGCTGCTGCGGTCCGAATCGCGCGACGTGCGCCTGTACTCGCCCCGCTACGGCGGCGACCCGCACGCGGGCCGCACCGAGACCGCCATCCAGCTCGCCCTGCGCCCCGAAGCGGTGCGCGTCGACCTGGCCGCACCGGGGGACCGGCGCCCCCTGGCCGAGCTGCTGCCGCTGCTGCGCGCCGGTGGCGTGCGCGCGGTGAGCCCCAACGGCGTCCTCGGCGACCCCACCGGGGCCGACGCCGCCGAAGGCGCCGCGCTGTTGCGCCGCGCCACCGACGATCTACTGGAAGACCTGCGCCGCTGGTGGCCGCGGGATCGTGAGGAAGGACCCCGATGAATCCCTGGTTCGAGACCGTGGCCGAGGCGCAGCGCCGCGCCCGCAAGCGCCTGCCGAAGTCGGTGTACGGCGCGCTGATCGCGGGCTCCGAACGCGGACAGACCATCGAGGACAACCAGAGCGCGTTCACCGAACTCGGTTTCGCCCCGCACTGCGCCGGCCCGATCGGCGCACGCGACCAGTCGACCACCGTGCTCGGCCAGCGGGTGTCCATGCCGGTGCTCATCTCGCCGACCGGCGTGCAGGCGGTACACCCCGACGGGGAGGTGGCCGTCGCCCGCGCGGCGGCCGCGCGCGGAATCGCCATGGGGCTCAGCTCTTTCGCGAGCAAACCGATCGAAGCGGTGATCGCCGCCAACCCGGCCACCCTGTTCCAGCTCTACTGGTGCGGCGACAAGGACCAGATCCTCGAACGCATGGCCAGGGCGAAGCGGGCGGGCGCGGTGGGCCTGATCCTCACCCTGGACTGGTCGTTCTCGCACGGGCGCGACTGGGGCAGCCCGGTGATCCCCGAAACCCTGGACCTGCGCACCATGCTGAGATTCGCGCCGCAGACCCTGGCCCGCCCCCGCTGGCTGGCGACCTACCTGCGCTCGGGCTCGATCCCCGACCTCACCGCCCCCAACATGGCCGTCGGCGGCGGTCCGGCCCCCGGCTTCTTCGGCGCCTACGGCGAGTGGATGCAGACCCCCGCTCCCGACTGGGCCGACGTCGCCTGGATCTGCGCCCAGTGGGACGGCCCCGTCCTGCTCAAGGGCGTGATGCGCGTCGACGACGCCCGGCGCGCCGTCGACGCGGGCGTCACGGGCATCTCGGTGTCCAACCACGGCGGCAACAACCTCGACGGCACCCCCGCCGCAATCCGCGCCCTGCCGGTCCTGGCCGAGGCCGTGGGCGACCAGATCGAGGTCCTGCTCGACGGCGGCATCCGTCGCGGCAGCGACGTCGTCAAAGCCGTGGCGCTGGGCGCTCGCGCCGTGCTGATCGGGCGCGCCTACCTCTGGGGCCTGGCCGCCAACGGTCAGGCCGGCGTCGAGAACGTCCTCGACATCCTGCGCGGCGGTATCGATTCCGCGCTGCTCGGCCTGCGCAAGACCGCGATCACCGACCTCACCCCCGACGACATCGTCATCCCCGCCGGCTTCTCCCGCGCGTTAGGGGTTCCTACGGGGGAAAAAGATTCTGGCAAGCGGGATTTCACGAAGGACGGAAGTGTCGCCGCGGCGGGTGCGCGTCACTAGTATCGGCGCGAGGTCAGCACCGTCGAAGGGGGTCTGTGGTGAGTGTCGAGTCGGTGGTCGAGGGCTCGCGGGGTCGAATCATGATGTCGCGCAGCGTGTCCTACACGCTGCCCGCCGTGGTCGCGGTCGCGCTGGTCTCGGCGGGGTGTAGTTCCACGGCCGCGAAGCCGGCGCCGCGCGCGGCCTCGGCCACGCTCACCACCACGTCCACGCCGCCGACCACGACCTCCTCGGCCAGGCCGACCACCACCCGCCCGACCACCACGACCGCCACCGCGGCCGCCACGGCCACCGGCGCCTCGGTGGGGGTTTGCGTGGACAAGACCACCAATGTCCGCGTGGCCGACAGTCAGTGCGATACGGCCGACACCCGCTACGCGCGCTTCTGGTACCAGCACACCGACACCTTCGTCTACCCGGCGATCGGCGTGGCCGTCGCTCTCGCGGCGGGCAGTTTCCTGCGCCCGACCCGGGGCGAGGTCTTCGATCGCGGCGCACCCGTGACCGGCGGCACCGTGGCGCGCGGCGGCCTGGGCACCTCCCGACCCGGCAGCACCGACGGTGGCGGCGGCAGCGGCGGCGGTTAGTCCTCGCCGGGCGCGGCGGTCTGCAGGCGACGCGGCGGTTCGGTCGCGGCGCCGTGCGCGCGGTGATGATCGACGAGCACGTCGTAGATCTCGGCGAGGGTGGCCAGCTGCTCGCGATCGAGCACATCGATCATGTGCTTGCGCACACTGCGCACATGCGCGGGCGCGGCCGTGACCAGCAGTTGCCCGCCGGTCGGGGTCAGCTTGGCGACGGTGCGCCGCTGATCGTGCGGCATCGTCTCGCGCGAGACCAGACCGCGCTTCTGCATGCGGGTGATCTGATGCGAGAGTCGGCTCTGCGACCACTCGAGCGCGCACGCCAGATCGGCGAAGGTGAGTCGCTGACCCGGTGCGTCGGCGAGATAGACCAGCACGGAATACTCGACATAGCTCAGGTTGGCCGCTCGGCCCGCGTCGCGTCCGATCGCCGCGGCGATCAGGTCCCTGGTCCGGACATAGCCCAGCCACGCACGCATTTCGACATCATCGAGCCACTGTGGATCGGTCACGATCGAGCTCCGGATTCTGAAGGCGCGGGCTTCGGTATGAACGGTGCATCCCCGCCACCGCCCGGAGAATGGGTAGCACCGTTTGGGTTGAACGTGCAACCTCGACAATGGTTCCGGTCACTCCGAATTCTCACATAGGGTTGCCTAACCCCTGTGCGGGGAACCGTGGTGGTTAGGCTGCGGATTGCTTTGTGACCAGCCCTGCCTGGTGCTCCGCCGTGGTGCGGTGCCCGCCCTGCCCGAAGGAGTGCGATCCGTGACCGCCCCGGACTTCCGCTATTCCGATCTGCTGCCGATCGGCGCGGACGAGACGCCCTACCGTCTGCTCACCAGCGAGGGGGTCAGCACCGTCGAGCACAACGGGCGCACTTTCCTGCAGGTCGATCCCGAGGCGCTGCGGCTGCTGGCCAAGACCGCGATCCACGACATCAGCCACTACCTGCGCCCCGATCATCTGCGCCAGCTGCGCAAGATCATCGACGACCCGGAGTCCTCGGGCAACGACCGTTTCGTCGCGCTGGATCTGCTCAAGAACCTCAACATCTCCGCCGGCGGCGTGCTGCCGATGTGCCAGGACACCGGCACCGCGATCGTGATGGGCAAGAAGAACGAGGGCGTGCTCACCGGCGCCGACGACGCCGAGTGGCTCAGCCGCGGCATCTTCGACGCCTACACCGAGCTGAACCTGCGCTACTCCCAGCTCGCCCCGATCACCATGTGGGACGAGAAGAACACCGGCACCAATCTGCCCGCCCAGATCGAGCTGTACTCGACCGAGGGCGACGCCGACAACCCGGTCTACAAGTTCCTGTTCATGGCCAAGGGTGGCGGTTCGGCCAACAAGTCGTTCCTGTACCAGGAGACCAAGGCCGTCCTGAACCCCGAGCGCATGCTCGAGTTCCTCGACGAGAAGATCCGCTCGCTGGGCACCGCGGCCTGCCCGCCGTACCACCTGGCCGTGGTCATCGGCGGCACCAGCGCCGAATTCGCCCTGAAGACAGCGAAATACGCCTCCGCGCACTACCTGGACAACCTGCCCACCGAGGGCTCGATCACCGGCCACGCCTTCCGTGACCTCGAGCTCGAGGAAGAGGTCTTCCAGCTCACCCGCGAGTTCGGCATCGGCGCCCAGTTCGGCGGCAAGTACTTCTGCCACGACGTGCGCGTGGTCCGCCTGCCCCGCCACGGCGCGTCCTGCCCGGTCGCGATCGCGGTCTCCTGCTCGGCCGACCGCCAGGCCCTGGCCAAGATCACCAAGGACGGCATCTTCCTCGAGCAGCTGGAAACCGAACCGGCCCAGTACCTTCCGGAACAGACCGCCGACATCCTCGGCGGCGACGTCGTCGAGATCGATCTCAACCGCCCCATGGACGAGATCCGCGCCGAGCTGTCGAAATACCCGGTGAAGACCCGTCTTTCGCTGACCGGCCCGCTGGTCGTGGCCCGCGATATCGCCCACGCCAAGATCAAGGAACGCCTCGACGCGGGCGAGCCGATGCCGCAGTACCTGCGCGACATGGCCGTCTACTACGCCGGCCCGGCCAAGACTCCCGAGGGGTACGCCTCGGGATCCTTCGGCCCCACCACCGCCGGTCGGATGGACTCCTATGTCGACCAGTTCCAGGCCGCGGGCGGCTCGATGATCATGCTGGCCAAGGGCAATCGCTCCGCGCAGGTCACCAAGGCCTGCCACGAGCACGGCGGTTTCTACCTGGGCTCGATCGGTGGTCCGGCCGCGCGCCTTGCCCTGGACTGCATCAAGAACGTCGAGGTGCTCGAGTACCCCGAACTCGGCATGGAAGCGGTCTGGAAGATCGACGTCGAGGACTTCCCGGCCTTCATCGTCGTCGACGACAAGGGCAACGACTTCTTCGCCGAAACCGCCAAACCGCTGGCCCTGCGCGTGCGTACCCGGTCCAAGGAGCGCGTGTAGATCCCTCGCCGCGGGCAGCGACATACCGCCCGCGGGTGTAATGTGACGCGCGACATAACGGCGTACAGGGCTTCATGGGGGTGCGAGTGGTCGGCGGCGAAGTGCCACTGGGTCGGCGAGCGCGCACAGCGAAGCTGGGGCAGCTCGCCGCCGGCCAGGCCATGCGCGGCGTCGGTCGACGATTGTCGATGATCGGGCGCACCGAGGAGGCCAGGCAGGTGCTGGCCGAGCGCTCGGCGCTCACGACCGCGCAGCAGGTCGTCGCGGTGCTGGGCAGCATGAAGGGCTCGGCGATGAAGCTGGGTCAGATGGCCTCGGTGCTCGACCTGGACTTCGTTCCCGAGGCCCATCGCGAACAGTTCCGCGTCCAGCTGGCCGCGCTGCAGGACCGCGCGCCCGCCGTCGACTTCCCGACGATGCGCGCGGTGATCGAGGCCGATCTCGGGCCGCTGGCGCGGGTCTTCGCCGAGTTCGACGAGACCGCGGTCGCGGCCGCCTCGATCGGGCAGGTGCATCGGGCCCGGCTGCACGACGGGCGCGTGGTCGCGGTGAAGGTGAAGTATCCGGGCATCGATCGGGCCGTGCGGGCCGATATCGAGAACCTCGAGTTCCTCGGCAAGATGGGCAGGTCGATACTTCCCTCGATCGCCGATTCCGGGGTGCTCGAGGAGATCGCGAACAACCTGCGCAGCGAACTCGACTACGCGCGCGAGGCGCGGACCCAGCACCGGGTGGCGCGGCGCTATCGCGACCACCCGTTCATCGTCGTGCCCGACGCCGTTCTCGAGCACTGCACCGGCACTGTGCTGGTCACCGAATTCGTTGACGGCCAACCCTTTTCGCACCTTCGCACCCGCTCCGCCGCCGAGCGCGACCGCTACGGGGAGCTGATCTACCGCTTCTATCTCGGGTCGCTGTTCGTCGACAACGAGTTCTGCGGTGACCCGCATCCGGGCAATATGCTGGTGGCCGCCGACGGCCGGATCGCCTTCGTCGATTTCGGGCTGTATCACGAAATGGACAGCGTGCACGTCGAATTCGAGCGCTCGTGTCTGCGCGCGGCGGCCGAGGGCCGGGCCGAGGATCTGTACCGGGCGTGGGTCGGGCGGGGGATCATCGACCCGGACGCGGCGGTGACCGTCGAGGAGTGCATGGCCTACGTGTGGGCGGTGACCGGCTGGCATCTGCTCGACGAGGAGGTCACCATCACGCCCGAATACGCCACGGGCGCACTGCTTCTCGCCGCCGACCCGCGCTCGGCGGACTTCCAGGGCATCCACAAGCAGTTCCTGCCCCCCGAACACGTGTTCTCCCGGCGGGCCGACCTGTTCACCTTCGCCACCCTCGGGCAGTTGCGCGCGACCGCGAACTGGCATCAGCTCGCCCGCGAGTGGCTCTACGACGAACCACCGAGCACCGAGATCGGCCGGGCGATCGCGGACTGGCGGTCAGGGCGCGAACCCGGTCGATAGGATCAACGACATGAACTCTGCGCGGGGCCGCCTGACCGACCGGATCCTGGTGACCGTCGCCGCCACCGCGGCGCTCACGGCCGTCGGCGCCGGTATCGCCGACGCGCACCCCGCCCTGAGCGAACAGTCCCAGTCCGCCGAGGGCACCGAGGGCCTCGACCCCGCCCTCGCCCTGGCCTACACCCTCGCCGAACAGCAGGCCCACGCCGAGGGCGTCCCCCTCTCGATCACCTCCGGCCACCGCACCTACGAGCAGCAGCAGTGGCTCTGGCAAGACGGCCTCGCCACCCACGGCACCCCCGAGGAAGCCCGCCGCTGGGTCCTGCCACCCGAGGAATCCACCCACGTCTCCGGCCACGCCATCGACGTCGGCCCCCAGTTCGCCGCCCAGTGGCTCGAGACCAACGGCAACCGCTGGGGGCTGTGCCGAACCTTCGACAACGAGTGGTGGCATTTCGAGTTGGCGACCGCGCCCGGGGCGGCGTGTCCGCCCCGGGTGGCCGACGCGAGTATGCGCTAGCGGCGGAAGCCGCTGTCGGTCAGCGCAATTCGGCGAAGAAGGTGCGGATGTCGGTGGCGTGGGCGGTGGGTTCCTCCATGGCGACGAAATGGTTGCCGGGGTTGTCCGCGGGCCAGTGGGTGATCTTGTTGCCGCGGTCGGCGAGGGTGCGCATGAGGGGCGAGCCGCCGCCGTAGACGCCGGTGGGGACCAGGTTCTGGTCGCGGGGCCAGGCGAAGCCGCCGTCGCGCAGGCCGTCGTACATCGGCCAGGACGAGGTGCCCGTGGTCTGGGTGAACCAGTACAGGGCGACGTTGGTGAGCAGGTGGTCGCGGTCGATCACGTCCTCGGCCAGCTCGGCCATCGGGGTGAACTCCTGGAACTTCTGCAGCATCCACGCCAGCAGGGCGACCGGGGAGTCGTTCCAGCCTGCGGCGAAGCTCTGGGGCGCGGCTTTCAGCAGGGCGTGGTGGTCGACGCCGCCGGTCATCCACTGCTGCATCTCGTCCCATTCGGCGCGATCGCGTGCCGACATCGCGGGTACGTCCGCCGCCGTCGGCATCCCGATGCCGCCGTCGAGATGCACGCCGATCACGTGTTCCGGTGCGGCCACGGCCATTTCGGGGGCGATGTAGGCGCCGAGGTCGCCGCCCTGGGTGCCGTAGCGGTCGTAGCCGAGCCGGGCCATGAGGGTGGTCCACATGCGGGCGACCGTCGCGGTGGTCATGCCGGTCTCGCGCGGCGCCTGGGAGAAGGCGAAGCCGGGGACCGAGGGGATCACCACGTCGAAGGCGATGGCCGGGTCGAGGCCGTGGGCGCGCGGGTCGGTGAGCGGGCCGATGGTGCGGGTGAACTCGACGAACGAATTGGGCCAGCCGTGGGTGAGCAGCAGCGGCACCGCGTCGGGTTCGGGGGAGCGGACGTGGACGACATGCACGTCGAGTCCCTCGATCTCGGTCACGAACTGCGGGAACGCGTTGAGGGCGGTTTCCTGCGCGCGCCAGTCGAATTCGGTCGCCCAGTATTCGGCTACCTCGCGCAGGTATTCGGTGGGCACGCCGCGCTCCCAGTCCGCGCCCGGCAGCGACGGCGCCCAGCGGGTGTTGCGCAGGCGGGCGCGCAGGTCGTCGATCTCGGCCTGGGGGATGTCGATGCGGAACGGGCGAACGGTGCTCATCGGAACTCCTCGTTGTCGGTGTGATGCCGACGCTATCGGCCATCTAGGACAGTTTCGGTCCTAGATGCGCGCGATACTGGAAACCATGACCGACACCGCCGCCCGCCTGCTCCGTCTGCTCTCGCTGTTGCAGTTGCCCCGCGAATGGCCGGGCAGTGAACTGGCCGACCGGCTGGGCGTCACCGACCGGACCGTGCGCCGCGATATCGACCGGCTGCGCGAACTGGGCTATCCGGTGGTGGCCGCCATGGGGGCGAGCGGCGGGTACCGGCTCACCGCCGGTTCGGCCCTACCGCCGTTGATTCTCGACGCGGACGAGGCGGTCGCGGTGGCCGTGGGGCTCAGAGTCGCTGCGGGACAGGCGGTTGCGGGCATCGAGGACGCCTCGGTGCGCGCCCTGACCAAACTCGAACAGGTCCTGCCCGCGAAATTGCGCCGCCGGGTACGCGTGGTCGGCGCGGCGGTCGCCGTCCGCACCGGCGAGGGCCCCACCGTCGACCCGGAAGTCCTCACCACCCTGGCCGCCGCCGTGACCAACCGCGAACGCCTACGGTTCACCTACCGGGACGCCACCGCCACCGAATCCCACCGCCACACCGAACCCGTCGGCGTCGTCGCCGCGGGCCGCCGCTGGTACCTCGTCGCCTACGACCTGGACCGCGCCGCCTGGCGCACCTACCGCGCCGACCGCATCACCGACCCCCACCCCACCGGCGCCCGCGTCACCCCGCGTGAGCTCCCGGCCGCCGATGTGGCCGACTATGTCGCCGGCCGCCGAACCGACTGGGGCACAACGAAATACCACGTCGACGTGACCATCGAAGCCCCCGTACACCGAGTCACCGGCCGCCTGGGCGAGGAACCCGGCACCCTCCACCCTGTCGACGCCACCACGACCCGCCACCTCGACACCCGCGACGACGACCCCGCATGGCTCGCCACCCAACTCCTCACCCTGGGCGCACCTTTCCACCTCCACAATTCCCCAGAACTCCGCACCTGCCTCCGCACTCTCGAGGCCCGACTGGCCTCCGCACTCGCCGACTGAACACGAAACCCGGCCCACCGGCCGGTCCAGGTTCGCGGCTCGGGCCGACCCTGTCGGTTGGTGCGCGCACGCCGAGTCCGCGTGACGCGCAATCGCGCGACCGCCACGCCATATCGCGGTCGATAATGCGCTGCGGCAAGGGATTCCGACTCAGTACAGTCAGTGGATGGTCTTCGATCGAGTGCCGTGCCGGTGGCGGAAAGAACCGTTCGAGATCTCGGTCCGGGGATCGGCGTCGTGTTGTGTGTGCTGGGCGCGGCCCAGGAGACGGTCGCGGACCGACTCGTGGAATGGGAGCGGTTGGACTCGCTCGGGGCGGTCCGCGCGCTGCGCGACCTGGTCCTGGACGGATGCCGGGTCCGGGAGGGCCGGGTGCTCCCGACGAACTCCTACTGGGAGCGGGACCGGATCACGTATCGGGAAGTGGTCGACTGGCTCAACGACGGCCCGGCCCTGGCGGCGGTGACGGCGGCCTTCGATCGGGCCGACGAGCCGGAGCTGCTCGAGCTGCTGGCCGAAACGTACAGCGCGCTCGACCTTCGGTGAACCGCCTCGTAGGCGAGCGGTCGGCTCGCCTACGAGGGGTCGGGTGGATCAGGGGTGGGCGGCGATGGCCTCTACCTCGAAGAGCATGTCGGGCATGGCCAGGCTGGTGATGCCGAGGAGGGTTTGGGTGGGTGGGGTGGTGCCCCAGTGCTGGGCGATGGCCTCGGCGAGGGGGCCGAGTTTGGTGACGTCGTGGTCGACGACGTAGGCGCGGAAGGAGACGACGTGGCTCAGGTCCAGGCCGTGGGCCGTCAGGGCGGTGGCGAGGTTGGCGAAGGTCTGGTTCACCTGGGCGGCGAAGTCGGGGGAGACAACCGAACCGTCGGGGGCCGAACCGTATTGGCCCGAGACGAACACCAGGCCCGTGCCCGCGGGGACGGCGGCGGTGTGGCTGTAGCCGAAGCGGACCGGATCGTGCAGGGCGGGCGGGTTGAGGAGGGTGTGGGCAGGATGCGGCTTGGTGTTTGTCATGAACGAGAGCCTGCCGGGATTACCTGACATCTTCTGTCGTGTATTTCGGTACAGTTTCTCGCATGCGCGCCGACCGCCTGGTTTCCCTGGTGCTGCTGCTGCGCCGACACGAACGGCTCTCCGCCGAGACGCTCGCGCGCGAACTGGAAGTGTCCACCCGCACCGTGCTGCGCGATATCGAGGCACTGTCCACCGCGGGCGTCCCGGTCTACGCCGAACGCGGCCGCCACGGCGGCTTCTCGCTGCTGCCCGGCTTCCGTACCGAACTCACCGGCCTCAACCACGACGAGGCGCTGGCCCTGCTGGTGGCCGGATCACGCCGGGGCGCACAGGCTTTCGGCCTCGGCTCGGCCCTGTCCTCGGCCATGCGCAAGGTGCTCGACGCCCTGCCGGAGAGCTATCGCGACACCGCCACCGGTTCGGCCCGGCGCCTGCTCATCGACCCGGACACCGACCTGCTCGCGCGCCCGTCGATCCCGCGCGACGCCTCCGACACGACCATGGTCGAGGTCCGGCGCGCGGTGCTCGACGGGCACCGCCTGCGAATCCACTACGCCGCCGCCGAACAGCAGGCCCGCTGGCGCACGGTGGATCCGATCGGCCTGGTCACGGTGCGCGGCCAGGGCTACCTGCTGGCCATGCGGGCGGGCGTCGACCGCACCTACCGGCTGTCGCGAATCCTTGCCGCCGAGGAACTGCCCGAACCCGCCCAGCGCCCCGAACTGGTCGACCTGGACCGGATCTGGCAGGAACGCGGCGCGCGATTCCGCGCGGGCGGCGACCAACTCACCGTGCTCGTCGCCCTCGATCCCGCGCGCCGGGCGGAGCTGCTCGACACCGCGCTGGGCGTGCGCGCCGAGGAGACCGGCGCCGACGGCAGGGTGCGCATGGAACTGACCTTCCACGATCCCCGGCACGCCGAGTGGGCGCTGTGGCAGCATGCCGAGACCGTGGAAGTCCTTGCCCCGCAAGGGTTACGGGACAGTTTGCGCGACCGGGCCGCCGCGATCCTCACCCGCTATCGCGCGCCCGCCGACGACTCAGAGCCGCCCGGCGTCCTTGAGCACCCGGCGTGACTGCGCGAACAACATCCCCACATTGACCGTCTTGCGGCACACCACGACCACCACCATGTCGTCGCGGCTCTCCGCGCGCAGGAACAGGTGCGTGAGATTGTCGGAGTTGACCAGGATCTCCTGGAAGTAGTGGTCGTCGCTGCGCACCCCGCGACGCTCCTTCCAGATGTCCTCGATCATCACCACATTGCGCCCCTGGAACAGGTCGAGGGTGGCGGCGGCGAGCAGGTCGAGCACCTCCGGCGGATGGTTGTCGACGGTCTCCACCGACAGCAGCATGCCGGTGGACATGTCGATGATCCCGGTCGCCAGACAGTCGGGCACCTCGGCGCGTAGCGATTTGACCAGCGCGCCGAGCCGTTCGGTCATGCTGGACGTGGCGGGAATGTCGATGTTGTTCATAGGATCCTCTCGGTGCCCCGCAACAGCGGCGCGTCGGGTGCGTCCACGGCGGTCGCGGACGGGAAAACGGGCTGGGGTGGCCGGGGCCGCAGGGTGTCGTTGATCCCGCTGGCCCCGCGCCGACGCCGCGGCAGCGCGGAATCACCGCCGGACACCGGAATCGGGGTCTGCGCGCGCGGCAGCGGCACGGTCAGATGCCCGGTGGACAGCAACCGCGCCACCTCGACGGTGACCGGATAGAGCGAGCGCCCGAGCAGGAAGGCCAGATCCCGGCAGGTGCGGGTGCCGTCGGACAGGCGCAGGATCTCCCCGGCGATCCCCTCGGTGTGCTGCCGCGCCGACCGCCCGAACGGCGTGGGCGTCAACAGGTTTCGGTGCGGGGACAGGCCCGCGTGCGTGAGCGCGCCGAGTCGGCGTTCGGTCTCGTCGAGCAACCAGCGCGGGTCGTAGCCGAGTTCCTCGAGCTCGATTGGGGCGGGCTCGGCGTCGATGCGCCGACCGCGATCGACCCACCCCGCCGCGATGGCGAAGGTCGCGTCCACCACGGCGGTCATCCGCAGCAGGCGCGTGTGGGCCAGCCCGTGCGGTCGGTCGTCGCCGTGGTCGAGCAGCGCCACACCGGGTGCGCCGCTGGTGATGACGGCCACGACGAGTCCGTCGACGAAACGGATGTCACCGCCCGGCTCGCCGGTGATCCGCAGGATCCCGGTGAACCGGTGCGCGCCCGCCTCGGTGAGAACCGAGGCGAACGCGACGGTGGCGTCGCGCGGCGCGACAGGGAATTGCATGGTGATCACATCCCGCCCTCGGTTGGGGAACGTCGGCGCCGGATCGGTGCCCTGGTCGTTTCGGCGACGGCGCGCCGGCAAAGCCCACGCGGCGATTCCGGTGAACAATTCCGGCACTCTCATCGGCTCGGCGCGTGAATTCGACAGCGAATTCAGCGCATCGGTGCACGAAGGGGCAACCCACGCCCCGAGTCCACCGCGCGGGCGGACCGCACACGATCGGAAACTCGCCGGTAAGTTACCGGTGCGGGCTGATATCTACGGTGACAGCGCACGTCGATCCCCTGATAATTACGGAAAGGGCCACTCCAGGACCGCGTCGCCGGGGGCAGGCCGGAATCGACGCGTGAGCGAAATCCTGGCAGCACCACGGTTTTCGAGCAACCGATTCCGCGAAATTGCCCGAGTTATTTCCGTGGAAATCAACTGGTCGGTCTTTTACCCTCCGGCAAATGCCTGGATACCGGTCGGTACTCGCGCATGCGGCGTCAAGTCCGGTTGGCGCAGTGGGTGTTTCAGCCCACCGGCGCGGGTTCGCCCGGCATGCCCTCCAGGGTCAGTCCGCCCTCGATGGTGGTGGGAACGCGCCGACGATTCGGGGAGCCGAGCGCGGCGGTGAGGTCGCCGCCGTCGTGCTCGGCGAGCAGTTCACCGCTGTCCCACACGAGCAGGGTCGCGCTGACGGTGTTCTCGGCGGTGGAGTGGGCCAGGTCGTAGTGCGCGCACCCGGGGACGTGCGGGTAGGTGATCCACAGGTCGTAGCCGGTCATGAACAGGTCCAGATCGAATTGCACACTGAGACCGAGCAATTCGCTGCGCCCGTTGTCGTCCACACCGGCGAACGCCTCGTCCAGGGCCAGCAGGCGCGGGGCCTGCGGGTCGGCGGAATCGAGCATCACGTGCGCCGCGGCGAACAGCGGCAGGTGCAGCGAGACCGACTGCTCGCCGCCGGACAGGGCACTGTGGCGGGCCACGGT
Organism: Nocardia lasii; assembly: GCF_042658545.1. Lineage (NCBI taxonomy): Bacteria > Bacillati > Actinomycetota > Actinomycetes > Mycobacteriales > Nocardiaceae > Nocardia > Nocardia lasii. The sequence goes on from NZ_JBHSQN010000009.1 coordinate 141,802, forward strand.
GAGCTTGTCCTCGGTGCCGTCGCCGGTGATCAGGGTGAACGAGAACACCCGCCAGGTGCGGTAATCCAATGTGGCGGCGAGGATTTCGGGGTAGGAGCGTTCCGGGTGGGCGCTGCGGGCGGCGCGGATCTCGGCGGCGAAATGGGCGCGCACCGCACCGAGGTCCTCGGCGCTCAGGGCCGTGGTGTCGCGGTCGAGCAGCTTGCACACCGCGCGCGCCGCCTCGGACAGCCCGTCGGCCAGCACCCAGTGCACGCCGATGGTGTTGCCCGAGGACATGCGGCGCTGCTTCATCTCCGCGCCCATCCGGGTGATCAGCCCGCGGGCGTCGGTGGTGCGCTCGTGGATCTGCTGGGCCAGCCCGGTCAGCAGCGCGTCTTCGAGGATGCGGCGTTCGGCGTCGGTGAGCAGCAACTCCTGGTCGCGGCGGGCGGCGTCGATGCGGGCGGCGAAGTCGGCCAGCGCGGTCTGGCCGTTCTCGTCGTGCACGGCCACGACGGTGAGCCCGTCGGCGGCGTCCCAGTGCAGGCGATAGTCGCGGCCCGAGGCGGTCAGGGCGGCGTCGAACTCCTGCAGCGCGGTGGTGACCGCGGAGCGGGTGGACTTGCGGCCCGCTTCGGTGGGGCGCACCTGGGCGGTGGCGGCGTCGAGGTCGGCGAACAGGGCCGCCACCTCGTCGGGGAGCACCACCGGGTCGACGTGCGGGCCCGCGGCGACGATGCGGTAGCGCAGTTGCTCGGGGGTCGACCACGCGGCTTCGCTACCGGGCCACCGGTGTTCGACGCCGGCGCCGAGCAGGCGCAGCAGGTCGGGGCGGGCGTAGGGGGCCAGGGAGCGGACCTCGGCGAGCACCTCGGTCAGCGCCCGGGACAGGGCTTCGGTGGCGGTGCGGGAGGCGGCTTCGGCGTCCCCGACCGCCTCGATCGCGGCATTGGCGGCCTTGCGCGCGGCCCGCTGTTCGGCCTTGGCGGCGTCGATCGCGGCACGGGCGCGGTCCAGGTCGCGGTCGATGTCGGCGGCGCCGGCGCCCAACGCCTCACGCAGGGTTTCGAGTTTGCGCTGCTGTTCGGTGTAGCCGAGACGGGCGGCCTCGGCCTCCTCGGCGAACGCCTCGGCCAGGGCGCGGGCCTCTTCGTGTCGGTCGGCGCCCTCGCGTTCGCGTTCGCGTTCCCGCTCGTGTTCGGCGCGCAGGCGCAGCAGGCCGGTGCCGGTGTTCTCGAAATGGCGGATCGCGGCGGCGAGGGCGTCGAGTTCGCGGGCCTCGCGGGGGGTGCGGTGCGCGAGGGCGGCCGCACGGACCTTCTTGTCCAGGGCGGCGACTTCGGCGACGGCTTGGTCGAGTTCGCGTTCGGCCTGGGTGGCGGCCTCGGCCCGAGACCGCATCAGGCCCGCGGTCTCGGCGACGGCGCGCAGGGCGGAGGTCACCGCGGCCGGGCGCGGCAGGGCCTTCGCGGCGGTGGTGATCGCGGCCAATTCGGCTGTGGCGCCGGCATCCTCGGCGCGGGCGGCCTCATGCTCGGCCGTGGCGACCTCGATGGCCGCGTCGATCTCGGCCAGCCTGGCCGCGCGGCGGCGGGCGCGCGCGGTGGCGCCGATGAACTCGGCCTCGGGCTTGTGGTGATGGCCGAGCAGAACGCCGTGGCGGAAGAAGCCGGTGGTGGCGATCACGACGTGCGTGACATCCGCGTCCACGCCGGTGGTGAGCGACGCTGAGGTGGCGGCGCGGGGGGAGTGGCCGTCGGCGTGAGCGGCGGCGACGGGCGGTGTCGGATCGATGTCGTGGAGGGCGATCGACGCGAGGAGGGCGGTGACAGTGTCGGTGGGGACGGGTGAGTCCTCTTCTGCGACAAGGACATCGGCGAGGGTGGGGCCGGTGGGGCGCTGGTCGTGGGGGAGGGGGACCAGGAAGTGGTCGGAGTCGATGGCGGCGGGCATGGTCGGGCCGCTGATCCAGCTGTCGAGGAGACCGGCCGCGTGCAGGGCCGCTTCGATTCCGGCGGCGTCGGGGGCCGACACCGTGTCGGCGAAGCGGACCAGTTGCCACAGCGGCGCGCCCGGAAGTGCTTCGCGCACACCGGTTCTGGTGGGGTGCGGTGGGGGAGCGTCGTCGCGTTGGGCGGCGACGCGGGTGCGTTCGGCGGTGAGGGCGGTGCGGCGGCCCGCGGCCTCGGTCGCCCGAAAGCGGGCTTCCTCGCGGCGGGTGCGGATCTGCTCCCGCAGTGGTTCACAGCGCTGCGCCAACACCTCGGACGCGGCGGGAATGTCCGCCACGCCGGCGCCCGCCATGGCGGCCTCGAGTGCGGTGAACAGGTCGACACCATCGGATCGGCCTGCCTCGGACACGCGGTGGACCGTCGGCCCTCGGTCACCGTTCGCAGCTCCCGCGCGCAGGTCGGTGCCTACACGCGGGTCGTGGCCGCCACGGGGTTGCGCCGAGGACGTGACGGTGTCGTCCGGTGCCGAATCGGCTGCCGCGGACGCGCCGAGGGCCTCGTCCGGCGTCGTGACGGCGGCGAAGACCTCGGCGTTGGTGTTCCACCAGGTGCGCAGGGCGGCGGCGGATTCGGTACGGGCCAGTGTGACCGCCGCTTCGGCGTGGGCCACCTCGGCGGCGGCCGCGTCGCGGAGTTCGACGGCGCGCTCGGCCATGCGCTCGCACCGGGTGCGGTCGGCGGCGGCAGATTCCCACGCGCCCAAGGCTTTTCGGACGGCGCGCACGTCGGCGTCGCGTTCCTCGGCGTGGCCGTGGACGGTGGCGGTGAACTGGTCGCCGCGACCGTCGGTGACCGGCGGGGTCCACTCGATGCCCGCCTCCTCGGCGGCGGCGCGCAGGGCCTCTTCGCCACGCACGAGCGCGGCGGCGGCGGTGTGGGCGGCTTCGGCGGCGCGGTCGGCTTCCTCGGCGCGACGCTGCACCGTCTGCCCGGCCTCGGCGGCCTTGTCTCGGTGCGCGGTGGCGGAGGTCTCGAGGCGGCGCACGGCGTCGGCGAGGTCGTCGAGCTGCTGTTTGCCCTCGTAGGCGCTGGAGCGTTGCAGGTTCTCGCGGTCGGCGATGGCCTGCTCGTAGGCGTGGTCGGCGGTCTCGGCGCGGGTCTCGGCCTCGGTGCGCTCGGTCTCGCGCCGGGTGCGCAGGGCGGTGGCGGCGAACAGGGCGGTGGCGGTGGCGGTGACCTCGTCGAGGCGGGTGCGCACCTGATCCACGTCGGTCTTCGCCTGCACCGCGAGATATTTGCGGTAGACCTCGACGAAACGGCGGGTGGCGGTATCGGCCTGGACGAGCCCGTCGAGGGTGCGCCCGACCTCCTCCATATCGCTGAACGAGCGGGCCGCGTCGAGGATCAATTGCTCGTCGAGGGGGCGCAGGCCGTCGGTGAGCGCCTGCGACAGGCCGCGCGGGTCCAGGTTCTTGGCGAGCTGGGGGCGGCGCAGGGTGAGGATCAGGTTGATCAGCTGGTCGTAGCGTTGGGTGCCGAGTCCGAACATGCGCGCGTCGATCGCGGCGCGATAGTCGACCGGGCGGTCGACGATGGCGTCGCCGCCGATCTGCTCGGCCAGCTGCTTACGGGTCAGCGGGCGGTCGTCGGGGCCGATGAGGGAGAAGTCGACCCCGGCGCGACCGTCGGCGACGAAATACCAGCGGGTCACCTTGTCCGAGGAGCGGGTGGCGCGCATGCCGATGCCGACGGTGACGACCTCGGGGTCGTCCCAGTCTCCGCGCGCGAACTCCATCCACACATACGAGTAGGCCGATTCCTGCTTGCGGTAGAGCAGGTTCGACTTCATGGTGCGTTCTTCCCCGGCGAACGGGTTGAGCCTGCGCGGTTCGATGCGCCCGTCGAGCACGAACGGGAACAGCACCTCGAGGGCCTTGGTCTTGCCCGAACCGTTGGGTCCGCGCAGCACGAGGCGACCGTCGGCGAAGCTGAACTCCTGGTCGCGGTAGTCCCACAGGTTGACGATGCCCGCGCGGGTCGGGATGAAGCGCACTCCGTCGTGAACGAGTGACATGCTCAATTCCCTTCCGTGGCGGTGTCGGCGGCGGTGACGAACAATTCCTCGGCGCGGCGCACCCGCACGGTGACCACCGCGCCCCGATACCGGGCCAGCGCGGGCAGCACCAGCACACCGTCGGGGACCGGGCGCACCAGGCGCAGCTTGGTGAGCAGGGTCAGCGCCTCGGTGGTGAGGCCACCGACATCGGCCTGCCACTGGGCGGCGAAGGTCGCGCCGTAGCGGTCGGTCAGGGCGGTGACGGTGGTGCGGAGCCAGGTGTGGTCGAGGAACGGATACGGGCGCGGGTCGACCGTCGGCTCCTCGGAGTCCGCGAGCGAATCGGCGGTGTCGTCGGCCAGGGGAGTGAAGACACCGGCTTCGGGGATGGCGGCGTCGAGCTCGCGGAGCAGGACCTCGGCCGCGTCCGGGGGCGAATCCTGGTGCGGCAGTGGGTTGTCCAGGTCGAGCACGGCGTCGGCGATCTCGCCGATCAGCAACAGCGCCACCTGCGCGAGCGTGCCGGTGCCGGGGAACCTGGTGTCGGACAACCGACCCGAGGTGTCGATGAGCGCGACGCCCTCGGCACGACGCTCGGCCCGCAGACCGGTGCAGTACTCGACCTCGCTCACGAGCCGGTCGCCGCCGAGCAGGGCCTGTTCGGCGGTGGGCAGGTCGTCGAGGTACACCACCGGGCGCTCGACCAGGGCGCGTCGCACCCGCCGAGCCTGTTCGGCCGGGGTGTGGTCGGTGTCGTCGCCGAGCAGGCCGCGCACGCTGTGCAGGTGTTGCAGGGCGCGCGGCGGTCGGAACAGCGCGAACACCACTGGGCGGTCGATGTCGTAGAGGGCCTCGCCCGCTTCCGGGTCGCTGGCCCATCCGCCCGCGTCGCCGTCGGCCAGGGTCAGCGCCCCGCGCGCCCCTAACCAGCCGATCGCGTCCACGAAGGCGTCCCGATCGGCGGCGCGGTCGGTCGACAGTTCCAGCCCCTCGATCCGGCTCGCGTAGTCCGCGACGTGCTCGGCCAGTTCGGACAGGGTGATCTGATCGCCCGCCCTGCCGAGCGCGGCCAAGGCCAGGGACAGATAGGCGTAGCGGCGACGATCGAATACGCGATCGTTCACGCTGCGCGCGGGCCTGGCGTCGTCGAGGCGATCGTGGACCGGGTAGAGCCGAGCCGTGGTCTCGGTGACTTCCAGGCGATACCCGAACAACTCGCCCAGGTCCTCGCGCAATTCGGTGGCCCATCGCCGGATCAACGGCAGCGCGATCCGATCCGGATAGGTCCGGGTGATGAGGTGATTGGCCAGCATCACCCGGGCCGCGCGCTGGTAGCTGTCGAGCGCGAGCGCGTCGATCCGCGGACGCCTCATCGCGAAGCTCCCCGCCGCGTCGAGGCGCGCACTTCGAGGCGGCGGTTGTCGAGGTGGAGCAGGCCCGCGGACGTGCGGATGACGGTGGAACCGTCGCACGGGCGGACGGTGAGGGTGACGCCGTTGTCGGAACCTGTTGTGCCCTCGACGTTTCCGCTCACCGGCACCCACGCGGTCGAGGCCGCGTCGAGTAGGCGCAGCAGGACCTCGGTCTCGCGGTGGTCGAGCACGCGGTCGTGCACATTGCCGGTGGCCAGCGAGGCGGCGGCGGTGGCGCGTTCGCGTTGCGCGGCCAACTGGGCCTCGCGCAGGCGGCGGATGCCCGCGTCGTTGCGCGAGATCCGGGCCGGGGCGCCCGCGCTCGGCGCGCGACCGGTCTCGGCGAGGGTGCGCGAGATCTCCAACGGTGGTGCGTCCCACCAGGATCGGCTGGTCGGGATCAGGTCGGCGTCGGGGTGTTCGAGGGCGAGGTGGCGGGGTTTGCCGAGACCGAAGACCGCGTCGTAGAGCGCGTGCGCGCTCCCGGCGCTCGGGGTGGCGACGAACCATTCGGCCAGGTGCCGCAGCGCCGACTCGCGGCTCACCCCACCGCGCCTCGTCTCGGTGACCCGGCGCAACAGCGACAGCACCGCCGCGATCGCGCTCATCGTCGCCTCGCGCAACCGGTCGGCCTCGCAGGTCTCGCCCGCCTCCCCGCCGTCGGTCACGAACCAGGTCCGCAGGCCCTCCCAGCGCGCGCGCCAATCCGCCTCGCGCTCGGCCGGGCTCACCAGCACCCGCTCGTCACAGCTCGCGGCCCGCTCGAGCAACCGCGCGACCCCGGTGTCCTCGACCTCGCCGATCGCCGCCGCCAGCCGCGGGGCGAACCGGGCCAGATCCATGCTGAACTCGCGCATGTGCGAGAGCAGCGCGTCCTTGTGCGCCAGGAACGACTCCGGGGTGATCTCGGTGGTGCGCACCAGATCGCCCAGTGACAGATAGAAGTGCGCGGCCCGCGCCGCCATGTCGGTCAGCGTCGCGTCGAGGCGGCGCAGCGTGGTGTAGACCCGTTCGGCGTCGCCGTCGCGGTTCGCCACGGCCAGGGTGCGCAGGTCGGCGAGCAGTTCGGGCAGGACGAGGCGCGAGAGCGAGGCGTCCTGCAGCCGGGCCGCGAGCACCCCGGCCACCGCCCGATAGGCCTGGTACCCGGCCTGCGCGAACTGGTAGACGTAGTGCCGGTTGCGGTACTCGGCCAGCGTCGCCGCGCGGGTGCCGTCGTAGCTGCGCTCGAGCACACCCCAGCGGTGCAACTGCTCGAGCAGCGGGCCGATCTCGGCCGCGGGCAGCGGCACCCCGGCGACCGCTTGCCCGCCCGCCTCGGCCCGCGCGATCCACTCGGCCACGTCGTCGGCGTGCAACAACACCACGTAGGCGGCGCGGGCGCTGTCGAAGGCGCGCAGCACCCGCAGGTAGTCGGCGCGCTTCTCCGCGGTGGCGAAGGAGAACAACCGCAACCGCTCGTCCCACAGGGCGGGGACAGCGCTGGGCAGGCCGTCGGCGGAGTCGGTCACCGGAGACAGGGTAGTGGTGCCCCCTGACACCGAAGCCGACCCGTCCCGCGACGGCCCGCCCACGCGCGCCGAACTCACCCGACGTTGAGCGATCGCAGCTGGTCGAGGAACGCCTGGGTGCGCTGATCTCCTGGGTAGCGTTCGATGATCTCCCTGGCGGCCTCGCCCGCGATCCAGGCCAGCGACGGCAGCGACTTGCGGCCCGCGCCGAACGCGGCGACCCCCTCCTCGACCGCGCGCTCGAGATCGCGATCGCGCACCGCCACCACCGCCAGGGTCAACCGCGCCTCCGAGACCCGCATGGGATTGCGGATCGAACCGTCGGGCCGGGTCGAATCGGCGATCACTTGATTGGCGTAGCGCTCGGCGAGGCGGTCCTGGCCCGAGACCCGGCAGCAATCCATCGCGTAGAAGTCGAACTTGGTGGCGTCGACGACGAAGTGATTGTCCAGATCGGCCGGATGACCCATCCGCGACAGGATCTGGCGACCCTCGTCGAGCGCGGTCTGCACATTGCGCAGATCGCCCAGCCGCGCCCAGCCCTTGGCGCGCTGGGCCGCCAACTGCACCCCGACGCTGGAGGACCCGGTGGCGGCCATCGCCTTCTCCGAGACATCGATCGCGCCGCGGAAGTTGCCCTGGGTCAAGGCGAACCACGCCGACATCTCCGCGGCCCACCCGATGATCTCGGGATTGCCCGCCTCGCGACCCAGCGAATCCGCCGCGCGCCGTGTGGCTTCCGCGCCGCTGCGCCGCCCGAGGTCGTAGTCCACGCAACCGACCAGCAATGCCACCCAGCCGGCCAGAACGAGGATTTCCCGATGCTGGCCGAGCGTGAGTCTGCCGTCGAGCAGCGACGTGATCCGACGCAGCCACGCGGTGCCCTCGGCGTGCAGCGCGTGCGGTTCGGCGTAGGCGTATTCACAGCACAGTCTTTCGGCGGTGATCCGCACCGCGTCCAGGGTGGCGCTGTTGACATCGGACATTCGGAGTCGGCTGATGAACTCCACGGTGTCCATACCGGTTGCCGATAACAGCTCGTCATCGCGGTTGGGACGCGACTTCGGGAAGAAGGCGGCGGTGACGGTGTCGAACGCGGCCGCGATGATCGGCGCGTAGAACTCGTCAGGTCGTGATTCGCCGGATTCCCAACGGCGCCAGTTGCGCAGCAGGGTACTGTCCGTCGGGAGGTTGTGGGAGGACTTGGCTCGCATCGCGCGTACGGCATCGGCTTGCGACCACCCCCTCACGTCACGTTCCGAGCGCATCCGAACAGCCCATACGGGTCGATCATCAGTTGCGGTCACGGCGGTAGTATTTCACCAGTTAACGTTTGGCGTACCGGATAGGGCATGTAGATGTCATCGGATTGACATCTGCTGCCCGGCGCCACAACAGTTCATGATGTAAGTGGTACGAAACCTTGCAGCAAACAACAGATCCGACAACAGAACAGCGATCCCAATCCAACGGAGGTTCGGGTGGAAGCGTTGATCTATGGATACTTGCGGGACGATCTGGCCGAGGGCCAGAGCGACCAATTGGAGGATGCGCTACGCAGCCTCGCCCGCACCGCGGGCATGTGCTTCGCCGCCACGTTCCACGAGGCGACCGAGGGTGACGGCGCCGCGTTCGTCGAGCTCACCCAGGAACTCAAGCGCGCCGACGCCCACCACGTGGTGGTCCCGTCGCTCGATCACCTTGCCGGCCAGACGATTCCGCGCGATATCTTGATCGCGAAGCTGGCCCACGAAGCCGCCGCCCAGGTGTTGACCCTGGAGCACTAGGCGAACAGCACGCGGTACCACCGCTTTTCGCACCGCCGGATCTCGTGCACGGCGAGGACTACAGACCGAAGTTGCCCGGTCCTCGCCTGCGCAGATACTTCTCGAACTCCGCCGCGATCGCGTCGCCGTCGATCTTGGACATGGTCTCGTTGAGATCGATGGCGGCGTCGCCGCGCTCCTCGAGCGAGCGCACGTACTCGCTGATCTCCTCGTCGCCCAGCGTCATCTCGTTGACGGCGACTTCCCATTCCTCGGCCTGGGCGGGCAGCTCACCGAGCGGCACCTCGATATCGAGGACGTCCTCCACCCGGTGCAGCAGCGCGATCGTCGCCTTCGGGTTCGGCGGCTGCGACACATAGTGCGGGACCGCGGCCCAGAACGACACCGCGGGCACCCCGGCCTTGACGCACTGGTCCTGCAGCACCCCGGTGATCCCGGTCGGGCCCTCGTAGCGGGTCTGTTCCAGGCTGAACCGCTCGGCCGCCTCGGGGCTGTAGGCCGAACCCGTCACCGGCACCGGCCGGGTGTGGGGGGTGTCGGCCAGCAGCGCGCCGAGGATGACCACGGTCTCCACGCCCAGTTGTTCGACGAACTCGAGCAGGTCGTCGCAGAAGCTGCGCCATTTCATGTTCGGCTCGATGCCGCGCAACAGCACCACGTCGCGGTCGCTGCCGGGCGGGGAGCACACCGACAGCATGGTCGAGGGCCACTGGATCTCCCTGGTCACGCCGTCGACCTGGCGCACCGTGGGACGGTTCACCTGGTAGTCGTAGTACTCCTCGGAGTCGAGTTCGGCCAGCGGCTCGGCATCCCAGATCAGCTCCAGGTGCTCGATGGCACCGCTGGCGGCGTCACCGGCGTCGTTCCAGCCCTCGAAGGCGGCAACCATGACGGGATTGCGCAACGTCGGCAGTTCCGTCTCGGGGGTCTCACTGGCATCCACCCGGTCAGCCTAGTGTCTCGGTCGAATTGTTTTGCGGCGACCGGCGCTGTTGCGTGTTCGCGCGGTCGGCAGTGGCGCGGACCACTCGATTCGCCCATGGTGGTCTTGTCCGTCGGTGGGGCCCTCTAGTCTTGAATCATGTCAGCGTCCTCACCCACCGGTTTCGATACCACGCTCCTCGACACGCTCCGGCGCCGTGTCGTCATCGGTGACGGCGCCATGGGCACCATGTTGCAGGCCGCGGACCTGTCGCTCGACGACTTCCGCGGCCTCGAGGGCTGCAACGAGATCCTCAACGACACCCGCCCCGACGTGCTCGCCGAGATCCACCGCGCCTACTTCGCCGCGGGCGCGGACGCGGTGGAGACCAACACCTTCGGCTGCAACCTGCCCAACCTGGCCGATTACGACATCTCCGACCGGATCCGGGACCTGTCCGAGCGCGGCACCCGGATCGCGCGCGAGGTCGCCGACGAGATGGGGCCCTCCGCCGACGGCACCCCGCGCTACGTCCTGGGCTCGATGGGTCCGGGCACCAAGCTGCCCACCCTCGGTCACGCGCCGTACGTGACGTTGCGCGACGCCTACACCGAGTCCGCCCTGGGCATGCTCGACGGCGGCGCCGACGCGATCCTGATCGAGACCTGTCAGGACCTGCTCCAGGTCAAGGCCGCGATCACCGGCAGTCGTCGGGCGATGATCCAGGCCGGGCGCCGGATCCCGATCATCACCCACGTCACTGTGGAGACCACCGGCACCATGCTGGTCGGCAGTGAGATCGCCGCGGCGTTGACCTCGCTGGAACCCCTCGGTATCGACATGATCGGCCTGAACTGCGCCACCGGGCCCGACGAGATGAGCGAGCACCTGCGCCACCTGTCGCGCCACGCCACGATCCCGGTGTCGGTGATGCCGAACGCCGGTCTGCCGGTGCTGGGCGCCCACGGCGCGGAGTACCCGCTCACGCCCGAGGAACTCGCGATCTCGATGAGCGGGTTCGTCTCGGAGTTCGGGCTCTCGCTGGTGGGCGGCTGCTGCGGCACGACTCCCGAGCACATTCGCCAGGTCGCGCAGGCGGTGCGCGAGGTCGAGAAGACCCTGCCGCCGATCACGCAGCGTCGCGATCCCGTGCACGAGCCCGCGGTGTCGAGCATGTACACGGCGGTGCCGTTCGAGCAGGACGCCTCGATCATGATGATCGGCGAGCGCACCAATGCCAACGGCTCCAAGGCTTTCCGTGACGCCATGCTCGCCGCCGACTGGCAGCGCTGCCTCGAAATCGCCAAGGACCAGACCCGCGACGGCGCGCACATGCTCGACCTGTGCGTGGACTACGTGGGCCGCGACGGCGCCGACGACATGAACGAGCTGGCCTCGCGCCTGGCCACGGCCTCGACCCTGCCGATCATGCTCGACTCCACCGAGGTGCCGGTGCTGCGGGCGGGTCTGCAGCATCTGGGCGGTCGGTGCGCGGTGAACTCGGTGAACTACGAGGACGGCGCGGGCCCGGAGTCGCGCTTCCAGCAGATCATGAGCCTGGTCTCCGAGCACGGCGCCACGGTCGTCGCGCTGACCATCGACGAGGAGGGCCAGGCCCGCACCGCCGAGCACAAGGTCGCGATCGCCGAGCGCCTCATCGACGACATCACCACCAACTGGGGTCTGGCCGAGTCCGACATCATCGTCGACACCCTGACCTTCACCCTGGGCACCGGGCAGGAGGAGTCGCGCAAGGACGGCCTCGAGACCATCAACGCCATCCGCGAGCTCAAGCGGCGCCGGCCCGCCGTGCAGACCACGCTGGGTCTGTCCAATATCTCCTTCGGTCTGAATCCGGCCGCCCGGCAGGTGCTGAACTCGGTGTTCATGCACGAATGTGTCGAAGCCGGACTGGATTCGGCGATCGTGCACGCGTCGAAGATCCTGCCGATGAGCCGCATCCCCGACGAGCAGCGCCAGGTCGCCCTGGATCTGATCTATGACCGGCGCACCGAGGACTACGACCCGCTGCAGACGCTGATGGCGCTGTTCGAGGGCGTGTCCACGGCGTCGTCGAAGGCCTCGCGCGCCGAGGAGATGGCGCTGCTGCCGCTGTTCGACCGGCTCGAGCGCCGCATCGTCGACGGCGAACGCAACGGCCTGGGCGACGACCTGGACGAGGCGATGCAGACGGTGCCGCCGCTGCAGATCATCAACGAGACCCTGCTCTCGGGCATGAAGACCGTCGGTGAGCTGTTCGGGTCGGGCCAGATGCAGCTGCCGTTCGTGTTGCAGTCGGCCGAGGTGATGAAAGCCGCTGTGGCGCACCTGGAACCGCACATGGAGGCCACCGACGACGCGGGCAAGGGCCGCATCGTGCTGGCCACGGTGAAGGGCGATGTGCACGACATCGGCAAGAACCTGGTCGACATCATCTTGTCCAACAACGGCTACGAGGTCGTGAACCTGGGCATCAAGCAGCCCATCGCGACCATCCTCGACGCCGCCCAGGACAAGAAGGCCGACGTGATCGGCATGTCCGGGCTGCTGGTGAAGTCCACGGTGGTGATGAAGGAGAACCTCGGCGAACTCAACGCCAAGGGCGTCGCCGACCAGTTCCCGGTGCTGCTCGGTGGTGCGGCGCTGACCCGCTCGTATGTGGAGAACGACCTGACCGCGGTCTACGACGGCGAGGTCTACTACGCGCGCGACGCCTTCGAGGGCCTGCGGTTGATGGACGAGATCATGACCGTCAAGCGCGGCGGTGGCCTCGATCCCGACAGCCCGGAGGCGATCGCGGCCAAGGAGAAGGCCGCCGAACGCAAGGCCCGCCACGAGCGGTCCAAGCGCATCGCCGCCGAGCGCAAGGCCGCCGAGGCCCCGGTCGTGGTGCCCGAGCGTTCCGATGTGGCCGCGGACCTGCCCGTGCCGACCCCGCCGTTCTGGGGCACCAGGATCGTGAAGGGTCTGCCGCTGGCGGAGTACTCGGGGCTGCTCGACGAGCGCGCGCTGTTCCTGGGCCAGTGGGGCCTGCGCGGCCAGCGCAAGGGCGAGGGCCCGACCTATGAGGATCTGGTCGAGACCGAGGGTCGCCCGCGCCTGCGGGCCTGGCTGGATCGGCTGTCCACCGAGGGCGTGTTGCAGCACGCGGCCGTGGTGTACGGGTACTTCCCGGCGGTGTCGGAGGGCGACGAGATCATCGTGCTCACCGAGCCGGATCCCGACGCCCCCGAACGGTATCGGTTCACCTTCCCGCGTCAGCAGCGCGACCGGTTCCTGTGCATCTCCGACTTCATCCGCTCGCGGGAGAAGGCGCGCGAGACCGGGCAGGTCGACGTGCTGCCGTTCCAGCTGGTCACCATGGGTCAGCCGATCGCCGACTTCGCCAACACCCTGTTCGCCGCGGACAACTACCGCGACTACCTCGAGGTGCACGGCATCGGCGTGCAGCTCACCGAGGCGCTGGCCGAGTACTGGCACCGGCGCGTGCGCGAGGAACTCACCGTCGAGGGCAAGTCCATCGCCGCCGACGACCCCGCCGACGTGCAGGACTACTTCAAGCTCGGCTACCGTGGCGCGCGCTACTCCTTCGGTTACGGCGCCTGCCCCGACCTCGAGGATCGGGCCAAGCTGGTCGATCTGCTCGACGCGGGTCGGGTCGGGGTGACGCTGTCGGAGGAGTTGCAGCTGCATCCCGAACAGTCCACCGACGCGTTCGTGCTGCTGCATCCCGAGGCGAAATACTTCAACGCCTGAGACACTGACAACGGCGTCGACCGGATCGGACCGCACGCGCGGTCCGATCCGATTGTCGTTGCGGCGCTTGTGAGTCTGGTCACGATGGGCCCTCGCGGCCGTGGACCCCGGCGTCTCGCAACAGAATCGAAGCAGTTCAGCACGTAGGATTTTCGGAAGTTTCATCCCGCTGTGGCGCGGAGGGCGAGACGACTCAGCGGTAAGCAGGAGGGGCAGCAGATATGACATCGGATCGGTTGATCGCGGGACGCTATCGACTCACCGACCCGATCGGCACGGGCGCGATGGGCGTGGTGTGGCGCGCCACCGACGTGCGGTTGCGGCGCACCGTCGCGGTGAAACAGGTCCTGCTCGCCCCCGGCCTGACCGGATCGCAGGCGCTGGAGGCGAAACTGCGCGCGATGCGCGAAGGCCGCATCGCCGCGCGCCTGCACCACCCCAACGCCATCACCGTCTTCGACGTCGCCGAAGAGGACGGCCAGCCGTGGCTGGTCATGGAGTACATGAACGCCCCGAGCCTGGCGGCCAAACTGGCCGGCGGGGCCACCCTGCCGCCGATCGAGGTCGCCGGCATCGGCGCCCAGGCCGCCGCCGCCCTGTCGGCCGCCCACGACGCGGGCATCATGCACCGCGACGTGAAACCGGCCAACCTGCTCGTCGGCGACGACGGCACCGTCAAACTCACCGACTTCGGCATCTCGCACGCGACCGGCGACGTCACCGTCACCGCGACCGGCTTCCTGGCGGGCACCCCCGCCTACCTGGCCCCCGAGATCGCCCGCGGCGACAACCCGCGACCCGCCTCGGACGTGTTCGCCCTCGGCTCGACCCTCTACGCCGCCACCGAGGGCGCCCCGCCGTTCGGCGAGGGCGACAACCCCCTGGCCGTGCTGCACGCGGTGGCACGCGGTGTGGTGCCCGAGCCCGAGCACGCGGGCCCGCTCGGGCCGGTGCTGATGTGGCTGCTGACCGCCGACGTCGAGGACCGCCCGACGATGGCCCAGGCCCGCACGGCACTGGAAGACGTTGCGGCGGGCCGGGTTCCGGTGCTGCCCGGCACCGCGACCAGGATGCTGCCGCTGGTCGAACCGCCCACCACGATGATCCCGCGCAACGGCGGCGCGAACGGTTCGGCGGGCGCGAAATCCGGTGCGGCCGCCCTGTTCGGCAGCGGGCTCGCCCTGGCCAAGGCGGCCCGTTCGGCCATGTCGGGGCGCAACGCCACCGCGGACATCGCCGGCGCCGCCGGCGGGTCCGCGCCGATCGCGAGCGCCGCGGTCGGTCAGGCGGCGGCGGGGGATCCGGGTCTGGTGCGTCCGCGCGACGCGGCCCCCTCCGACGGTGTCGAGCGCGCCGGTGTCGAAGCAGACGCGCGCGCCCGCGCCGCCGCCGCGCCCGGCCAGTCGGGACTGGCACCGGCGTTCCCCGCTCCGCCCTCGCGCACCGACCGGGTGAACAACAATCGCGCCGTGCTCCTGCTCGCCGCCGCCGTCGCCGCGTTCACGGTGATGCTGGTTGTCCTGGTCGTCACCCGTGATCGCGGCGGCGACCGCGAACAGCAGGCGCAGGTGGCGCCCGATCCGATCACCGTCACCACCGTCGTCGACGGCAAGGTGAGCACCGTGGTGATCGTGCCCGAACAGGAGACGGTCACGGTGCCGGGACCGCCCGTGCCGCTGCCGCCCGGCGCCGTCACGACCACCGGCAGTGCCCCCACCAGCACCTCGGCCAAGCCCACCCCGACCACCCCGAAGCCGTCGAGCACGACCAGCACGGCCATCACCACCACCGCGTTCGGCCCGCCCACCCCGGACCGGATCAACCAGTTCATCGCCGGGTACTACGGCATGCTGCCCGGCAATATCGGCGCCGCGTGGGCCCAGCTCTCGCCGGGGTATCAGGCCCAGACCGGCGGCTTCGGGCAGTACTCGTCGTTCTGGTCCTCGGTGCGCTCGGTCAGTGTCGGCTCGATCACCCCCAGCGGCCAGAACCGGGCCGTCGTCGTGCTCACCTATCAGCTCGCCAACGGCACCGTGACCTCGGAGAACCGCTGGATCCAGGTCTCGGGCGAGGGCGGCAACTTGCAGATCGCCGGCTCGGGCGTCTGAGCGCGACCCGCTACCCTGGATCGGGTCCGGCGCCGGTGCCGGACACCGACCGGAACGAGGGCGATCAACAGGTGAGTGCGCGACCGGCGGCGGTGCTGTGGGACATGGACGGCACCCTGCTCGACTCGGAGAAGCTGTGGGACATCGCCGTTCGTGAACTGGCCCGCGAACACGGGGCCGAGATGACCGACGAGACCCGCCACGCCCTGATCGGCGCCTCCGGCCCGAACGCGCTGCGGATGCTCTTCGACGGCATCGGGGTGGCGCCGACACCCGCCATGATCGCCGATGCCGGACACTTCCTCGAGCGCCGCGTCACCGAGCTGATGCTGGGCCCGATCCCGTGGCGGCCCGGCGCCGAGGACGCCCTGGCGATGGTGCGCGCGGCCGGCCTGAAATGCGCGCTGGTCACCAATACCAAGCGCTCGCTGACCGAATACGGCCTCGACACCCTCGGCCGAGACTTCTTCGACACCTCGGTCTGCGGCGACGAGGTGCCCCACGGCAAGCCCGATCCGGCCATCTACCGCCGCGCCGCCGAACTGCTCGGGGTCGACCCGGGCGCGTGCGTGGCGATCGAGGACTCACCCACCGGCTCGCTCGCCGCCCAGGGCGCGGGCTGCGGGCTCATCGTGATCCCGTGCGAGATCGATGTTCCGCGCGCGCCCGGTCGGGTATTCAGGACATCACTGGAGGGATTGTCGGAGCGTGATCTGCGCGAGGCGCTGGCCGCGCGGGTGTGAAAGCGTCGACAGCGCAGCGTGATTGGTTGTGATGGGGCGCAATAGCCTACCGTAATCAATCGGATATCCGGTCGTATTGTGCGAAAACTGTTGTCACACAGTTGATTTCGCACGATTGTGATCTTCCCGGGATACGCCCGATTTGTCGAAACCGCCGCCGCGCGCTCGAATATTCCCGCAAACTGGGTACATGACAGGCACGCGGGGGCTTGATGAAATCGTCGACATCGCACGCTATCCACTGACCGACTTCGGTGGTGCGGGCAGAGCGGCCGCGATCGAGGCGGCCCGCGCCGAACTCGCGCAGGACGGCTGCACGGTCCTGCGCGAGTTCCTGCGCCCGGAATTGTTCGACACGCTGCGCACCGAGGGCGAGGCGATCGCGCCGCACGCCCACTACAAGGTGGAGCGGGTCAACGCCTACAACATCCCCCTCGACGCCGACCTGCCCGCCGACCACCCGGCGCGGATCGTGCTCGACCGCGGCAACGCCTTCGTGGCCCGCGACCGCATCCCCGCCGACGCGCTCATCCATCGCCTCTACACCGACCCGGTGTTCCAGTGCTTCGTCGCCGACTGCTTCGACCTCGACGAGCTGCACGAATTCGCCGACCCGCTGGCGGGGCTGTGCCTGAACGTGGTGGAACCGGGGATGTCGCATCCGTGGCACTTCGACACCAACGAGTTCACCGTCAGCATGCTCACCCGCAAGCCCGAGGCGGGCGGGGTGTTCGAGTACTGCCCCAACATCCGCGACCCGCACGCCGAGCACCTCGACGACGTGCGCGCCGTGCTCACCGGGCAGGGCGAGCGGTTCATCCGCGCGCTGGAACTGCGCCCCGGCGACCTACAGCTGTTCAAGGGCCGCTTCTCCCTGCACCGGGTGACCGAGGTCGCCGGTGCGGGACAACGACATTCGGCGATCTTCGCCTACACGGACCGACCAGGGGTGATCGGCACGGTCGAACGCACCAGGCAGTTGTTCGGCCGTGTCCTGCCCGACCATGTGGCCGCCGCGGCCGACGCCGTCCGAGGTGACCGACTGCTCGACTGAGAGGAACCGCCCATGTCCGTTCCGTTGCACACCACCGGCAAAGCATCCTTCGACGACATCTACGAAAGCCCCGACCCGCGCGCGTATTTCGCGCGGATGAACGAGCTGGACTACCGGATTCCCGAACTGGCCAAGCCGCACTTCGCCGAGCAGCTGCGCCAACTGCGCGCCGCCGCGCCGAACCGGATCCCGACGGTGCTCGACCTGGGCTGCTCCTACGGGGTGAACCCGGTGCTGCTGCGCACCGACGCCACCGTCGACGAACTGGCCGGGCACTACCGCGATCACGCCGACACCGACCGGGTCGGGCTGATCGCCGCGGACCGGGAGCGGTTGCGCGGCGACCTGATGCCCGACGTACGCTTCATCGGGATGGACGCCGCACGCCCGGCGCTGACCTACGCCCACGCCGCCGGATTCCTGCACGACTACGTGCACGCCGACCTCGAGGCCACCGAGCCCACCGAGGCGCAGCGCCGTGTGCTCGCCTCCGCCGATCTGGTGATCTCCACCGGATGCGTCGGCTACATCACCGAGAAAACACTGTCCAGGGTGGCCCAGGCCGATCCGCGCAAGCGACCGTGGATGGCGCATTTCGTGTTGCGGATGTTCGATTTCGGTCCCATCGCCGCCGAGCTCGCCGCACTGGGCTATCGCAGCGAGCAGCGTCCCGGTATGTTCCAGCAGCGGCGGTTCGCCTCGGCGCAGGAACGCGAACAAGTGCTGGATGCGTTGGCGGCCAAGGGAATCGACACCTCCGATCACGAAGCCGAGGGCTGGCTCTACGCCAACCTCTACCTGTCCCGCCCGCATCCCATCGAATCCTGTGAGGACTTGGAGTGAACCAACCCACGTTCGCCGCCGAAGACACCCTGCCCCGGGTACCGCTGCCGAGTCTGGATGACAGCGCCGCCCGGTTCCTGCGGTGGTGTCAGCCGTTGCTCGGCGCCGAGGAATACGCCACCACCGAGGGCGCGGTAGCCGAGCTGCTGCGCCCCGGTGGGGCCGGGCGCGCCCTGCACGCCGCGCTCGCCGAGTACGACGCCACCCCCGGGGTCGGCAGCTGGCTCGACGAGTTCTGGCCCTCGCGGTATCTGGGTCGGCGCGACCGGATCGCGTTGAACGCCAACTTCGTGTTCCTGTTCCGCGACGACACGCCACTGGCCGCGTCGACGGCGGCCGGGCAGGTCGAGCGGGCCGCCGCGATCATCGAGGCGGCGGTCGACTACAAGCTGGCCCTCGACACCGAGGCGATCCCGCCGGTGACCCAGCGCGGGCAGGCCCTGTCGATGTGGCAGAACGAGTACCTGTTCTCCGAGACCCGGATCCCCGGGCTCATCCAGGACAGCGTGCGCAAGCCCTACAGCCCGCAGTGGCCCGGTCCCTCCGACGCGCGCCACATCGCGGTCTTCTACCGCGGCAACATCTTCCGGCTCGACGTCATCGGACCCGACGGCGCGCCGTACGCGTTCGAGGACGTGGTCGACGGGTTGCGCGCGGTGATCAAGGGCGGCACCAAGCCCGCCGCGACCGACACCTCGATCGGGCATCTCACCACCAAAGCGCGCGCCGAGTGGGCGCAGAGCCGGGCCGCGCTGCGCACCGAACCGGCCAATGTCGAGGCGTTCGACGCGGTCGAGACGGCACTGTTCGCGGTCTGCCTCGAGGACTTCGCGCCCCGCGACGAACTGCACGCCTGCGATCAGCTGCTCCACGGCGACAGCGGCAACCGCTACTTCGACAAGTCGGTCTCGTTCATCGTCTTCGCCGACGGCCAGGCCGGGATCAACATCGAGCACTGCGGCCTCGACGGCACCACCGTGCTCTCGTTCGTCGACGCGCTGCTCGAGCGTTCGGTCGAGGACCACACCGCCACCAGCGGGGCACGGGCCCAGGGACTGCCGCCGGTGGAACCGATCGAATTCGTGCTCGACTCGGCCGCGCGCGCCGACATCGCCGCCGCCGGGGCCGACTTCGCCCGGTTCGCCGCCGACACCGCCACCTCGCTGGTGTCGTTCGAGGACTTCGGCACCGCCGAGGCCAAGAAGCTGGGCATCTCACCCGATGCCTTCGCCCAGCTCAGCTACCAGCTCGCCCACCGGCGCAGCAAGGGGCTGACCGGCGCCACCTACGAGTCGATCGCCACCCGCCAGTACCGCAACGGCCGCACCGAGGCCATGCGCGTGGTGACTCCGGAGATGGTGGCGTTCGTCGACGCGATGGTCGATCCCGACATCGACCGGGAAACGAAGCTGGTCGCGGCGCGCACCGCCGCGGCGGCGCACGTGGCCCGCGCCAAGGAATGCCAGGCCGGGCAGGCGCCCGAACAGCACCTGTGGGAGCTGGAGTGGATCCAGCGCCGCCGGGGCGAACAGCTCGGGGTGGCCGACGAGCGGATCGCGCTGTTCGACAGCCCCGGCTGGACGGTCATGCGCGACGACTACCTCTCCACCAGCTCGGCGCCGTCGAAGTACATCCGCTACTTCGGTTTCGGCTCGACCAGCCCGCGCTGCATCGGCGTGGCGTACGTGCTGCTGCCGGACCGCTGGAACATCTACCTCGCCACGCCCAAGTCGGTGTCGGACCAGATGTACGCCTTCGCGGACCACCTGCGCACGGCGGTCGCGGATCTGCGCGAACTGCTCAGCTGATCTGGGGAAACCGCTCAGCGCCCGGGATCTCGGGTGCTGAGCGGTTTCATCCGATCCAACCTCCAGGTGTTGCGTCGACTAGCCCCATGTGTTGAATCGCGATCAACCCCGCGGAATCTGCAGTTCGGGGTGTGAAACAATTTCCCCTCGTGAAGAACTTCGAATCCCTGTTCGCCGAGCTGACCGAGCGTGCCAAGACCCGTCCCGAGGGCTCGGGCACCGTGGCCGCGCTGGACGCGGGCGTGCACTTCCAGGGTAAGAAGGTCCTGGAGGAGGCCGGGGAGATCTGGCTGGCGGCCGAGCACGAGAGCGACGAGGCGCTCGCCGAGGAGATCTCCCAGCTGCTCTACTGGGTCCAGGTGATGATGGTGGGTCGTGGGCTGACGCTCGAGGACGTGTACCGACATCTGTGACGGGTGATCCGTCCCGATTCGACACGTCGTCCCCCTCCCCCCGAAAGGCCCCCATCCCATGTTGCGCGTCGCAGTCCCCAACAAGGGTTCGCTCTCGGAAGCCGCCGTCTCGATCCTGAGCGAAGCCGGCTACCGCAAACGCACCGACTCCCGTGACCTCACCGTCCTGGACCTGGCCAACCAGGTCGAGTTCTTCTTCCTTCGCCCGAAGGACATCGCCATCTACGTCGGCTCCGGCGAGCTCGACCTCGGCATCACCGGCCGCGACCTCGCCCTGGACTCCGGCTCGCCGGTCAGCGAGCGGCTCTCGCTGGGCTTCGGCCGCTCGAGCTTCCGCTACGCCGCCCCGGCCGGGGAGGACTGGAAGGTCGAGGACCTGGCGGGCAAGCGCATCGCCACCTCCTACCCGAACCTGGTCCGCGCCGACCTGGCCCGCTTCGGCATCGACGCCGAGGTCATCCGCCTCGACGGCGCCGTGGAGATCTCGATCCAGCTCGGGGTGGCCGACGCCATCGCCGACGTGGTCGGCTCGGGTCGCACCCTGCGCCAGCACAACCTGGTCGCCTTCGGTGAGTCGCTGTGCGACTCCGAGGGCGTGCTGATCGAGCGCGCCGGGTCCGATCGCGACGATCGCGCCCGCAACCAGCTCATCAACCGCATCCAGGGCGTGGTGTTCGCCCAGCAGTACCTGATGCTCGACTACGACTGCCCCAAGAACCTGCTCGACCAGGCCGTCGCCATCACCCCGGGCCTCGAGTCGCCCACCGTCTCGCCGCTCACCGACCCCGACTGGGTGGCGGTGCGCGCGCTGGTGCCGCGCAAGCAGGGCAACGACCTGATGGACCGCCTCGCCGACCTGGGCGCCAAGGCGATCCTGGCCACCGACATCCGGTCCTGCCGAGCATTCTGAGCGGTGATCGCCGCGAGTAGGCTGGACGGACAGATTTGTCCGGCCAATCGATGATCGGGGCGAACATGTCGAACAAGAACGAGCACGAAGAGAAGATCGAGAAGGAACAGGTCGACCGCGAGGAAGAGCGCCGTCGCCTGGAAGAAGAAGAGGAACGCCGCCTGCAGTAGTGCGCGGGTGTTCGCGGCCCCGGTGGATGCTCGATATTCGCCGGGGCCGTTGCGTGTTCTTCGCGCACCATGGTGAGTTCGGTTCAGGCTGAACGCAATCGGTGTGCGCCGCCGATTCCGTTGCTACCTTGCGTTTTTCCGATGAGGGACAGCGAGGAGTCAGCGATGGCGCAGACGGAATCCGAACCGCGGCCGGGCGGCGCGTTTCGGTGGAACGAGGACTGGTTGGCGACCGTCGTGGGGCTCGCGCTGATCGGCCTGGTGCTGGTCGGGGCGATCCCGGACTGGTTGGTGCCGTGATGAGCGAGGCGAAGACGACCACGGAAACCGCCGCGCTGCAAGCCAATCCGCGTCCGACCGCGACCGATATCGTGGCGGGCATCGCGCTGGTGCTGGCCCTGGGCGCGCTGACCCGGTTCTTCGACACCCACGTGCCGCAATGGGCCGCCGATACGCCCGTGAAGCGGATCGCGAAGTCGGTGGAATACCCGGTGTACGCGATCGCGATCGGCTTGATCGGCAATGTGGTGCTCACCAGACTCGGTCTGCGCGAACGGCTTTCGGCCGGGTTCCGCACCGAGTTCTTCATCAAGACCGGTGTGGTGCTGCTCGGCGCGTCGATCAACCTGAAGATCCTGGTCACCGCGGCCGCGCCGGCGATCGTGCAGGCGTTCGCGCTGATCACCATCGTGTTCGGGTTCACCTGGTGGTTCGGCGGGGTGCTCGGCCTCGACGACAAGCTGCGGGCGCTGCTGTCCTCGGCGGTGTCGATCTGCGGGGTGAGCGCGGCGATCGCGGCGGCAGGCGCGGTGCAGGCCCGGCGCGAGCAGATCGCCTACGCGGCCTCGCTGGTGATCATCTTCGCGCTGCCCTCGATCTTCCTGCTGCCCTGGCTCGCCGACGTCTTCGGCCTGTCGGACGCGGTGGCCGGTGCGTGGATCGGCGGCAATATCGACACCACCGCCGCCGTGGCCGCCGCCGGGGCGCTCGCGGGCGAGGAGTCGTTGCAGATCGCGACGATCGTCAAGACCACCCAGAACGCGCTGATCGGCCTGGTCGCCATCGCGCTCACCGCCTGGTTCGCCTTCCGGGTGGACCGCACCGGGGCCGCCGCGCGACCGAGCCTGGGCGAATTCTGGGCCAGGTTCCCGAAATTCGTGCTCGGCTTCATCGCCGCCTCGATCATCGGCACCCTGTACCTGCAGTCGGTGGACAAGAAGGTGGGCGCCGCGCACATCGCGATCATCAACGATCTGCGCACCTGGTTCCTGATCCTGGCCTTCGTCTCCATCGGTTTGGAGTTCTCGCTGCGCGGGCTCAAGGAAGCCGGGTGGCGGCCGATCGCGGTGTTCGGCTCGGCCGTGCTCGTGAATCTGGTTGTCGGACTCGGCCTTTCGGTGCTGCTGTTCCGCGACTTCGCGGTGTGAGTGCTGTCCTCGCCCGCTGTCGTGCCGGTCGGTCTCCGGATCCACCGGTGCGGCGGCGGGCGAGGACGTCTGTCGGGGCTCAGTCGGGCGGGTCGGCGCTGAGTATGCCTGCGGTCGTGAGGAGTTCGGCCCGGTAGCGGTTGCGGGTCGTGGGGGAGACGGCCGGGTGCAGGGGGCCGATCTGGAGTTCCCAGCGGGGGATGTCGTCGTGGTCGAAGACCGGCGCCGCCAGGTAGGCGAGGGGAAGCGGTCGGTCGCTGTTCAGGTCCGCGAGAGTGTGCGGGTAGCCGCTGAGACCGGCCAGCAGGCCGAGGACGCGGCGGCGCAGGGGGCCGGTGGCGGGGGAGTGCGCCAGGTGGCCCGCGACCTCGGCGAGCACATCGAGCGTGGCGAGGTCGGCGGGGTCGATGCCCCAGATGGCGAGACCGGTGGAGCGGATCTCGGTGAGGGCGGTACTCAGTTCGCGACGCTGGGTGGGGTCGGCGGAATCGAGCCAGGCGCGTTGCCGTTGCGGCGGGGAGAAGGCGATGACAGCGGCGGCGGCCGGTGCGCGCAGCGGTAGCCGCGTGCCGACCTCGATGCCGGTGGGGATTCGACCGTGGCCTGTGATGGTGCTGATCAGGGGGAAGTCGTGGTCGGAAGCGGTAGCGGGTCGGCCGTGTTCGGCGGCGGTGGGGATTCGACCGTGATCGGTGGCGGCACGGTGCGCGCGGCGGTTGGGGTCGGTGTGGGTTCGGTCGTGGTCGGTGGCGGTGCCGATCAGGTTGTGGTCGACGGCCGTGGTCGGGTGATCGGGGGTGGTGGATCGCGTGGGGGCGGCGAGGGCGACGAAGGTCATCGATCGTTCGGTGACGGCGGCCAGGGCGGCGCCGCAGCCGACGCGGTCGGCGAGGGCGCGCAGGGCGTTCTGGGCGTTCGGTGGCATCGCGAGCTGGTTGGCGGGGCGCACGTGGTGGGGGAAGGCGGGGCCGAGGCGGTAGGTGAGGTCGGGCAGGCGTTGGACCCAGCTGCGGGCGTCGAGCGTGGTGAGGATCGCGCCGACGGTCGAGCGGCTGAGCTCGAGGGTGTCGGCGATGGCGGCAGCGTGGAGCGGGGCGCGCGCAGCGAGGAGCTCGACGACGGAGACGACCCGGTCGGTCGGTGGTGACGCGGTCATGGATTGCCCCTTGTCCTTCCCGGCCCACTCACCTACGGTCTGCGTGCCGAAAACTCGTCTCACTGGCACGAATATTCGTGTCCCGGAGGATTCTATGACGATCCCGCCGATCCTGGACCAGCTCGACGTCCCCGACCTCGACTTCGCCTTCCAGGACACCCCCGACCTGCACCACCTGCTCGCCGAACTGCGCGCACGCAAGCCGTACGCGGTGGTCCCGTTCGCCGGCACGCGCGCGGTGCTGCTGCTCACCCACGACCTGGTGTCGGCCGCGTTAAAGGACGAACAGACCTTCCCCGCCCCGGCGATGTACTCGCTGACCACCGAACCGGTGCTCGGGCGCACCCTGCAGTGCATGACCGGCGACGAACATCGCCTCCATCGGGCGATCGTCTCGCCGCCGTTTCGACGCAGCCTGGTCACCGGTTGGATCGAACCGCTGCTCGAGCCGTTCGCGCACACCCTGATCGACCGGTTCGACGCGGCGGGCCACACCGACCTGGTGGCCGAATTCACCACGCGCTACCCGGTTCTCGTCATCGGCAAGCTGCTCGGTCTGCCCGTCGGCGACGAGGCGACCCTGCTGCGCTGGGCCCACGACCTGTTCTACTTTCCGCTGGATCCGCCTGCCGCCCAGCGTGCTTCGCGCGAATTCGCCGACTACGTGCTGCCGATCATCGCCGCGCGACGCCGCGACCCCGGTGATGATCTGATCTCCCGACTCGTCACCGAGGTGGTCGACGACACCACCCTGTCCGACGAGCAGGTGCTGGCGTTCCTGCGCCTGCTGTTCCCGGCGGGCGCCGACACCACCATGCTCGCCCTGGGAAACACGCTGTCGGCCTTGCTGACCCACCCCGACCAGCTCGCGATCCTGCGCGCCGACCCGGCCGAGAACGTGCAGTGGGCGATCTGGGAGGGCCTGCGCTGGGAACCCCCGGTCGGCCTGCTGCCGCGCGCCTGCCCCGCCGCCACCCACTGGCAGGGCCTCGACATCCCCGCCATGACCCCGGTGATCTTCGCCATCAACGCCGCCCACCGCGACCCGACGAAATACCCCGACCCGCACCACTTCGACCTCACCCGCCGCGCCACCACCATGCTCTCCTTCGGCCAGGGCCCGCACAGCTGCCTGGGCAGTTGGCTGGCCCTGGCCGAACTCCGCACCGGCCTCCGCGCACTGCTCGACCGACTACCCGACCTGCGCCTGGCCGAGCACGCCGCCGCCGACGCGACGGTGACCAGCCAGGTCGGCACCGCCCTGCGCGGCCCGACGGCGCTGCGGGTCGAGTGGGGGTGAAGTCGAGGACAGCGCGATGGGGAGGGTGGTCGGCGAGTCGATGCGCGACCACGAGCGCGGTGGAAACCCTCCGAGCGGACCTGTGGGCGTGACGGCGGGCACGTCGATGTCGCGGTGGGGTACGGCGGACCTCAGGAGATCCAGCTCCGTGAACTGGCCGCGCCGCGCGGACGTGCGTCGAGAGTCGGCCCGCGTCAGAGGTCTTCGGGCGGGAGTTCGGTCGGGACCGGGAGTTGCTCGGGCCAGCCGGGGTACGGCGGTGGGGTACCGCCGAATTCGGGGCACAGGGCCTTGAAATCGCAGAACTTGCACATTGCGTTGCGGGTCGGGGGG
Organism: Nocardia lasii; assembly: GCF_042658545.1. NCBI lineage: Bacteria > Bacillati > Actinomycetota > Actinomycetes > Mycobacteriales > Nocardiaceae > Nocardia > Nocardia lasii. Next base: position 167,445 of record NZ_JBHSQN010000009.1, read on the forward strand.
AAATCGCCGGTGGCGCCCGCGTCGAGGATGGCCCGCCACAGGGCGGTGAGGATGCGCTGGAAGCGGTCCAGTTCCTCGCGGTCGGGAGCGTAGGTGAGCACGTTCTTGTCCGCGAGGTAGATCAGGCGCAGCTGCGCGGGGACGATATCGCGGGTGCGCAGGATCATCAGGGCGTAGAACTTGAGCTGGAACAGCGCGCGCGCCTCGTGCAGCGGGCCCGGCGAGCGGCCGGTCTTGTAGTCGACCACGCGCAGCATCCCGTTGGGCGCCACATCGATTCGGTCGACGAACCCGCGCAGCGGAACATCGCCGTCGAGGTCGGCCTCCACCCGCTCTTCCAGGCCGTGCGGTTCGAACCGGCGCGGATCCTCGAGCTCGTAATAGCTGGCGACCAGCTTGCGCACCTCGGCGAACAGCGCTTCCGGCCCGCCCTCGGCGACGAGTTCGTCGATCCCGTCGCGTTCGGCGCGCACCCGCTCCCACGCCCCCGGCACCAACTCCGCCGCCCGCTGCGGTTGCCGCTCGTCGGCGGGCAACCCGAACAGGTCCTCGAGCACCGCGTGCACGACCGTCCCACGCACCGCCGCACGCGAGGGCGGCTCCGGGATCCGGTCGATCGCCCGCAACCGATACTTCAACGGACACTGCTTGAAATCGGCTGCGCGCGAAGGCGACAGCGCAGGCCGCGACCGCGCCACCGGAGCAGCCGACCCCTCGCGGATCGGTCCGGCGGCGGCATCATCGGCAAAGGGCACGGACACGGGCACTGACATGGTCGGCAGCGTAACCGCGCCCACCGACAACTCGGAATCGGTCACTCCGGGCCCCATGGCGCGCCGATCGAGGCGAGCGTGGGTGCCCGAGCGCACCCGTGGATCGGGCACCGGCAGCGCGCGCAGGCCGCCGCGAAATAGCTGACCCGTCTACCGGGTGGTTCCTCGCGCCTGGCAGGCTGGTGGCTCCATTCGACGAACGGGAGATTCATGACGGCCAGACGGACCGGTCCATTCGCGATCGGGGACCGCGTGCAGCTGACCGACGGCAAGGGGCGCCTGTTCACGGTGGTGCTCGAGGAGGGTAAGGAATTCCATACCCACCGCGGCGGCATCAAGCACGACGACCTGCTCGGCGCCGACGAGGGCACCGTGGTGAAGTCGGTCAACGGCACCCCGTACCTGGCCCTGCGCCCGCTGCTCACCGACTACGTGCTGTCGATGCCGCGCGGTGCCGCGGTCATCTACCCCAAGGACGCCGCCCAGATCGTGCACGAGGGGGACGTGTTCCCCGGTGCGCGGGTGCTGGAAGCCGGCGCTGGTTCCGGTGCGCTGACCTGCTCGCTGCTGCGCGCGGTCGGCCCCGAGGGCGAGGTGATCTCGTACGAGATCCGCGACGACCACGCCGAGCACGCGGTCCGCAATGTGGAGACTTTCTTCGGGGAGCGCCCGCCGAACTGGTCGATCACCATCGCCGATGTGGCCCAGTACGAGGGCCCGCAGGTGGATCGCGTCGTGCTCGACATGCTCGCCCCGTGGGACGCGCTCCCGGCGGTGTCCAAGGCGCTGGTGCCCGGTGGTGTGCTGGTCGTCTACGTCGCCACGGTCACCCAGCTGTCGAAGGTGGTCGAGGCGCTGCGCGAGCAGGAGTGCTGGACCGAACCGCGCTCGTGGGAGTCGATGGTGCGCGGCTGGCACGTCGTCGGCCTCGCGGTGCGCCCCGAGCATCGGATGCAGGGTCACACCGCGTTCCTGGTGAGCGCGCGCCGACTGGCCGAGGGCACCGTCACGCCGAAGCCGCAGCGGCGTCCGTCCAAGGGCTGATCAGTCCCGGGTGAGCAGGCGGGCGACGAGCAGCGCCGTCGCCGCGCCTGCGAACCACACCCCGCCGTCGGGGGTCAGTCCCCAGCGGGTGGCCTGCAGGATCGCGATCCCGGCCGCGCACACCGCGAGCACGGTGGCGGCGGCGCGCAGACCACGCACGGCGGCGACCGGGCCGTCCCACCCGCGCAGCGGGGTGTTCTCCAGCCCGCGCAGGGTGATGAACAGGACCCCGGTCAGCGCGGCGGTCGCGGCGAGCTGTGCCGCCGTGAGCAGCCAGAATCCGGGTTCGGACGGTCCCGCGCGGTCCACCCCGGCCAGATGGCTGAGCACGAGCACGCTGAGCAGGGCGGGCATGTGCCACAGGTACAGCGTCATCGCGCCGGTATTGCCGATCACCGTCCACCACCAGACCCGCGGCCGCGCGGCCAGCCGGCGCGCCCACGGCGCCACGGCCACCGCCGCGCAACACAGCACCACCGCGTGCCCGGCCAGCAGCAGCGACGGCGGCGCCAGATTCGACAGTCGCTGCCCCGGCACCGTCACCAGGCTCACCTCGTACGGACCGACCAGCACCAGCAGCACATCGGCGAGCAGCACCACGCAAGCCAGCACCGCCGCGACCCGCCGTGCCAGCAGCGCGCGCAGATAGCCGATCCCGAGGATCGCGGGTACCAACCACACGATCACCGTCGCGTAGCCCAGTTCCGCCGGACCACCGTTGAGCCGCACCGCGTCGACCACCGCGGTGACCACGGCGATCACCGCCACCGCCGCGAACATCCGCCGCGTACTGGTCACCGTCGCGGCGAGCAGCGGCACACACGCCAGCACCGCCAGGTACATGCCGAGAAACCACAGCAGCTGCACACTCGTCACCGCCAGCGGCCGCTGCCACCCCGGCGCGAGCACCCGGTCGGCCACCGCCACCAGTACGGCGGAGGCGAGCAGGAAGTAGCCCAGCGGTCGCACCAAACGCTGGGTGCGCCGGAAAAGCCAAGCGCCCCACGACACTCCGGGACCCAGACCACGCGCCCCCGCCGCCACTCCCGCGAAGAAGAACAGCGGAAGCACCTGCAAGACCCACGTAATCGGTTGCAGCGCGGGCAGATCCGCCAGCACATTGCCGAAATGCACGGTCTCGCCCGAGACCGTCACCGTCAGCATCAGGCAGTGCCCCACGACCACGACCACCAGCGACGAGATCCGCACCAGATCCAGGAACCGATCCCGATCGGCGGGGGTGTTCGCGCTGACCGCCGCGACACCGGGAACAACACTCATGGCACGACGATCGCAGACCCGCGAGCGACGCCACAGCGCGGATCTACCCGGAGCCCCGGGGGGAACTACTCGGGTCACGTCCGTGCAAGCTTGCACAGCGAACCGGTGAACGCTTGGCACGCAAAGGATTTCCCAGTTCAGCGCACGCAGGCTTTAACCTGGAATTCACGCGAGCGAACCCTGAGCAGCGGCGCGACGGCGCTACGGTGGGGGTGCGACGTCGGGGGCGATAGTCGCAACCGTCACCCGTTCGGGGCACGCCATTGGGGGCTCGATGCTTTCGCTCGTTCTTGTTGTGCTGTCGCTCGCCTTGTTCGCCAACTCCGTCGCCACGCTCACCTGGATGCTGCACGCGTGGCGCACCCCGGAAAACCTCGCGGCGACCCGCTTTCCCGACCCCGACGGACCCGGTGAGCTGAAATTCTCGCTGCTGGTCCCGGCCCGCCACGAATCGGCGGTCCTCGAACACACCCTGCTCGGCCTGCTCGAGACCCGGCACTGCCTGGTCGAGATCGTCGTCATCGTCGGCCACGACGATCCTGAGACGGCCGCGGTCGCCGAACAGGTGGCCCGCCGCGATCCCGACCGACTGCGGGTGGTGGTCGACTATCACACGGTCAAGAACAAACCCAAGGCCCTCAACACCGGCCTCGCGGTCTGCACCGGCGACGTGGTCGGGGTGTTCGACGCCGAGGACCACGTGCACCCCGACCTGCTCGACCACGTCGACTTCGCCTTCCGCTCCGAGGACGCCGACGTCGTCCAGGGCGGCGTGCAACTGGTGAACTTCCATTCCAGCTGGTACGCGCTGCGCAACTGCCTCGAGTACTTCTTCTGGTTCCGCAGCCGCCTGCACCTGCACGCCGCCCAGGGTTTCATCCCGCTCGGCGGCAACACGGTGTTCGTGCGCGCGCCCCTGCTGCGCGCGGTCGGCGGCTGGGACGAGAACTGCCTGGCCGAGGACTGCGAACTGGGCACCCGCCTGTCGAGCCGGGGCGCGCGCACCGTCGTGGCCTACAACTCCGCCCTGGTGACCAGGGAGGAGACGCCCGGCACGCTGTACGCGCTGTTCAAACAGCGGTGCCGCTGGAACCAGGGCTTCATGCAGGTCTACCGCAAGAAGGAATGGCGGCGACTGCCCACCTTCACCCGCCGCCTGCTCGCCCGCTACACGCTGGCCAGCCCGTTCCTGCAGGCGTTCTCGGGCATCGCGATGGTGATCGGCATCCTGGTCGGCCTGTTCGTGAAGGTGCCCGACGGCGTCGCCATGATCACCTTCCTGCCGCTGGTGCCGACCCTGGCCACCCTCGCCTTCGAGATCGTCGGCCTGCAGGACTTCGGCAGGCAGTTCGGGGTGCGGGTGCGCGGACGGCACTACGTGAAACTCGTGGTGGGCTCGGTGTTCTACAACCTGGTGCTCACCGCCGCGGCCGCGCGGGCGGTCTGGCGCGAGTACACCGGACGCAACAACTGGGAACTGACCGCGCACGTCGGCGCGCACCTGCCCGACGCCAGGGTGGCCGGGGCGGCGTCATGACCGTCACCGCGCTGCCGCCCGTCCCCGACCTGGTTCCGGCGCCGCCGCCGACCGCCCCGAGCACCGGCCTGCGCACCAGGGTCGACGGGGTGGTGCTGGCCGTGCTGCTGCCGGTGATCGCCGTCGTGCAGGGCACCAACATCGGCAACTATCCGGCCTTCAGCGACGACGAGGGCACCTACCTCGCCCAGGCCTGGGCGGTGGGCACCGGCCGCGGCCTGACCCACTACACCTACTGGTACGACCACCCGCCCATCGGCTGGATCCAGATCGGGCTGTTCAGCTGGCTGCCCGAACTGCTGTCCCCCTACGAATTGACCGCCGCCAACGGCAGATTCGTGATGCTGGGCGCCGTGCTGGTCTCGGCGGCGCTGCTCTACGTGCTGGCGCGGCGACTGTCGATGCGGCCGTGGGCGGCGGCGCTGGCGGTCGCGCTGTTCACCCTCTCGCCCCTGGCCGTGGAACTGCAACGCCAGATCTACCTCGACAGCATCGCCGTGCCGTGGATGCTGGGCGCCTTCGTGCTCGCTAGTTCCCCGCGCCGTGGGCTCGGCGTGCACATGGCGGCCGGGTTGTGCGCGGCGATGTCGGTGCTGTCGAAGGAGACCATGGTCGTGGTCATCCCGGCCCTAGTCTACACCCTGTGGACCGCGAGCCACCCGAGCACGCGCAAGTTCACCGTCATCGGCGCGGGGGTGTCGTTCTGCCTCGCGGTGGCGTTCTACCCGCTCTACGCCCTGCTCAAGAACGAGTTCTTCCCCGGCGAGGGTCACGTGTCGATGCTCGACGGCGTGGCCTGGCAGCTGCACAGTCGCGCGGGCACCGGGGCGCTGTGGGCGTCGGATTCGCTCGCGCGCGGACTGCTCGAATCGTGGCTGACGGTGGACGCGGTGGTCCTCGTCGGCGGCGCGTTCGCGCTGGTGGTGGCGGTGACGGTGCGCCGGCTGCGCGGGATCGCGCTGGCCGGCCTGATCCTGGTCGCGGTCGGGCTGCGTCCCGGCGGGTACCTGCCGACCATGTACGTGCTGCAACTGCTGCCGTTCTTCGCCCTTGCCCTGGCCGCGGTGATCGAAATCGGCGCGCGCCGAGGGATTCACGCGCTCGAGCGGTTGCGCGTGGGGCAGCGGGCGGCGACGGCGGTGGTGCTGGGGGTGGTCGCGCTGGTCGGGCTGAGCGTGGTCGCGCCGCGCTGGGTGGCGGGCAACGAGCGCGCCATGACCGAGCACCGCACCGACACCTTCACCGACGCCGTGCGCTGGATCGGCGCCAACCTGCACCCCACCCCGTCGACGAAGATCGTGGTCGAGGACGTGATCTGGCTCGACATGGTCGAGGTCGGGTTCGGGCCCGGTCTCGGCGCGATCTGGTTCTACAAGCTCGACGTCGACCCCGCGGTGCACCTGGACAACGGGTGGCGCGACGTGGACTACATCGTGTCCAGCCCCGTGGTGCGCGGGTCGGCCGCCGAGTTGCCGACCCTGCGCGACGTACTCGAACATTCCTCGCCCCTGGTCGTTTTCGGCACGGGGGACGGGCGCGTCGAGGTACGCGCCGTGAACAAGGACACCACCTCATGACCCCTGGATTCGCGCGCCGCGCCGTACTGGTCCTCGCGCTCGCCGTAGTCGTCATCGCCCCGCCGGTGGCGGCCCAACCGACCAATGTCGTGGCCAACGCCGGCATGGAAACCCTCGGCCCCGACGGCTTTCCGCAGTGCTGGGAGAAATCCGGCTGGGGCACCCACGAGTACAGCTTCACCGTCACCCCGGCCGCCCACACCGGTGCGGCCGCGATGCGCATCGACATCGGCGCCCACACCTCCGGCGACCGCAAGGCCATGATGCTCGAAAGCCCTTCCTGCGCACCACAGGTCACCGTCGGACACCAGTACGACCTGTCCGTCTGGTACACCACCACGACCCCGAACACGGTCTTCACCGTCTTCCGCCACGACGTCACCGACGGCTGGCAGTACTGGACCGACCTGGCCTCGCTGCCGGTCACCGACACCTACACCGCCGCCCAGGTGCGCACCCCGGTCGTGCCGCCCGGCACCGACCGGATCACCTGGGGCGTCACGATCTACGGCACCGGCACCCTCACCACCGACGACTACGCCATGACCGACGCGACCATCACCCCCGAACCCCCCACCTGCACCGGCACGCCCACCCAATGCGCCACGGGCAGTTGGGAAGTGCTCGCCATGCCCGCCCCGGTGCGCGGCATCCACGCCGCGGTCCTGCCCACCGGCAAGGTGTTGCTCATCGCGGGCTCGGGCAACGACCCGGACGCCTTCGCCGCGGGCACCTTCGACACCGCCGTGTTCGATCCGGCGACCAACCAGTTCGTCGAACTGAGCACACCCTCGGACGTGTTCTGCGCCGGGCACGCCCAACTCCCCGACGGGAAACTGCTCGTCATGGGCGGCACCCTCGCCTACACCTCGCCCGAGCACGGCTACGAGGGCCTGCGCGACTCCTACGTCTTCGACCCCGCCACCACCTCCTACACCCGCACCAACGACATGATCGCCGGACACTGGTACCCCTCGGCGACCACCATGGGCAACGGCGACATCCTGTCGCTGGGCGGACTCGGCGAGGACTCCAACGGCACGGTGATCACCGAGGTGTTCTCCGCCGCGCAGAACCGGTGGCTCGGCTTCGGCGAGGTGAACCAGACCTGGGCGTGGTGGGGCCTGTACCCGGCGATGATCCTGCTCCAGGACGGGCGCCTGTTCTATTCCGGCGCCCACGTTTTCGGCAGCGGACTCGAGGGCACCGGCGCGTCCCTCTACGACTACGCCGCGGGCACCATCGTCGATGTGCCGGGCCTGCAGAACAAGGACGAACGCGACCAGTCCATGAGCGTGCTGCTGCCCCCGGCCCAGGACCAGCGCGTGCTCACCCTGGGCGGCGGCAACACCTTCACCAACCCCGACGCCAACCGTCTCACCGACCTGATCGACCTCAAACAGCCCAGCCCGGCCTATCAGGCGGGCCCGCTGATTCCGCACGGCACGCTCACCGGCGGCGTCGCGCAGACCGGCGCGCAGGGCAAGATGTACCCCTCGGCGGTGATCCTGCCCGACGGCACCGTCCTGGAAACCGGTGGCGCGCTGCACAATCGGGCCGACCCGGTCTTCGAGGCCTCGATCTTCGATCCCGCCACCGACACCTTCACCGCGGGCATGGCCACCGACCCGGTGCCGCGCGGTTACCACTCCTCGGCGTTCCTGCTGCCCGACGGGCGGGTCATGGCCGTGGGGGAGAACCCGGCCGACGGATCCTTCGACCAGCGGGTGTCGATCTACTCGCCGCCCTACCTGTTCAAGGGGACTCGACCGCAGCTCACGCCCGCGAACCAGGAGTGGGGCTACGGCAGTGCCCAGTCGATGACGGTGAACGCGCCGGTGGTCAAGGCGTCGCTGATCCGGCCCGCGGCGGTCACCCACTCCTCGGACCCGAATCAGCGCTACGTGGATCTGCCGCTCACGGTCGCCGGCGGCACCGTCACCGCCCACGTCACCTCGAACCCGAATATCGCGCCGCCGGGCTGGTACATGCTCACGGTCGTGACCGCGGCCGGGGTGCCCTCGGTCGCCCAGTGGATCCACCTCGGATGAAAGGCGGACCGATGCGCCGCGCACTGCTCACCGGAACCGCCGTCGCGGCGGTGGCCGCCGCGCTCACCCTCGCGCTGATCGCCGACACCGACCACCCGGCGGGCGCGGCACCGGGCCGGCCCGTCGCGCCCGCCCCGCACATCCTGCCGTTCGCGGAGGAACCGGGCGCGGCGGCGCGGGCACCGCTCGCGCGTCGCGACAGCGTGCAACTCGAGGGCAATATCGACGGCTGCGACCACCGCTACGGCACCGCCGCGCAGTGCGTGCCGTGGACCCTGCCCGCCGCCGCGAGCAAGGACCGCTGCGGGTGGCTGCGCGAGCGCGGGCTGGTGGCGTTGCCGGTGGTCGGGGCCGACCGACTGGGTCTGGACCGCGATCGCGACGGGATCGCCTGCGGCAAAGGCGACTGAGCGCGAGCCCCGGCGCTACGAAGTCGATCTTGCCCGTCTGGTTGCCCGCCAGGGCGCCGCGGACGTCACCGACGTGGGTCGGGCGTCCGCGGCGCGCGTCGAGGCGTCAGGCGGGCGTGCAGGGCGCCTGGGCGAAACCGAGCAGCAGGCAACCGCTGTTGTCGGAGAGCTTCCAGGCGCCGTCGGAGAGTTCCCAGGTGAGCGGGAACGACGGGGCGGTGCCGTGCGGTGAGGTGATCGTCACATCGGCGGTCGCGGTGTTGTCGCTGGTGGTGACGTTTTCCACGACGAAGCTCAGGGTGTAGCCGCCGAGCATGGCGTTCATCTGATCGATGCTGGACTTGCGCGCGTCGCCGTTGACCATCAGTTTCGCTTTGTCGTCGGTGGAGAGCGCGGGATCGGCGAACTGGACCAGCACGGCCTTGAGGGAATCGGCGGTGGGGGCGTCGGTGTTGTCACCCGAAGGGGCCGGAGTTGCCGAAACGCTGGACGGAGCGGCCGCGATACTGGTACTGCTCGTGGTGGCCTTCGTCGAGGAATCGTCGGAGTCGCCGCAACCGGTCAGTCCGACGGTGACGGCGAACGCCGCTGCGGCGGCGACGACGGTGACACGGATCGTGCGGGGAGGAAGGAGCATTGCTCAGCAACCTTTCGGCTCGGTAGTCGAGTGCCCCAGCGGGCAGTTAGGGCAGCCTAACAGTCATCGATCGCTGATTGATGTCGTACCGACCGTACAAGATGTGATCACGACGAAACCATGTCGGAAAGCGAGAACGGACCGCGCCCGGTAGCGTTGAAAGACCGGGACTGGGAGGAGCAGCATCATGAGCCCCAACGAGAATTCGGATTCGGCGGCCTGGCGAGAGCTCGAGGCGGTTCGCGCCGAGTCGGCTGCTCTCCGCAGGCAACTCGCCGACTCGCCGGATCGCGCACGCGAATTGGAAGCCAGGATCGATTCACTGACCATCCGCAACGGCAAGTTGATGGACACGCTCAAGGAAGCGCGCCAGCAGCTGATCGCCCTGCGCGAGGAAGTCGATCGCCTCGGCCAGCCCCCGAGCGGCTACGGCATCGTCATCGGCGTCTACGAGGACCAGACGGTCGACGTGTTCACCTCCGGTCGCAAGATGCGCCTGACCTGCTCGCCCAATATCGACACCGCCACACTGGAATACGGCCAGACGGTCCGCCTCAACGAGGCACTCACCGTCGTCGAGGCCGGAAATTTCGACGCCATTGGCGAAATCGGCACGCTGCGTGAGATTCTCGACGACGGTCGCCGCGCCCTGGTGGTCGGCCACGCCGACGAGGAGCGGGTGGTGTGGCTGTCGGGTCCGCTGTCCAAGATCGCCGAATACGACGACCTGGCCGACCCGGATGTGCCGATTCGCAAACTGCGGCCCGGAGATTCGCTGCTGGTCGACACCAAGGCCGGCTTCGCCTTCGAGCGGGTGCCCAAGGCCGAGGTCGAAGACCTTGTGCTCGAAGAGGTTCCCGATGTCGACTACACCGACATCGGTGGCCTTGGTCGCCAGATCGAGCAGATCCGCGACGCGGTGGAACTGCCCTTCCTGCACAAGGATCTGTTCCGCGAGTACGCGCTGCGCCCGCCCAAGGGCGTGCTGCTCTACGGTCCGCCCGGCTGCGGTAAGACGCTGATCGCCAAGGCCGTCGCCAACTCGCTGGCCAAGAAGATCGCCGAGTCGCGCGGGCAGGATGCCAAGGAAGCCAAGTCGTTCTTCCTCAACATCAAGGGCCCCGAGCTGCTCAACAAGTTCGTCGGCGAGACCGAGCGCCACATTCGGATCATCTTCCAGCGGGCGCGCGAGAAGGCCTCCGAGGGCACCCCGGTGATCGTGTTCTTCGACGAGATGGACTCGATCTTCCGTACCCGTGGTTCGGGCGTGTCGTCGGATGTGGAGACGACCGTTGTGCCGCAGCTGCTTTCGGAGATCGACGGCGTGGAGGGGCTCGAGAACGTCATCGTGATCGGCGCGTCCAACCGCGAGGACATGATCGACCCCGCGATCCTGCGGCCCGGCCGGCTCGATGTGAAGATCAAGATCGAGCGGCCGGACGCGGAATCGGCGCAGGACATCTTCTCGAAGTACCTCACCGAGACGCTGCCGCTGCACGAGAGCGATCTGCGCGAGTTCGACGGCGACAAGCAGGCCTGCGTGGAGGCGATGATCGAGAAGGTCGTCGAGCGCATGTACGCCGAGAGCGACGACAACCGGTTCCTGGAGGTCACCTACGCCAACGGTGACAAGGAGGTCCTGTACTTCAAGGACTTCAACTCCGGGGCGATGATCCAGAACATCGTGGACCGGGCGAAGAAGTACGCGATCAAGTCGGTGCTCGACACGGGTAACCCGGGTCTGCGGATCCAGCACCTGTTCGACTCGATCGTCGACGAGTTCGCCGAGAACGAGGACCTGCCCAACACCACCAATCCTGATGACTGGGCGCGGATCTCGGGCAAGAAGGGCGAGCGGATCGTCTACATCCGCACGCTTGTCACGGGCAAGAACGCCTCGGCCAGCCGGGCGATCGACACCGAGTCCAATACGGGTCAGTACCTGTAGTCACACCATGCGGGCCGCGTTCCTCCGGGAGCGCGGCCCTTGTGTTCTGTTCGAGTTTTTTTCACCGAAACGCTGCGCCGTCACAAGTGAATAAGGCACGCTTCACTTGTTCGTTTCACCTGATGAGACTCGCCAACGAGGAGTAGTGCCATGACCGGTTCGGCCGCCGATTTTCTGTCGCAAGTGATCCTGCAGGTCATCCAGGGTCTGTTCAGCTCGATCAGCGCGGGCTGAACCAGCAGCTGGCATCGACGAGGGCCGCGTCTCCACTTCGGAGACGCGGCCCTCGTCGTCTGGTCAGTTCGCGGTGGTGGTGACCGCGTTCAAGACCACATCGGCGACCGGGGCGCCGTCCCCGCCGCCGCCCGCCACGCCCGCGTTCGCGATGGTGGTGAGCGCGTCCATACCCGCGGTGACGGTGCCGAAGGGGGTGTAGGCCGCCGGGAGCGCGGTGTCGCGGTAGACCAGGAAGAACTGGCTGCCGTTGGTGCCGGGGCCCGCGTTGGCCATGGCCACGGTGCCCGCCGGGTAGACCGCGCCGGTCAGGTTCTCGTCGGCGAACCCGTAGCCGGGACCACCCATGCCGGTGGCGGTGGGGTCGCCGCACTGGAGCACGAAGATGCCCTCGGTGGTGAGGCGGTGGCAGCGGGTGTGGTCGAAGTAGTTCTCGGCGGCCAGGAAGGCGAACGAGTTCACCGTGCGCGGGGCCGCGGCGGCGTCGAGCGCGATCGTGAGGGTGCCGCAGGTGGTGTCGAGGGTGGCGGTGTGGTGCGCGGCGGTGTCGATGGTGAGCGCCGGCTCGGTCGGCCACTGCTTGCCGTTGGGCTGACCGGCCACGGCGGGCAGGCACCCGGGGATCACCGCCTGCGGCCACGGTGTGGTCTGGGCGGCGGGGGCCAGTGCCACCAGGGCGGCCGCGGCGACGCCGAGGCCGAGCAGGGCGGAGAAGAGGGGGCGGTCCTGCGAAATGCTGCTCACCTTGTCGGGATCTCCTCGAGAACGGGTGCTGCCGGACGATGTACCGCGCATCCTGCCAGGCACCGCCGCCGCACGGGCAGGGACCGCCGGATCCGAAGGGTGGCGGGGCACTCAGCGGGCGCGCAGGCGCCAGAGGGTGGTGGTTTCGGCGGTGCGGGCGGCGGCGAGGGGGTCGTCGCGGTCGGTGGCCCGGGGGTGGCGGGGGCGGGTGGTGAGGGTGTCGTGGACGGTCAGGCCCGCGCGGTCGAGCAGGGTGGGGATGTGGGCGGGGGAGCGCAGGCCCAGGAGTTCGGCCAGGTCGGACAGGACCAGCCAGCCTTCGCCGTCGGGGGTGAGGTGCGCGCGCAGGTCGGCGATGAACTCGGTGAGCATCGACTGATCGTGGTCGTAGACACCGCGTTCCAGGTCCGAGGTGGGGGTGCCGGGCAGCCAGGGCGGATTGCACACCACCACATCGGCGCGGCCGTCCGGGTACAGGGTCGGGCCGGTCACCTCGATCGTCGCGCCGTAGCCGAGGCGGTCGGCGTTCTCGCGCGCGCAGCGCAGGGCGCGCGGATTGATATCGGTCGCCACGACTTTCGTGAGGCCGCGCCGGGCCAGCAGGGCGGCCAGCACGCCGGTGCCGGTGCCGAGGTCGAACGCGGTGCGCGCGCCGGTGGGCAGGGGCGCGGCGGCGACCAGGTCGACGTATTCGCTGCGGGTGGGCGAGAAGACGCCGTAGTCGGGGTACACGCGGGCGCCGAGCGCGGGCACCTCCACGCCCTGCTGCTGCCAGCGGTAGGCGCTGAGCACGCCGAGCAGTTCGGTGAACGTGACCACCCGCGACTCGGTCGCCGGACCGTAGGCCGCCGCGCAGGCCGCGCGCACATCGGGTGCGCGACGCAGGTCGAGTTCGTAGTCGGCGTCGAGTTCGACGAGCAGACTGCCGAGAATTCCTGCGCGCGTGCGCCTTCGGGCTCGCTCGTGCTCGTAGCGGGCACCGAGATCGGCGGCCGGCGCCTGCTTGTTCGGCTTGCGATCGGCGCGCCGTCCCAGGGCCTGCAACAGTTGGCGACCGTTGTTGTAATCGCCCTGCCACAGCAGCGCCGCACCCGCCCGGATCCGCCGATACGCCTGATCGGCGGACAGTCGATCGTCGGCGACGGTGACGGTGCGCGGGGCGAGCGCGCCGTTCTCCGAATGCCAGGCGGCGGTGCGCGGGGTGTGGTCGTCGGTCCACTCGATGCGGGACAGGATGATCTCCGATGATCGGCAGCGTCCCATTCTGCCGCACCCGTCCGAGTCGACCAGGGCCAGGTCTGTCGGACGTGCCGATCCGTGGGCCGCCGATGGTGGAGTTGTGGTCGACCACGGCTCGGAGTCGGACGTCGGCGGCGGTGGGGGCGGTGACGAGTGGACAGCTCGCCGACAAAGGCTCCGAGGCACGTCTGCCGGATGCGCCGATACGTGGCGCGTCCGGGTGGGGGCGGCGGGCCTGCGGTCAGGTGCGGCGGATGCGGCGGTAGGTGGGGGCGGCGGTGGTGGCGGTGGCGAGTTCGGCGGCCAGCCACGGGAGGTCGGTGGTGGAGTCCAGGGCGCCGAGGGTGAGGCGGAGGTGGTCGCGGGTGGGGTTGGGGGCTACCTCGAAGGGGCCGCCGGGGGCGGCTTTGATGCCGGCGGCGGCGAGGCTGATCATGGCGGCGTTCTCGTCGTCGACCGGCAGCCACAGGTTGATGCCGTCGCCGGTGGCCAGGGTGACGCCGTGGCCGGCCAGGGCGCGGCGCAGGGCGGTGGCGCGGCGGCGGTACTCGAGGCGGGCGCCGGCGACGGTGGCGCGGGCGCCGGGGTCGTGCAGCATGGTCAGCAGGACGCGCTGGAGCAGCCGACTCGACCAGCCGGGGCCCAGCATGCGCCGTTCGACCACCGGGTCGAGCAGCGCGGCGGGCCCGCCCGCGACCGCAAGGCGCAGGTCGGCGCCGTGGGACTTGGAGTACGAGCGGATGTAGACCCCGCGCTCGGGGAAGCGGGCCGCCAGCGAACGCAGCGGGGTGGTGGCGATACCGGCGGAGTGATCGTCCTCGATGATCAGCGCCGACTGCGCGTCGAGCACCACGGCCAACTCCCGTACCCGGCTCGCCGAGAGCGCGGCCCCGGTGGGGTTGTTGGCGCGCGGTTGCAAGATCACCGCGCGCGGGGCGGGCCCGTCGAAGGCGCGCGCGAATTCCTCGGGGCGGAAACCGGATTCGTCCAGGCGCACCGGAATCGCGCGAGCGCCCAAGCGCGCCAACAGATCCAGGAACGGCGGAAAGCAGGGATCCTCCACGATCACCGGATCGCCGAAGCGCACATGCGCGCCCAGCAACCGGTCGACCGCGTCGAGCGCGCCGTCGAGCACGGTCAACCGCTCGCACGCCCACGGCCAGTCCGCCCGCAGCGTCTCGGCCAGCGCGGGCAGCACCGCCTCGCCCAGATAGTGCGCCGACAGATCGCCCGGCGCGGTGTCGCGCGAGAGCGCGTGCAGGGCCGCGGCCAGGTCGGGCAGCAGCGACGGGTCGGGGGTGCCGCGCGAGAGGTCGAGCCGAAAAGCGTTGTCCGAGGGCGAATGCAGACGCTGATAGCGCCCCACCGGTTCCCGCGGGAGCTCGGCGACGAAGGTGCCTGCCCGCCCGCGCGCGGTGATCGCGCCGGTCGCGGCCAGCGCGCGCCACGCCTGACTGACCGTGGCGGGGGAGACCCGCAGTTCGCGGGCCACCTCGCGCACGGTGGGGAGACGGGTGCCGGGGGTGAGCGCGCCCGAGCGGATCCGGCGCCCGATGGCGGCGGCGATGCCCGCGGCGGTTCGTTCATCCAGATCCCCGGCGAAGTCCGCGGGTAGGGCGGTCGGCGAGGCTTCGGTCATGGGCCCATTCTGCGGGGTCGTGCGCGGGGCGATCCGGGTGCCCTGTGAAGGTTTACGGCACCGAAACTGTTTCCGCACTCTTGTAACACAACGGAATCAGTTGTACGTGCAGTATAACAAAGCATGGGAATCGTCAGAGCGGCGCTCGTCCAGACCAGCTGGACCGGTGACAAAGAATCAATGATCAAAGTTCACGAGGACTACGCACGGGAGGCCGCGGCACAGGGAGCACAGGTCATCTGCTTCCAGGAGTTGTTCTACGGACCGTATTTCTGCCAGTTGCAAGACCCCAAGTTCTATGAGTACGCCGAATCCGTGCCAGGCCCGACCACCGAGCGCTTCGCCGCGTTGGCCGCCGAGCTGAACATGGTGATGGTGTTGCCGGTCTACGAACGCGAAATGGACGGGCTGCTCTACAACACCGCGGCTGTCATCGACGCCGACGGCTCCTACCTGGGCAAATACCGCAAGCATCATATCCCGCAGGTCGCCGGTTTCTGGGAGAAGTTCTACTTCCGGCCGGGCAATCTGGGCTGGCCGGTGTTCGACACCGCGGTCGGCAAGGTGGGCGTCTACATCTGCTACGACCGCCATTTCCCCGAGGGCTGGCGGGCACTGGGGCTGGCGGGCGCCGAAATCGTGTTCAACCCCTCGGCCACCTCGCGCGGCCTGTCGAACTATTTGTGGAAGCTCGAACAGCCGGCCTCGGCGGTGGCCAACGAGTATTACGTCGGCGCTATCAATCGGGTGGGCATCGAGAGCGAATACGGCGACGACGACTTCTACGGCACCAGCTATTTCGTCGACCCCGAGGGCAAGTTCGTCGGCGAGGTCGCCTCCGACACCGACCCGGAATTGGTGGTGCGCGATCTGGACATGGATCTGATCAAGACCGTGCGCGAGCGGTGGGCCTTCTATCGCGACCGTCGCCCGGATGCCTACGGCCCGCTGGTGGCGCCCTGATGCGTACCTTCATCCACGGTGGGACGGTGGTCAGTGCCACCGGGTCCCAGCTCCTCGACGTGCTGATCGAGGACGAGACGATTGTCGCTGTCCTGCAACCGGGTTCGACCGCGCTCGGCGCGGATCTGGCCGCCGACGCCGACACCGTGATCGACGCGACCGGCAAGTACGTCATCCCCGGCGGCGTCGACGGGCACACGCACATGCAGTTGCCCTTCGGCGGCACCGAGGCCAGCGACACCTTCGAGACCGGCACCAGGGCCGCGGCCTGGGGCGGTACCACCACCATCGTCGACTTCGCGGTCCAGAAACCGGGCCAGCGGGTCCAGGACACCCTGGCCGAATGGCACGCCAAGGCGGCCGGGCAGTGCGCGATCGACTACGGGTTCCACCAGATCATCGGCGAGGTCAACGACGAATCCCTCAAGGGGATGAGCGAACTCGTCAACGAGGGCGTCACCAGTTTCAAGCTGTTCATGGCCTATCCGGGCGTCTTCTACTCCGACGACGGCCAGATCCTGCGCGCCATGCAGTCCGCCGGTGACCTCGGCGCGCTGATGATGATGCACGCCGAGAACGGCATCGCCATCGACGTGCTGGTCGAACAGGCCCTCGCGCGCGGCGACAGCTCGCCCTACTTCCACGGCACCAGTCGCCCGTGGCAGATGGAAGAGGAGGCCACCCACCGCGCGATCATGTTGGCGCAGTTGACCGGTGCGCCGCTGTACGTGGTACACGTCTCGGCCAAGCAGGCGATGGAACAGATCGCGGCCGCGCGCGGCCAGGGGCAGAACGTCTTCGCCGAGACCTGTCCGCAGTACCTGTACCTCTCGCTCGAAGAGCAGTTGGGCGCACCGGGTTTCGAGGGCGCCAAGTGGGTCTGCTCGACGCCGCTGCGTTCACGCGCGGAGGGGCACCAGGACGAACTGTGGCGGTTCATCCGCACCGGCGATGTCACCGCGGTGAGCACCGACCACTGCCCGTTCTGCATGAAGGACCAGAAAGAGCTCGGCGTCGGCGATTTCAGCAAGATCCCCAACGGGATCGGCGGGGTCGAGCACCGGATGGACCTGCTGTTCCAGGGCGTCAAGGACGGTCGGATCTCGCTCGAGCGCTGGGTGGAGGTCTGCTGCACCACCCCGGCGCGGATGTTCGGCCTGTACCCGCGCAAGGGCGTGATCAGTCCGGGCGCCGACGCCGACGTGGTGATCTACGACCCCAACGGGCACACCAGCATCGGCCTGGGCAAGACCCACCACATGAACATGGATCACTCGTCCTGGGAGGGCTTCGAGATCGACGGCCACGTCGACACGGTGCTCTCGCGCGGCAAGGTGATCGTCGACGACGGCGCCTACCACGGACGCACCGGACACGGTCGCTTCCTGCGCCGCGGCCTGTCCCAGAACCTTCTGTAGCACCGACCCCGAACGGAGAAACCCATGGACATCGGTGTGGTCCTGCAGTGCACACCACCCGCGTCGCGGGTGATCGAATTGGCCAGAGTGGCCGAGACCCATGGGTTCTCGCACGTGTGGACCTTCGATTCGCACCTGCTCTGGCAGGAGCCCTATGTGATCTACAGCCAGATCCTGGCCGCCACCCGCAAGGTGATCGTGGGCCCCATGGTCACCAACCCGGCCACCCGCGACCAGACGGTGACCGCGTCCACCTTCGCCACGCTCAACGAGATGTTCGGCAATCGGACCATCTGCGGCATCGGGCGCGGCGACTCGGCGATCCGCACCCTCGGCGGCAAGCCCACCACCCTGGCGACCCTGCGCGAATCGGTGGAGGTGATCCGTGAGCTCGGCAACGGGCGCACCGCCCGGATCGGCGAGACCGAGGTGCGGTTCCCGTGGGCGGCCGACTCCCGGCTCGAGGTGTGGGTGGCCGGATACGGGCCCAAGGCCCTGGAACTGACCGGTCAGGTGGCCGACGGGTTCATTCTGCAACTGGCCGACCCCGACATCACCGCGTGGACCATCGCGAAGGTGCGCGCGGCGGCCGAGGCGGCGGGGCGCGACCCGGACTCGGTGACGATCTGCGTCGCCGCGCCCGCCTATGTGACCGACGGGTCGGCGGCGGCGCTGGAACACGCCCGCGACCAGTGTCGCTGGTTCGGCGGCATGGTCGGCAACCACGTCGCCGACATCGTCGCCAAATACGGTGCGGGCGGCGATGTTCCGGCCGCGCTCACCGATTACATCGCCGGTCGGCAGGGCTACGACTACAACCAGCACGGGCGCGCCGGCAATACCCACGCCGACTTCGTGCCCGACGAGATCGTCGACCGGTTCTGCCTGATCGGCACCCCCGACGAGCAGTTGGCTCGCCTGTGGGAGCTCGAGAAGCTCGGGGTCGACCAGTTCGCGGTGTACCTGCAACACGACGCCAAGACGGCCACCCTCGAGGCCTATGGCGAGCAGATCCTGCCGCGCCTGCACGCACCGGTCACCGCGACCAAGGCGGCGGATTCGTGAGCGTGGATCTGGCACTGCTGTGGGGCGCCTACACCGTGGGCGTCGGCGCGTTCGGCTTCGCCGCGGCGCTGCTCGGATGGCGGCGGGTCGAGCGGCGCGGGGGAGGGCGGCGGTGAGTACGGCGACCATCGATCCGGCCACCGCCGTTGTGCCCCAGCAGGTTCGGGCCAGCACGGTCACTCGGACCCGGGTGTTGCGCGCGGTCTACGCGGTGAGCGCGTTCGTGCTCGTGGCGGTGATCTGGGAACTGGTGAAGGTGCTGGTGCCCACCAACGGGGTGAGCATCGGCGGCACCCGGATCCTGCCGCGCACCAGTGACGGCGCGCTGCCGCACGTGTGGGCGGTGTTCACCGTGCTCGGGGAAGCGGACGGCAAGGGCACCGTGGGCGGAACCCTTTTGCGCACAGGGCTTTTCACGCTCGGACTCTCGCTGCTCGCCCTGCTACTCGGGGCCGTGGTCGGGGTGATCCTGGCCGTGGCGATGCAGCGGTTCGGGTGGCTCGAACGCGGACTGCTGCCGTATGTGGTGCTCTCGCAGACGGTTCCGTTGATCGCGCTCGCGCCGCTGGTCGCGGCGTGGGGCGGGAAACTGTCCATCGGCGGGGAACCGTGGCGGCCGTGGATGAGCATCGTGGTGATCGCGGCCTACCTCGCCTTCTTCCCCATCGCCATCGGGATGCTGCGCGGCCTGCAAGCGCCGTCCACGGCCTCGGTGGAACTGATGCGCAGCTGTTCGGCGGGCTGGTGGGCGACGTTGACCCGCTTGCGATTTCCCGCCGCCGTGCCCTCGCTCATCCCCGCCCTGCGGCTGGCGGCCGCGGCCGCGGTGGTCGGCGCGGGCGTCGCCGAGATCTCCACCGGCACCGCGGGCGGCATCGGCCGCCAGATCATCGTGTTCTCCCAGCAGGCCACCGGCGACTCGGCCCGGCTCTACGCCGCCGTGCTCGCCGCCGCCCTGCTCGGAGTGGTGCTCACCGCCCTGGTCGGCCTGGTGGAACTGGCCCTGCGCCGCTACAGCCACCCGCCCGGTACCGGCCCCTCGAACGACCGCTGATGCGCACCGAAACACTCTCCGCCACAACGTTTCAGGAAGAAGTTTCCATGACCACATCGGTCACCGAACCCGACACCCCGGCCGCGGTCGCGCTGAGCCACCTCGGCAAGACCTTCGCCGCGGGTGCGGTGACGGCGCTCTCGGATGTCAGTCTCACCGTCGCCCCCGGGGAATTCGTCTCGCTCATCGGCCCGTCGGGCTGCGGTAAATCGACGCTGCTGCGGATCATCGCCGACCTCGAGACCCCCACCAGCGGCACCGCCACCGTGCACGGCAAACCCGCCCGCCAGGCCCGCATCGACCAGGACTACGGCATCGCGTTCCAGCAGGCGGGCCTGCTCGAATGGCGCACTGTCGCAGCCAATATCGAGCTGCCACTGGAACTGCACCGGGTGCCCAAGGCCCAGCGCAAGGCACGCAGTGCCGAACTGCTGGACATGGCCGGGCTCAGCGAGTTCGCCGACCGGTACCCGGCCGAACTGTCCGGCGGCATGCAGCAGCGGGTCGCCATCGCGCGGGCACTGGCCCGCAAGCCCTCGCTGCTGCTGATGGACGAACCCTTCGGCGCGCTCGACGAGATGACCCGCGAACGCATGCAGGGCGAACTGCTGCGCATCGCCGGCGAGACCGGCGCGGCCGTGGTGTTCGTGACCCACTCGATTCCCGAGGCGGTCTACCTGTCCGACCGGGTGGTCGTGCTCTCGGCGCGGCCGGGACGGATCAGCGAGATCGTGCCCACCGGCGGCTGGGATCGCCAGGCGGGCACCGACGTTCGCGCCTCCGGCGAGTTCTTCACCGCCGTCGCCGCGGTGCGCGCGGCCCTGCGCGGCGAGCACGACGACACGGCCGTGGCCGGACGGGACCTGCGATGAGAACCTGGTTGCCGCCGATCGTCGTCGGTGTCGTCGCGCTCGCCCTGTGGCAGCTGCTCACGGTGGTGGGCGGGGTGCCCTCGTTCCTGCTGCCCGCGCCCAGCGCCATCGCCACCCAGTTCGTCGAGAACGCGGGCCGGATCTTCGACGCGTCGGTGGCCACCGGAACCAACGCGCTGGTCGGGTTCGTCGCCGGGACCGTGCTCGGGCTGCTCGCGGCGATCGTCGCGGTGCGGTTCAGTGTCGTCGACGGGCTGCTCACCCCGCTGGCCGCCGCGGCCGCCGCGGTGCCGATCGTCGCGCTCGCCCCGCTGCTCAACTCGATGTACTCCACCACCACCGAGACCCCGCGTCGACTCGTCGTCACCATCGTGGTGTTCTTCCCGGTCTTCGTCAGCACCGCGCGCGGCCTGCGCCAGGTGCCCAAGGTCCACGCCGACCTGATGACCTCCTACGCCGCCTCGGGCTGGCAGATCACCCGCACCGTGCGCCTGCCCGCCGCGCTGCCGCACCTGTTCACCGGGTTGCGCATCGCGGCGCCGGGCGCGGTGATCGCGGCCATCATCGCCGAGTACTTCGGCGGTCTGCAGAACGGTCTCGGCAGTCGGATCACCTCCGCCGCGGCCAACACGGCCTACCCACGGGCCTGGGCTTACGTGGTCGGCGCGATGTGCGTCGGCCTCGTCTTCCTGGCAGCAGTGTTGCTGCTCGAACAACTCACCCGCCGACCCCGAACCCCCCTGCTGTCCACGATCCGATGAGGGAGATCCATCCATGAGCAAGACCGCACTCCGGTTGCGTAGCGCGGTGGCCATAGCCGCCGTGGCCGCCGCCGCACTGACCGGCTGTAGCACCACCGACAGTGGTTCGCAGACCACCGCCGACGGCCTCACCAAAGTGACCCTGCAACTGCAATGGTTCAAACAGGGCCAGTTCGCCGGCTACCTGGCCGCCGTGGACCAGGGCTTCTACAAGGAACAGGGCCTCTCGGTCGAGATCCTCGACGGCGGCACCGACATCGTCCCGCAGACGGTGCTGGCCCAGGGCCAGGCCGACTACGCGGTCGCCTGGGTACCCAAGGCACTGGCCTCCCGTGAGGCGGGCGCCGGCATCACCGAGATCGCCCAGATCTTCCAGAAGTCGGGCACCAAGCAGGTCTCGTTCAAGGCCGACAACATCGTCGGACCCGCCGCGCTGCGCGGCAAGACCGTCGGAAACTGGGGCTACGGCAACGAATTCGAACTCTTCGCCGGCATGACCAAGGCCGGACTCGATCCCGCCAAGGACGTGACCCTGGTCCAGCAGCAGTTCGACATGAACGCGTTCCTGGCCAAGGACATCGCCGCCGCCCAGGCCATGTCCTACAACGAGTACGCCCAGCTGCTCGAAACCAAGAACCCCGCCACCGGTGAGCTCTACACCGCCGACGACTTCACCACCATCGACTGGAACGACGAGGGTGTGGCGATGCTGCAGGACGCCCTGTGGGCCAACACCGAGAAGCTGAAGGACAGCGCGTACCAGGACCAGACGGTCAAGTTCCTGGTCGCCTCGCTCAAGGGCTGGGCCTTCTGCCGCGACAACCTCGACAAGTGCCGCGACATCACCGTCGCCGCGGGCGCGACGCTGGGCGCGGGACACCAGCAGTGGCAGATCAACGAGGTCAACAAGCTGATCTGGCCCTCCCCGGCCGGCATCGGCACCATCGACAAGTCCGCGTGGGACCGCACCGTCTCGATCGCCAAGAACACCAAGAACGCCGAAGGCGCGACGGTGCTCACCAAGGATCCCGTCGCCGAGGCCTACACCACCGAGTACGTCACCAAGGCCCTCGACCAGTTGAAGGCCGACGGTGTGGACGTCACCGGCGCGAACTACCAGCCCACCGTGGTCACTCCGACGGAGGGCGGTAAGTAACCCACATGTTCGACGGCCCATCGCCTTTCACGGCGGTGGGCCGTCGGCGTGTGCTCACACCGCGGCGGGCAGCCTCGTCGCGGTCGGGGCGAGGCGCTCGCGCAGGGTCGACTCGGCGTACTCGTGGCGGAACAGGCCGCGGCGGCGCAGGATCGGGACCACCTCGTCGACGAAGAGCTCCAGGCCTGCGGGGAAGGCGTCGGGCATCAGGTTGAAGCCGTCGGCGGCGCCCGCGCGAAACCACTGTTCGATCGTGTCGGCGATCTGCTCCGGCGCCCCGATGACGCGGCGGTGGCCGCCGTCGCCGAACTCGCCGATGGCCTCGCGCAGGGTGTAGCGGCCGCCGGTGGCCGCGAGGCGTTCGCTGACGCCGCGCACGACCGACTCGCGGAAACCCAGGGAGCCGGTGAAACTCTCGGGGTCGGGCAGCTCGGCCAGGACGTGGGCGGGGAAGGGCTCGTCGAGGTGGTAGGGGACCAGGTCGTGCAGCAGGACCGCGCCGAGCCGGCGCAGTTCGTGAACGGGACCGAGGAGTTCGCGGGCCCGTTCGTAGCGGGCCACGGCCTCGGCGTGGGTGCTGCCGATGATGGTGATCAGGCCGGGCAGGATCGCCACGTCGTCGCGGCGCCGACCGTGGCGTACCGCGACCTGCTTGACCTGCTCGTAGTGTTCCACGCCCGCCGCGAGCGAGAGTTCGGCGCTGAACACCGCGTTCGCGGTGCGGCCGGCCAGTTCGCGACCCTGCGGGGAGCCACCGGCCTGCACGATCAGCGGATGGCCCTGCGGTGACGGGCCCAACGGCAGGCGCCCGGAGACGGTGAAATGTGTTCCGCGGTGGTCGATGTCGCGCCCCTCGGCGGCACCCTGCCACAGGGCGGTGACGACATCGACGAATTCGTGGGCGCGCGAATACCTTTCGGCCCGGCTCGGTACCTCGAGAAGACCGAAGTTGCCGCCCGCGGCCGGGTTGTAGGTGGTCACCGCGTTCCAGGCCGCGCGGCCACCGCTGAGGTGGTCGAGGGTGAGCAGGCGTTCGGCCAGTTCGACGGGATCGTTGAAGGTGGTCGACAGGGTGCCGATCAGGCCGAGGTGGGACGTGGCGGCGGCGACCGTGACCAGGATGGTGGTCGGTTCCAGGGCGCGACCGGGGGTGCGGCGCGGGTCCTCGCGCACGGCCGGGTTGTCGGCCAGGAAGTACGCGTCGAGGGTGCCGCGCTCGGCGATCCGGCCGATCTCGGCGTAGTAGTCACCGGAGGCGACGGTGTCCCTCGGCAGCCCGGACAGTTCCCAGGCGGCCCCGCTGATGCCGAGGTCGAGCACATTCGCGTTGAGGATGACGTGGCGGCTCATGGGTGTGTCCCTTCAGGAGGCGGCGAAGACCGGACGGTGCCGACTCAGGTCGGGTTCTTTGCGGCGGTCGATGCCGAGATGCGCACGGAGAGTGCGGGTTTCGTCGCTCGGTCGCAGGCGAAGCAAACCGGCGTCGGCCAGGGCGGGCAGGGTTCGGTCGAGGAAGTCCGGCAGGGCGGGCAGATCGACGCGGATCGCGACGCCGTGGATGTCGGGGAGTTCGGCGAGCGGATTCCCGGTGCGGGGAGCCAGGTCGGAGGCCTCGAGTCGGACGTGTCGGTGGACCGCTGCCGGGAGCTCGGCGTCGAGGTCGTCGGGGTCGACGAGCACGACATCGGCCACCGCGACCCGGGCGGGATCGTCACCGCGTTCGTAGCGCCACCAGACCACGGGCTCGCCCTGTGGGGTGGTGGGCACATTGAGGGGGCCGGTGGTCGGGTACTCACCGGTGTGGTCGGCGTAGCGCACGACCGAATCGTCGGCGCGGGTGAGGGTTTCGATGGGCCAGGTACGCCACAGCGCGCGCACGGCGGTGACGGCATCGGCCACTCCGGCCGCGTCGACCGGGCGGTCGGTCCAGCTGCCGTGTCCCTGGCCGAGCGTGGTGGCGCGGTCCTCGCGCAGAGCCAGCCACCCGGCACGCCCGTGGGTGAGGTGGTCGAGGGAGCCGAGTCGGCGGGCGATGTTGTAGGGGTGATCGCGCTGCGGGGAGGCCGCGGCGACGATGCCGAGTCCGTGGCTGTGTCGGGCGAACAGGGTGCCCGCGAGTGCCGGACTCAGCGATTCGGCGGTGCCGGTGGCCCGGTCGGCGCCGAGCACGACGTAGCCGATCCCGGCGGCATCGAGCAGCCGTGGCACCGCCGCGAATTCGGGACCTACCGACCGCGCGAGCGCCGCGTCCGCGATTTCTATCCCGACCACCGGTGTCATACTCGAACTCCTCTGTTTTCCTGGCGAACAATCAACGATCGAGCGCACCGGAATGACAGCTACGCGGCGCAGTGCGAATGACCGCGACTCTAACGATCGGCGTCGGGGGTGAATAGTGTTCTTCTCACCACGAATGTTTCTTCGCGCTGGTCAGCGCGGGGATGAACCGAAACTTCACCGTGGCGTCAGCTGTACTTCACGGTGCTCGAGACCCGTATGAATTACGGGGGGAGAAAGTATTGTTCGCCTTTTTCCGCACTCACATACTGTCCCCATGACCACCACTGCCGCACCTCGCCCCGTCGCCCTCGATTCGCCCGAACTGGGGGAGGTGATCGAGGCGATCGCCCAGGATGCGCGCCGTCGCCTCGACTTTCCCACGGAGAAACCGGAATTGGCGCTGCGGCTCCTGCGCGAACACCGCCTCGGCGCGGTGCGGGTTCCCCTCGCCGACGGGGGCGGTGGCTACAGCACCAGGGAACTGTTCGAACTGCTGATCCGGCTCGGGGAAGCCGACCCGGACGTGCCGCACATCCTGCGCATCCACTACGGCTTCGTCGAGGAACTGCGCCGCGACCCGACGGTGTATCGCGAACGGCCCTGGCTCGCCGAAGTGGTGGCCGGAAAACTGTTCGGCGGCGCCAGTTCCGAGCTCGGCAACCGGGTCGGCGTCTACACCTTCGACACCACCCTGCTGCCCGACGGCGCGAACTTCCGGCTCACCGGACGCAAGTTCTACAGCACCGGCAGCCTGTACTCGGACTACCTGCGCGTCACCGCCAACGACGCGAACGGCGAGCAGATCAGCGCGCTCATCCCCGCCGACCGCGCCGGCATCGTGCACGTCGACGACTGGGACGGCATCGGCCAGCGCCACACCGGCACGGGCACAACGATTCTGGACAATGTGCTCGTCGAGCCCGCGGAGCTGGTGCCGTTCCGCCACGTCGGCTCCGACCGGCGACCCGGCGGCGCCCAGCCGCAACTGCTGCTGCACGCGATCGCCGCGGGCATCCTGCGCGCGGTCACCGCGGAGGCCGCGACGCTGCTGCGCGAGCGGCCACGCTCCTACGCGTGGGGCAATGCCGACCCCTCCCGCGAGGACCCGCAGCTGTTGCAGATCGTCGGCGAACTGTCCGCCGCCGCCTACGTCGTGGAGGCCGCGGTGCTGGCCGCGGCCGAGACCCTCGGCCGCGCGATCGAGCACGCGCACACGCACGGTCAGGTCGACGACGAGCTCGAGCGGGCGGCGTCGCTGGCGGCGGCCAGGGTGAAGGTCGGCGTGGAGGACATCGCGTTGCGGGCGGCCGGTGCGCTCTACGGGGTCGGCGGGGCCTCGGCCGTTCGCCAGGCCACCCACCTCGATCGGCACTGGCGCAACCTGCGAACCCTGTTCTCGCACAACCCCACCGCGTTCAAGGCGCGCGCGATCGGCGACGCGGTGGTCAACGACGCACCGCTGCCCACCGTCGGATTCTTCTGACCGGGCTCGGCTTGCCGCGCCTCCCGAATCGACGAGCCGGTCGAAGGGCGACAGGTACTGCCGGGTCGGCGTGCGCGAGATCTCAGATCGCGTCCCGCGCATATAAGGGCAGATCGCGGTCCGGGCGAAGTATCGGGCGCCACACCGGATTTCGACCCGTCACCGCGAGTTACATGATGGACACGTGACCAGTCGAAACTCGGGGGCCACATCCGAACTCGACCTGGGAGCCACCATGGGATCCGCCTCCGCCGTACTGACCGCCGTGCTCATCGACCTGATCCTCAACGCGCTCAGCAGCGCCAGCGCGGCCTGACCCACCCCTGTTCGACGGCCCACCGCCCGGCCCGGCGGTG
>NZ_JBHSQN010000009.1:193988-297964 GCF_042658545.1 Nocardia lasii
TGCCGTCATGACCGAGATCTGGCACAACCCGCGCTGCACCAAGAGTCGTGCGGCCACCGCCCGGCTGGACGCGACCGGCGTGGCATACACCGTGCGCCGCTACCTCGACGATCCGCCGACGGTCGAGGAACTGCGCACGGTCCTGACCCGCCTGGGCGCCGAACCGTGGGACATCACCCGCACCGGCGAACCGATCGCCAAGGAGCTCGGCCTGGCCGGGTGGGGACGCACCGCCGCCGATCGGGAGCAGTGGCTCGACGCCTTGGCGCGGCACCCGAAACTCATCCAGCGCCCGATCGTGCTCACCGCCGACGGGGGCGCGGTGCTCGCCCGCGACGAGGCCGCCCTGCGCTCGCTCGGCTGATTCGCACGTTTGCCCAGAGGTAACTATTCGGGCACGGGCGTAACATCGTGAGCCTTTCTCATGATGTAGCTCACATCAGCGGGACATCGCGTCCCGGCGTGAACATCGAACCGAGCGTGGTCAGCCGCGAGTTTCGGGAGCGGACAACCCACGCAGGGAGGTTGTCATGAGATCGCTTCGCAAAATCGCAGTCGGTGCCACGGCCGCCGGGTTGATCGGCGCGTCCACCCTGCTCGCCGTCCCGGCCGAGGCCACGCCACCGGGCCGCTGTTCGGTCAACCCGATCGCGGGCACCGGCGCGTTCTCCCAGTGCGGTGACCCCGTCTGGCATCAGGTGCGGGTGACCTGTTGGGCCTGGTGGAACTGGTTCGGCAGCTATGAGCGCTACGGCCAGCCCGCGCACGGCGGCTACCACTCCGAAACCGCCTGTGACCTGCCGTTCAGTATGCAGACCTGGTCTGTGGTCGTGTACTGATCGCGGCGTCGGGGGCCGTCGTCGGCCAGGAGTGACAACGACGGGCCATGCCGGATCACCCCGATCCACCGACAGCCGTCCGTGCGCGCGGGCGGCTGCCGGGTGCGCGGACCGGTCGAGTCACCGCTTGCGGCGCTGTGGTTTCACCCCCGGACGCGGTGCGGCGGCGCGGGCGGCGGTGACGGCCACGGACTTGCGGCGGTCGGCTTCGGCGTCGAGGGTTCGCCGGATCAGGACCTGTTGGCCGCAGGTCCACACCGCGTTGGTCGCGAAATAGGCGAGCACGACCACCGGCAGGATCGCGCCGCTGATCAGCGCGCCCGCCGGGAACACCCACAGCGACAGGTGCCGCATGATCGTGGCCGTGCTGTTGTCGGCGACGACCGGCGCGAACCGCGCGGTGAGGTGCGTCGCGAGCGCGGCGATCAGCACCAGCGGCACCGCGAGCACCGCCACCGCGACGAACACCTCGCCCGCCCCCGACAGCGTCGCCGCCAGCGGGGCGCCGAACAGGCGCGCCTCGAGGAACGCGCGCACCTCCGTGGCGCCGAACAGGTAGTTCGCGGTGGCGCTGTTGGCCTCGATCGAGAGCGGATGCGCCGTCGCGGTGAACGGGCCGACCGCGAAGGTGTCGGTGCGGTCGAACGAGCGCAGCACATGGAACAGACCGAGGAAGACCAGCGCCTGGGCGATCAGCGGGACGAACCCGGCGAACATGCTGACACCGTGTTCGCGGTGCAGTTGCCGGATCTGTTCGGCCTGGGCGCGAGGATCCTCGCGATGGGCGCGACGGATGCTGTCCATGCGGGGTTGCAGCGTGCGCAACACCGCCTGGGAACGGGCCTGGCGCAGGGCCGGGACCACCAGCAGCGCCCGAACGGTGACGACGAGGGCGATGACGGCGAGCAGCCAGGCGAGGCCGCTCGCGGGGCCGAGCGGGACGGCGAAGAGACGGTGCCAGCACCACAGCACCGCCGACACCGGGAAGTACACGAAATCGAGCATGACGGAACGACCTGTCCGTGAGCGTGCGCGAACGCACGAAAAGGGGGAGGGGATCACGAGATCCGACAGGCGGCGCCGAGGGCGCGGCACCCGTCAGACGTGATCGATCCCCGGTGCTCGTGGACGTGGCCGACCGGCGGAATCCGGATTGCTCTGCGGCAGGAAAGAACCCCGCAGGCGACGCTGCGCCGACCGCGGCGGCCCCGCGCTCGCCACCCGCACCGGCATCGGGGTGCGCCCGGTGACCGCGATGAGCGCGCACACCATGGTCGCGGCGACGGCACCGAAGGCGAGCACGCGCGCGGCCTCGCCGCCGGGGGTGGAGATGAGCACGAAGGCGGGCAGCACGCACGCGAGTACCGCGTACGCCATCACCATCGCCCGTGCCTGCATGCCGCCCAGCATACCGGCGCCCGGCCGAACCGTTTAGTGTTACTCCATGTCAGAGTCAATATCGGCGCGGGTATCGTGGGCGGGGTGACTGCCCCTTCCGCGCACGCCGAGCAGACCGCCGGCGATGGGCGTGCCACCCGCTGGCACGGCCACAAGGCGCGCCGCCGTGCGGAGATGATCGATGCCGCGATCGAGGTGATCGAGGAACACGGCCTCGAGATCTCGGTGCAGTTGATCGCCGAACATCTCTCGCTGCCCCGGCCCGTGGTGTACCGCCACGTCGGCGGGCGGGCCGAACTCGACGCACTGGCCCGGCAGCGGATCCTGGAACTGCTGCTCGCCGAACTGCTGCCCGCGCTGAACTCCGACGGCACCCTGAAGGAGGCCGTGCGCGGCGCCATCGGGACCTACCTCGGCTGGATCGACCGCCACCCCAACCTGCACCGCTTCCTCGGCGACGCCGCGCCCCAGGGCGGATCCTCGACCACGCTCAGCGAAGCGGGCCGCGCGGTGGGACGCCAGTTGGCCGATATCTTCGCCGCCACCCTGGCCCGGTTCGGTATCGATCCCGCGCGCGGGCGGCCGATGGCGTTCGGCATGATCGGCCTCGTCGACGGGGTGGTGGCCAGTTGGCGCTCCGACCCCACGCCGGCGCTCACCACCGAGCAGGTGCAGGGCATCCTGACCGAGTCGGTGCTGTCGCTGTTCGAGGGCAACGCGCGCAGTCTCGGCGTTCCGCTGCAACGGGATTCGCTGGTCTCGGATCTGCTCATCGCCCCCGACGCCGCCCCGCCGCCCGCCGAACGCCTGCACTGAGTCAGCCGCCCAGCGCCCGATAGGTGCGCTGCCACACCCACTCCACCGGACCGCGTTCGAACCGGCGCGTCCACAGGTGGGCGAAGGCGAGCACGGCCGCGGTGACGACCAGGTAGATCGCGACGGTGAAGGGCACCCGCGCCGACTCCGACACCCGCGCGGCCAGGCCGAAACCCCAGCCGTAGCACAGGATTCCGGCGATCAGGTTCTGCAGGATGTAGCAGCTCAGCGCGGTGCGACCGACCTCGCTCAGCCGCGCGCCCACGACTCCGACGCGGCCTACACGCAGGTAGAACTCCGCGACCAGCGCCAGGAGGGCGAGGGCGACGAACGGCGCCGTGCCGTAGCGGGTGAACAGCACGACGTCGCCACCGAAGCCGATTCCGGCGCCGAGATCCAGCGGCGCGGCCACACCGAACCCGATCACCATGAGCCACCGGCGAATTCGCGCGCCCGCCGGAGCGAACACCCCGGCGCGATACAGGCGCGCGCCGACCAGGAACAGCGCGATCGACATCGGGAGGATCAGGATCGTCTCGGTCCGGAAGGCGAGCACGTGGTCGAGGCGGAACCGCACCAGATCCCAGAACGAGCCGTCCGCATAGGGATTGGGGTCCAGGGTGCTCGGCGCGGTGTCGCGAGCCGGCGCGGCGGTGAGCGCGACGGCGATCAGGGTCAGCAGCAGAACGTGGACGGCGGCGGCACCGATCAGCCAACGGCGTTGTGCCCGTCGGCTCGTCGCCAGCAGGTAGGCGACCACCAGACCGGTCAGCGCGTACCCCATCAGCACGTCGAATTCGGCGACGAGCACGAAATTCAGCAGCCCGTCGAGGAACAGCAGACCCGCCCGCACGGGATAGCGCCCCGGCCAACGGCGACCACCGCGGTGCGCCGAATCCTGCTGGATGGCCAGGCCGATGCCGAACATCAGCGTGAGCAGGCCAAGGAATTTGCCCTGCGCGAGCTGCTGGAGCGCCCGTTCGGTCCACATCCAGGCGTTCTCGGGGGTCGCGCCGAGCTCGTCGAGGTAGCCGACCATGCCCGCCGGGTTCGTGAAGATCCAGATATTGGTGGCCAGGGTGCCCAGAATCGCGATGCCGCGCAACACATCGAGGGCGAGCAGCCGCGCGGGACGTGGGGCGACGGGTACGGCGGTGGTGCTGATTTCGGTCACGTGTCGAGTATCAGCGCGGGGACGGGTCCACCGGATCGGTCGCGAGGACCATCTCGTATCCGTCTCTCGGGGGACCCCGGCGGCCCCGCTGGGCCGAGATGCGGGTGCACCCCCGGCGCGTCGCCTAGGCTCGACAGCATGCAGCGCATCATCGGAATCGAGGTCGAATACGGCATCTCGACCCCCACGGAGCCGACGGCCAACCCGATCCTCACCTCCACCCAGGCCGTTCTCGCCTACGCCGCGGCGGCGGGGGTCCCGCGAGCCAAACGGACCCGGTGGGACTACGAGGTGGAATCCCCGCTGCGTGACGCGCGTGGATTCGACCTGAGCCGGATGAGCGGGCCCGCCCCGGTCATCGACGCCGACGAGGTCGGCGCGGCCAATATGATCCTCACCAACGGCGCCCGGCTCTACGTCGACCACGCCCACCCCGAGTACTCCGCGCCCGAGGTCGTCGACCCCCTCGACGCGGTCATCTGGGACAAAGCGGGCGAACGGGTGATGGAGGCCGCCGCCCGGCATGCCTCGAGCGTGCCGGGAGCGCCGCGACTACAGCTGTACAAGAACAATGTCGACGGCAAGGGCGCCTCCTACGGCACCCACGAGAACTACCTCATGAGCCGCGACACCCCGTTCAGTCAGATCATCGCCGGGCTGACCCCGTTCTTCGTGTCCCGGCAGGTCATCTGCGGCGCGGGCCGGGTCGGCATCGGCCAGTCCGGCGACCACGCCGGATTCCAGCTGTCCCAGCGCGCCGACTACATCGAGGTCGAGGTCGGGCTCGAGACCACGCTCAAGCGCGGCATCATCAACACCCGCGACGAACCGCACGCCGACGCCGACAAGTACCGGCGCCTGCATGTGATCATCGGCGACGCCAACCTGGCCGAGATGTCGACCTACCTCAAGGTCGGCTCCACCGCGCTCGTACTCGACCTGATCGAGGCGGGCGAGGACCTCTCGGAGTTCCAGCTCGCCCGCCCGGTCACCGCGGTGCACCAGATCAGCCACGACCCCACGCTGCGCGCCACCGTCGCCCTGGCCGACGGCCGCGAGCTGACCGGCCTTGCGCTGCAACGGCTCTACCACGAACGCGTCGCCAAGTTCGTCCAGCGCGAAGGCAACGAGGACCCGCGCGTGCTCGACATCATCGACAACTGGGCGATGGTCCTCGACCTGCTCGAGCGCGACCCGCTCGACGCCGCCCACCTGCTCGACTGGCCCGCCAAACTGCGCCTGCTCGAAGGCATGCGCAGCCGCGAGGGCCTTGGCTGGGCCGCGCCGAAACTGCACCTGATGGACCTGCAGTACTCCGATGTGCGCCTGGACAAGGGCCTCTACAACCGCCTGGTCGCGCGCGGCTCGATGAAGCGCCTCGTCACCGAACAGCAGGTGCTCGACGCGATGACCAATCCGCCCACCGACACCCGCGCCTACTTCCGCGGTGAGTGTCTGCGTCGCTTCGGCGCCGATATCGCCGCCGCCAGTTGGGATTCGGTGATCTTCGATCTGGGCGGCGACTCCCTGGTGCGGATTCCGACCCTCGAACCCCGCCGAGGCACGAAAGCGCACGTCGGGAAGCTGCTCGACGCCTCGCGCACCGCCGCGGAGCTGGTCGACCAGCTCACCCACTGACCAGCAATTCACACCCACCGCGCGACAATCCGATCGCTATCGACCACCTTGTCGGATCCGCTCGGTAGGGTTGTGGGACACACACGATCATCGTGATGAGGAAGAGGAGGTCGGCTGCCATGGCACAAGAGCAGACCAAGCGCGCCGGGGGTGGCGACGAGGACGAGGGCCCCGAGGGCGTAGACGCGGCAGGGCAGGAACGCCGCGAGAAGCTCGCGGAGGAAACCGACGACTTGCTCGACGAGATCGATGACGTGCTCGAGGAGAACGCCGAGGACTTCGTGCGGGCATATGTGCAGAAGGGCGGCCAGTGACCCCAGGTGACCCCTTGCGCCTCCACGCGGGGCGGGCTCTCTCCTCGTTCACCGAACATCTCCGCATGCACGCGCCGGACCTGTTGCCCGCCAACAGGTTCCCGGCCTCGGATCTGACCGCGACGAAGGACCTGGCGCCACACGGCACCACCATCGTCGCGGTCACCTACCGGGGCGGCGTGCTGATCGCGGGCGACCGCAGGGCCACCATGGGCAACCTGCTCGCCAGCCGCGACACCGAGAAGGTCTACATCACCGACACCTACTCGGCGGCGGGCATCGCGGGCACCGCGGGCATCGCCATCGAGATGGTGCGGTTGTTCGCGGTGGAGCTGGAGTACTACGAGAAAATCGAAGGCGTACCGCTCACCTTCGACGGTAAGGCCAACAAACTGTCGAAGATGGTTCGCGACAACCTCCCCGCCGCCATGCAGGGACTCGCCGCGATCCCGCTGCTGGTCGGCTACGACGACCAGATCCTCGACCTCGATCGGTCCGGGCGCATCGTGTCCTACGACGTGGTCGGCGGTCGCAGCGAGGAGCGGTTCGGCTACACCGCGGTCGGTTCCGGTTCGCTGTTCGCCAAGTCCTCGCTCAAGAAGCTCTACCGGCGTGGACTCGACCAGGACCGGGCGTTGCGGATCGCGGTGGAGTCGCTGTTCGACGCCGCCGACGACGACACCGCCACCGGCGGTCCCGACCTGCTGCGCGGGATCTTCCCGACCGCGGTGGTGATCGACGCCGACGGTGCCGACGAGGTCGGCGAGGATCGTCTCGCCGAGATCGCCGCCGCCGTGATCGCCGACCGGGAAGCCGCCGAAGAAGGGGGCGCCGTCCTATGACGCTGCCGTATTACGCCTCGGCCGAGCAGATCATGCGCGACAAGACCGAGCTCGCCCGCAAGGGCATCGGTCGCGGTCGCAGTGTGATCGTGCTCGTCTACGCCGACGGGGTGCTGTTCGTCGCCGAGAACCCCTCGGCGACCCTGCACAAGGTCAGCGAGCTCTACGACCGCGTCGGCTTCGCCGCGGTCGGCAAGTACAACGAGTTCGAGGCCCTGCGTCGGGGCGGCATCCTGCAGGCCGATCTCAAGGGTTACCAGTACGACCGGCGCGATGTCACCGGGCGTGGGCTGGCCAACCTCTACGCGCAGACGCTCGGGTCGATCTTCACCGATCAGCTCAAGCCCTACGAGGTGGAGATCTGCGTCGCCGAAGTGGGCTATCCGGAACAGTCACCGACCTCGGTGCTGTACCGGATCACCTTCGACGGGTCCATCGTCGACGAACGCGAGTACGTCGTCATGGGCGGCACCACCGAGCCGATCCTGACCGAGCTCAAATCCACCTACAAGCCCGGACTGTCCCTCGACGACGCGCTGAAGGTGGCGATCGGCGCGCTCAAGGCCGGACAGCCCGAGGCCGACAAGGACAAGCGCGCCCTGGGCGAGGCTTCCCTCGAGGTCGCCACGCTCGAGCAGCAGCGTCCGCGTCGGGCCTTCCGCAGGCTGCAGGGTCCCGCCCTGCAGTCGGCGCTGGCCGCCTCCACACCCAAGCCGGTGACCGAGGCGACCCTGCCCGAACCCGACGACGGCTCGGGAGCGTAACCCGCCGTCACGATCACCATCGGGCCTGCGAACCGCATCGGGTTCGCAGGCCCGATATCGTCGTGTTCGCCGCCGTCACGGCGGTGTCGAATCGTTGTGAACACGTAGGCGAATGGGATGTCGGGAGCGCCGCGCGCGCACTGGTCATGGCTGTACTGTCGAAAGGGTGCAGCGACGAATCATGGGGATCGAGACCGAGTTCGGTGTGACATGCACCTTCCACGGTCACCGTCGGCTGTCCCCCGACGAGGTAGCCCGGTACTTGTTCCGCCGGGTGGTGTCCTGGGGCCGCAGCTCCAATGTCTTCCTTCGCAACGGTGCCAGGTTGTACCTCGACGTCGGATCGCATCCGGAGTACGCGACCGCCGAATGCGACAGCCTGGTGCAGTTGGTCACCCACGACCGGGCCGGTGAGCGCGTCCTCGAGGACCTGCTCATCGACGCCGAACAGCGGTTGGCCGAAGAGGGCATCGGCGGCGACATCTACCTGTTCAAGAACAACACCGACTCCGCGGGCAACTCCTACGGCTGCCACGAGAACTTCCTGGTGGTGCGCGCGGGCGAGTTCTCCCGGATCTCCGATGTGCTGCTGCCGTTCCTGGTGACCCGCCAGCTCATCTGCGGTGCGGGCAAGGTGCTCCAGACGCCCAAGGCCGCCACGTTCTGCCTCTCGCAGCGTGCCGAGCACATCTGGGAGGGCGTCTCCTCGGCGACCACCCGCTCGCGCCCGATCATCAACACCCGCGACGAACCGCACGCCGACGCCGAGAAGTACCGGCGCCTGCACGTGATCGTCGGCGACTCCAACATGGCCGAGCCCACCACCATGCTCAAGGTGGGCACCGCCTCGCTGGTGCTCGAGATGATCGAGGCCGGGGTCTCGTTCCGCGACTTCGCCCTCGACAACCCGATCCGGGCCATCCGCGAGGTCAGCCACGACCTCACCGGCCGTCGTCCGGTGCGCCTGGCCGGTGGTCGACAGGCCAGCGCGCTCGAGATCCAGCGCGAGTACTACGCGCGCGCCGTCGAGCACCTGCGCAATCGCGATCGCGATCCGCAGGTCGACGCCGTGGTGGACCTGTGGGGTCGCACGCTCGACGCGGTCGAGGCCCAGGACTTCGCCAAGGTCGACACCGAGATCGACTGGGTGATCAAGCGCAAGCTGTTCCAGCGCTACCAGGATCGCTACAGCATGGAGATGTCCGATCCCAAGATCGCCCAGCTGGATCTGGCCTACCACGACATCAAGCGCGGACGCGGGGTCTTCGACCTGCTCCAGCGCAAGGGTCTGGCCAAGCGGATCACCGAGGACGACGCCGTGGACGCCGCGGTCGACACCCCGCCGCAGACCACCCGCGCCAAGCTGCGCGGCGACTTCATCACCGCCGCCCAGGACGCCGGCCGCGACTTCACCGTCGACTGGGTCCATCTCAAGCTCAACGATCAGGCGCAGCGCACCGTGCTGTGCAAGGATCCGTTCCGGTCGGTCGACGAGCGCGTCGACCGATTGATCGCCTCGATGTAGGCGAACCCCTCAGACGGGGGGCGTGACAGAACCGGTGGCGCATGGGAGCGATTGCGTAGGCGCCACCGGTTCTGTTTTTTGGAGCGCTGGCGCGCTCGAGTCGCGGCCCCGAGGGGCCGCCCTTCGGGCCGCTGCTCCCCAGGGGTCGCAGGTGGTGGCCGTCAGTTCGCGGTGACTACTTGGGCGTAGGTGGCGTGTAGGCCCGCGATGAAGGCTGTGAGGGCCAATTCGAAACTGTCGGTGTCGATTTCGTCGGCGACGGCGGCCAGGCGGTGGGCCTGGTTGAGGTGGGGGTAGCGGTCGCGGTAGACCTGGATGTCGTCGGCGAAGCCGCCGGCGAACGAGCCGACCGTGGATCCCATGACCAGGTAGCGGGTGGCGGCGCCGATCATGGTGGCGTAGCGCGGGGGCCAGCCCGCGCCGACCAGGCCGCCGTGGACGGCGTCGGCGGCGCGCAGGTTCTCGGCGCGGTGGCCGGGGCCGGTGGCCAGGTAGGGCACGAAATTGGGGTGGGTGGACAGGGCGGTGCGGTAGCTGCGCGCCCAGGCGGCCAGGGCCAGGTCCCATGCCGCGGTGTCGAAGGCGGAGGTGTCGACCGCGGCCATGATGCCGGCGGCGATGTCGTCGAACAGTTCGTCCTTGTTCGGGTAGTGGCCGTAGAGGGACGCGGCCCGCACGCCGAGTTCGGCGGCCAGTTTGCGCATGGAGACCTCGGCCAGGCCGTCGCGGTCGACCAGGACCAGCGCGGCGTCGCGGATGCGTTCGCGGCTCAACAGCGGTACGCGTGGGCGCGCCATGCACCTTCCCCTTCTCGTCGGACACCGAACCGTATCACCGATGGCGAAGCACCCTCTTGAATAACCGAACGCTGTTAGGCTACGGTGCCCGAGTAAACCTAACGCCGTTCGGTTCAGGAGTTGTCCCGTGGATTTCCAGCTCACGCCCGCCCAGTCCGACCTGCGCGAACTCGCCCGCACCTGGGTGGACAGGGAGGTCGTGCCGCACGCCGCGCAGTGGGATCGCGACGAGTCGGTGGACCCGGCGATCGTCGGCAAGCTCGGCGCGCTGGGCTTCCTCGGCATCGGGATTCCCGAGCAGTACGGCGGCTCCGGCGGCGACACGGTCGACTACTGCCTGCTGCTCGAGGAGCTCGGGCGCGGCGACAGCGCGGTGCGCGGGATCGTGTCGGTCTCGCTGGGCCTGTTCGGCAAGTCGATCGCCGCCTACGGCACCGAAGAACAGAAGCAGCGCTACCTGCCGGGGATCTGCGACGGCTCGCAACTGGGCTGCTTCGCGCTGACCGAGCCCGGCACCGGTTCGGACGCGGCGAATCTGGACACCCGGGCGATCCGCGAGGGGGCGGACTGGGTCTTGTCCGGCACCAAGGTCTTCATCACCAACGGCACCTGGGCCGATCACGCGCTGGTGTTCGCGCGCACCGGCGGACCGGGGCCCAAGGGCGTCACCGCGTTCGTAGTGCCCACGGACGCACCGGGTTTCGGTCGCACCGAGATCACGGGCAAGCTCGGCCTGCGCGGCCAGGCCACCGCCGAACTCGTCCTCGACGGAGTCCGCGTGCCCGACGACGCGCGTCTGGGCGAGCTGGGGCAGGGCTTCCGGATCGCGATGTCGGCACTGGACAAGGGGCGCATCGGGGTCGCGTCCGGGTGCGTCGGGGTGGCCCGCGCCTGCCTCGAGGCCGCGGTGCGCTACGCCGGTGAACGCACCCAGTTCGGCAAACCCATCGCCGGGTATCAGCTGGTCCAGGAGCTGCTGTCCGATATCGCCGTCGAGACCGACGCCGCGCGCCTGCTCGCCTGGCGCGCCGCCGATCTGGCCGATCGCGGCGAATCCTTCGGCACGGCCGCGTCGATGGCGAAGCTGTTCGCCTCCGAGGCCGCGGTCAAGGCCGCCAACAACGCCATCCAGGTGTTCGGCGGCTACGGCTACATCGACGAGTACCCCGTCGCCAAGTACCTGCGCGACGCGCGCGTACTGACCCTCTACGAGGGCACCACCCAGATCCAGAAGCTGCTCATCGGCCGCGCCCTCACCGGCGTCAACGCCATCGTCTGACCCCTACCGAAGTGTGAGATCACCATGCAGCGAACCATTTTCACCGACGAGCACGAGGCGTTCCGCAAGACCGTGCGCGCGTTCATCGAGGCGCAGGTCGTGCCCGTGTACGACCAGTGGTACGAGGCGGGCATCGTGCCGCGCGAGTTCTACCGAACCCTCGCGGAATTGGGCGTGTTCGGGATCGAGGTGCCCGAGGAATTCGGGGGCGCCGGGATCGACTCGTTCAAGTTCCAGGCGATCCTGATCGAGGAAACCGCCCGCGCCGGAGTCTCTTTCGGCGGTTCGGGGGTGCACGTCGGACTCTGCCTGCCCTATCTCAAAGCCCTCGCCACCCCGGAGCAGAAGCAGCGCTGGCTGCCGGGCTTCGTCTCCGGCGACCTCATGTTCGCCATCGCGATGACCGAACCCGGCACCGGCTCGGACCTGGCCGGAATGCGCACCACCGCACAGCTTTCCGCCGACGGCACCCACTACGTGCTCAACGGAGCCAAGACCTTCATCACCGGCGGTGTGCAGGCCGACCGCGTGATCGTGTGCGCGCGCACGGCACCGCCGTCGGACACCGATCGCCGCCACGGCATCTCGCTGCTCGTCGTCGACACGACCTCGCCCGGCTACACGGTCGGGCGCAAGCTCGACAAGCTCGGCCTCAAAGTCTCCGACACCGCCGAACTCTCGTTCACCGACGTGCGCGTCCCTGTCGCGGACCTGCTCGGCGAACAGCACCGCGGCTTCGCCTACCTCGGCCAGAACCTCCCGCAGGAACGCCTCTCGATCGCCGTCGGCTCCTACGCCCAGGCCCGCGCGGCCATCCGCTTCGCCCTGGACTACACCAGGGACCGCACCGTCTTCGGCCAGGCCGTGGCCCAGTTCCAGAACACCAAGTTCGAACTGGCCGCCTGCCGCGCCGAGGTCGACGCCGCCGAAGCCGTCGTCGACCGCGCGCTGGAAGCCCTCGACGCGGGCGAGCTCACCCCCGCCGACGCCGCCTCGGCCAAACTCTTCTGCACCGAGGTCGCCGCCCGCGTCATCGACCGCTGCCTGCAACTGCACGGCGGCTACGGCTACATCACCGAGTACCCGGTGGCCCGCCTCTACGCCGACAATCGCGTCAACCGCATCTACGGCGGCACCAGCGAGGTGATGAAGCTGATCATCGCCAAGGACATGGGGATGTGAGCCTGCCGACGCGCGCGGGCACGGGCTCGCCCATTACCCTCTAACGGGTGGCGATATCCAAGGTCGAGCGGCTGATGAATCTGGTCATCGCGCTGCTGTCGACCCGGCAGTTCCTGAGTGCCGAACGCATTCGCACCAGCGTGGCCGGTTACGAGGACTCGGTGACCGATGACGCGTTCAGCCGGATGTTCGAACGCGACAAGAACGAACTGCGCGATCTGGGCATCCCGCTCGAAGTGGGTCCGGTGGGGCGGTTCTCGACGCTCGAGGGGTACCGGATCAACCGGGACGCCTACGAACTGCCCGATATCGACCTGTCGAGCGAGGAGGCCGCGGCCGTCGCCGTGGCGGTGCAGATGTGGGCCTCGCCGGAGTTGGCGGGCGCCGCCGAGGGCGCGCTGTTGAAGCTGCGCGCGGCCGGGGTCACCGTCGAGACCGAGAACGTGGGGGTGTCGGTGCCCGCGGTGCCCGCTCGTACCCGTGGCTCGGAACCGGTGCTGCGCGAGCTGCTCGCGGCGATCGACGCGGGCCAGGCGGTGCGCTTCGGGCACCACAGCGCGGTCACCGACCCGTTCGTCACCCGCGACGTGGAACCGTGGGGGGTGGTGACCCGCCACGGGCGCTGGTACCTCGTCGGCCACGATCGCGAACGCGACGCCGTGCGCACTTTCCGGCTCTCGCGCATCGGCGGCCAGGTCACGGCCTACGGTCCACTCAACGCCGTGCGCAAACCCGAACACACCGACCTGCGC
Organism: Nocardia lasii; assembly: GCF_042658545.1. NCBI lineage: Bacteria > Bacillati > Actinomycetota > Actinomycetes > Mycobacteriales > Nocardiaceae > Nocardia > Nocardia lasii. Next base: position 207,309 of record NZ_JBHSQN010000009.1, read on the forward strand.
GCCATCGTCGACCGCGTCACCGGCGACGCCCCCGTCACCGGCACCGCGCTGGTCTGGGTGGCCAAGGGGCGCGGTCGCGAACTGCGCCGCATCGGCACCGAGATCGACACCCGTGACCTGGGCGGACGCCCCGGTTCGGTGCTCGACGTGCCGGTCCGCTCGCGCGACTGGATCGCCCGACTGATCACGGGCCTCGGACCCGACGTGCTCGTGCTCGAACCGCCGCCACTGCGCGCCGACGTGATGAACCGGCTACGGTCGGTACTCGACCACACGGAGGTCTCGTCGTGAGTTCGCGTCTGTCGCTACGTCTTTCGCGCCTGTTGAACATGGTGCCCTACCTGCTCGCGCATCCGGGGATCAGCGCGGCCGAGGCCGCCGCCGAACTGGGCGTCACCACCAAACAGCTGATGAGCGACCTCAACCAACTGTGGATGTGCGGGCTGCCCGGTTACGGCCCCGGCGACCTGATCGACCTGTCGTTCTCCGAGGAGAGCATCGAGGTCACCTTCTCCGCCGGCATCGAACGACCGCTGCGCCTGACCTCCACCGAGGCCACCGCGCTGCTGGTGGCGCTGCGCTCGATCGTGGAGATGCCCGGCATGGTCGACCCGACCGCCGCGCACGCCGCCATCGCCAAGATCGAATCGGCCATCGCCAGCACCGACGCCGTCGGCACCGCCACCCCGGTGCAGGTCCCCGTCGAGCAGCCGGCGGTGGCCACCGTGCGCGCCGCCCTGGCCGACGTGCGCGCCCTGCGCCTGGTCTACTACTCGGCCAGCCGCGACGAGGTCTCCGAGCGCATCGTCGACCCCATCCGGGTGGTGCTCGTCGACAACAACAGCTACCTGCAGGCCTGGTGCAGGCAGGCCGAGGGTGTTCGCCTGTTCCGGTTCGACCGGATCGAGGACGCCACCGAACTCGACGAACCCGCCCAGGCCCCCAGCCACGCCGCCGCCGACGCCGCCGCGCTCGACCTGTTCCAGGACGACCCCGCCGTGCCGCTGGCCCGGCTGCGCATCCGCGCCGACTACGCGTGGGTGCTCGACCAGTACCCGATGCACCGCATCCAGTCGCGTGCCGACGGCAGCATCGAAGCGGGCATGCGCTTCGCCTCACCGGACTGGATGGCCCGACTGCTGCTGGGCTTCGGCACCGGCGTCAGCGTGCTCGGCCCGCCCGAACTCGTCGCGGCCGTGCGTGACCGCGCCGACGCCGCCCTGGCCGCCTACGCGGCCGCCGGCCTGGTGGGGGAGATCGAACCCGCGTGAGTCAGCGTGTACTGGTCCTCGGCGCGGGCAGTGTCGGGGTGTTCATCGGTGGTCACCTGGCCGCCGCGGGCATGGACGTGATCTTCGTCGGCCGCCAGCGGATCCTCGACGACATCGCCGAGCACGGGCTGCGGCTGACCGACCTGGACGGCGGCTCCGCCGAGGTCGCCCCCGACCGCTTCGGGCTGGCGCTCGAACCCGACGAACCCGAACTGGCCGACCTGGTCCTGGTCACCGTGAAATCGGCCGACACCGCCGCGGCCGTGCGCGCAGTGGCGGGCCGATTACGCCCCGGCACGCCGGTGGTGAGCCTGCAGAACGGCATCGGCAACGCCGGATTGATCCGCGACATCCTGCCCACCAGCGTGGCACTGGCGGGCATGGTGATGTTCAACGTGGTGCACCGCGGCCGCGGGCGGTTCCACCGCGCCAGCGACGGCGTGCTCGCCATCCAGGACGACCGGGTGGTCGACCGTTTCGCCGACCGATTCCTGGCCGCGGGGCTGCCGCTGCGCCGCCACCGCGACCTGCGCCCGGTCCAGTGGGCCAAACTGCTGCTCAACCTGAACAACCCCGTCAACGCCCTGTCCGGCAGGCCGCTGCGCGAACAGCTGGCCGAGCGCGACTACCGCCGCTGCCTCGCGCTGGCCCAGTCCGAGGCGCTGTCGGTGATGAACACTGCGCGAATTCGGCCCGCCCGCCTGACCCCCGTTCCGCCGGAATTGATGGTGCGGTTGCTGCGCGTTCCCGACCCCGTGTTCCGCCGGGTGTTCGGTCGCGTGCTCGCCATCGACCCGCTCGCGCGTTCGTCGATGGCCGACGATCTGGCCCTTGGCCGACGCACCGAAATCGCTTGGCTGTGTGGGGAAATCGTGCGACTGGGGGAGATGGTCGGACGGCCGACACCGGTCAACCGGCGCCTCACCGAACTGATCAGGATCGCCGAAGCGGGCGACCCCGCGCGCTACACCGGAAGCCGGTTGTTCGCCGAGCTGTCCGCCGCCGCGACCACCGCCGGTGATTGAACACGTGGCGAACACCGCTGCGGCTGGGCGTTCACCACGGTCACAACACAGGTAGCATCGGTAATCACCACAGTCTTTGGAGGTATCTGATAATGGGCACGTTCAGCTGGACGCACCTGCTGATCATCGCGTTGCTGTTCGTTCTGCTCTTCGGCGCGAAGCGACTTCCCGATGCCGCCCGCGGTCTGGGCCGCTCGCTGCGCATCTTCAAGAGCGAGGTCGGACAGATGCAGGCCGAGTCGGCGACCACCGCCGCGCAGCCCGCCACCCCGGCCGCGCCGGCACCGCAGCAGCAGTTGTCCGCGTCGGCACCGCAGGCGCAGACCCCGATCGTCGAACCGCAGCAGGGACACAAGACCCTCTGACCTCGGCATCGGCCCCGGAGCGGTAGCGACCGCTCCGGGGCGAAGTGCTGCTGTCACGAGATGTCGTCGAGCATCCGAACCGAGGGTTAGAGGCCACCACCCACCATGCGCATTCCGTTCGATCCCCGGCGCGCCAAGCGCAGGACGAATCCCGACGGCACCATGTCGTTGGTCGAGCACCTGCAGGAACTGCGCACCCGGCTGCTGTTGGCGCTGGCCGCGATCTTCGTCGCCACCCTGATCGGGTTCTTCTGGTACGCGCACACCCTGTTCGGGATCGAGAGTCTCGGCGAGATCCTGCGCGGCCCCTACTGCGCGCTGCCCGAGTCGGCGCGCGCCACCCTGAGCCCCGACGGCGCCTGCCGACTGCTGGCCACCGGGCCCTTCGACCAGTTCATGCTCCGGTTGAAGGTGGGCTTCACCGCCGGTGTGGTGATCGCGACCCCGTTCTGGCTGTATCAGCTGTGGGCGTTCATCACCCCGGGGCTGTACGCGAAGGAACGCAAGCTCGCGGTCGGGTTCGTGGTGACCGGCACCGTGCTGTTCGTGACCGGCGCCGTGCTGGCCTACGTGGTGGTCTCGCACGCGTTGTCGTTCCTGTTGACCATCGGCGACAACGTCCAGATCACCGCGCTCAGCGGTAACCAGTACTTCGGTTTCATCATCCAGCTGCTGATCATCTTCGGCGTCAGCTTCGAGACCCCGCTGATCATCATCGGGCTCAACCTGGTGGGCGTGCTGCCCTACGCCAAGCTCAAGGCCTGGCGTCGCGGCATCATCTTCGGCCTGTTCGTCTTCGCCGCGATCGTGACCCCGCAGGACCCGTTCTCGATGCTCGCGCTGGCGATCGCGCTGACGGTGCTGTTCGAGCTGGCCGTGCAATTCTCCCGGGTGAGCGACGGTCGCAAGGCCCGGCGCGAGGCCAAGCAGGGCTGGGGCCCGCTCGACGACGAGCAGGCCTCGCCCCTGGACACCCCGGAGCCGGTCGCCTCGGCCGATCCGGTGGCCGAGCCGCAGAAATCCACGCGCCCGGTGTCGGACTACTCCGATACGCTCTGACGGGTGACCGATTCTCCCGGGCTGCCCAGCGAACTGGCGAAATTCGCCGGTGACATCTCCTTCGATCTGGACCCCTTCCAGCGCACCGCGTGCGAGGCCCTGGAAGACGGGCACAGCGTGCTGGTCTGCGCCCCCACCGGCGCCGGCAAGACCATCGTCGGCGAGTTCGCCGTGCACATGGCGCTGGCCTCGGGCGGCAAGTGCTTCTACACCACCCCGATCAAGGCACTGTCGAACCAGAAGTTCGCCGACCTGACCGCCCGCTACGGCCGCGACAGCGTCGGCCTGCTCACCGGCGACCAGTCGATCAACCCCGACGCCTCGGTGGTCGTGATGACCACCGAGGTGCTGCGCAACATGCTCTACGCGTCCTCGGACTCGCTGCGCGGCCTGTCCTATGTGGTGATGGACGAGGTGCACTACCTGGCCGACCGGTTCCGCGGGGCGGTGTGGGAGGAAGTGATCCTGCACCTGTCGCCCGATGTGCGCCTGGTGAGCCTGTCGGCGACGGTGTCCAACGCCGAGGAGTTCGGCGCGTGGATGGAGACCGTGCGCGGCGACACCGCGGTGGTGGTCGACGAGACCAGGCCGGTGCCGCTGTGGCAGCACGTGATGGTCGGCAGGCGGATGTTCGACCTGTTCGACACCAAGTCCAGCGACCAGAAGGTCGTGGTCGACTCCGACCTGGTGCGGTTCATCCGCCAGCGCGAGAGCGCCGATCGGATGCACGGCTACGGCGGTCCGCGCGGACGCGGTGGCCGTGGCGGCAACTTCCGGCCGCTGCCGCGCCCGGAGGTGCTTGCCCGGCTCGACGAGGAGAACCTGCTCCCCGCGATCACCTTCATCTTCAGTCGCGCCGGCTGCGACGGCGCACTGGCCCAGTGCCTGCGCGCCCGGCTGGATCTGAGCCGCCCCGGCGAGGCCGAGCGGATCGACGCGATCATCGACAAGCACACCGGCGACCTGCCCAAGGACGACCTCGAGGTGCTCGGCTACTGGGAGTGGCGCGAGGCACTGCACCGCGGCCTTGCCGCCCATCACGCCGGGATGCTGCCCGCGTTCCGACACACCGTCGAGGAACTGTTCGTCCAGGGGCTGGTGCGCGCGGTGTTCGCCACCGAGACCTTGGCACTGGGCATCAACATGCCCGCTCGCACGGTGGTGCTCGAGCGACTGGTGAAGTTCAACGGCGAGACCCACGCCGAACTGACCCCGGGGGAGTACACCCAGCTCACCGGTCGCGCGGGCCGACGCGGGATCGACGTCGAGGGTCACGCGGTGGTGCTGTGGCAGCCCGAGGTCGACACGAGCGCGGTCGCCGGCCTGGCCTCCACCCGCACCTACCCGCTGCGCAGTTCGTTCCGGCCCGGCTACAACATGTCGATCAACCTGATCGACCGCATGGGCGCCAAGGACGCGCGGACCCTGCTGGAACGGTCCTTCGCCCAGTTCCAGGCCGACCGGTCGGTCGTCGGCCTGGTGCGCGGCATCGAACGCAACGAGGGCGCGCTGCGCAAGCTGGAGAGCCAACTCGGCGGCGTCGACGGCGATTTCATGGAGTACCTGTCGCTGCGGGACCGAATCAAGCAGCGCGAGCGCGATATTCAACAGCAGGGTCGCTCGGATCGGCGCGGGGCCGCGGTGAAGGCGTTGATCGCGCTGCGCCGCGGCGACGTGGTGGCGATCCCGGTGGGCAAGCGCACCGGGCTCGCGGTGATCCTCGAACCCGACCAGACGCCCGGCGATCCGCGTCCACTGGTCTTGACCGAGGATCACTGGGCCGGGCGGGTCTCGGCGGCCGATTTCCCCGAGCCCGCCGAGACGCTCGGGCGCATGGATCTGCCGCGTCGGGTCGACCATCGGACCGCGCGCGTGCGACGTGACCTGGCCTCCGCCCTGCGCGGGACCGGGATCTCCGCGCCGCGTCGGCGCGGGCGCAACGATCGCGTGCGCGGCGGCGAGGACCGTCAGCTCTCGACCCTGCGGCGCAGCCTGCGCTCCCACCCCGCCCACGATCGTCCCGATCGGGAGCAACTGAGCCGGGTCGGCGAACGGTATTCGCGGTTGCTGCGCGAGACCCAGACGATGCGCCAGAAGGTTGCCACGACCACGAATTCGTTGGCGCGCACCTTCGATCGGATCGTCGGGCTGCTCGAGGAACGCGGTTTCGTCGCCGACGGTGAGGTGACCGCCGACGGCAGGCGCCTGGCCCGGATCTACGCCGAGAGCGACCTGGTGGTCGCCGAGGCGTTGCGCCAGGAGATCTGGCGTGGTCTCGGGCCCGCCGAACTCGCCGCGGTGGTGTCGACGCTGGTCTACGAGTCGCGGCAGGAGGCCGGGCTGCTCACCCCCTCGGGTCCGACCGACCCGATCCGCCGGGCCGTCGCGGCCACCATCGACGTGTGGACCCATGTGCGTGCCGACGAGGCACGACACAAGCTGCCGCCCACGCGCGAACCCGACCTCGGATTCGTCACCGGGGTGTACAAGTGGGCGCGCGGTGACGCGTTGGCCGAGTCGTTGCTGGCCAGTGGTGACCAGGGCACGACGATGTCGGCGGGCGACTTCGTGCGGTGGTGTCGACAGGTCATCGACCTGCTCGATCAGATCCACAACACCGCCGACGATCCCGAGGTCGCCGCCACCGCCGCCAAGGCGGTGCGGGCCGTGCGCAGAGGTGTCGTCGCGGTGGACGCCGCGTAGTCGTGACGTCTGTGATTTGATTTCTTCGCGTACCGACCGTGAGGCGGATGTCGTGTGGATGCGGCAGGCCCGGCGCGGGGGGCTACCGTATGGACTAAAGATGCGAGTGGAGGCGAGTGGATGAGCGGCCCTTACGGACCGAACAACCCCGGGGAGGGGAATAACGATCCCACCCAGCACTGGGGGGGACAGCAGGGGGTCGGCGGCGCCGGACCCACCCAGCACTGGGGTGGCGCGGCGCAACCGCCGCAGCAGGGCGCTCAGCCCACCCAGCAGTGGGGTGACCCGAATCAGCCGCCGCAGCAGCCACAGTGGGGCCAGCAGCCCCAGCAGCCGCAGCAGCAGTGGGGTCAGCCGCAGCAGGCCGTGCCGCCGCAGCAGCCGACCGGACCGCAGCAGCAGTGGGGCCAGACCCAGCCGCCGCCGCAGGACTGGAACAACCAGGCCGCGGGTGCCCAGCAGTGGGGCCAGCAGGCCGCGCCGCAGCAGCCGCAGCAGCAGTGGGGGCAGCAGCCCGCGCCGCAGCAGCAGTGGGGCCAGCAGCCGCAGCAGAGCTCCGGTGGCAAGAGCAAGGGCCTGATCATTCTTCTCGCCGTCGCCGGCGCGCTCGTGGTCGCCGCGCTGATCGGTCTGCTGCTGGTCGTGTTCTCCTCCGACGAACTCGACAATGCCGCTGTGCAGGACGGTGTCTCACGCGTGCTGAAGGAGTCCTACGGCATCGCCGACGTCTCCGATGTGAGCTGCCCGTCGGGTCAGACCGTGGAGGTCGACGCGACCTTCACCTGTGACCTGAAGGTGAGCGGCGAGGCCAAGAAGGTCAGCATCAAGATCACCAAGGAAGACGGCACCTACGAGGTCGGTCGCCCGAACTAGGGTGCCGCAGTAGGTTTTCCGGGCCGTCCGCGACTACGCGGGCGGCCCGGTGTCGTTGGCGGCCGCGCGGAACCAGGGTGGGCCGGGTGGTGCGGTCGGCGTCGCGGAAGCGTTGATGTGGTGGGTGATCGGTGTCGCGCCCGTCGTCGCCGCGCCGTCGGCGTGCGGGCCGGTCGGCTTCGACGGCGGCTGTCGGTACCGGTGCTGTGACCGGAGGCGTCGGAGGGCGTGGTCCGAGGTCAGTTGTCGTGGGCCGCGGTGAGGGCCTTGACCAGGCGGGTGATCGGGCTCTCGGCGTTGTAGGCGGTGGCAAGGGCCAGCAGGCGGTCGGGGTCGACCGGGGTGTCGGGCAGGATGTCGGGGCGGGACAGGACCACGTCGGCGTCGCGGACCACGCGCACGACCGGGGCCGCGACCTTCAGATAGTCCTGGGCGGCAACGAGTTTGGCGCGCAGGCCCTTGGCCAGGTCGGACGCCGGATCGTCCACCGCGGCCATCAGCGCGTCGAGCGAACCGAATTTCGTGATCAGCTGGGCGGCGGATTTGTCGCCGATGCCCGCGACGCCGGGCAGCCCGTCGGAGGCGTCGCCGCGCAGGGTGGCCATGTCGGCGTAGGCGGGGCCCGCGTTGCGTTCGGGCACACCGTATTTCGCCGACAGCTCGGCGGGACCGAACAGTTCGGCCTTGGCCAGACCGCGACCGACGTAGAGCACGCGCACCGGCGGCGCCGGGTCGTCGCGGACCAGTTGCAGCAGATCGCGGTCGCCGCTGACCACGATCACCGGGTCGGTGCGTTCCCGGTCGGCCAGGGTGCCGAGCACATCGTCGGCCTCGAGGCCGGCCGCGCCGCCGGTGGCGATTCCGGTCGCTTCGAGAACCTCGAGGATCATCTCGACCTGCGGGGTGAGGGTGTCGGGCACCTCCTCGGCGCCGGGGGCCGCGTCGGCGGCGGTGTCGAGCCGGTGGGCCTTGTACGAGGGGACCAGCGCGACCCGGAAGGGCGGGCGCCAGTCCAGGTCCAGGCCGACGACGAGTCGGCTCGGGCGATGCTTGGTGACCAGCGAGGCCACCATGTCGGTGAAACCGCGCAGGGCGTTCACCGAGCGCCCGTCGGCCCCGCGCAGCTTGTCGGGGATGGCGTAGTAGGCGCGGAACCAGAGACTGGCGCCGTCGAGGATCAGCAAGGGCCCACGGGTGCTCTCGTCGAAGGTCACCCCGCTGATTGTGCCCGCAACCACCGACAGATCGCCGCCGGGCTCCACCGCGCCCGTGCTCGACCCGTCGTAGCGGCTCGTGATGCCCGCGCCGCCGCCCGCTGTCGCGGCGGCTCTGTTCGCGGGTGCGGGCGGACGGGTACCGTCGGATCCATGAGTGCGCACACCGATGCCAGGTTCGATGCGAAGGTCTACGGACAGCGGTTGGAGCGGGCGGTCGAGTTCATGCGGGCGGCGCATCTGGACGCCCTGCTGATCACCCCGGGCCCCGATCTGCGGTATCTGATCGGTTCGGCCGCGGAATCGTTCGAGCGGCTCACCTGCCTGGTGATCCCGGCCGACGGCGCCACCCCGTCGGTGATCATCCCGAAACTCGAGCTCGCCTCCCTCGACGACTCGGCCGCGGGCGAACTGGGCCTGCGGATCGTGGACTGGGTCGACGGCGTCGACCCCTACCAGCTGGTCCGCTCGACCCTGCACGCCGGTTCGCGCATCGCGGTGGCCGACGCGATGCCCGCGCTGCACCTGATCCCGCTCGCCGAGTCGACCACCGGCCTGCCCGCCTCGGCGACCCCGGTGCTGCGGCAGGCGCGGATGATCAAGGACGAGGCCGAGATCGAGGCGCTGCGCCGCGCGGGCGCGGCCATCGACCGCGTGCACGCGCGGATGGGCGAGTTCCTGCGCCCGGGTCGCACCGAGGCCGAGGTGGGCGCCGACATCACCGCCGCGATCCTCGAGGAAGGCCACACCGAGGCCGCGTTCGTCATCGTCGGCAGCGGCCCCAACGGCGCCGACCCGCACCACGGCATGTCGAATCGGGTCATCGAGCAGGGCGATGTGGTCGTCATCGACATCGGTGGCCCGGTCGAGCCCGGCTACTACTCCGATTCGACCCGCACCTACGTGCTCGGCACCCCGAGCCCGGAGATCGTCGAGAAGCTGGCTGTACTCGAGGCCGCCCAGGCCGCCGCCGTGGCCGCCGTGCGCCCCGGGGTCACCGCCGAGTCCATCGACGCCGCCGCCCGCACCGTGCTCGCCGACGCGGGCCTGGCCGACGCCTTCATCCACCGCACCGGCCACGGCATCGGCCTGTCGGTGCACGAGGAGCCCTACATCGTGGCGGGCAACGACCTCGTGCTCGAGCCGGGCATGGCGTTCAGCATCGAACCGGGAATCTACTTCCGGGGCGAGTGGGGCGCGCGGATCGAGGACATCGTGGTGGTCACCGAGGACGGCGTGGAGTCGATGAACAACCGCCCGCACGGCCTGACGGTGCTGTGAGCTGTTGGCGCGCAGCCTATTTCAGGGTGCTCGACGACAGCACGCGCCGCACCTGGATGGCGACCACGACGCGGGTCGGGTTCTCGCGCGGCACCCGGTAGCGCCGGGTGTAGCGGCGCACGGCCTCGGCGACGTCGGCGGGGTCGTCGAGCACCGTCGCCGGGCCCTCGAGGGTGAGCCAGCGCGGCCCCTCGACCTGGCTCACCGCCGCGTAACCCCCGCGCCGGGCGTTGCGGGCCTTCACCGAGCCGCCGTCGGTGATCACGCGCGCGATCCCGCTCTCGGGATCCCAGGTGAAGCCCACCGCGACCACGTGCGGGGTGCCGTCGGCGCGCACGGTGGTCAGGGTCGCCAGGTGTCGTTCGGTGACGAACTCGAGCGCGGCGGGGGAGAGCTGTGCGGTGGCGGTCGACATGCCCGAAACGGTAGCCGCAGGCGTGCCCGCGCAGGTTCGCGGGTTCGGCGCGGCCGCGCTCGGCGGCCTACTCCGATCCCGGCGGCCGTGAACCCGGCACGTCGATGCGGGTGCGTTCGCTCGGATGACACACTGGCCCTATGGGAACGCAGCAGAACGACGGGCCGGTGCTGGTCCTGGGTGGCCGCAGTGAGATCGGCCTGGAGGTGGCGCGGCGACTGGCGCCGGGCCGGGTGGTGATCCTGGCCGCCCGCCGACCCGACGCCCTCGACGCCGAGATCGAGCAGTTGCGCGCGGCCGGCGCCGCCGCCGTGCACACCGCCGAGTTCGACGCCGACGAGACCGCCACGCACGCACCGCTGCTGGAGAAGATCGCCGCCGAGCACGGCGGCATCGGCACCGCGGTCCTGGCCTTCGGCATCCTGGGCAATCAGGAACGCGCCGAACAGGATCCGGCCCACGCGGTCGCCATCGTGCAGACCGATTTCGTCGCCCAGGTCAGCGTCCTGACCACCCTGGCCACCCTGATGCGCGCGCAGGGCACCGGCCGGATCGTGGTGTTCGGTTCCATCGCGGGCGTGCGGGTGCGCCGGGCGAACTACGTCTACGGATCGGCCAAGGCGGGCCTCGAGGGTTTCGCGAGCGGCCTCGGCGACGCCCTGCACGGCACCGGCGTCCACCTGCTGCTGGTGCGCCCCGGTTTCGTGATCGGTCGCATGACCACCGGCATGGACCCCGCCCCGATGGCCAGCACCCCCGACCAGGTCGCCGACGCCGTCGTGCGCGCCCTGGACAAGGGCGCCACCCGCGTCGCGGTCCCCGGTCGGCTGGCTCTGGCTTTCGTCGTGATGCGCCTGCTTCCGCAATCGGTCTGGCGCCGGATGCCCCGGTGACCGGCCCGCGCCCCGGTGCCGACGACGCCCGCGCCGGATCGAGTCCAGGTGTCGCAGCGGCTTTCGAATCGGCCGAGATCGGCGCGAAAGAAGCAGCCTGGTCCGGTCATCCGATCGTGGTGGCCGGGATCGGCGCCGACGGCTGGGACGGCCTCGGCGAGACGGCGCGCCGCGCGGTGCGCGAGTGCGAGGTCGTCTTCGGCTCCCCGCGCCAGCTGACCCTGCTGCCCGCAGGCGAGGCCGAGCACCTCGCGTGGCCGAGTCCGCTGCTGCCCGCGCTGGCGGAGTTGTTCGCGCGCAACGCCGATCGCCGCATCGGCGTGCTCGCCAGCGGCGACCCCATGTTCTACGGCATCGGCGTCACCCTGGCCCGCCGCTTCGGCGCGGCCGCCCTGCGGGTGTTCCCGCAACCGTCCTCGGCCTCGCTGGCGTGCGCCCGCCTCGGCTGGCCGCTGGCCGAGACGCCGGTGGTGAGCGTGGTTGCCCGACCGTTGCCCACCGTCGTGCCGGAATTGTCCGACAACCGCCGAATTCTCGTGCTCAGCGAAAACGAGCACACCCCGGCCGAACTCGCGAAACTGCTCTGCGACAACGGTTTCAGCGCCTCGACCCTGACCGTGCTCGAACAACTCGGCGGCCCCGCCGAGCACCGGCACACCGGCACCGCCGCCACCTGGTCGCACCCGCCCGGCGACGCGCTCAACCTCGTCGCCCTCGACTGCCGCGCCGACCCCGACACCCGCCGCGACACCCGCCTGCCGGGCCTGGCCGACGCCGCCTTCGCCGGCGACGGCCAGCTCACCAAGACCGAGGTCCGCGCCCTCACCGTCACCGCGCTGGCCCCCGCACCGGGCGAGACGCTGTGGGATGTGGGCGGCGGCTCGGGCAGTATCGCGATCGAATGGTGCCGCACGCATCCGCTGTGTCGCGCGGTCACCTTCGAACGATTGCCTGCCCGGCGCGCGCAGATCGCCACCAATATCGTCGCGCTGGGCGTTCCGGGAATAACAATCCGCGGGGAAGTGAGCTCGGAGTTAGCCGGAGCCGAAATTCCGGCGCCCGACGCCATATTTCTCGGTGGCGGACTCACCCAGGACGGATTGTTCGATCGCTGTTGGCAACGTCTGCGCCCCGGCGGTCGACTCGTCGCCAACGCCGTCACGGCGGAATCGGAAGCGCTGCTGCTCGACTGGTCGGCCCGGCACGGGGGTTTGTTGCGTAAATTTCAGATCTATCGGGGCGAACCGCTCGGTGGGTTCACCGCCTGGCGCCCGCACTTGCCGGTCGCCCAGTGGATTGTCCGAAAATCCGCTGGTTGACAGATCAACGACCCGAACGAACGATCACGATCAGATCACGCGCAGATCACGATGATTTCGTTACCGCAGGACTCGCGGACATGAAGAATTTCGGACCGGGCGTGTAGAAGGTTCGGCTCAGGGGTAGGGTCGTTGCCGTTCCGGGTAATCCCCCGGTGCGTTTTTCCATCGGTGACCGAGCCGGTGGGTGATGATTGCGGAGGGCTGTCCTGAGAGTTCTGATTCTCGGCGGCACCGGAGAAGCCAGGGAGTTGGCGCGCGCGGCGTCGGAGGAGCGCGGACTCGACATCGTGTCCTCGCTGGCCGGTCGGGTCGCCAATCCCCGACTTCCGGTCGGTGCGGTGCGTGTGGGCGGGTTCGGTGGCGTCGAGGGCCTCCGAACCTGGCTGCGCGAGAACGCCATCGACGCCGTCGTCGACGCCACCCACCCCTTCGCCGCGCAGGTGAGCGCGCACGCCGCCACCGCCGCGGCCGAACTGGACCTGCCCGTGCTGCACCTGCGCCGCCCGGAATGGGTGCGGCGCGGCGGCGATCTGTGGACGCGGGTGCCCGATCTGGCCGCGGCGGCCGCGGCCCTGTCCCCGCGCGACCACAATGTCCTGCTCACCATCGGCAGGCAGGGCGTCGGCGCGTTCGTCGGTCGCACCGGCCACCGGTTCGTGATCCGCTCCATCGACGCGCCCACGGTGCCGCTGCCGCCGCGCTCCACGCTGTTGCTCGCGCGGGGCCCGTTCACCTTCGACGAGGAACTCGTGCTGATGTCGCGGCACCGCATCGACGTGCTGGTCACCAAGAACAGCGGCGGCGAGCAGACCGAGGCCAAGATTTTCGCCGCCCGTACCGCCGGGCTGCCGGTGATCATGATCGACCGGCCGCCGCTGCCCGCGGGCGCGGTCACCGTTGCCGAGGTCGCCGCGGCGATCGACTGGCTGCGCGCGGCCGCCGGGCACCGCGTGCGCTGAGCTCAGCGCGGGGTGAAGATCGTGGGCAGCTGGTCGAACCAGTGCAGGACCGCGCGCTCGTAGGCGATGCCGAATTCGAGGGTGGCGCGCTGGTGCGGCGCCAGGGCCGAGGCGTCCTCGTCGAGGTAGCGGTCGAGGCGGTCCTGGTGGATGTTCTTGTTGGCGGCGATGATTCGATCGCGGTGCGCCGGTTCGAGGTGCTCGCCGAACGAGAGCGTGAGCAGCAGCGGCACCCGGATGGTCTCGGCGCCGGGATCGCGGGTGATCCACTCGGCGAAGGCTTCGCGGCCGATCTCGGTGATCCGGTAGGGGGTGCGTTCCCTGGCGCCGCGCTCGCCCTTGGTCACCAGGCCCGCGGCGTCCATGGTGGACAGTTCGCGATAGACCTGGCTCTGGGTGATGGTCCAGAAGTCGCCGATGCGTTGCTGGGCCTGGGTGGCCAGATCCCAACCCGACTTCGGGCCCTCGTGCAGGAACCCGAGTAGCGAGGCCGCGGTGGAGTTCAGCGGTCGGCGTCGAGTCGCGGTGTCGGTCAACGGTCAACTCCCTTCGCACTACATTCCTCAGTGGAATGTTACGCCCCGGTGGACGGTGCTCCCATAGTGCCGGGTTGCGGTGCGTTCGCCGGAGTCGGGGTACGGCGGTGGTGCTCGCGCGCTGAGCACCACCGCCGCGTCGATCCGTTCGGGTCAGACCAGGGCGAGGTTCACGTCGTCGCCCTCGGCCAGATCGTAGGACGCCACGGTGTGGGAGTCCACGAGCTCGACCTCGCTGTCGGTGACGAGCTGCTGGTCCGCGGCCGGCACGCCGGTGTGCTCCTCGAGGAACGCCTTGAGATCGGCGACCGTGGCCGTGGGGTCGAGTTCGATGGCCAGCGGCTGTCCGTCGAGGCCGTTGACCACGATCGACAGGATGGTGGCCGCCTCGGGCGCGGTGGGGTCACCGGGCGCCGTCGCGTCACCGGGCGCCTCGGTCGGGTCCGTCGCCTCGGCCTCGGGTGCGGTCGGCTCGGTGTCGGTCTCCTGCGCCTCCCCGTCCGGGTCCGCCGCCGGCGCGGGCGCGGCGGGCTCGGTGGCGCCCGGCTCGGCCTCGGCCTCCGGTGCCGCCTCGAGGATCACCGGCGCGCTCGGGTCCTGCTCCGGCGCTTCGGTGGCGGTCGTGGGATCCGCCGCGGCGGTGACGGTGAACGCTCCGGTGACTGGTACCGCCAGGGCCAGCGACAGCAGGCCGACCGTGAGGCCGCGGCGAACTCCGGAACCGAGGGTGCGTGATGCGTGGTGCTGAACTCTCATCGTGGTGAATCCTTTCATCGTCCTCGAAGGGACGCGGTGGGGAATCGAACCAGGAAACGAGATGTCACGCTCGCGGGGCAGCCCCGCGAACCCAGTGTGCCACCGTGTCGAGCACGCGCAGCAACCCCAGTCAGTGAGGGAACCGGTGGAGGCGGGGTCGATCCCCGCCGGAGTCCGGTGCACCGACTAGGGCGACATGCGTACCGATCGCGCGGTTTCGGGCGGTTTCCGGGGCCTCCGGTCGACTTCTACCCCAGCCCGTACCGGCGTGAGGTGAAAACTCGGGGACCTTCCGGCGTGTCGAAGGCGGTGGTGGTCGAGGAGCCGATGATCAGCAGGGTGCGCATATCGACCTGGTCGGGATCGAGTTCGCCCAGGGTGGTCACCCGCACCGACTCGGTCGGCCCGCCCACGTCGCGACCGAGCACCACCGGGGTCTGCGGCGGACGGTGCTCGAGCAGGACCTCGCGCATGGCGCCGACCTGCCAGCGCCGCTGCGAGGACGCCGGATTGTAGATCGCGATCGCCATGTCGGCGGCGGCCACGGCCGACAGGCGCTGGGCGACAACATCCCACGGCTTGAGTCGGTCCGACAGCGAGATCATCGCGTAGTCGTGGCCCAGCGGTGCGCCGACCCGGCTCGCCACGGCATTGGCGGCGGTCAGACCCGGCAGGACCCGCACGGGAACCTCTTTGAACTGCGGTTCGGCCGAGACCTCGAGGACGGCCGCGGCCATCGCGAACACGCCGGGATCGCCGGAGGACACGACCGCCACCCGCGCGCCCCGCTTGGCCAGGTCGAGAGCCATGGCGGCCCGCTCGGATTCGACCTTGTTGTCGCTGGCGTGCCTACGCTGGCCGGCCTGTTCGGGCACACGGTTGATGTAGGTGGTGTAGCCGACGAGGTCGGTCGCCTCGGCCAGGGCGGCGGTCACCTCGGGAGTCGTCCAGGCGGTGTCGCCGGGGCCGAGGCCGACGACGACGACTTCGCCTGGAGGAAGGGACGATTCGGTACTGGCGCTCGTGCGGGCCGTCGTCGGTGCGGCCCGTTCGGACAGGCGCGGACCGTCGGTGGGAATCGACGTGGTGGGGGTCGGGCCGGGAACCAGCGTGATCGAGAAGTACGGCACCTCGGCCTCGTCCACGTCCGCGGCGGCGAGAACCCGCTGGCGGGTGCTGCTGGCCCGCTCCACGTAGTAGGCGTCGGCCAGTCGGCCGGAATCCGAAAGAGCTTGGCGCACACCGGGGAACGTGCGCCCCAGCTTCATGATCGCCGCCGCGTCGGTTTCGCGCAGTCGCTCGGTCAGCTCCGCCACGTCCATCGTGCCGGGCAGCACCGTCAGTACCTGCTCGCCTTCGACCAGCGGAGTGCCCAGTGCCGCCGAGGCCGCGCTCACCGAGGTGATGCCGGGCACGATCTCGGTGTCGAACCGGTCGGCCAGGCGCCGGTGCATGTGCATATAGGAGGAGTAGAACAGCGGATCACCGGCGGCGAGCAGGGCGACATTGCGCCCGGCGGCCAGGTGCGCGGCGAGCCGTTCGGCGGCCTGCTCGTAGAACTCGTCGATCGCGCCCTGGTACCCGCCGGGATGATCGGTGGTCTCCACCGTCACCGGATAGACCAGGTGCTCCTCGAGCTGTCCCGCGCGCAGATACGGCGCCGCGATGGCGCGCGAGATGCTGCGCCCGTGCTTGGCGCTGTGGAACGCGACCACGTCCGCGGCGGTGATGAGTCGGGCCGCCTTCACCGTCACCAGTTCCGGATCGCCCGGTCCCAGTCCGATACCCCACAGTGTGCCGGTGCTGATCTCACTCACTCCTGTTCGCTCGCAATGGCATTGAGGGCCGAGGCGGTGATCGCGCTGCCGCCGCGTCGACCGCGCACGGTGAGGTACTCGATCCCGCCGTAGTCGATCAGTGCCTGCTTGGATTCGGCCGCGCCGATGAAACCCACCGGGATGCCGATGATCGCGGCGGGGCGCGGTGCTCCGGCATCGAGCATGTCGAGCAGGTGGAACAGCGCCGTCGGGGCATTGCCGATGGCCACCACCGCGCCGTCGAGCTGGTCGCGCAACAGGTCCAGCGCCGCCACCGAGCGGGTATTGCCCAGGCGCGCGGCCAGTTCGGGCACGCGCGGGTCGGTGAGGTTGCACAGCACCGCGTTGTCGGCGGGCAGCCGCTTGCGGGTCACCCCCGAAGCGACCATGTTCGCGTCGCAGATGATCGGCTTGCCCGCGGCCAGCGCGGCGCGCGCGGCGGCGACCACGCCGGGGGACCAGGCGATATCGGCGGCGAGGTCGACCTGGCCGCACCCGTGGATCATGCGCACCGCCACCCGCTCGACATCGGCGCCGAAACCGGACAGGTCGGCTTCGGCGCGGATCGTCGCGAACGAGCGCCGATAGATCTCGGCCCCGTCGGTGAGGTAGCTGGCACGCACGTCGGACATGCCGACAACCCTAGAACCTGGCTCCGACGTGCTCCGCGCCGCGGTCGGCTCAGGTGCGCGGGCGTTCCAGAATGCGTGACATCACCAGCGAACTGCGGGTGCGGCCCACGCGCGTGTTCTCCCTGATCCGCTCGACCGTCACCTCGATCTCGGCCATGTCGGTGGCCATCACGTGCACGAGCGCGTCGGCCTCGCCCGCGATCGTGCACACCCCGACCACCTGCG
Organism: Nocardia lasii; assembly: GCF_042658545.1. Taxonomy (NCBI): domain Bacteria; kingdom Bacillati; phylum Actinomycetota; class Actinomycetes; order Mycobacteriales; family Nocardiaceae; genus Nocardia; species Nocardia lasii. Next base: position 224,655 of record NZ_JBHSQN010000009.1, read on the forward strand.
GAATCGGTTCCAGGGTGCGGCGCAACTCGGCCGGGGAGATGTTGTCGCGGTAGTAGACCTCGACGTAGGCCTCGGTCGTCCAACCCAGCGCGGCCGGGTTGACCTGCGCGGTGAACCCGGTGATCTGCCCGCTGGCGACCATCTTGTCCACCCGCCGTTTCACCGCGGGCGCCGAGAGCCCCACCGTCGAGCCGATCTCCTGGAACGAGGCGCGGGCCCGGACCAGCAACTCCGCGAGAATCAGCCGATCGATGTCGTCCATATCACTCTTTCTCTTCTTGGCGCAATGATTCTCCATTCTGACATCCGAATGCACAACGAATCGGTGTTACCGGTGCAACGCACCGGCGAATACGGTCGTAGCAACCTTTCCGCACACCTCCGGGAGTTCTGATGACCGCCGCCGCCCCCCTTCGCGTCCACGCCCCCGTGCGGACCGCCACCCCGCGTCGCTATGTGCTGTGCCGACCCGACCACTTCGAGGTCACCTACGCGATCAACCCGTGGATGGATCCGGCCGAGCCGGTGGACCGGGCGCGGGCGGTGGCGCAGTGGGACATCCTGCGCGCGACCCTCGAGGCACACGGGCACACCGTGGACACGGTGCCCGGCGAACCCGGCCTGCCCGACATGGTGTTCGCGGCCAACAGCGGCATCGTGATCGGCGGACTGGCCATGTCGGCCCGGTTCCACCACCCCGAGCGTTCCGCCGAGGGCCCGCACTTCCACCGGTGGTTCGCCGGGCGGGACCTGCGCGAGCTGCGGGGCGCGGCCGAGATCAACGAGGGTGAGGGCGATTTCGCGTACGCGGGGGAGCGGATCCTGGGCGGGGTCGGGTTCCGCTGTTCGCTCTCGGCCCACGACGAGGTGGCGCGGTACTTCGATCTGCCGGTGGTGTCGCTCGAGCTGATCGACCCGCGCTTCTACCACCTCGACACCGCGCTGATGGTGCTCGACGCGACCACGGTCGCCTACTACCCGGCCGCGTTCAGCCCGGCCGCGCGCGCGGTGCTCGCCGAGCTCTACCCCGACGCCATCCTCGCCGACGAGGCCGACGCGGTGTCGTTCGGTCTCAACGGGCTCAGCGACGGCCGCCACGTCTTCGTCGACCCCGGCGCCACCGGCCTCATCGCGCAGCTGCGCGAGCGCGGTTTCGAGCCCGTTCCGGTCGATGTGTCCGAACTGCGCAAGGGCGGCGGCGGCGTGAAGTGCTGCGTGCTCGAGCAGCACACCCGCCGCGACACGACCGCGGGCTAGCCCGGCGGCCACCGGCCGCCACCACATACTGGGCGGGTGGCTACCCCAGAGCACCCCACCGAGGAACGGCGCGCGAGCTGGACCGAGTTGTTCTTCGACCTGGTCGCGGTCGCGGGCATCGGCCAGCTCACCCACATCCTGCACCGGGGTCCCTCCCTCGGTGAGTTCGGGCTGTATGTGGTGCTCTACCTGGCGTTCTGGGTGGTGTGGGCGTGCGTGACCGTGTACAGCAATGTCGCGGGCGCGCAGGCCCGCACCACGCTGGTGTTCGCGTGCATGTTCGGGCTGTGCGTGATGATGGCCGCGGTGGACGGGGTGCCCGACGAGCACGCGAACGTCTTCGCCGCGATCTATGTGCTGGTGCGGGTGGGTTCGTCGCTGGGGTGGCGGCGCGGGCAGGTGGTGGTGGACTGGCCGGTCGCGCAGATCGGCTCGGGCACGGTGCCGTGGGTGGTGTCGCTGTGGGTGCCCGCGCCGTGGAAGTTCGTGCTGTGGGGTGTGGGGTTGGCGATCGACCTGTGGGTGATGTTCGCGGTCGACGCCGAACGATTGATGGTCGACGCCGAGCGACGGGTGCGGGCCCGGTTGCGCTTGGATCGCGGCGGCAAGAAGTCCGCTACCGAGACACCGAAACTGCAAGCGCTGCGCGCTGATCCGGCCCATCTGGGCGAGCGGCTCGGGCAGTACCTGATCATCGTGCTCGGGGAGGGCGTGATCTCGGTGATCGCGGCGGTCTCGGCGGAGGAGTGGACGGTGCCGGTCGCGGTGATCGGGGTGTGCGCGTTCGGGTGCCTGCTGGGCATGTGGGGTCTGACGCTGCACTACGGGTTCGTGCCGCGGATGATGGGCGAGTCGCCGGTCGCGTTCACCACCCCGCCGCAGCGGGTGATGGCGATCCACTGCGCGCTCAGCGGCGCGGTGGCCACGGTGGCGGCGGGCCTCGGCCTGGTCGCCGCGCATCCGTCGGGGCATCTGCCCGTCGGGATCGGGTGGGTCCTCGGCGGCGGGGCGGCGGCGTTCTTCCTGATCTGCGGGTTGTCGGGCCTGGCCAGTGCCGGCCCGCGCTGGCTGTGGCGCTGGCCGTTGCCGTGCCTGGTGGTGGCGGCCGTATTGGCGTGGGCGGCACCGCATATCGGCGGAATGTGGTTGACGGTGGGAGTGATGGTGACGCTGATCGCGGCGGTCGTGTCGGAGACCGCGCGAGCGCGGGACGTGCGCGTGGCCTGAGTGGTCGATCGGCCCGCGCGATCCGAGTCGGTGGGCACGTCGACGGCCGAGCTGCCCGGTCGCGTCGGGCGGAGGGGATTGCGCGTGCGTGGCGGCGTCCGCGCAACCCCCTTGTCGCTCACTCGTATTCGGTGCCACCGTCGCGCAACAGGTACGCGGCCGAGACGAGCTTGCCGATCGCCCGGCCGCCGAGGATCGGCGAGTGCCGCTCGGTGACGGGCCGAACGACCAGCCCCTCCCGAATATTGGTGCCCTCGCCGCTGACCGTCTCGGTGCCCTCGGCCAGCGCCATCAGCATCTCGGCGTCGTAGGCGCCCTCGTACAGCACCGGCACCCGAGGCACGCCGAGGCCGAGATCGGCCAGCAGCGTGGTGATCTCGTGGTGGCCGAGCCAGCGCACCGGCTGCCCGCCGACCGCCACCGCGACGTCGAAGAGCCCGAACCCGAGCGACTCGTCGTGCGCGGCGGAGGCGCCGTAGTGCAGGTCCTGCACGCCCGCGCCGTACACCTCGCCGAAGAACCCGACCCGGTCGGCGTCGAGCGCGGCGGCGATCTTGCGGGCGGCCTCGTCGAGCCCGTGCGCCCGGATGGCGCGCCAGTACAGGTTGGTCTCCGAGGCCGTTAGCGACAGCGACCGCCCGCCGACGCCCTTGGACGACACCAGGATTCGATCACCGTCGCGCACATGGGTGAGCAGGCACGCGGTCCCGTGGATCTTCTCGGTGGCCACCACCGGCTCCCCGGCGGTGAAGATCTCGGGCAGCCGCCGGATGTTCTCGATGTCGACCCACCGCAGCAGATCCGGCGCCGACTCGACCTGCCCCGACATCGACACCGGCACGGGCGGAACCCATTTCACGATCCCCAACGCCGCGGCGAAGTCGGTCCGCGCATCAGCGGCCGCGACCAGGTCCACCCCGGCCAGCGCGCTCGGCGTGCACACGATGCCCTGCGACACCTCACCGCGCAACCGCACCGCCTTCACCCGATTGCGCAGCAAACCGGCCAGTTTCCCGGTCAGCCCGAGTTCGGCGATCAGCTCGTCGGGCAGCACGGACTGCTCCGGGATGTAGACCGCGTGCTCGCCGGTCGTGTACTGACCCTTGGCGACCACCGCCCGGTACAACCCGACCTGGGCCAGCTCGAGCCGATCGGCGTTCGGATGGGGAAGGACGACGAGCCGCTCGGCCGTCACCCGCAGTGTGGACATGGAAACCCCCTCGTAGTGAGAAGGTCAGCGTACGAGGCGATCTCGCACAGGTCGATCCAATTTCGCGGGCCGATCGAGGCACCGAGCGTCCGTGAGCCCGTGTCGTTCGCCGATTCGGCTCGTCCGCAGCCGCAGCCGCAGCCGCAGCCGCAGCCGCAGCCGCAGCCGCAGCCGCAGCCGCAGCCGCAGCCGGGCTGCGGCCTCGCTGACGACTGGGGAGCCCCATTCGGCGGCAGCCTGTCGCGGGCCGCGCGCGGGTAGACAGATGGTCAGTTCGCGGCGGTGCCCGGCTCGGTGGCCTCGTCGGCGCGATCGATCCGGTAGCCGTGTTCGGTGGCGACCACTTCGGTGACGGGCCCGTGGGGGCGCCCGCAGCGGCGCTCGCACCCGGACCAGTGTTGGCGACCCGCCTCGGCGACCTCCTCGGCGGGAATCAGCTGGTTGTCGGTGGGCGGCAGGGTGTCGGTCGGGGGCAGGATCCGGTCGGAGTCGACGGCGGCGGTGAGGTCGGCGCGCACATCGGTGTGTGATTTGGCGCAGCCGGGGCGACCCGCGCAGGCACTGACCCGCAACCAGGGCGAGTTCGCGTCGAAGATCAAACCCATCGGCGCGAGCACCCGCACCACGGTCTCGGCGGGGCCCTCGTCGAGGTCGGTGATCACCAGGCTGCGCCACGGGGTGACGAACACCGGGCGTTCGATCGCGGCGAGGAACTCGGTGGTCCTGGCCGACAGCGTGCCCAGCGGCACCCCGGCGCCGAGGGTGACCAGGCCGTCGTCCTGATCGAGCCACCCGATCGGAATATCGTGTGCCGCACCGAGTTCGAGCGGTTCACCGGCGGGGGAGCGCCGCAGGGTCTCCACGACCGATTCGACGCCGCCCGCGATCTCGTGCAGCCGCCACTGCCCGGTCTCGCTGGTGCCGCGCAGATCGAGGAAGCCGCGCGCCGCCGCGAGCATGACCCCCACCGCCTCATCCGCGCCGACCCGGATCCCGGTGTCGGCGCCGGCCAGCAGCAGCGCGAACTCCGTGCCCACGGCCTGGATGCCGATATCGCCGCGCAGGGTGGTCACGTCGCCGCGCCCGTCGTCGAGGGTGAACAGCACCCGGCCCGGCAGCTCGCTCAGCCGCGGGTCGGCGCGCAACCCGGCATCGAGATCGACCGCCAGCCCCCGCACATCCGCGAAACCACCGATCCGCCCCGACAGCGGCGAGGCGACGATATTGCGCACCCGCTCGTGCGTCTCGCTGGGCAGCAACCCCGCCTCACCCAGCCGCAACGCCAGCTCCGAGGCGTCGCGCACCTGCCGCAACTGGATATTGCCGCGCGAGGTCAGCTCGAGATTGCCGTTGCCCAGATCGCGGGCCGCGTCCGCCAACACCTGCAACTGCGCGGACTCGAGCCGCCCACCGGGCACCCTTATCCGCGCCAACGGCCCGTCGGCCGCCTGATGCAACCGCAGAACCCCTGGGCACGAATCGGGAGCACTCCTGGTCATGATCGTCCAGCCTACGACCACCCGCCCGACCCCGAGCAACGTGCTCGCGCCACCGCGATCGTTTCCTCGCGAGTGCCCGGCGAAGGGCGGTGCATCGGCGACCCTCACCGAGGAAACCCAGGCCCCCGACAAATCAACCGATGTCGACCGGATCGAGCTGCAACGGCGCATCCGACCGGTCCTCGGCCGCGCCGACGCGGTGACGGAGGCGACGTGCGTCACGTGGCCGGATGGGGGTAGTCGCCTAGGGTGAGGGGCGGATCGTCGCCGCCCGAGTACCGACAGGAGAATCGCCGCATGCTGCGTGAATTCGTGGACAAGCGTGTAGTCCCCGCCCTCGACCGGGCCGCCAAGGCGCAGGTCCCGGTGGTGAACCGATATGTGGACTGGTTGGCGGCGCGCCACCCCGAGGACGCTCCGGTGGAGGTCGTGCAGCGCCTGTCGAAGCAGTACCTGGTCGTGGTGACGGCCAGCGGTGTCGCGGTGGGGTTGACCGCGGCGGTGCCCGGTGTCGGCACGCTGATCGGCCTGGCCGCCACCGGTGTCGACACGCTGGTGTTCCTCGAGGCGTCCTCGGTGCTGTCGGTCGGTGCCGCCGCCGCGTACGGCATCGATGTCGACGATCCCCGGCAGGCGCGACTGGTGTCGAAGGTGGTGCTCGGCAACGCGGGCACCAAGGTCCTCGACGAGACCGCCGGGCACAAGACCGGCCAGTGGCTCTCGGTCGTCACCGACCACATTCCGGTGCTGTCGAGCATGCCGGACTCCCCGGCCAAACGGTTCCTGGTGAACTACCTGGTCAAACGCACGCTGCTGCTGTTCGGCACGCTGATCCCCGCCGGGGTCGGCGCGATCATCGGCGGCGTCGGCAACAACGCGCTGGGCCGCCAGGTCGTCGCCAACGTCTACCGCAATCTCGACACCGGCTCCCCGGACATGGTCGTGGCGGGCACCACGCCCGCGCGGTCTTGACCTTCGAGTCGCTCGAACCCCGATGATGAGCCGGTGCCCGACACCGAGCTCATCACCATCGGAGCGTTCGCCCGCGCCTGCGGCCTGAGCGCCAGCGCCCTGCGCTTCTACGCCGACGCGGGCGTGCTCACCCCCGCCGTCGTCGACGAGGCCACCGGCTACCGCTACTACACCCCCGACCAGTCCGACACCGCCCGCCTCATCCGCCACCTCCGCGCCGTCGACATGCCACTGCCCGCCGTCGCGGCCGTCCTCGCCGAACCCGACCCCGCCCGCGCCGCCGCCCTGGTCGACGACCACCTCGCAGCCCTGGACCGCCACCTGAGCGAGGTCCGCGCCGCCGCCACCTCCGCCCGTGCCGCCCTCCACCCCGAACCCCCTGGCTCGCCCGACGAACACGATCGCGACGCACCCATCTCGACACGTCACCCGGCCCACGACGGTCGTACCGAACATCACCGGGCATCTGCCGACCATCGCCGCGGTGTCGCCGCGAGTCGCTCGCACGAGGTCAACGCGCACGAGGATGAGGCCCCGGCCGTCGATCGCGGTGTGCGCCTGAGCGGCCCCCTGCTCGCCGCCGCACTCGACCAGGTCGCCACCGCCACCCTCACCGACCCGACCATGCCGGTCCTCGACACGATCCTGTTCGAAGCCGACCCGCACGGCTTGATCCTGACCGCCACGGACCGCTACCGCCTGGCAACGAGAACCTTGCGCCCCCAACGCCTTTCCGTCACCCCCTGGTCGGCCACCATCGACGCCGCCGACCTCCGCACCACCGCGCCCTGGCTGCGCCGACAACACTGCGTCACCCTCCACCCGACCCCGGCGGGCATCGAATTCAGCACTGAACCTTTCGCTCCCACGAGCCCTTCCGTCGAGCGAGAGAAGAAAGACCTCGCGCGAGCATCCGCCGATCCCGGCCGGGTGGCCGCCGACTCCACGCCCCGCCTGTGTCGTCGCTCGACCGAGGACTTCCCCGACTACCGAGCGATGCTCGCCGCGCTGCCCCCGGTCCGCACGAGAGTTGTCCTGGCGCGCACAGACCTGCTCGACGCGCTGGAAACCGCTGGTACACCGACGATCTCGTTGCGGGTGCGGCCGCCGAACGCCATGACCGTCCTGCCGTGCGGCACCACCAGCCCCGAGGGCGCTCGGTCGCCCGATGTCGAAAACTCCCTGCCCGCCACTGTCACCGGTCCCCCGATGACCCTCCACTTCACCGTCACCACCCTCTACCCGGCCGTCGTGGGCGCCGTCGGCCCGGACGTGATGCTCGACCTCCTCGCCCCCGACCTCCCCGTCCGGGTCCGCTCCGCCGACGACGGCGATCTGTCGACCCTGACCATGCCCCGCGAACCCGTACCGACCCAGGAGCCCACCCGATGACCGACACCGTCATGGCCCGAATCACCCAGGGCGTCACCGACTTCCGTGCCGGCGAACACGACCGCGCCCGCACCGACCTCCTCGACATCTGGACCGAACTCGGCCCCGCGGGCGACCCCCTGCACCGCTGCACCCTCGCCCACTACCTCGCCGACGCCTACGACGATCCGGCCGAAGCCCTCGTCTGGGACATCCGCGCCCTCGACGCCGCCGACGCCCTCACCGACGCGCGCCTCGGCGACTACCACGCGGGCCTGCGGGTCGCGGGCTTCTACCCGTCCCTGCACCTCAACCTCGCCGACAACTTCCGCCGCCTCGGTTCCTTCCCCGCCGCCACCCGCCACCTCGACGCCGCCCGCGCCCGCCTCGACACCCTCCCCGACAATGACTACGGTGCGCTGATCCGGCGTGTCGTTCCCGAGATCGAACTCGCTATCGCGGCCAACGACACCACCCGCCGCCCCCGCCCGTGAGGGCCGCGACCGGCCGTCTCGCCATCGCCCGGCACCGCCGCGCATCGCGATCGCCACGCCGTGACGCCCAGGATCACCGGGCCGCCGGACGGGAAGAGCCGCAGCCGCTCGCCACCGCGCGCTGATCAGCGGTCCAGCGGTGGGGGCGGGCTGGAAAGTTGCGGGTCGGGTGGGGCCAGTAGCATCGTCTTGCTCGGCGGGCGTCGAGGAAACCGGTGGAAATCCGGTGCGGTCGCGCCACTGTGAACAGCCAGACCCTCTCCGGCGAGCACCACACCCACCGTTGGGCGCGTCACCCGAGGAAGGTCTCACCCTGTGATCCTGCTGCTGTCCACCTCCGATACCGATCTGCTGAGCGCGCGCGCGAGCGGCGCGGACTACCGGTGGGGCAACCCGTCGCGCCTGCTGGTCGAGGATCTGCCGGAGCTGCTCGACGGCGCCGACCTGGTGATCGTGCGCATCCTCGGCGGCAAACGCGCCTGGGAGGACGGCCTCGACGCGATCCGCGCGAGCGGGGTGCCGATGGTGGCGCTGGGCGGCGAGATCGCGCCCGATGCCGAACTGATGGAGACCTCGACGGTCCCGGTCGGTGTCGCCGCCGACGCCCACAACTACCTCGCCGCCGGTGGCGCCGAGAATCTGGCGCAACTGCACCACTTCCTCTCCGACACCGTGCTGCTCACCGGCCACGGCTTCGAACCCCCCGCGCAACTGCCGAGCTGGGGCGAACTCGAACGTTCCGCGCGCATCCTCGAACCGCACGCACCCACGGTCGCGGTGGTCTACTACCGCGCCCAGCACCTGGCCGGCAACACCGCGTACATCGAGGCCCTGTGCAAGGCGATCGAGGCCAAGGGCGCGCGCCCGCTGCCGGTCTACGCGGCCTCGCTGCGCACCGCCGAACCCGAACTGCTCACCCTGCTCGGCCGCGCCGACGCCCTGGTCGTGACCGTGCTGGCCGCGGGCGGCAGCAAGCCCGCCACGGCTTCGGCCGGTGGCGACGACGAAGCCTGGGATGTCGCCGCACTGGCCGCCCTGGACGTGCCGATCCTGCAGGGCCTGTGCCTGACCAGCGGCCGCGCGCAGTGGGCGGCCAACGACGACGGCCTGTCCCCGCTGGACGTGGCGACCCAGGTCGCGGTGCCGGAATTCGACGGCCGCATCATCACGGTCCCGTTCTCGTTCAAGGAGTTCGACGCCGACGGCCTGTCCGCCTACGTCCCCGATCCCGAACGCGCTGCCCGCGTGGCGGGCATCGCCGTGCGGCACGCGCGCCTGCGTCACATCCCGGCCGCCGACAAGCGGATCGCGATCATGCTCTCGGCCTACCCGACCAAGCACGCCCGCATCGGCAACGCCGTCGGCCTCGACACCCCCGCCAGCGCCATCCGCCTGCTCACCGAACTGCGCACCGCCGGTTACGATCTCGGCGACATCACCGAGATCCCCGGCCTGGTCGAACGCGACGGCGACGCGCTGATCCACGCCCTGATCGCCGCGGGCGGCCAGGACCCGGAGTGGTTGAGCGCCGAACAGTTGGAGGGCAACCCGATTCGCATCGGCGCCGCCACCTACACCCGCTGGTTCGAGTCCCTGCCCGAGGACCTGCGCGAAGCCGTCATCGAGGCGTGGGGCCCGCCGCCGGGCGAACTCTACGTAGACCGCTCGGCCGACCCGCAGGGCGAGATCGTCATCGCCGCACTGCGTTTCGGCAATGTGGTGCTCATGGTGCAGCCGCCCCGCGGCTTCGGCGAGAACCCCGTCGCGATCTACCACGACCCCGACCTGCCGCCGAGCCACCACTACCTCGCCGCCTACCGCTGGCTGTCCGCGCCCGACGGCTTCGGCGCCGACGCCATGGTGCACCTGGGCAAGCACGGCAACCTGGAATGGTTGCCCGGCAAGACCCTCGGCATGTCCGCCTCCTGCGGCACCGACGCCGCCCTGGGCGACCTGCCGCTGATCTACCCCTTCCTGGTCAACGACCCCGGCGAGGGCACCCAGGCCAAGCGCCGCGCCCACGCCACCCTGGTCGACCACCTCATCCCGCCGATGGCGCGCGCCGAAACCTACGGCGACATCTCGCGTCTGGAGCAGCTGCTCGACGAGCACGCCAACATCTCGGCGCTGGACCCGGCCAAACTGCCCGCCATCCGCCAGCAGATCTGGACCCTGATGCGCGCGGCCAAGATGGACCACGACCTCGGCCTGGCCGAACGCCCCGAGGAAGATGTCTTCGACGACATGCTCCTGCACGTCGACGGCTGGCTGTGCGAGATCAAGGACGTCCAGATCCGCGACGGCCTGCACATCCTCGGCCAGGCGCCTGAAGGCGAGATGGAACTCGACCTGGTCCTGGCGATGTTGCGCGCCCGCCAGCTGTGGGGCGGGGAGCAGAACGTGCCCGGCCTGCGAGAAGCGTTGGGGCTCAGCGAAGCCGGGGACGAATCGCGTGAACGCGTCGACGTGGTGGAATCACGCGCCCGCGAACTGCTCGGCGCGCTCCAAGCGACGGACTGGTCGGCCGATGCCGTCGACACACTGGTCGACGACTACGCCACCGCGATTCTCGCTGGGGGAGTAGACGATTCGGCCACCACGTCGACGGATGCCGACGAATCCGTGACCGGTGTCGCCGAGACAACCTCGGCGACGATCGGAGTCGACGCGCCCGCAGCGCCCGTTGCGGCTTCCCCGGCCACGGTCGGCGCGGCGTCCACGAACGGGCCGGTCGGGGTTGTCGCGAACTCGGCCGTAGCCCCAACGGATTCCGGCGTCGTGACCGACCCCAGTGCGCTGACGACGGCGGGCAGTGTTGCTGTGAGCGGGCGCCTGGCAGCGGTGAAGACCGTCCTGCGTTTCGCCGCCACCGAAGTCGTTCCCCGCCTGCGTGAGACCAGCATCGAGATCGCCCGCGTCCTGCACGCCCTCGACGGCGGTTTCATCCCGGCGGGCCCCAGCGGCTCCCCGCTGCGCGGACTGATCAACGTGCTGCCCACCGGCCGCAACTTCTACTCCGTCGACCCCAAGGCCGTCCCCTCGCGCCTGGCCTGGGAGACCGGCCAGGCCATGGCCGAATCGCTGCTGGCCCGCTACCTGGCCGACCACGGCGAGTACCCGAAGTCGGTCGGCCTGTCGATCTGGGGCACCTCGGCCATGCGCACCTCCGGCGACGACATCGCCGAAGTCTTCGCCCTGCTGGGTGTTCGGCCCGTCTGGGACGAGGCGAGCCGGCGCGTCACCTCGCTCGCGGTGATCTCCCTGGCGGAACTGGGCCGCCCCCGCATCGACGTCACCGTCCGTATCTCCGGCTTCTTCCGTGACGCTTTCCCGCACGTGCTCGCCCTGCTCGACGACGCGGTCCGCCTCGTCGCCGACCTCGACGAACCCGCCGAGTCCAATTACGTTCGCGCACATGCCCAGTCGGACCTGGCCGAACACGGCGACACCCGCCGCGCCACCACCCGCATCTTCGGCTCCAAGCCCGGCACCTACGGCGCGGGCCTGCTCCAACTCATCGACTCCAAGAGCTGGCGCACCGACGACGACCTCGCGCAGGTCTACACCACCTGGGGTGGCTACGCCTACGGCCGCGACCTCGACGGCGCCCCCGCCGCCGACGACATGCGCACCGCCTACAAGCGGATCGCGGTGGCCGCCAAGAACACCGACACCCGCGAACACGACATCGCCGACTCCGACGACTACTTCCAGTACCACGGCGGCATGGTCGCCACCGTGCGCGCGCTGACCGGCCGCAACCCCGAGGCGTACATCGGCGACTCCACCCGTCCGGATGCCGTGCGCACCCGCACGCTCTCGGAGGAGACCGCCCGTGTCTTCCGCGCCCGCGTGGTCAACCCGCGCTGGCTCGAGGCGATGCGCCGCCACGGCTACAAGGGCGCCTTCGAAATGGCCGCCACCGTCGACTACCTGTTCGGCTACGACGCCACCACCAATGTGGTCGCCGACTGGATGTACGAAAAGCTCTCCGAGAGCTACGTTTTCGACGACGTGAACCGCAAGTTCATGGAGCAGTCCAACCCGTGGGCCCTGCACGGCATCGCCGAACGCCTCCTGGAGGCCGCCGAACGCAAACTCTGGGAACACCCCGAACAGGAAACCCTCGACAAACTGCGCCAGGTCTACCTCGAAACCGAGGGCGAACTGGAGTAGCCCCGCTCCGGGCGGGTGAAATAGGCTGAGCGCATGAGCGAGAACCGCCCAGCGTTGGCCGTGGAACTGGACCTCCAGCCGCATCCCGAAGGCGGCTGGTTCCGGGAAACCTGGCGCAGCCCAGTCGAATTCGAGCCCACCGGCTACCCCGGCCCGCGCGCGGCCGCGACAGCGATCTACTACCTGCTGCTCCCCGGCGAGCACTCCGCACCCCACACCGTGACCTCCGACGAGATCTGGCTGTGGCATCGCGGCGGCCCCCTGCTGCTGACGATCGGGGGCGAGGACATCGTCCTCGGCCCCGACGTCGAACAGGGCCAACGCCCACAGGCGGTCGTCCCGGGCGGCGTCAGCCAGGCCGCGCGCCCCGCGGGCGAGGACTACACCCTGGTCAGCTGCGTCGTCGCCCCCGGCTTCGACTTCGCCGACTTCCGCCTCGACTGACCCCGCCGAACGCTAGGCCGAGATCAGCGTGACGATCAGTTCGTCGGCGATCGACTCGGCCTTCACCATGCCCGCGCCCAGGTACAGCGTCGCCGCGCGGGGGCGGCCGTCGGCCAGGGGCACCACCGAGACCGCGTCGACCCGGCGCCCGGCCAATGCGCGGTAGGGCTCCTCGTCGGTGACGTCGAAAGCGGTGTATTTGCCGGAATGGGCGACATATTCGATATTCACCGGATCGACCAGCGGCTCGAACGGATCGCGCCACGGATTCGCGCCGATGCGCAATTCCGCGCCGTCGACACCGGCGTCGAAGAGCAGGGTCGAGCCGTCGGTGAAGGTGAATTCGATCGGGCCCTCGGTGCGGTCGATCTCGTCGCCGAGAACGTAGAACATCCGGCGGACGGCGACGATGGTCGCGTCGACCGCGGCATTGAGGGCGGACCGGCCGTGCTCGGCGGAGTCGGACATGCGACTTATCATGTCGCCGTGAGCCGACGGCCCGCAACTCGGCCCGCCGTGCCACGAAAATGAACGGTAACTTGATCCCTCGGTGACGGCGGCGAATCCGACGTGGGTAAGCTCGGCGGACCAGTGCATGAAGAGTTCCACCCGCGGCGCAAAGTTTTCCTCGCAGCGGGGTTGTCGGCCCTCGTGTGGGCCGAATGATCGACCCCCACTTGCCAGCCGATCAGAACCAGGGCTTCTCCATGACCGATACCGTCGTTGCCGAATCACGCCTCACGCACCGCCAGACGCTCACGATTCTGTCCGGCCTGCTATTGGGGGTGTTCCTCGCCGCGCTCGACCAGAATATCGTCAGCGTCGCGATCGTGCGGATCTCCAACAGCCTCGACGGGTTCGACGAACAGGCATGGGCGACAACGGCATACCTGATCACCGCCACGGTCACCACCCCGCTCTACGGCAAACTCGCCGACATCTACGGTCGCAAACCGCTCTACCTGATCGCGATCGCGCTGTTCGTCCTCGGTTCGGCGGCCTGCTGTTTCGCCACCACCATGTACGAACTCGCCGCCTGCCGGGCCTTCCAGGGCCTGGGCGCCGGTGGGCTGATGTCGTTGGCGTTCACCATCGTCGGCGATCTCGTGCCCGCCCGCGAACGGGTGCGCTACCAGGGCTATTTCCTGATGGTGTTCGGCATCGCGACCGTGCTCGGCCCGGTGGTCGGCGGATTCCTGTCCGGCTTCGACACTCTCGGCGGCGTGGAGGGCTGGCGCTGGGTGTTCCTGGTGAACGTGCCGGTCGGGGTGCTGGCGTTCGTGGTGGTCGCGCGGGTGCTCAACCTCGCGCACACCCGCACGCGCAGCCGCATCGACTGGCTAGGCGCGCTCACCCTGATCGTCGGTGTGGTGCCGCTGCTGATCGTGGCCGAACAGGGCCGCGTGTGGGGGTGGACCGAGCCGAAGTCGCTGTACTGCTACGGAATCGGCGCCGGCGGGCTGCTGCTGTTCGTGCTCGTGGAATTCCTGATGAAGGACGCCGCGCTGATCCCGCTGCGTCTGTTCCGCAACTCCACCTTCAGCATCGCGATCATCGGCGGCTTCCTCATCGGGGTGGCCATGTTCGGGGCGATCACGATGGTGCCGCAGTACCTGCAGGTCGTGCGCGGTTACTCGCCGACCGAAGCCGGACTGCTGATGCTGCCGCTGGTGGTGGGCATCATGGTCGGCGCGCAACTGTCCGGGCTGATCACCAAACTCACCGGCCACTACAAGGTCCTGCCCGTGCTCGGCGCGCTGATCCTGGCGATCGGATGCGCCCTGTTCGCCCGGATCGGCTACACCGGGCCGATGTGGCAGCCGCTGGTCTACAGCGCGATCATGGGTTTCGGACTCGGCGGCTGCATGCAGACGCTGATCATCGCCGCCCAGAACGCGGTGAGCCGCACCGAGATGGGCGTCTCGACCGCGGCGGCGACCTTCTTCCGCCAGCTCGGCGGCACCCTCGGGGTCGCGGTCTTCCTCACCGTGCTGTTCGACCGGCTGCCCGGTTCGATCCTGGACGCGTTCGGCGGCACCCTGCCACCGGGCTTCGACGCCGAACGCCTCGCCGCCCTGCAACGCGACACCAGCACCATCGCCACCCTGCCCGACGAGTGGCGCATTCCGATCCTCGAGGGCTTCACGAACTCGATGCACAGCGTGTTCTTCCTCGCCGCCGACCTCGCGATCGTGGCCTGCCTGGTGCTCATCTTCATGAAAGAGATTCCGCTGCACGATGATCGGGTCGCCGAACCGGCCGCCGACCCGACCCTGCTGCGCGATGTGAGCCTGCACGACGCGCACGAGATGGCGGGCCGGTCGCGCCCGGTCGGCCCCCGGGTGATCGCGGGCCTGCTGCGTCGCGACGACGACCGCCCCGTGCCCGCCGCCACCCTCACCCTGATCGACCAGCACGGCCACCAGGTCGCCCGGGGCAACGGCGACGCCGACGGCGCCTACGCGATCGAGGCGCCGCGGGCGGGCAACTACGTGCTCATCGCCGCCGCGGCCGGCCACCAACCCGAGGCGGTGAGCGTGTCGATCGCCGAGCGTGCCCACCACGTCGACCTGGTACTGGTCGGGGCGGGGGAACTCACCGGGATCGTGCGGTCCGCGCGCCGCGGCGAACCGCTGTGGGGGGCGGCGGTCACGCTGACCGACCCCGAGGGCGAGGTGGTGGGCGCGGCGATCACCGGCGAGGACGGCGCCTACGTATGCCGCGACGTGGTGAGCGGCACCTACACCCTGGTCGCGGTGGCCGACCACATGCGCCCCACCGCCCTCGCGCTGGTCGTGCCCGAGACCGGCTCGCTGGTGCGCGACATCGACCTCGAACCGATGGCGATCCTGCACGGCTCGGCCTGGGTGCAGGGCGACCGCCCCGTCCCCGACGTGCAGATCACCGTCCTGGACTCCGGCGGCGACCCCGCCGCCACCGCCCGCACCGACGAGAACGGCCGCTACCTCGTCCCCGACCTGCCTTCCGGCGAGTACACGGTGGTCGCGCGCGGCTACCCGCCGGTCGCGAGCCAGGTATCGGTGACGCGCGGCGAGATCACCCACGACGTGACCCTCGGCTTCGAGAACGAGGAGTCGATGCACTCGCAGTGAGCGTGGCCGGATCCCCGACGATCCGATCGTCCAAAGGTGGTGCGAATAGACCGATTTCGGTCGACGGCCGAGCCGCATGGTGGCACTATCGACTCCGGTTCGTCACTCGCCGCGCTCGATCGCGCGTGACATCCATCGGTGGGCGCCGACCGTCGGGCGGTGCACGAATCACGGGGAGCGGATCATGCGGGTCGTGTCGGTCATGAACTACAAGGGCGGCGTGGGGAAGACGACGCTCACCGCGAACCTCGGCGCCGCCGCTGCGGCCAGGGGCCTACGCGTCCTGGTGATCGACCTGGACCCGCAGACGAATCTGACCTTCTCGTTCTTCTCGGTCGAGGAGTGGCATTCCCAGCTCAAAGACGGCCGCACCATCCGGCAGTGGTACCAGGGCGACATGCCGGGACGCGACATGGGATTGGCCGATCTCGTGGTCACCCCGGAACGAGTGAACGCGGTCATCGATGCCGAGGCCGGACGACTCGACCTGATCTCCTCGCACCTGGGCCTGATCGATATCGATCTCGAACTGGCCGCCCTGCTCGGTGGCGCCACCACCCTCGAAGGGTCGAAACGCCGCTACCTCGACCTCCACGGGTGCCTGCGACAAGCGTTGGCGGACAGTCATTTCCAGGAGAACTACGATCTGGTGCTGATCGACTGCGCGCCGAACTTCGGGCTGGTCACCAAGACCGCCATCGTGGCCAGCGAACTCATCCTGGTACCGGCCAAGGCCGACTACCTCTCGACACTGGGACTGGACTATCTGGTCGGCAACTGCGCCGGCCTGGTCGAGGAGTTCAACGACTACGTCAACCACGGGACCGGGTCCACGAACCACGCGACCATCCACCCCAGCTTCCTCGGCGTCGTCTTCACCATGGTCCAGATCTACTCGCAACAGGTGACATTGGCTCAGCAGTCCTATATCGATGAGGTGCGCGACGGATCGCGCGTGCCGGTCTTGAAGAGCGTGATTCGCAACAGCCCCAAGCACTTCGGTAGCGCGGGCGAGGACGGCGTACCGGCGATGCTGCGCGCCGCTCGCGCCGACGAGGTCGTCAAGGAATTCGATCAGTTGGTCAACGAGATTCTCGGCGCGCTGACCGAAGCCCGCGGAGCGCACGGTGGCTGACCTGGACGATCTGGGCGCCCTGAACGTCAGGTTCGCCGAATTCCTGCGCGAGGTGGACCCCGCCACGGCGCGGGCGCTCATCGCGGGGACGATGAAGTTCGCCGCCGTACCGGTCGATGCCACGGTGTCGGATCCGCCGACCCGCACGGCGCCGGTGGTCCACTTGCCGTCGTCCACACCCCGGGCGTGGGAACCTGATCGGGTGGCGCGAGAGCTTCAGGAAATGACGCCGGGTTCGCAACGAAGCCGCTACCTGAACGGGTCGGGTCTGACGGTGGCAGCGTTGCGGCAGGTGGCCACACTGCTCGGCATCAGCGGCTACTCGCGATTGGCCAAGGCCGACCTCGTCGCCCTGCTCGCCGGACACCCGACCGACCACGGTGCCGGTGCGTTCACGCCTGTCCCGGCCGAGGCGGTCGTCGACAGCGCGTCGAACGGGTCCGCGGCACCCGAGGCGACCCCGGCGGCGTCGAGACCCGCCACCGCAGCGAACCCGGAC
This sequence comes from Nocardia lasii, assembly GCF_042658545.1. Taxonomy (NCBI): domain Bacteria; kingdom Bacillati; phylum Actinomycetota; class Actinomycetes; order Mycobacteriales; family Nocardiaceae; genus Nocardia; species Nocardia lasii. The sequence continues at coordinate 242,052 of NZ_JBHSQN010000009.1, forward strand.
GGCCCGTCGATCGCCGCCCACCTTCGCGCCACCGACACGGTCGACGCGGGCGCCGCCTATCTCCGCGCACACAATCTCGACCGCGCGGACCTGCTCGCGGTGGCCGCCGCATTGCAACTGACTCGCGTCGACCGGCTCAGCCGCGCCGACCTGGAAAAGCGGGTGCTCAAACAGGCGATCACCGCGCGCCGGAAATTCGCGGGGCTGCGGCAGTGGTGAGCGGTCGATCAGGCTGATTCGGCGACCGGGTCGGAGCGGTAGGACTCGGCCAGTTCGGCAAGGGGGATCGACAGGGCTTCGGCGAGGCCGACGACGGTGCCGAACGCGGGGGAGGGCAGGCGGCCCGATTCGATCTTGCGCAGGGTTTCGGGGGAGATGCCGGCGCGCACGGCGACCTCGGTGAGATCGCGGTCACCACGGGCCGTGCGCAGGCGACGGCCCAGGCGACGACCCGCTTCGACCTGCGCGGGGCTGAGGGGAAGACGGACCATGGAACCGATGGTAGGTGCTCGCGGACGCCCTCGCCACGGCGCGTGCGCCGGGCGCACCGACCCGGTGGCGAGGATCGGCGACCACGGGCGATCGCGCTCGCGCGGGAACGATTCGGCGATCGCGGTTTTCGCATCGCCGCCCCGCTGTCGGTGGTAGGTGTCAGGGGAAGACATCGAGGTTCGGAGGATTTCACCATGGCACGACGGTTCGAGGGCAAAGTCGCTTTCGTCACGGGCGCGGCCCGCGGACAGGGCAGGGCCGAGGCGGTGCGATTCGCCGAGGAGGGCGCCGCGGTGATCGCGATCGACGCCTGCGCGGAGTTCGCCAGCACCTCCTACCCGGGCGCGACCGAGGCCGACCTGGCCGAGACGGTGCGCCTGGTCGAGGCCGCGGGCGGCAAGATCGCCGCGAGCAAGGTCGACGTGCGCGACTTCGATGCCCTCTCGGCGGCGCTGGCGGCGGGCGTCGAGCAGTTCGGCAGGCTCGACGCGGTGGTGGCCAACGCCGGGATCTGCTCGGCGGCGATGTCGTGGGAGATCACCGCCGAGCAGTGGCGCGAGACCATCGACGTGAACCTCACCGGGGTCTTCCACACCGCGAAAGCCGCGGTGCCGCACCTGATCGCGCAGGGCGAGGGCGGTGCGATGGTGTTCACCAGTTCGGTCGCCGGCATCAAGGGCATCCCCTTCACCGCCCACTATGTCGCGTCGAAACACGCGGTCACCGGGCTGGCCAAGACCATGGCCAACGAGCTGGGCTCCTACCGGATCCGGGTCAACACCGTGCACCCCGCGGGCGTGGACACCGGCATGCAGGTCACCGAGATGGGTCCGCTGTTCGAGGAGTACGGCGCCACGCTGGCCCCCATCTTCATGAACGCGCTGCCCAGCTACATCTGTCAGCCCGAGGAGATCGCCGCGGCCGTGGTGTGGCTGTGCTCGGACGAGGCGAGCCAGATCACCGGGGCGCAGATCCCGATCGACATGGGCAACCTCAACCGCTGAGTTGGTATTTTTATACCGTCGCCGCTAGGGTGGTATGAAAATACCGAGTGGAGGCACGATGGTGGAGTTGAAATCACCCGCGGAGATCGAGCGCATGCGGGTGACCGGCCGGTTCGTCGCCGACGTGCTGGCCGGGGTGCGCGACCGGGCGGCGGTCGGGGTGAACCTGCTCGAGCTGGAAGCGTATGTGCGCGAACGGATTCGCGAGCGTGGCGCGGTGTCGTGCTACTGGGACTACTCGCCCTCCTTCGGGCGCGGACCGTTCCGCAACACGATCTGCCTGGCCGTGAACGACGCTGTGCTGCACGGACTCCCGCACGACTACGTGCTGCGCGACGGCGACCTGCTCACCGCCGACCTGGCCGTGTCCATCGACGGCTGGGTCGCCGACGCGGCGATCTCGTTCATCGTCGGCACCCCCGCGCCCGCCGACGAACGCCTGATCGCCGCCACCGAGGAAGCCCTGGCCGCCGGGATCGCCGCCGCCCAGCCCGGCAACCGCATCGGCGACATCTCCGCCGCCATCGCGAACGTCGCGCACGGATACGGATACCCGGTGAACAACGAGTACGGCGGGCACGGACTGGGCCGCACCATGCACGAGGACCCGCACATCGCCAACAACGGCCGCCCCGGCCGCGGCTTCCGCCTGCGACCCGGCCTCACCGTGGCGATCGAACCGTGGTTCGCGGCGAGCACCGACAAGATCTACACCGACGACGACGGCTGGACCATCCGATCCGCCGACGGCTCGCGCTGCGCCCACAGCGAGCACACCATCGCCGTCACCGCCGACGGACCGGTCGTCCTCACCGTGTGACACCCCCGAGCTGACCGGCTCGGTCGACGAACGCGCCGTCGGTGAGCACCGGCACGGTGGAATCCGCGTTCACCTCGACCGCGATCGCCACATCGTCGGCGAACCCGTTCGCGGCGAGTTCGCGACCCGAGGCACTCTCGGTGATCAATGCCGCGACATCCGACTTCGCGTCGAATGCGCTTGCCGCCGTGCGTGCTTCGGGCGACGGCGTCGCGAGGCCGCGATCGATCAGCGCGGCCACCAGCGCGCCCGCGCCGAGCCAATCCTCGAGCGCGGGTCGCACGGTCTCGGTGCCCGGCCACTGCTCACCCGCCGCGACGATCGCGATCGGCTGCTCGGGCGTACCCCACCCCGCGGCCACGAGCCGGTCCGCGACCGCGTCGACATTGCGCAGACAGGCCGCCACCACCGGCGTCCCCGACACCGACGCGGCGATCGCCGACCCGTTCGGCGAAGGCAGCACCAGCCGCTCGGTGAACGGCGCCCGCCGAATCGCGGCGGGCGAGAGCGACCACGGCCCGGATTCCCTGCGCCCCACGGCCAATGCGGCACCGTGCTCGTCGGCGAACGCCCGCGCCGAACCATCACGCCACCGATACGGAAACACCGCCGTCCCCGCCCCGGTCGCCACCGACACCGAGGTCGTGAACGACAACACATCGATCACCACCAGACACCCCGCATCGCCCCCGAGCGCCGCCGCCCCCGCCCGCCCCCACTCGACCCGGATCCCGAACCCCCGCTGCCGCGACCACTCCGGTACTACCGCCATCTCGAACCGACCTCCTCCTGCGCGAATCCTCCAGTCCACCACAGTGATCGACACCGAACCAGCCCTGAACTCGCACTGCGCGAAACCTCCCGACTACCGGGCGAAGTACCGGCCCGGTGACGTGCCGACCGCCCGCCGGAACGCCGCCACATACGCGCTCGCGCTGCGATAGCCGACGCGGTCGGCGATGCGCGTCACCGGCACTCCGTCGGCCAGCGGGGTGAGCGAGGCCGCCAGCCGGATCTGGGTTCGCCACTGCGCGAAGGTCAGGCCGGTCTCGTCCCGGAACGCACGGGCCACCGTGCGGGAACTCGCGGCGGCGTAGGCGCCGAGTTCGGTGAGGGTGCGGTCGTCGGCGGGGTTGTCCAGCAGGACCTCGGCGACCGCGCGCGCCCGCGGATCGGTCGGCATCGGGGCGCCGACCGGGATGACATCGACCGGCTCGAGCAGGTCGAACACCATCGCCTCGGCCCGCGCGCGGCGATCATCGCGCAACTCTCGCGAGGTCATGTGCTCGAAGAGTTCGCGCAGGAGCGGGGACACGCTCAGCAGGGTCGGTCGCGAGTAGTCGACGGGGCACCGGTCGGGTTCGACGAAGATGCCGCGCATATCGGCCCCGGCGGTGGATCCGGTGCGATGGACGACGCCGCCCGGAATCCACAGGGCCCGGGTCGGCGGCAGCACCCAGTGGCTCGCGCCGATCTCGATCCCGATGACTCCCGTTCCCGCCCAAGCGATCTGATGCTGCGGGTGGCGGTGCTCGGCGAACCAGAACCCGGGCGCGAGCACGCCGGCGCCGAACACCATCGCCGTCGGTCCCGGCTGCGCGGCCAGCTCGAATCCCTGTCCGTTTCGCGACATGATCTGTCAGCGTAGCGACTATCGGCCACTGCTACGGGCTTCTACCGTCGAAGACATGACGATGAACTACTGGCACCGGGTGGCCTGCCGCTCGGCGGTGTGGGAATGGTTGACCGCGACGAAGGTCGTGCCGTGGGTGTTGCGCGACGTCCGACTCGGCGCGTCCACCCTCGAGATCGGACCCGGTTTCGGCGCGAACGTGGCGCCGCTGTGCGAGCGCACGCCCTCGCTCGCCGGGCTCGAGATCGACCCGGCCCTGGCCGCGCGCCTGCGCGCCCGATTCGACACCCGACTGCGCGTCATCGATGGCGACGCGACCGCGATGCCGCTGCCCGACAACGAATTCGACTCCGTGGTCAGCTTCACCATGCTGCACCACGTCCCCACCCCCGCCCAGCAGGACGACCTGTTCGCCGAAGCTCACCGCGTCCTGCGCCCCGGCGGCGTCTTCGCCGGATCCGACGGCCTCGACAACCCGCTGTTCCGCCTCCAACACCTCGGCGACACCTGCGTCCCCGTCCCACCCCACACCCTCGCCGACCGCCTCACCACGGCCGGTTTCACCGATATCGACATCCGAACCGGCCGCGGCATGTTCCGCTTCCGAGCCGAACGTCCCCGGCACGACTAGGGCGTGCGATCCATCGTCGCCGGTGGGCGTAGGCGGTGCGGGGTGCCGTCGATCGTGGTGACGAGCGAACGCCAGTCCTGTTGCGGTGCAATGAATCAACGGTGAATCGGGTCGACCCATGATGGGAGCCTGGCATCACTCCGTCAGTGCGTCGCGCTGTTCCGGTGTCAGGTCCAGCGCGTCGAGCTCGGCGCTCCGGACCGGGCGCGAGATCAGTCACTGTCCGAGCCTACGAACGTTCGCGCGCCGGCGCCCGTACCGATTTCGCGGCTCAGGAGGACGCGGCGGCGGCGCCGAGGGCGTCGATGAGGCGGCGGCTGCGGGCGCTCATCTGGGCGGCGGTCTGGTCGGGATGGCGGAGCCACCACAGCACCAGCGAGCTCACCGTGCCCATCCACACGTCGGTCAGCGCGGACAGGTCGTTCGGGTCGGTCAGCTCGACCGTGCTCAGCGCGCCGGCGACACCGCGCGCGGCCTGGGCGGCGATGCGGCGCCGAGCGGTGCGCACCGCGTCGGCGACGGGCCCCTGTTCGGGGTGGGAGCGGTCGAAGACCACCGTCCAGTCGTGCGGGCGCGGTTCCAGGGCGACGAACAGGGCCTCGACGGTCCGCTGCGCCATCGACAGGTTGTCCCCGGCGGTGATCGCGGACTCGATCGCGTCGTAGAGGATCGCCGCCGCCCGGTCCACACAGGCGATGTACAGCCGATCCTTGGACTGGAAATAGGTGTAGACCAGCGGCTTGGACACCTCGGCGCGTTCGGCCACCGCGGCGGGGGAGAGTCCGGCGTACCCGGTGCGGCCGATCTCGGCCACGGCGGCGTCGAGGATCAGCTGTTCACGCTCGGCGCGGGGGACGCCCTTGGTTCCGGCAGTACTCACCGCTCCATCCAACCACTGTTCCTGTGACGATTGACAATGAATTGACTATTTCGTAAATTACTTTCAAGTCTATATAAGGAGTCCCGATGCTGTCCGAGTTGTGGGAGCACATCAACAACCCGCTGTTGTACGCGCTCCCGTTCTTCGCGGTGTTCATCACGGTCGAGGCGCTGAGCCTGCGCCATCACGACGACGACCAGACGCCGCGGCCGTACTCGAAGATCGACAGCCGCACCAGCATCAGCATGGGGATGGGCGCCCTCGTGGCGATGCTCATCTTCAAGGCGCTGACGCTGCTGGTCTTCGTGATCCTCTACGCCGAGCTGGCGCCGTGGCACCTGCCCACCGGGGCCTGGTGGTACTGGCCGGTGTTGCTGGTGGTCGTCGACGTCGCGTGGTACTGCAACCACCGGTTCTCCCATCGGGTCCGCATCGGCTGGGCCGCGCACCAGGCCCACCACTCGAGCGAGTACTTCAACTTCGGCACCGCGCTGCGTCAGAAGTGGAACCCGTGGTCGGAGGCCATTTTCTGGGCACCGCTGCCGCTGCTGGGCTTCGCGCCCTGGACGATCTACGTGGCGTTCGCGCTCAACCTGATCTACCAGTTCTTCACCCACACCGAGACCATCGACAAGATGTGGCGCCCGATCGAGTTCGTGTTCAACACCCCCTCGCACCACCGTGTGCACCACGGCAGCGATCAGATCTACCTGGACCGCAACTACGGCGGCGTGCTGATCATCTGGGACCGCATGTTCGGCACCTTCCAGGCCGAGCTGCACACGCCGACCTACGGCCTGACCACGCCGGTCGGCACCTACAACATCCTGAAGTTGCAGTACCGCGAGTACGGCAACATCATCCGCGACGTGCGCGGCGCCCGTCGCCTGCGTGACCGGCTCGGCTACATCTTCGCCCCGCCGGGCTGGAAGCCCGCCGACAAGGCCGTCGAAACCGCCGGACTCGAGAAGCAGGCGGCGTGAGCTCTGTCGATACCGCTGCGCTCATCCTGCGTCTGACCCTGGGTAGCGTCGTGCTCGCGCACGGCGTCAACCACGCCTGGGGTGGCGGCAAGCTCGCGGGCACCGCGAGTTGGTTCGCCTCGATCGGGCTGCGGCCCGGTCGGCTGCACGCCGTGCTCGCCACGGTCACCGAGATCGTGGCGGGTGTGCTGCTCATTGTCGGTCTGCTGACCCCGTTCGCGGCGGCCGCGGTCGTCTCGACGATGGTCGTGGCGCTGATCACCGCCCACCGCACCAACGGGTTCTTCATCTTCCGCCCCGGTCAGGGCTGGGAGTACACCGCCGTCCTCGCCGCTACCGCGGTGGCCGCGGCGACGCTGGGCCCCGGGCGCTGGTCGCTGGACCACCTGCTCGACATCGCGTGGTCGGGAACCTGGCCGCTGCTGATCGCGGCCGGTCTCGGCACGTTGTCGGCGGCGCTGCTGCTCGTTGTGTTCTGGCGGCCCGCCCGACAGAACTAGGCTGCGGGCATGACCAACAGCCTCGGCGAACTGGCAACGGCGGATTACGTCCTGCTCACCACCTTCCGCAAGGACGGCACCCCCGTCGGCACCCCCATCTGGGCGGTGGCACGCGAGGACAAGCTCTTCGTGTGGACGGTCACCGACAGCTGGAAGGTCAAGCGGATCCGGCGCAATCCCGCGGTGACCATGCAACCGTGCAGTGTGCGCGGCGATGCACACGGTGCCGTTGTCGCGGGCACCGCGCGGTTGCTCGACGGCGCCGAGACCGAGCAGGTGCGCTCGGCGCTGCGGCGCAAGTACTGGCTGACCGGGTGGTTCGTCATCCTGGGCAGCAATCTGCGCCGCGGCAAGGCGGGCACGATCGGGATCGAGATCACCCCGTCCTGATCGCTTTCGCCGAACAAGTACCTAGTACTACTGGTATCGGATACCGTGGGAGTCCTATCGCTCGTCGAGAGGACTCCCATGGCTTCCCAGCGCCGTCGTGCCGTCGTTGTCGCGGGGGCGCGCACCCCGTTCGTGCGCGCGTTCACCGATTTCACCCGACTCGACAGCATCGCGTTGGCAGGTGCGGCGGTGCGCGGGCTGATCGAACGCAGCGGGATCGAACCTGCGCGGATCCAGTCGATCGTCTGGGGCGGGGTCGTGCTGCCCAGCCACGCGCCGAACATCGCCCGTGAGGTCGCGCTGGATCTGAATCTCGATTTCGGGTGCGAGGGGTACACGGTCACCCGGGCGTGCGCGTCGGGGTTGCAGGCGGTGACCTCGGCGGCCGCGGCGATCGAACGCGGCGAGTACGACATCATGATCGCCGGTGGCAGCGATTCCACCAGCAACGCCGAGATCAAGCTCCCGCAGAAGGTGGTGCACGCGGTCGCGCCGGTCGCGCTGGGCAAGCCCAAGCCGATGGACTACCTCGAGGTGGTCCGCCAACTGGCGCCGTTCACCGACATTCTGCCGCGTCAGCCCAAGATCGCCGAGCGCACCACCGGCGAGGTGATGGGCGAATCCGCGGAGAAGATGGCCCGGATCAACGGCATCTCGCGCGCCGATCAGGACGAATTCGCGGCGCGCTCGCACCACCGGGCCGCGGCCGCGATCGCCTCGGGGCGCTTCGACGACGAGGTCGTGCCGGTCACCACGCCCTCGGGCACGCTGATCGACACCGACACCATCGTGCGCGCGAACACCAGCGTCGACAAGCTCGCCACCCTGCGCCCGGTCTTCGAACGCGACGGCACCGTCACCGCGGGCAATGCCAGCCCGCTCACCGACGGCGCCTCGGCCGTGCTGCTCATGAGCGAGGAGACCGCGCGCGCCATGGGCTTCACCCCGCTGGCCGCCTTCCGCTCCTGGAGTTTCGTCAGCGTCGACCCCGCCGATCAGGTGCTCATCGGCCCCGCGATCTCGATGCCGCGCGCCCTGGACAAGGCGGGCATGACCCTGGCCGACATCGACCTCGTCGACATCCACGAAGCCTTCGCCGCCCAGACCCTGTCGGTGCTGAAGATGCTCGAGAGCGCCGAATGGGCCAAGACCCGCCTCGACCGCGACGAGGCCGTCGGGTCCGTCGACATCGACACGCTGAACGTGCACGGCGGCTCGATCTCGCTGGGCCACCCGTTCGGCGCGACCGGCGCCCGCATGGTCACCACGATGGCCAATGAACTGGCCCGCACCGGGAAAGAGACCGCGCTGCTGGGGATTTGCGCGGCGGGTGGGATCGGCGCGTCGGCGGTGCTCGAGCGGGTCTGAGACAGGTCAGTCGGCGCGGGGGCGGTGCGCCCGGATATCCACCGGGCGCCCGTCGGGGTCCTCGGCCGTCATCGTCCACTGCGCGGGCAGGGTGTCGATCGCGCTCACCGGCAGGCCTGCGTCGGTGAGGCGATCGCGCACCGCACGCAGCCTCGCCAGGGTGCCCACGCGCAGACCCCAGCCCGCGCGGCCGAGAGGATCGCGCTCGGGACGCGGCGCTGTCGGGGTCTGCACGAACATCAGATGGTCGGCGCCACCCACGTCCAGGACGGCGATCCGCGGATCGGTCGAGGTCGCGGCGCGCTCGAAAGACAGTGTCGCGCCGAGGAATTCGGTGTAGTAGCGCACGAGCCGATCGAGGTCGGCGGTGGCGAGGGTCAGGTGATTGATTCCGAGGAGATCGGGCATGGTCGTTCCAGGCTAGCCGGATAGGCGGCGGTGTAGTCGCTCAATGCGGCCGCCGCGTCGAGCATGGCGACGCCCTGGGCGGTAAGTGTCGACTGCCAGGTGTCGAGGGCGCTCGCCAGGGCTCGGGTGCTGCCCGCGTCGCGGATCTGGGCGATGACGGCGGCGATGTGGGTGAGGCGGTGGTGGCCTCGGCGCAGGATGTGGGCCAGTTCGGCGTCGCGGAGGTCGGTGGGGTCGTAGTGGCGGTAGCCGGTCGCGGGATCGCGGGTGGGGGACAGGATGCCCGCGGCTTCCCATGTTCGCAGGGTGGCGGGGGTGACGCGCAGGTGACGGGCGAGTTCGCCGATCGTTCGGGTGCTCGCGGAAAACGGTGTGGCAGGGGGTGATTCGGTGACGAGCTGGTCGACGGCCCGGCGGACCGAGGTGAGGGTGTCGCGGTCGCGCAGCAGTTGGGTGTGGGCGCGATCGATCAGGGTGAGGGCGGTGTCGAGGTCGTCGGCGTGCAGGGCGCGCATGATCTCGCCCGCGGCGGTGTGGCCGTAGGCGGGCACCAGGGTGCGGTAGGTGCGCAGGGCGGCGGCGTGGAGTGCGGTGTAGACGCGGTAGCCGGCGGGGGTGCGCTCGGCGGGTGGGAGGAAGCCGTCGTATTCGTAGTTGCGGACCGCCTGGGTCGAGATGCCGTGCTCGCGGGCCAGATCGGCCGGGCGCAGGGTTTTCGCCGGTTTGAGACTTTTCCGCACCGACGCAGCATAGTTCCTGCTCGAGTCTCCACCGTTCTTTCAACGATACGGTGAATACACATGAGTCGAAGAATTCTGGAGTTCGTTCCGGCGTCGTGCGCATTGCTCGCCCTCGGGGAACCGACGCACCGGGAACCCGGTTTCGCCGCGATCCGCAACGAACTGGTCGCGCAGGTGGTGGCGGGTGGGTTCCGATCTGTTGCCCTGGAAACCGACAGGGTCGCCGCCCTCGCGGTGGACGAGTTCGTCCGCGGCGGCGCGGGCACCCTCGACGACGTGATGCGCACCGGCTTCTCCCACGGCTTCGGGGCGTTGGCGGGCAATCGGGAGCTGGTGGCGTGGTTGCGCGAGGACAACGCGGGTCGACCACCCGCCGACCAGGTCCACTTCCACGGCTTCGACGCCGCCATGGAGACGATGAGCGCGCCCAGCCCCCGCCCCTACCTCGAATTCGCCCGGGACTACCTCGAACTCGACCTCGACATCGCCACCTGGGCCGGGCCCGACGAGCGGTGGAGTCGCACCGAAGCGGTGCTGGACGCGGCCGCCTCGGTCGGGAACACCGCCGACGCCGAGCGGTTACACGTCATCGCCGACGACCTGCACACCGTGCTGTACACCCGCGCACCCGCACTGATCGCCGCCACCTCACTGAACGAATGGCACAGTGCCGCCGTCCATCTCAGCGCAGGACTGGGTCTGCTGCGCTACCACCGTCAAGCGGCGCGACCCGGCGCGGACGAGGTCCGCTGGACCACCCTCGCCGCCACCCGCGACGCACTCATGGCCCAGAACCTGCTCGACCTGCACGCGATCGAAGCACCACGCGGACCGACCCTGGTGTACTCGCACAACCTGCACCTGCGCCGCAACTCGAGCACCATGACGATGGGACCGATGGAACTCACCTGGTCCGGCGCGGGCGCGATCGTCGGCGCGCTACTGGGGGACCGCTACCGCGTGATCCTCGGCAGCCTGGGCCGCAGCGACGGACTCGCCCTCGGCGATCCCGCCCCGGGCACCTACGAGCACAACCTCCACCACCGCACCGACACCTGGGATCTGATCGAGGCGACAGCGGTCGGGACCGGCCATACCCGCACCGATGTGACTCAGGAACAGGGCTACTTTCCGTTGGATGCGGACATCGTCACCGCATCGGACGCGATCCTGCACCTGAGCGTCGGCCGCGCACCGACCGGGTAGGCGCTCCGGGGTGGCGGTCCACAGTTGGTGCGGCAGGTTCGATTCCGCAGCTCAGTGTCGGCCGGGTACTGCTCGCGTTCCCGTTTCGTGCCGCGCCAATTCCTCCAGGTAGGAGGCGACCCCGTCCTCGTCGTTGGTCGGCAGGACCCGGTCGGCCAGGGCGAGGACCTCGGGGTCCGCGTTGGCCGGGACCAGCGCGGTCCCCGCCCACGTCAGCATGGCGACGTCGTTGAGCGCGTCCCCGGCCGCGGCCACCGCTGTCGGGTCGATGCCGTCGAGGGCGCACAACCGGGCCAGCGCACTGGCTTTCGATACCCCCTCGGCCGCCATCTCCATGTACGCCGCACCCGAATGCGTCAGCTCCACCCCGGTGATACCGGCCGACACCGCCGCCCGGTACAGCTGCGCGCCGGGCAGTTCGGGATGGCGGGCCACGATCTTCACCATCGCGTCGAGCCCGGCGGGCAGGGTGTGCGACAGCTCCATTTCCCGCGGATCGCGATGGTGATCGGTGAACGCGCACAGCGCGGCGTAGCCGGGCTCGGCGACGAACCGGGTGGCGCCCACCGTCGCGAACACCACGCCGGGAATCAGGTCGCGGATCCGCCGGATCACCGCCGCGGCGGCCTCGGCCTCGATCGTGACGGTGTCGACGATCGACGGCGTGCCGTCGGCCAGATCGAGCAGCACCGCACCGTTGGCGCACACCGCCTTCCCGCGAAAACCACACGATCGGGCCAGCTCGTCCACCGAATGACGCGCCCGCGCGGTCGCCCACACCACCTCGATACCGGCCGCCTGCGCACTCGCCATCGCCCGCGCGGTCCGGCCCGACACGGTGCGATCCGAGCGCAGCAGCGTGCCGTCGAGATCGGTGGCGAACAACCGAACCCGGGTCATGTGGCCTGGCTGACCGAGGACATGTGGAAGTCGGGAATCCGCAAGGGCGGCATGGCGGTCCGGGTGAACCAGTCCTTCCACTCACGCGGCAGCGTGATCTCGGTGGCACCGGCCTCCGAGACCCGCCGCAGCAGATCCAGCGGACTCTCGTTGAACCGGAAGTTGTTCACCGCCCCGGTGACCTGCCCGTCCTCGACCAGATACACCCCGTCGCGGGTGAGCCCGGTGAGCAGCAGCGTGGCCGGATCGACCTCGCGGATGTACCACAGGCAGGTCAGCAGCAGACCGCGCTCGGTGCGCGCGATCATGTCGTCGAGCGAGGCATCCCCGCCGCCGGTGAGCAGCAGGTTCTCGCCGGGAACCGTGGCGGGCGCGGAGAATTCGGCCGCGGTGGCGCGGGGGTAGACCAGCGATTCGATGACGCCGTCGCCGATCCAGTCCACCCGCTGGGCCGCCAGCCCGTTGTCGAACACCGACAGCGACTCCGACGACGACGGCGTCGCCACGAACGGGCGGTACTCGAGACCGCTCGCGTTCGGATCGGAGTACAGGGTGAGCCCGAGGTCGCCGAGCCGCTCACCGATGCGCGTGCCCCCGGCCCGCGAGAACGCGGTGTGCCCCTCGTGCGCGCCCCGACCCTCCATGCTCCAGGCCAGGTAGATCATCAGATCGGCGACCGCCGAGGGCGGCAGCAGGGTCTCGTAACGACCCGCGGGCAGCTCGACGCGCCGCCGCGACCAGTCCAGCCGCCGCGACAACTCGCCGAGCAGACCCGGGGTGTCGACATCGGTGAAATCGGCGGTGCCGACCCCCACCCACGCGCTCGCCAGATCCTTACCCTCGCCGCGCTTTCCGTTGATCTCCACCGACCCGGTGGGCTGGGAGAACCGCCGCCGGACCCCGGTCGAGGTGCCCAACCAGGTGGTGTGCACCTGGTGGTGGGCGAAACCGTAGAGGCGGTCGGTGCCGTCGAAACCGACCGACAGATCGCGCGCCAACCCGGCGAACACCTCGATCTCGGTGGCCCCTGGCGCCTGATCCCAGCTCGCGGTGTCGTCGACGGTGGCGTCGAGCAACGGCATGGCGTCGCGCGCCGGGGTGGCCGTGCGGGCGGCCTCCTCGCTGGCCCGCACCACCGCCTCGATCTCGGCCGGATCGACACTGGTGGAGCTGATCGAGCCCACCCGCGCCGAGTTCGGGCCGTCGCGGAACACCGAGACCACCGCCCAGTCCCGCGAGATCGAGGAACCGTTGGTGGTCATCGAGTTACCGGCCCACCGCAGCGACGCCTCGTGCGCGTCGGTGACGATCACGATCGCCTCATCGGCTTTCGACGCCGCCAGCGCACGCTCGACCACCGCGCCCGCCGGGAACAGACCCTCGCTCACTGACCGCCCTCCGTCCGGGTATTGAGAATGTTGACACCACGCACCAGCACCGACGGGCAACCGTGACTCACCGCCGCCACCTGACCCGGCTGGGCTTTACCGCAGTTGAACGCGCCCCCGAGCTGCCAGGTGCTCGGCCCACCGAGGGCCTCCATCGACCCCCAGAAGTCGGTGGTCGTCGCCTGATACGCCACATCGCGCACCTGCCCGGCCAATTCGCCGTTGCGGATGCGGAAGAACCGCTGACCGGTGAACTGGAAGTTGTAGCGCTGCATATCGATCGACCAGGACTTGTCGCCGACGATGTAGAGGCCGTCGGAGACCCGCGAGATGAGGTCGGCGGTGCTGGTGTCGCGTTCGGGATCGGGCTGCAACGACACATTCGCCATCCGCTGGATCGGCACGTGATGCGGCGAATCGGCATAGGAGCACCCGTTGGAGCGATCCAGGCCGAGCCGGGGAGCGAACACCCGGTCCAGCTGATAGCCGACCAGGACGCCGTCGCGCACCAGATCCCACTGCTGACCCGCTACGCCCTCGTCGTCGTAGCCGACGGTGCTCAGGCCGTTGACCTGCACGCGGTCACCGGTGACATGCATGATCGGGGTGCCGTAGCGCAGGGTGCCGAGCTGGTCGGGCGTGGCGAAAGACGTTCCCGCGTAGGCGGATTCGTAGCCGATCGCGCGATCGTACTCGGTGGCGTGGCCGATGGATTCGTGGATCGTGAGCCACAGGTTCGTCGGGTCGATCACCAGATCGGTCGGACCCGCCACCACCGTGGGCGCCTTCACCTTCTCGGCCAACCAGGCGGGAATCCGCGCGAGCTCCTCGGCCCAGTCCCAGGTTCCGTCGGCGCCGGTGACGTACTCCCACCCGCGACCGGCGGGCGCGGCCAGGGTCCGCATGGTCTCGAACACCCCGGCGGCGGAATCGACGGTCACCGCCTCCAACTGGGGATGCAGGCGCACCCGCTGCTGGGTGATCGAGGAACCGGCGGTATCGGCGTAGAAGGTCTGCTCCTTGACCTGCAACACCGAGGCGGTCACGTGATCGACACCGTCGGCCGCCGACAGCCGCTCCGAATAGTCTTGCAGCAGTGCCACTTTGTCGGCCGTGGGCACCGCGAACGGGTCGAGGTCGTAGGCCGACACCCACGACACGTCCGCGTAGCGGGGCTCGTCGGCGAGTTCGACGCGCTCGCGATTGAGCGAACGCAGCGCCCGCGCCACCGTCACCGCCCGGCGCGCCACCGCGGCGGCGGTCTCGGGCGTGAGCGCGGCATGGGAGGCGAAACCCCATGTCCCGTCCACGATCACGCGCACCGCCAGACCGAGCTCGGTCGAATCCGTCACCGCCTCGACGCGCCCGTCGCGCAACCGGATCGACTGCGTCACCAGGCGCTGCACGCGCAGATCGGCGTGCTCGGCACCGGCCGCGCGCGCCGCCGACAGCGCCGCCTCGGCCAAGACGCCGAGCCCGAGCGCGCGGAACTCCTCGTCCACCTCTGGGGAAGTAGTGGTACTCACCGGACCTACGCTAGCCGGTGGCACCGACACTCGGCAGCCGCGGCGCGAAAAGTGCCGTCCACCAGCGCGTATTTCGGACCGTCCGGCGCGAAACCGGGCGTGCGCCAGGCACAACCGGGACGCGCGGAGGCTCGCGCGTTCCCGCCGAGGCGAGCGTCGATGCCGTAGGGTGCCCGCCGTGCCGCCATCTGCCCTGCGTGATCGAAAACGGGAACGAACCCGTCGTGCGATCCTCCTGGCCGCCGTCGAACTGTTCGAGGCCAGGGGCTACGACGAGACGACCGTGGCCGATATCGCCGCCGAAGCCGAGGTCGGCACCCGCACCTTCTTCAACTACTTCGCCAGCAAGGAAGAACTGCTCTTCCCCGAACCCGACGACCGGGTTCGCGCGGCCGTCGCCGCCATCGCCACCCGCCGACCCGGCGAACAGCCCGTGGAGGTCCTGCTGCGAGCGCTGCGCGCGGCAGGCGACGACGCGGGCGAACACCTCGTCGACGACGTGAATTCGCGCGTGGCCGCGTTGCGCGCGCGGGTCTCGCGCACCGTCCCCTCGGTCAGTGGTCGCGCCGCGCACGCCCAACTGCTCGCCCAGCGCGAGATCGCCGGGCAACTCCACCTCGCCTTCCCCGACGAACTCGACGAGGTCGGCGCCGCCGCGCTGGTCGGGGCCGTGATCGGCGCGGTCTCCGGTGCGCTGTCGGTGCTGTTCCGCGACCACCGCCACGGCGTCGACGACGGCGAGGGCCTGCACCGCCGCATCCACGAGACCACCGCGCGCGTGCTGCGCCCCTGGCTCACCGCCGCCGCGGAACCGGCGCGCTAGGCGAACTGCTGCCAGCCCAACCGGATCACCATCACCACCACCACGACCAGCAACACCACCCGCACGAACCCGGCACCCCTGGCCAACGCCATCCGCGAACCGACCAGCGCCCCGGCCACATTCGCCACGGCCATCCCCGCGCCCAGCCCCCACAGGATGTGCCCGGTCGCGCCGAGGAACAGCAGCGCACCCACATTCGACCCGCAGTTGATCACCTTCGCCATCGCCGCCGCCCGCACGAACTCGGTGCCCAGCAGCGTCGCGAAGGTGATGATCAAGAAGGTGCCGGTGCCCGGTCCGAGCAGGCCGTCGTAGAGCCCGATCAGACCCGCCGCCAGCGCGACCACCCAGATCACCTTGCGCCGGGTCGGTGGATGGGTGGCCATCGTCAACCCCACCGAGGGTCGCGCGGTCACGAAGATCGCCACCCCGACCAGCACCACCATCACCAGCGGAATGAACAGGTCGCGATCGATCAGCGACACCGCCGCCGCACCGCACGCCGCGGTGATCGCCGCGATCACCGCGCCCGGCAGCAGCACCTTCCACTGCATCGGCACCTTGCGCGCGAAGGTCGCCACCGCCGTGGCCGTGCCGGCCAGCGCGGCCAGTTTGTTGGTGCCCAGCGCGGTCTGTGGGGCGATGCCGGGCATGACGAGCAGCAGCGTCGGCAGAATGATCAGCCCGCCCCCGCCGACCACCGCGTCGACCCACCCCGCCGCCGCGGCCGCCACCAGTAGGACCGTCCAGTCTCCCCATTGCATCGGACAAGGCAATCAAGATCACGGCGCGAACGCCAGCCGAGACTAGGCTGACCGGGTGCGCCGGTTCAGCCTGTGGCTTCGTGGTCGACCCATCGTCGCCGACTCGATCCTGGCCGCGGTGCTCATGCTGATCGACATCGCCGGGGTGGGCGACGAGCGACACAAGGCCGTCTACCTGGTGTTCTCGGTCATCCTGCCGCTGCCGCTGGTCCTGCGCCGGGTGTACCCGCGCGCGATGGCCGCGGTGCTGCTGGTGCTGTCGGTGGTGAACACGATCGTCGGCCATCTGGTCGACGCGGGTGCCACCGATCACATCTCGCTGATCGGGGTCGGGGTGATGCTCTACACCCTCGTCGCCTACGTCGGCCGCCGCGAGGGCCTCATCTACCTGGCCTTCCTCGCCTTCGACCTGGTGTTGTCGGTGGCACTGCTCGACGAACCCACCGGCGTCGACCTGGCGATGGTCGGGCTCATCTACGCCCTGTGCTGGACCCTGGCCGAGTTCAACGGCGCCCGCCACGCCTACGACGCCGAGGTCGCGGCCCGCCTCGCGGTCGCCGACTACGACCGCGAACGCCGCGCGCACGACGCGGTCGCCGCCGAACGCACCCGCATCGCCCGCGAACTCCACGACGTGGTCGCCCACGCGGTCAGCGTGATCATCGTGCAGGCCGACGGCGCGAAATACGCCCTGCGCGCCGACCCCGACACCGCCGAACGCGCGCTGGCCACCATCGCCGGAACCGGCCGCGACGCCCTGCGCGAGCTGCGCCGCACCGTCGCGCTGCTGCGCACCGAACACGCGCCCGAGCTGCTGCCCCAGCACGGCAGCGCGGGCATCGCGAAGGTGGCGCAGATGATGCGCGAGGCCGGCGTGGCCGTGGATCTGGAACTGCGCGGCGAACTCGACGACATCGCCCCCGAACTGAGTCTGGGCGTGCATCGCATCGTGCAGGAGTCACTCACCAACACCCTGCGCCACGCGGGCATCGAGCCCAAGGCGGTGGTCCGGGTGCACCGCCACGAGACCGACATCCTGGTCGAAGTCACCGACAGCGGCGGCGTTCCGGCCCACGTCAACCCCGTGACCGGCATCGCGGGCGGGGGCATGGGCCTGGTCGGGATGCGCGAACGCGTCGCGGTGCTCGGCGGCACCCTGCACGCGGGCAGGCTCGACGACGGACGCTGGCAGGTGCGCGCCGAGCTGCCCTTGCACGTCGAAGCGGACTGATCACCCGCCCACTAGGGTGGGGCCATGCCGATCAGCGTGCTCGTGGTGGACGATCAGGAACTCATGCGGATGGGCCTGAAGATGGTGCTCGGCGCCCACCCCGACATCGACGTGATCGGCGAGGCGGGCAACGGCGACGAAGCCGTGCGCCGCGCGGCCGAGCTGCTGCCCGATGTGGTGCTGATGGACGTGCGGATGCCCGTCGTGGACGGGGTCACCGCCACCGCCCGCATCGTCGCGGCCGGATCGGGGGTGCGGGTGCTCGTGATGACCACCTTCGACCTCGACGAACACGCCCTCGGCGCCCTGCGCGCCGGCGCCAGCGGATTCCTGCTCAAGGACACCCCGCCCGAGGACCTCGTCTCCGCGATCCGCAGCGTCGCCGCCGGGGACGCGGTGGTCTCGCCCAAGGTCACCAAACGCCTGCTCGACCGGCTCGTCGCCGAGGACCCCACCAGCCTGCGCGACCCGAAGATCCTCGACGTGCTCACCGCCCGCGAACGCGAGGTCCTCGAACAGATCGCCCTCGGACACTCCAACGCCGAGATCGCGGCGGCGCTGTTCCTGTCCGAGGCGACGGTGAAGACCCACGTCGGGCGCGTGCTCACCAAACTCGGCCTGCGCGACCGGGTGCAGGCGGTGGTCCTGGCCTACGAGACCGGGCTGGTGCGACCGGGCAGCTGAGGTCTGGGGCACCCTCGGGAGAAAAATCGGACACTCGTGCGTTGAGGGAAGAGATCATCCGAAAGGATCGCCATGACCGCTGTGCTGTTCCTGTCCTATCTCCTTGTCGAGATCGCCGCCCTCGTCGCGCTGTCCCAGCTGATCGGCGTCGGCTGGGCCCTGGTCGTGCTGGTCGCGGTCTCGGGTGTGGGATTGGTGCTGCTCGGCAGGCAGGGCAGGCGGGTGTTCGACCGATTCCGGCGCGCCTCGCGCGGGGAGGTGACCGCCGAGAGCGCCGTCGCCGACGGGCTGCTCGTGGCCACCGGGTCGGTGCTGCTGTTCGTGCCGGGGCTGGTCACCGGTCTGGTCGGGTTGCTGGCCCTGTTCCCGCCCACCAGGGCGCTGCTGCGGCCGGTGCTCGAGAAGGTCGGCACCCGGCGCTTCGGCCCGCTGCCCTCGTTCGCGCCCTCGCCGTATCGCGGGATGGTCGTCGACGCCGACGGTGATGTGGTCGACGGCACGGTCGTCGGGCAGTGGTACGACGACGGTCACACCGGCGGCCCACGCGCACTCGGCCCCGCCTGAACCGACTACAGTACCGGCATGGCCACCGAGCAGATCACCGTCACGGTGAGCGAGGAACTGGCCGACGCGGTGCGCAGAGCGAGCGCCGCTGCCGGGCAGTCGATGTCGGACTTCACCATCGCCGCGTGGCGACTGGAATTGATCGCGGTCGAGGCCGGTGGGCGAGGTCCCACCGGGTTCGGCGAGGCCGAGATGCGCGCCGCGCTGTCGCTGCCCACCTGACCCGTCCCCGACACGGTGCCAATCGGCCTATACGGCAGACTGGGACACCGTGAGTACCCAGTTGCTGATCGGCGGCCGTTTCTACAGTTCCAGCTCCCCGGACGCGACCGCGATGGCGGTCACCGACGGCACCGTGGTGTGGTTGGGTGCCGAGGCCCCCGGCCGGGCGATGCACCCCGACGCGGAGATCATCGACCTCGACGGCGCCTTCGTCGCGCCCGCGTTCGTCGACCCGCACGTGCACGTCACCGCGCTGGGCCTGCAACTGGTCGGCCTCGACGTCCGTGGCGCCCGATCCCTGGCCGAGCTCCTCGCGACCGTGCGCGCCCACGCGGCGACACACCCCGCCGACGAGGTGATCATCGGTGAGGGTTGGGACGACACCACCTGGCCCGAACAGCGCCCGCCCACCGTCGCCGAACTCGACGCGGCGGCCGGGGGCAGGCTCGTCTACCTCGCCCGCGTCGACGCGCACTCGGCCGTGGCCTCCACGGCGCTGCTCGACGCGACCGGCGACCTCGGTGACGACTATCGGCCGGGCGAGCTCCTGCGCGCCGACGCCCACCATCGCGTACGCACCACCGCGCTCGCGAAACTGACTCGGGCACAGCGTGATTCGGCCCGCGCCGCCGCCCTGGACGCGGCCGCCGCCGCCGGCATCGTCGCGGTGCACGAGTGCGCGGGGCCCGAGATCTCCGGGCGCGACGACATCCGCGAGCTGCTCGCGTTCGAACACGGTGTGCACGTGCGCGCCTACTGGGGCCAGGCCGTGCGCACCGCCGACGAAGCGCGCGCGCTGATCGAGGAACTCGGCGTGCACGCGCTCGGCGGCGACCTGTTCGTCGACGGTTCGCTCGGCTCCCACACCGCGCTGCTGCGCGACCCCTACGCCGACGCGCCGGGTCACGGCGCCCGCTTCCTCGACGAGGACACCGTCACCGCCCACCTGCGCGCCTGCACCGAAGCGGGCATCCAGGCCGGATTCCACGCCATCGGCGACGCCGCGATGGACACCGTCGTGTCCGGCTTCGCCCGGGTGGCAGCCGAACTCGGCGGCCCCGCGATCGCCGCGCGCGGACATCGCGTCGAACACGCGGAGATGACCGACGCCGCCGCCATCGACCAACTCGCCGCGCTCGGGGTCATTCTCTCGGTGCAACCGGGCTTCGACGCGGCCTGGGGCGGTCCCGACGGCATGTACGCGACCCGCCTCGGCGCCGAACGGGCCGCCGGGCTCAACCCGTTCTCGGCCATGGCGGCCGCCGGGATCTCCCTCGCCGTCGGCTCCGACGCGCCGGTCACCGACATGAACCCGTGGCGCCAGGTCCGCGCCGCCGTGCACCACCGCACCCCCGGCCACGGGCTGTCCCCGCGTGCCGCCTTCGCCGCCGCCACCCGCGGCGCCTGGCGCGCGGGCGGGGTCCGCGACGGCATGGCGGGCACCCTCGTGCCGGGCGCCCCCGCCTCCTACGCGGTGTGGGACGCGGGCGAGCTCGTCGTCGCCGCGGCCGCCGACACCGTTCAGCGCTGGTCCACCGACCCCCGCTCCCGCGTCCCCGGCCTGCCCCGCCTCGACCCCGACGCCACCCTGCCGACCTGCCTGCGCACCGTGCGCGACGGCATCCCCATCTACACCGCCTGACCGGCCATCAGCAACGAATCACGGAGCCCGACACCATGATCGACCCCGCGACGGACAACCCCGCCCACTCCGCCGATTCGCCGCCCGGGTCGTCGGGTCGCGACGGGTCGGACGCTGTTCCCCAGGACACGGCGCCGCGCGCGGGTGCGTCGGTCGCCGGTGACGCCACGGCCTCGTCGGGTTCGACGCGCGCGCGAACAGCGACCTCGGGTTCGCACCGGACGCGGTCCCTGGTGTCCTCGATCGCGCCGCGCCTGCTCGCGGCCGTGGTGGGCGGGCTGCTGCTGTTCGGCAGCTTCCCGCCGCGACCGCTGTGGTTTCTCGCGCCGGTGGCGCTGGCGCTGCTGACCCTCGCCGTGCGCGGACCCGGCACGCTGCGCGGCGGGTTCGGCTACGGAATGCTCGGCGGGCTGGCCTTTTTCGTGCCGCTGCTGCCGTGGACCGGGATCTACGTGGGGCCGGTGCCGTGGCTGGCGCTGTCGACAGTGTGCGCGGTGTACTTCGGACTGTGGGGTGTGCTCGCGCGCTGGTTGGGCGCGCTGCCGGGGTGGCCGGTGTGGCTGGCGCTGGCGTGGACCACCACCGAATGGCTCAGGTCCAGCTTTCCGTTCGGCGGATTCCCGTGGGGGCGAGTCGCTTTCGGTCAGGCCGACGGGTGGTATCTGCCCCTGGCCGCGTACGGGGGCGCGCCGCTGATCGGCTTCGCCGTCGCACTGACCGGCACCGCCATGGCGGCGCTGATCCTGCGCGTCCGCGCGTGGGTCCGCACCCCGGCGCCGCGCCCGAACACCCGCGCCGTGCGGACCGGATTTGCCACCGCCCTGGTCGCCGTGGCTATCATGCCCCTGGCCGGAGTGATCCTGCGGCCGACGCTGCCCGCCCCGGACGACGGCACCCGGACGATCACGGTCGCCGCCATCCAGGGCAGTGTGCCGCGGCTCGGGCTCGACTTCAACGCCCAGCGCCGCGCCGTGCTGGACAACCACGTTCGGCGCACCGAGGAGTTGGCCGACGCCGTCACCCACGGCGCCGCCGCACGGCCCGACATCGTGATCTGGCCCGAGAACTCCTCCGATATCGACCCGCTGCGCAACGCCGACGCCGCCGCCGAGATCACCGAAGCCTCGGTGCGGATCGGCGCCCCGATTCTCGTCGGCGCAGTCCTGGTGAACGGTGACCGCACGACCACCAACTCGGTGATCGTGTGGAACGGCACGGACGGCCCCGACGATCGGCACGACAAGAAAATCATCCAACCCTTCGGCGAATATCTGCCGATGCGCGGATTCTTCCGTCTGTTCTCCTCCTATGCCGATCGCGCCGGCTATTTCGTACCGGGTGACGGCGACGGAACGATCGTGGCCGCCGGAGTACCGATAGGGGTGGCGACCTGCTACGAAGTCGCCTTCGATCGGGCATTTCGGGAATCCCTCGGCGCGGGTGCGCAATTGCTGACGGTGCCGACCAACAACGCCACCTTCGGTGAGAGCGAGATGACGTATCAGCAACTCGCCATGTCGCGGGTACGCGCGGTCGAACACGGACGCGCGCTCGTCGTCGCAGCAACCACCGGAGTCAGCGGCATCATCACCGCAGATGGCGTGCTCAGACAGCACACCGAACAGGTCGTGCCCGCCGCGTTGGTGGCCCAGCTACCGTTGCGCGACACGGCAACTGTCGCCACCCGAATGGGCGCGGCACCCGAACTGGCGTCCGTTATCCTGACCGCGATCGGCGTCGGCCTGGTGTTTCGTCGACGCCGCGGAGCGAATCAGGCTCTGGCATTGCAGAGTTCGGAAAATTCTAAATAAGCGGTTTGTTTCAACCCGGAGTAAGCGGCACCAAGTTGCGGCACTTCGGGTGTAATCCGTTGACCTCGAAATAAATTCACATCGGTAGCCATCCGGCCGCCGTCGTACTCCGAATCATGGGCGTGGATAAGCCACGCCCTGGGCCCTCGTGTGCCCGGGCGCTGCTCGGGGAGTTGTGACACAAGGCAGAAACGGAGTGCTTGATGAGTTCTTTGGCGACCGACCGCGTCAGTTCATGCGTCACCGACGGGGACCCTGGCCGACCGTTCGCCCTCTCGCCCGGTCAGACGGCCCTGTGGTACGCGCAACGGATCCGGCCCGATATCCCGCTCACCATCGCGCACTACGTCGAACTGCACGGTGACCTCGACGTCGGTCGGCTGCTCTACGCCGTCGAGCGCTACGGCGCCGAATCCCAGGTCGGGCACGTGCGCCTGCTCGAGATCGACGGCGTGCCGCACCAGCGCGTCGACCTCACCTGGCGACCCGGCTGGGCCCGCATCGACCTGCGGGCCGAACCGGATCCGCGCGCGGCGGCACAGGAGTGGATGAACACCCACGCCAGCACCCCCATCGACATGGAGAACGAGCCACTCACCATCAACGTGATGTTGCGGGTGGGCGAGGACGAATGGTTCTGGTACCAGCGCGGCCACCACATCGTCATCGACGGCTACGGCGCCATGAACGCGCTCGCGCGCACCGCCGAGATCTACACCGCCGTCGGCGCCCACGGCGAACCCTCGGCCTCGCGGGCCGCCGCGCTCGTCGACCTCTACGCCGAACAGTCGCGCTACCGCGAGTCGAGCCGCTTCCGCGCCGACCGCGAGTACTGGATGGAACTGCTGACCGGAGTCGGCGAGCCGATGACGCTGTCGTCGGTCACCGCCGCGGGCGACACCATCGACGCGGGCCGCCACCGGGCCACCGCGGTGCTCGACACCGACCTCGACACCCTGCTCACCGACGCGATCGCCACCCACAGCACGGCCAATTCCGCGCTCATCGTGGCCGCGCTGGCCGCCTACGTCCGGTCGGTCACCGGCGATTCCGATGTGGTGCTGAGCCTTCCGGTCTCGGCGCGCACCACGGTGGCGCTGCGGCGTTCGGCCGGTGTGGTCTCGAATGTGGTGCCGCTTCGGATCCGGTTCGACGACGACACCACCGTCGCCGATGTGGTGCGCCAGACCGAACTGCAGATCACCGGCGCCCTGCGCCACCAGCGCTACCGCTCCGACGACATCCGCCGCGACTGCGGGTACTCCCGCGACGCGCGCGGCTTCTTCGGCCCGATGGTCAACATCATGCTGTTCCACGACGAGTTGAAGTTCGACGACATCGCCGGCCAGATCCATGTGCTGGCCACCGGACCCGTCGAGGACCTCTCGATCAATATCTACAACGGCGACGGCGGCCGCATCCAACTCGACTTCGAAGCCAACCCCAATCTCTACGGCGAGGCCGAGGTCGCCGCCCACCACGGCCGCTACCTCGACTTCCTGGCGCGCTTCCTGGCCGCCGAACCCGCCACGCCCGCGCGCGAACTCGGCGCGATCACCACCGCCGAACACGCCAGGGTGCTGCGCGAATGGAACGACACCGACGCGCCGGTCGCCCCCGCCACGCTGGTCTCGCTGTTCACCGATCAGGTCCGGCTCAGCCCGCACGCGGTCGCCCTCGAATTCGGCTCGCACACGGTCGGTTACACCGAACTCGACGACCGGGTGAACCAGCTGGCGCGCGAACTCATCGCCCGCGGCGCGGGCCCGGAGACCACGGTCGGGGTGTGCCTGCACCGCAGTATCGACCTGGTCGTGGGGATCTACGCGGTACTCGCCACCGGCGCCGCCTACCTGCCGCTGGATCCCGAGCATCCGGTCGATCGTCTCGACGCGGTGCTCACGCAGGCGCGTCCGGTGTGTGTGCTCACCGCCGCCCGTGACGGCGTGCGACTGCCCGCCGGTGCGGTGCGGGTGGACCTGGACACCCTCGATGTCAGTGACAACGAGGTCGCCCCGATCACCGACGCCGATCGGCGCGCGCCGCTGCGGGCCGACCACCTCGCGTACGTCATCTTCACCTCCGGGTCCACCGGTAAACCCAAGGGCGTCGGCGTCACGCACGCCGCGATCGTCAACCGGTTGCGCTGGATGCAGGCCGAATACCCGCTCGACCACACCGACGCCGTGCTGCAGAAGACCCCCGCCACCTTCGACGTGTCGGTGTGGGAGTTCTTCTGGCCCCTGCAGGTCGGGGCCCGCCTGGTCGTCGCGGCACCGGAGGGCCACCGCGACCCGGCCTATCTGGCGCGGATCATCACCGAGAAAGCCATCACCACCGCCCATTTCGTGCCCTCGATGCTGTCGCTGTTCGTCACCGACCCGCGGGTGCGCGGCGGGGCCGGACTGCGCCGGGTGTTCTGCAGCGGCGAGGCACTGCCCGGCGCCACCGTCGCCGATTTCCACGCCGCGCTGCACGGTCCCGACGGGGGACCGGAACTGCACAACCTCTACGGTCCCACCGAGGCCGCGGTCGACGTCACCTACTGGCCGTGCCCGCCCGAGGCCACCACCGTGCCGATCGGCTCGCCGGTCTGGAACACCCAGACCTATGTGCTCGACCCGCGATTGCGCCCGGTGCCGCCCGGCGTGGTGGGGGAGCTGTACCTGGCCGGCGTCCAACTCGCGCGCGGCTACCTCGGCCGACCCGACCTCAGTGCCGACCGGTTCGTCGCCAACCCCTTCACCCCCGGGCAGCGGATGTACCGCACCGGCGACCTGGCGCGCTGGCAGATCGACGGCGGGGTCCTGGAGTACCTGGGCCGCACCGACTTCCAGGTCAAGATCCGTGGCCTGCGCATCGAACTCGGCGAGATCGAATCCGCCCTGCTCGCCCAGGACGACATCGCCCGCGCGGTCTGCGTGGCGCGCACCGGTCGCACCGGGGACGACGAACTCGTCGCCTACGTCGTCGCCGCGCCGGGCGCCGACGCCCCCGATCCCGCCACGCTGATCGCGGTGCTGCGTCGCGGTCTGCCGTCCTACATGGTGCCCTCGGCCCTGGTCGTGCTCGACGAACTGCCGCTCAGCGCCAACGGCAAGGTCGACCGCAAGGCACTGCCCGCCCCGGAGACCGGGGTGCGCGTCACCACCGGCGCCGCCGTGCCGCAGACCGAACTGGAATGCGCGCTCGCCACGATCTTCGGCGAGGTCCTCGCGCTCGAGGACACCGTGATCGGGGTCGAGGACAGCTTCTTCGACCTCGGCGGCAACTCGCTGGTCGCCGCCCGCGCGGTCGCCCGGATCAACACCGGCCTCGACGCGAATCTGACCATCCGGGAGATGTTCGAGTCGCCCACCATCGCCGCGCTGGCCGACTACATCAGCACCCACCGCCCCGAATCCTCCACGCCCCGACTGGTTCCCGCGCGCAGGCCCGAACGGGTGCCGCTGTCGATGGCCCAGCAGCGACTGTGGATCCTCAACCGGTTCGCCGAACACGCCGCCGCCTACAACATGCCGCTGGCCCTGCGGCTCACCGGCGACCTCGACCTCGACGCGCTGCGCGCCGGCCTGCGCGATGTGCTCGACCGGCACGAGAGCCTGCGCACCAGCTACCCCGAGGGCCCCGAGGGCCCGTACCAGCTGATCCACCCGGTCGGCAGCGTGGTGCCCGACCTCGACCCGATCGAGGTCGACGCCGCCGCGATCACCGAGTTGGCGGCGCAGGTGGCCGCGCGCGGTTTCGATCTGCGCACCGAGACCCCGCTGCGGGTCACGCTGTATCACGTCGGGCCGAACGACTACCTGCTGTTCGTGGTGCTGCACCACATCAGCGGCGACGGCTGGTCGGTCGCCCCGCTGGCCAGGGACCTCATGGTCGCGGTGTCCGCGCGGGCCGACGACACCGCCCCGCAGTGGGTCGCGTTGCCGGTGCAGTACGCCGACTTCGCCCTGTGGCAGCGCGAACTGCTCGGCGAGGAAACCGATCCCGAGGCGCCTATCGCGCGCCAGCTCGCGCACTGGCGCACCACCCTGGCCGGACTGCCCGATCAGCTCGACCTGCCCTTCGACCGGCCGCGTCCGGTGCAGCGCGCCACCGGCGGCGACACGGTCGAATTCCGGATCGACGCCGAAACCCGGCGCGCGGCAAGCGAACTCGCGGCCAGTCGCGGGGTCAGCATGTTCATGGTGTTGCACGCGGCGCTGGCCACCGTGCTGGCGCGGTTGTGCGCGAGCACCGACATCACCATCGGCACGCCCATCGCGGGCCGGTCGGATCCGGCGCTCGACGAGCTGGTCGGCATGTTCGTCAACACCCTGGTGCTGCGCACCGAGGTCGACCTCGACGCCGGCTTCGAGCGCATGCTCGACCGCGTCCGCGAGACCGACCTGGACGCCTTCGCCAATCCCGACGTGCCCTTCGAACGGCTCGTCGAACTGGTCAACCCCGACCGCTCGACCAGCAGGCACCCGCTGTTCCAGGTGATGCTGTCCTACGACCGCACCCCGCAGTTGCGCGTCGAACTGCCCGGTGTCACCGCCGAACTGGTCCCCATCGAGATCGGCGTCGCCAAATTCGACCTGCAGCTCGAGGTCCGCGACAGCGACGACGGCGGCCCACTGCACGCCGAATTCGGTTTCGCCACCGATGTTTTCGACCGCGCCACCGTCGAGGCCATCGCCCGCCGATTCACCGCCGTGCTCACCGCGGCCGTCACCGCGCCGACCCGCGCCATCGGTGACCTCGACATCCTCGACAGCCGGGAGATCGCGCGGCTGGTGCCCGTCTCGGGCGCGCCGGCCGAACCGGCGGGGACCCTGTCGCGGCTGCTCGTGGAGACCGCGCAACGGCTGCCCGATTCGGTCGCGGTGCGTTACCTGGGCATCGACACCACCTACCGGGAACTCGACGAACGCTCGAACCGGTTGGCGCGCAGCCTGATCGCGCACGGCGCCGCACCGGAGACGGTGGTCGCCCTCGCGCTGCCGCGCAGCCTGGAATCGATCATCGCCATCTGGGCGGTCGCCAAGACCGGCGCCGCCTACGTGCCCGTCGACCCGGCCTACCCGGCCGAACGCATCGCGCACATGATCGGCGATTCCGGCGCCACCCTCGGGATCACCCTGCCCGAACACCTCGCCGCACTGCCCGCCATCGTCGGCAAACACCGCCGGGCGCCGGAGTGGTTGGTGTTCGGGACCGCCGATTTCGAGGCCGACTGCGCCCTCCGCTCGGCGAGCACGCTCACCGACGCCGATCGCCGACTGTCCATGCGCGCGGGTCAGCCCGCCTACCTGATCTACACCTCCGGCTCCACCGGCACCCCCAAGGCCGTCGTGGTCACCCACGCCGGCATCGCCTCGCTCGCCAGCGAGCAGGCCCAGCTGTTCCGGGTGAGCGATCACGCCCGCACCATGCACTTCTCCTCGCCCAGCTTCGACGCCTCGGTGCTGGAACTGCTGCTCGGCTTCGCGGCGGGCGCCACCGTCGTGGTGGCGCCCGCCGACCTGTACGGCGGTGCGGAACTGGCGGGATTCCTTCGCTCCGAACACATTTCGCACGCCTTCATCACCCCGGCCGCCCTGGCGACCGTGCCCGCGGGCGACTTCCCGTCGCTGCACACCGTGATCGTGGGCGGTGAGGCCTGCTCGGACGAACTCGTCGACACCTGGGCCTCGACCTACCGGATGCACAACATGTACGGCCCCTCGGAGGCCACCGTCGCGGTCACCGCCAGCGCGGCCATGGTGGCGGGGGAGCCGGTACCGCTGGGCGCGCCGGTGCGTGGCATGCGGTTGTTCGTACTCGACGGCCGGCTGAACCCGGTGCCGCCGGGGACACCGGGCGAGCTGTACGTCTCGGGGCCGGGTCTGGCGCGCGGCTACCTCGGCAAGACCGCGCTCACCGCGCAACGTTTCGTCGCCAACCCGCACGGTCGGGTCGGCGAGCGGATGTACCGCACCGGCGATCTCGTGGTCACCGACATCGCGGGACGGTTGCGCTTCCTCGGTCGCGCCGACGACCAGATCAAGATCCGCGGCTTCCGCATCGAACTGCGCGAGATCGACCACGTGCTGTGCGAACACCCCGGCGTGCGGTCCGCGCTGACCGTCGTCCATGTCGACGAGCACGGCCACCAGCGCCTCGCCTCCTACATCACCGCCGACGGCGTCCTCGAGACCGCCGCCGTGCTCGACACCGCCCGCAACCGGCTGCCCGCCTACATGGTGCCCGCCGCGCTCGCGGTGCTCGACGCCATGCCGGTGACCCCGGCGGGCAAACTCGACCGCCGCGCCCTGCCCGCACCGGAATTCGTGGTCGGCACCGGGTCGCGGGCGCCGCGCACCCACCTCGAGATGCGGGTCGCGGCGGTGTTCACCGAGATCCTCGGCCGCCCCGTACCGGGCGCGGAGGACAGCTTCTTCGACATCGGCGGCAACTCGCTGCTGGCCACCCGGCTCGCGGCCGCGCTGCACGCCGAGTTCGAGGTGGACCTGCCCGTCCGACAGATCTTCGAGGCGCCGACCGTGGCGGGCATCGCCGGGCTGATCGCGGAAGCGCCCCGGACGCAACGGGTGGCGCTGGCGGTACACACCCCGCGCCCGGGACGCATACCACTGTCGCTGCCGCAGCAACGGCTGTGGTTCCTCAATCGATTGTCCCCCGAATCGAGCGCCTACAACATCGCGTTCGTCTTGCGAATCGGCGGAGATCTCGACATCGACGCGCTGCGCGGCGCCCTCACCGACCTGGTGCGCCGCCACGAAGTGCTGCGCACGGTCTTCCCCGAGGACCTCTCCGGCGCCCAGCAGGTGATCCTGCCCCCGGCCGAGGCGATGCCGACGATCGAGGTGATCGACACCGAACCCGCCGCGGCCGAGGCGGAACTGACCGCGCTGGCCCGCACCGGTTTCGACCTCACCCGACACACTCCGCTGCGAGTGTCGTTGCTGCGCACCGCCGCCCGCGAACACCTGCTCGGTGTCGTCGTGCACCACATCGCCGCCGACGGCTGGTCGCTCGGGCCGCTCACCCGCGATCTGGCCGTGTCCTACGTGGCCAGGACCGTCGACACCGCGGTCGAACAGGCGCCGCTGCCGGTGCAGTACGCCGATTTCAGCCTCTGGCAGCGCGCGGTCCTCGGCGCCGAGGACGACCCGGACAGCATCGCCGCCACCCAGCTCGCCTTCTGGCGCGAGACCCTGGCCGAACTGCCCGAGGAACTGCCGCTGCCGTTCGACCGCCCGCGTCCGGCCGAACCCACCGGCGCCGCGGGCACCGTCACCTGCTCGATCTCGGCGCCGCTGCAGGACGCGCTCGACGAGCTGGCCAGTGAGACCGGCGTCAGCCTGTTCATGGTGGTGCGCTCGGCGCTGGCGGTGCTGCTGCGCAGCGTGACCGGCGGACGTGACATCCCCATCGGCACGCCGGTCGCGGGGCGCACCGACATCCAACTCGACGAGCTGGTCGGCATGTTCGTCAACACCCTGGTGCTGCGCTCGGACGTGGACCCCGACCGCAGCTTCATCGACCTGCTGCACGCCGACCGCGACGCCGAACTCGCCGCGCTCGCCCACGCCGACGTGCCCTTCGAGCGGGTCGTCGACGCGCTCGGCCGGGAGAGCCGGGCCGGCAATCGGCACCCGCTGTTCCAGGTCGCGCTGAGCATGCAGGACGATCGCACACCCGAACTCGAGCTGCCCGGCCTGCGGCTCAGTGCCGAGGAACTCGATATCGCGCTGGCCAAATTCGACCTGGAACTGCGGGTCGCCCCGGCCGCCACGCACGGACGACGATTCGAATTCGTCTACGCCACCGAGCTTTTCGACGCCGACACCGTCGCGACCATGGCCGAGCGGTTCACCCGCATCCTCACCCAGGTCACGGCCAATCCCCGGCGGCGGATCTGCGATCTGGACCCGCTGACCGTGGCCGAGCACCGCGATCTGGTCCCCGCGCAGGGACCGGCCGGGATCACCCCGGTCATCCTGGCCGAGCTGCTCGCGGGCACCGCCGCGCAGTACCCGCGTCGGCCCGCCGTGCGCTGGTTCGCCGGTGGCAGCATCGCCGGCGAACTCGGTGCGCTCGACTACGCCGGCGTCGCCGACCGGGCCCACCGGATCGGGCGGGCCCTCATCGCCCGCGGGATCGGCAGCGGGGACCGGGTCGCCGTCGGCCTCACCCGGTCGCTGGACTGCCTCCTGGCGATCTTCGGGGTGGCGGCCAGCGGGGCGGCGTTCGTCCCGGTCGACCCGCGCTATCCGGCCGACCGGGTGCGGCACATGCTCGCCGACTGCGCGGTCAGCGCGGTCCTCACCAGCGCCGACGCCATCGAGGGCCTGCGCGCCGCCGCCGGGTCGCTCGACACCCAGTGGCTGCGGGTCGACGACGAGCACCTGCTCGCCGAACTCGCCGCGCACGACGGCTCCCCGATCACCGACGCCGAACGCGTGCGCCCGGTCCACATCGCCGACCCGGCCTACCAGATCTACACCTCCGGCTCCACCGGTCTGCCCAAGGGCGTCACCGTCACCCACAGCGGCCTGGCCAACCTGGCGCTGGACCTGCACGAACGCATCGGCATGGACCGGTTCGCCCGCACCCTGTTCCTGTCCACGCCCAGCTTCGACGCCGCCGTGCTCGACCTGCTCCTGGCCGTCTACGCCGGCGCGGAGATGGTGATCGCGCCGATCGATGTCTACGGCGGCGACGAACTCGGCGCCCTGATGGACCGCCAGCAGATCAGCCACACCTTCCTCACCCCGGCTGTGCTGGCCTCGATCGATCCCGCCCGCTGGCCGCTGCCCAGCCTGCGCGGGCTGATGGTCGGCGGCGAGGCGGTACCGCCGGACCTGGTGGACAACTGGGCTGACGGGCGCCGACTGCTCAACGCCTACGGACCCACCGAGACCTCGGTCATCGCCGCGATGTCGGAGCTGCGGGCGGGTGGCCAGGTCACCATCGGCACCCCGGTGCGCGGCCTGCGCGCGGTGGTGCTCGACGATCGGCTGCGACCGGTCGTCACCGGCGTGCCCGGTGAGCTCTACCTCAGCGGCGGCGGCACCGCGCAGGGCTACCACGAGCGCTTCGGCCTCACCGCCTCGCGGTTCCTGGCCGACCCGTTCGGTCCCGCGGGCAGCCGGATGTACCGCACCGGTGACGTGGTCCGCTGGACCAGCACCGGCACGATCGACTACCTCGGCCGCAGCGACCACCAGGTCAAACTGCGCGGCTTCCGGATCGAACTCGGCGAGATCAGCGCCGTGCTCGGCGGCCATCCGGCGGTCCGCTTCGCCCACACCGAGGTGCGGGCCATCGCGGGCGACGACCGGATCGTGGCCTGGGTCCAGCTCGAGGAGAACACCGATCCCGCCGTGCTCGCCGAGGTGCGCGAGCACGCGAGCGTGCGCCTGGCCGGTCACATGGTGCCTGCCTCGCTCAACCTGATCGACACCGTCCCGCTCACCCCGGTCGGCAAGCTCGACCGTGGCGC
Source organism: Nocardia lasii (assembly GCF_042658545.1). Taxonomy (NCBI): domain Bacteria; kingdom Bacillati; phylum Actinomycetota; class Actinomycetes; order Mycobacteriales; family Nocardiaceae; genus Nocardia; species Nocardia lasii. The sequence goes on from NZ_JBHSQN010000009.1 coordinate 274,158, forward strand.
CCTGCCGGAACCGGAGTTCGTCGTCACGCAGGGACGGGCGCCGCGCACCGGGGCCGAGCGACTGGTGGCGAAGGTGTTCGAGGACCTGGTCGGCGCGAGCGGCGTGCGCGCCACCGACAGCTTCTTCGACATCGGCGGCAACTCGCTGCTGGCCACCCAGCTGGTGGCCCGGTTGGCCGCGGCCACCAACGTGCGACTGGAAGTGCGCACGGTGTTCGCCACGCCGACGGTCGCCGAACTCGCCGCGCTCGTCGACACCGGGCCCACCGGCGACGAGCACCGCCCCGCGCTCGTGCCCCAGGTGCGCCCGGACCGCATCCCGCTGTCCGCGGCGCAGCGCAGGCTGTGGTTCCTCAACCGGTTCAATGCCGGCGGCACCGGCGAGGACCACGCCGCGGGCGCCTACAACATCCCGGTCGTGCTGCGCCTGCACGGCCAGATCGACCTGTCGGCACTCATTGCCGCATTGCACACGGTGCAACGTCGGCACGAGACCCTGCGCACGGTGTTCCCCGAGAGCGCGGGCGAGCCCGAACAGCTGGTGCTCGACCCCGAGATCGCCGCGGTCACCCTGTTCCACGCGACGGCCGCCCCGCACGAGGTCGACACCGCCGTCGCCCGTTTCGCGAGCCCCGGCTTCGACCTGTCGGTCTCGGTGCCGATGCGCGCGGCGCTGATCACCGTCGATCACCTCGGCGGCTCGGTCCCCACCAAGGCCAAGTACGCGGTCGCGAGTTCGGCCGAACACGTGCTGGTCCTGGTCGTGCACCACATCGCGATGGACGGCTGGTCGCTGGAACCCCTCGCCGGGGAAGTGGCCGCCGCCTACCGGGGCATCCAGGTCGGCGAACCGTTCGGCGAACAGATTCCCGAGATCCAGTACGCCGACTACACCCTGTGGCAGCGCGAACTGCTCGGCACCGAGGACGACCCGGACTCGCTGATCAGCAACCAGCTCGCGCACTGGACCGATGTCCTGGACGGGGTGCCCGAACTGCTCGCGGTGCCCTCGGACCGACCCCGCCCGCCGGTGCCCTCCTACCGGGGCGGCACCGTCGCCTGCGCGGTCGACGCCGCCACCCACCGGGCGCTGCGCGGCATCGCGGGCGCGAACAACGTCAGCATGTTCATGGTGTTGCACGCGGCGCTGGCCGTGCTGCTGCACCGGGTCACCGGTGACGAGGACATCGCCGTCGGCACCGCCAGCGCGGGTCGCGGCCACCCGGCCCTGGACGCGATGATCGGCATGTTCGTCAACACCCTGGTGCTGCGCACCCAGGTCGTCGACGAACGCGCCTTCATCGACCTGCTCGGCACGGTTCGCGACGGGGACCTCGACGCCTTCGCCAACGCCGACGTGCCGTTCGAGCGGCTCGTCGAAGTGGTCAACCCGGCCCGCTCCCAAGCCCACCACCCGCTGTTCCAGGTGATGCTGTCGCTGCGCAACACCCCGCTGCGGATGCTGGAACTGCCCGGTCTGCGGATCGAAGCCGTCGACGCCGACGCCGGCATCGCCAAGTTCGACCTGCAGTTCACCTTCATCGAGCGCCAGACCGCCGACCGGGTGGGCGACGGCATCGAGCTGTCGGTGAACTACGCGGCCGACCTGTTCGACGAGGTCACCGCCCGCAGGCTCGGCGACCGACTGGTCCGGCTGCTCACGGCCGTGGCCGCCGACCCCAACACCGCGGTCGGCGATCTCGCCCTGCTCGACGCGGTCGAGTGGACCGCGCTGGCGCCGGTACACGGCACGCGCCCCGAACCCGCGCGCACCCTGCCCGCGGTATTCGGCGCCGCCGTGGCCCGCTCCCGCGACGGGGTCGCGCTGAGCGCGGGCGACACCGTGGTCACCTACGACGCCCTCGACCGCTGGACCAACCGGCTCGCCCGCGTCCTCATCGGCCAGGGCATCGGCCCGGAAAGTCTGGTCGCCCTCGGCATTCCGCGCTCGGTGGAATCGGTGGCGACCATGATCGCCGTCGCCAAGGCCGGGGCCGCGTTCGTGCCGGTCGACCCGAACTACCCGGCCCAGCGGATCAGTCACATGCTCACCGATTCCGGTGCGGCACTGGGCCTCACGCTGCTGGCACACCGGGACCGGCTGCCCGGTGACGCGCGCTGGCTGGTGCTCGACGACCCGCAGACCAGGGCCACCGTGCTCGGCACCGACGACGCGCCGATCACCGACGCCGACCGGATCTCGACGCTGCGCCTGCACAACCCGGCCTACGTCATCTACACCTCCGGCTCCACCGGTACCCCCAAGGGCGTGGTCGTCACCCACGGTGGCCTGTCGAACTTCGCCGCCGAGACCGCCGACCGCTTCGACGTGCGACCCGGCAGCCGGGTACTGCACTTCGCCACCCCGAGTTTCGACGCCGCCGTGCTCGACATCCTGTTCGCGCTCGGCGGTGCGGCGACGCTGGTGATCTCCCCGGCCGGGGTGGTCGGCGGCGAGGACCTGCGCCAGGTGTTCATCCGCGAGCGGATCACCCACGCGTTCATCACCACCGCCGCACTGGGCACCGTCGATCCGACCGGGGTGCACTCGCTGGCCCACGTGCTCGTCGGCGGCGAGGCACTGCCGCCGGACCTGCTGGCCCGCTGGGCGCCGGGCCGCAACTTCTACAACGTCTACGGCCCCACCGAGACCACCATCGTCACGCTGATGCCGCAGCCGATGAGCCCGCAGGCCCCGATCACCATCGGTGGCCCGATCCGCGGTGTCGCGGCGAGCGTGCTGGACCGGCGCCTGCATCCGACCCCGATCGGCGTCACCGGCGAACTGCAGTTGGCTGGCGCGGCCCTGGCACGGGGCTACCTCAACCGGCCGGGCCTGACCGCCCAGCGATTCGTCGCCAACCCCTACGGCGCACCCGGTGAACGGATGTACCGCACGGGCGATCTGGTGCGTTGGCGCAACGGCGCGAGCTCCGCGCTCGAGGTGGAATACGTCGGGCGCACCGACCATCAGGTGAAGGTGCGCGGCTTCCGCATCGAACTCGGCGAGATCGACGCCGCGTTCGCCCGCCACGCCGACGTCGAGCTCGCGCTCACCATCGGCCACACCACCCAGGCCGGGGTCACCGCGCTGGTCACCTACGTGAAGGCGCGCGCGGGCTCCGCGCCGAGCGTGCCCGAACTGCTCGAGCACGTGGCCGGGCACGTGCCCAACTACATGGTCCCGCAGGCGGTCATGCTGCTCGACGAGGTGCCGCTCAGCCCGGTCGGCAAGCTCGACCGGTCGCGGCTGCCCGAACCGGTGTTCGTCGCCGCCGGTGGGTACCGCGCGCCGGTGACGCCCACCGAGGTGGCGCTGTGCGCGGCGTTCACCGAGGTGCTCGGGGTCGAGCGGGTCGGCGTGGACGACGGGTTCTTCGAACTCGGCGGCAACTCCCTGCTGGCCACCAAAGTCGTTGCCGCACTGCGGGATCAGGGCTACGAGATGCCGGTCCAGATGATGTTCGGCGACGCCACCCCGGCCGGGATCGCGGCCCGCCTCGACGACACCGACCCGAACGCGGTGATCGAGGCGGCCATCGCGCCGGTCCTGACCATCCGCGCGGCCACCAGCAAGCACGACACCCCGCTGTTCTGCGTGCACCCGGCGATCGGACTGTCGTGGTGCTACGCCGGGCTGCTCGCGCACCTGGACCAGCAGCGTCCGGTGTACGGGCTGCAGGCGCCGCACGTGTCCGGCGAGGAGGGCTTCACCTCGATCCCCGAAGCCGCCGGACACTATGTCGCCCACATCAGGTCGATCCAGCCGCACGGCCCCTATCACCTGCTCGGTTGGTCGCTGGGCGGCCTGATCGCCCAGGAGATCGCCGTGCAGCTGCAGGAGCTGGGCGAGGACGTGGCGCTGCTGGCCATGCTGGACAGCTACCAGCTCGGCGACCGCTGGCTCGACACCTCGATGCCCAGCGTGGCCGACATCCTCGGCGAGTTCGGCGCCGACCTCATCGACGGGGCACCGCTGCCCGCCGACCTCGACCTGCACGAAGCGGCGGATCTGCTGCGGGCACAGCCGGGCCCGTTCGCCGCGCTCTCGGTCGAGCACCTGCACAGCCTCTACACCGGGTACGCCGACGGCACCGTCATGGCCAACCGGTTCCGGCCGCGCATGTTCGACGGCGATCTGTTGTTCTTCACCGCCGCGGCGGACGAGATCAACGCCGCCGATCCCGGCCGGTGTGCCGACGCCTGGCAACCGTTCGTCACCGGCGACATCCACAACCACGACCTGCCCTGCAGGCACGCGGCGATGACCTCACCGGAATCGTTGGCGGTGATCGGCCCCGTGCTGCATCGCCACCTCGACGCCATCCCGGAGATCACCGTGTGCGGCAGCGGCCAGAAGGAGATGCGACCGTGAGTTTCGCGGTAGAAGTACGTGGCCTGGCCAAGAGTTACGGCAAGGTGCGCGTGCTGAAGGAGATCGACCTGGAGATCCCGGCGGGCACCGTGCTCGGCCTGCTCGGACCCAACGGCGCGGGCAAGACCACCACCGTGCGCATCGTCACCACCCTGCTGCGCCCCGACGCGGGCTCGGTGCGGGTGGCCGGCGTCGACGTGCTCGGCGACCCGGCCACCGCGCGCACCCGAATCGGGTTGTCCGGCCAGTACGCGGCGGTCGACGCGAACCTGACCGGCTACGAGAACCTGCGCATGGTGGCCCGCCTGTACGGCATGGGCCGCAAACAGGCGGTGGCCAGGGCGGAGGAACTGCTCACCGCCTTCGGCCTCGACCACGCCGCGGGCCGCCGCGCGGGCACCTACTCCGGCGGCATGGCGCGCCGCCTCGACCTGGCCGGCGCGCTGGTGGCCCGGCCGCCGGTGGTGGTGCTCGACGAACCCACCACGGGCCTCGACCCGCGCGGGCGCCTGGACATGTGGCAGGTGATCGGTGATCTCGTCGACGACGGCACCACCGTGCTGCTCACCACCCAGTACCTCGAGGAAGCCGACCTGCTCGCCGACCGGATCACCGTGATCGACAAGGGCACGGTGATCGCGCGCGGGTCGGCCGACGAACTCAAGACCTCCATCGGCGGCGACCGGCTCACCGTCACCCTCGCCCCCGGACAGGCCCCGTGGCCCGCGCTGGCGGTGCTGCACCAGGTGGGCGTGGGCGAACCGTTCCACGAACCCGGCAGCGACGAGGTCTCGGTGGTGGTGGGCAACGGTTCGCGCACCATGGTCGAATCCCTGCGCCGCCTCGACGACGCGGGCATCTGCGTCCTCGACGCGAACGTGGTGCGCCCGACCCTCGACGACGTATTCCTCTCGCTCACCGGCACCCCCGCCGAACCCATGCCCGAACCCGAAACCGACGACGTGCAAGAGGAGATCCTGTCATGAGCGAGCGCAGCGAGCGGCTGATAGACACTGCTGCCATGGCAGTCATGCCGGCGCCGAGCGCCAGCGAGGTGCAGGCATGAGTGCCCCCGACATCACGGTGGACGATTACGAAACCCGTGATCTGCCGATCACATCGGCTACCCCGCGCCCGAGCGCGCCGGTGACGATGACGCCGCGGGCGCGGTTCGCGCGCGACAGCGCGATCGTGGCCTACCGCAACCTGCTGACCATCCTGCGGGTGCCGACCCTGCTGGTCACCGCGACGATCCAGCCGCTGATGTTCGTGTTCCTGTTCGCCTACATCTTCGGCGCCTCCCTCGGCGGCGACCAGTACCGCGAGTTCCTGATCGCGGGCATCTTCACCCAGACCGTGGCGTTCAATGCCGCGTTCACCACCGTCGGCCTGGCCGGTGACCTGCAGAAGGGCATCATCGACCGGATGCGCACGCTGCCGATGTCACGGCTGGCGGTGCTGATGGGCCGCACACTGTCGGACCTGGTGGTCAATATCGTGAGCCTGGGCGTGATGTCGATCTGCGGCTACGTCGTCGGCTGGCGCATCCACGGCAGCTTCGGCGACGCGATGCTCGCCTTCGGAATCATCCTGCTGTTCGCGTTCGCGATGTCGTGGGTGGGCGCGCTCACCGGCCTGATCTCGCCGACCGTGGAGGTCGCCCAGAGCGCGGGCCTGATCTGGCTGTTCCCGCTGACGTTCATCTCCTCGGCGTTCATCTCCGCCGAGACCCTGCCCGGCCCGCTGCGCACCATCGCCGAGTGGAACCCGATCACCGCGGTCTCGGCCGCGAGCCGCAAGCTCTTCGAGAACAGCTCACCCCCGAGCTTCGGCACCCCGTCGGGCTGGGCCGCGGACAACTGCATCCTCTACGCGATCATCTGCTCGGTCGTCATCCTGGCCCTCGCGATGCCCGCGGCCCTGCTGCAGTACCGCAAAGTAGCCAGCCACTGAGCTCATCGGCGGCTGGCGCCGCAGGGTTCGCTGGACCAGGAAATGTCGAAGGCCGCCTTCCCCTGTGGTGGGGAGGCGGCCTCCGACATCGTGCGTCAGGCCCGGCGGCGGGTCTTGAGCAGGTCGAGGCGCTCCTTGAGCAGCTCCTCGAGCTCTTCCTTGCTGCGGCGTTCCAGCAGCATGTCCCAGTGGGTGCGCGGCGGCTTGACCTTCTTGGTCTCGACCGAGGTGCCCTCCATGAGCTGACCCTCCTGGCCGTTACGGCACAGCCAGGTGGGCGGGATCTCCGCGTCGTCGGCGAACGGGACGTCGAACTCCTCACCGTTGTCGGTGCGGTAGCGGGCGATCCGGCGCGGGGCCAGGTCGTGGTCGCGATCGGTCTCGTAGCTCACCGCTCCGAGCCGACTGCCCCGGAGTACGCGATCTGCCATGTGTGCTCCTGTAATTTCGGCGGCCGGGGCCGCGGTTTTCGGCGCTTGACTCCGCCTCTTCCCTCCCTACGGGTACTCCTTCGTCGCACCCTTCGGTCAGTCCATCGGCGGAGGCGCGCCGAAAACAGGTCTTGGTATTACCTCAACGCACGGGAAGTCTGAACTGTTCCATTGTAGTCGTAGGGCCGACGTGGGCTGTCGTAGTGCCCAGGCGGCCCGTCGTAGTGCCCGGCCGACCCGTCGTAGTGCCCAGGCGGCCCGTCGTAGTGCCCAGGCGGCCCGTCGTAGTGCCCGGCCGGCCCGTCGTAGTACCTGGCCGACCCGTCGTAGTGCCCGGCCCGCCCGTCGTAGTGCCCAGTGGGCCGTCGCACCGTCCGCGTGGGCGAGCGTGGCTCGCCCGGCCGACGCGGCGAGGCCGAGGCCAGGAGTGTGCCCGCTCAGCGAGACCTGAACCGGCGGATTCGCGCACGGGCCGATAGGGTTTCGCACCATGTCGCGCAGTCGCCTGCTGTCCTGCTCGTGGTGCGGGCGGGAGATCGTGGATTCGGAGTCGGGTCGCCGTCGCCGCTATTGCCGCCAATCCTGCCGCCAGCGTGCCTATGAACACCGAACCAGTCTCAAGGGCACCGGTATCCCCGAAGATGCCGTGGTCCTCACCTCCCAGGAGGCCGCCGATCTGGCCGACCGCTGGTTCGCCGCCCGCTGCGCCGCCGAGGATGTGGCGACGGCGGTGGACGAGGGCGCCTCGCCCACCGAACTGGCCCAACTCAGCGCCACCCTGCTCCAACTCGCCCGCGAGGCCGAACGCCTCCGCTAGGACACAGCGTGCCTAGCTCGCCCGGTCCGCTTCTCGGGCGCGCAGGTAGACGGTGATCACCCCGGCCGTGACGAACAGGGCGAGCGCGGCGCCAGCGCCGAGCGTGGTCGAGTCGGGGTCGGTGAGGGGTTGGCCGCGCAGGGCCTGCCAGCAGGTGAGGGTGACGAGGCCGAAGTAGCCGAGGGTCGCGACCACGAGCAGGGCGGCCCGGGTGGTTTCGGTGCGCAGCCAGGGGTAGCGGGGGACGAGCGCGAGCAGCGCGACGGCCAGGACCAGGAGTAGCTGGATGCCGTGCAGGCCGAGGAAGTGCGGAATGCGCAGGTCGCCGCCGATGGTGCTCCAGCCGGTGATCGGCAGACCGGGGGCGCTGTCGCGGGCGGTGTCACCGGCGCGGACGGTGTGTCCGGCCATGAGTCCGACGACGGTGCCGTCGGACTGGCGGACGAGTTGCGGGCCGGTGAACCCCATCAGGTAGCCGAGCATCATCCCTGTCACCGCCAGCCACAGCCCCGCCTTCAACGCGATCCGGGTGGGCTGATCCGTCAGCTTCTGCCACGAAATGATCACCGCGAGCACGAGATTCGCGACGAACAGCCCGGGAACGCCGGAGGCGAACACCTGCTGGCCGATCGTGTTGACCGGATCGGTGGCGGTATTGAAATGACTGAACGTCCCGCGCGCGGCCTGCACCGCGATGAACCCCACGTCGAGCACCCCGGTGACCGCGAACACCGTCCCCAACCACCAGCTCACCCGCCGCCCCCGATGCGGCAACCGCAGCATCCAGGCCAGCGTCAGCCCGTAGAGCGCGAACGCGAACCCGAACTTGGCCGGTTTCACCCACACCGACTCCCCGAGCAACAACCGGTCGTCGACCACCATGCCCACCACCGACACGACGACCAAGGCCACCATCAGCGCCGAATTCACCAGCAGCGGCCCGTGCCACGGCCCTTCCTCGCGCACCGAACCGGTCCGCGAGCGCATGCGGGACAGAGTGTGGGTGAATCCGATCGTCGCCATACACCGAAGCTAGAAATCGCCTACGCCCCACCGAATCCCGCTACGGACCGGTCCCCACCCCCTACCCGAGTACGACCTGTCGCCGACCCCTGGCTCGGCCGCGCGAGAACCCCGAGAACACCCCCACTCCTCGCCTCGTCGACGGCAACGCCTCGGTCACCGCCGCGCTCAGCACCGGTGCGGATGCCGCGCGCCGTCCGCCCTCTCGCCCGCGCGCCGACAGCGGCGCGCACCCAGCAATCTCCGCGCGATCGTCGGGCCGCTCGAGCCGCGCGCACCCCGGCGGTTCCCGCAGCGTCACGACCCATTGACGACAGCGGCAACTTCGCGCACGCCGAACCGACGAACGTCCCCATCGATAGCGAAACGCGACCGCGAGGTCGGTCTGGTCTCGGGAGACCATGACTCGACGCTCGCGGTCGCGCGGCTTCGGGAATTTCCGATCGCGCGGCGGGCGGCGATCAGTGGTTGGTGAGGATCAGTCCTGCGGGACACCCAGGTGGATGCCGCGGGCGCCGAGCCAGGCGTGCGGGTCGATCGGGTTGCCGTACTGCGAGCCGTCCGGCACGCGCACCTCGTAGTGCAGGTGGGGGCCGGTCGACTGGCCGCGGTTGCCGACGGTGGCGATGGTGTCACCGGCGTTGACCTGCTGGCCGGGGTGGACCAGGATCTCGTTGACGTGGCCGAACACGCCGATGGTGCCGTCGTCCTGCTGGACGCGGACCCACAGGCCGAAGCCCGTCGCGGGACCGGTTTCGATGACGGTACCGTTGGTGACGGCGAAAACGGGCGCGCCGATCGGGTCACCGAAGTCGATGCCGTTGTGCGCCTGGCCCCAGCGGGGACCGTAGTACGAGGTCAGCCGGCCGTGCACCGGACGAACCGTGCTCGGCGGCGGGGGCGGCGGGGGAGCGAGAACCGGCAGCTGCGGCAGCTCGAGGGCTACCGCCTCGCGGTGCTCCTCCCACGCGATGGGCGCCGACGCCTGCGGGCCCTGGGCCTCGGCAGGGGTGTACGCGGTGAAGCGGTACGGCGACTGGCCGGTGTTGATGGCCTGGGTGGCATCCGCGGCGATAGTAGTGGTCAGGACAGGGCTCTCGGGCTCACTGAAAGTGGCGACGGAGGTACCCACGAGTGCGGACAAAGCCACCGCACCCGCGACTACGCCTCCCCAACGGCCGGCGAAGGCGTCGGAGACTCGAGCAGATAACGGGTTGGTCACGAACATGTTTAAAAACGTAGCTAACCCGTGACCTGCGCGGCGAATGATGTGGTTGCGATCACGAACGGCTATAACCGCAGTTGATCTATAACGATCCCCTAACGAAACTCCGCATCCGTGGACTCACCGGGTGAAATGCTCGTGTGCAAGATCGTTGCCGAAATACCCCGATCCGGGGAGACTGTTTCAGTGGACGCTAACGGAGTTCGGGCTATCACGGCGTTATCCGACCCCACTCGGCGCGCGATCTTCGAGTCGCTGCCCCAGGGGCCGCGCTCGGTCGCCGACCTCGCCACCGCCACCGGAATCACCAGCTCAGCGGCCTCGCAGCACCTGCGGATCCTGCGCGAGGCGCACCTGGTGCGGATGCGCCGCGACGGTAACCGCCACCTCTACTCCCTCGACCCGCGCGGTCTCAACGACGCGCGCGACTATCTCGACAAGTTCTGGCCCAGTGCCCTGGCCGCCCACGCCGCGGCCCTGCGCGACGCCGTCGGGGAGGACGCCGCTCAGCCCACCCGGCGGTAACGCGACCGGCTGGTCTCGGTCCAGGCCTGCTTGTCCAACTGCGCGTCCACCGCCGAGATCACCTCGGGCGCCCCGATCCGCAATAGTCCGGGGTCGGGGGACATGGCGTCGGGATCGCCGGTCTGCCCGGCCCACAGCACCGCGTGCCTGCCGAGCAGATGCGAGGGCGGGCCGACCCGGCGCGGCGGGGTGGGGCCGAACAGCAGGACCGTGCGCGTGCCGAAGGCGGTCGCCAGGTGCGCGACCCCGGTGTCGCCGCTGATCACGAGCCCGGCCTCGGCGACCGTGGCGGCCAGATCGGTGAGGTTCTGGCGCCCCGCGAGCACCCGATCGTCGGGCAGACCCGCCTGCGCGGCCACCTGCCGGGCGATATCGCGTTCGAAGGGGTCGCCGGTGAGCACCACATCGCGGCCCAGCACCAGCAGGTGTCGCACGACCGCGGCGAACCGTTCCGGCGGCCAGCGCCGCGCGGGGGCGCCCGCGCCGATGTGGACGACCACGCAATCGCGACGACTGATCGAGGCCACCGGCGGCACCAACCCGATATTGCGGCGATCGGCGTCGATGCCCTCACCCTCGAGCAGTCGACACCAGCGATCGACCATGTTCGCCTCGGGGTCCCAGCGCGGGCCCGCGAGCTTCGGTAAGGCGGGGGTGCGGTGGCCGATGATCCGCGCGGCCCCGGTATCGGCCAGTGCCCGTGCGCTGGCGCCGTCGGGGCCGTGCAGGTTCACCGCCAATTCCGGTGCGGGACCGTCCCAGATCAGGGCGGCCGGATCGGCGGTGGGCACGAGCTCGTCGACCGAGGAGATCAGGTCGACGATCTGCTCGAGCCGAGGTGGCGCCGCCAGGACGATTCGGCTCCGCGGTTCGGCCCGGCGCAGGGCACGCAGAGCCGGGACCGCGGCGAGGAGTTCACCGAGGCCCCGAGCTTGCAGCACGAGTACAACCGACACCCCCTTCATCTACCCGAGCCGCTCGCGCGCCAAACGTTCGTCCGGGCAAGGAGGTGACGACGCGCACGCTCGCCCGGTCAGCGCGGCGGGTCCGATCGCGACACGGTCACAGCCCCAGCTAATTTCCGGAAAACCAGCGCAACCGGGCATAACATCTCGTCATGACGACAAATACCGTGCTGGGGAGCCCGTTGACGGCTCTTGCCAAGAAAACCTGGCAAACAATTCTGGTCACCGGTCTTCTCGCGGTGGTGCTCGGCATCATCTTGCTCGTGTGGCCCGGTCCGTCGCTGCTCGTGGCGGGCGTGCTGTTCGGTATCTACATGGTTGTCAGCGGTATCTTCCAGCTGATCGCCGCCTTCACCCACCTGCCGAGCACCAGCTTTCGCGTGCTGTCCTTCATCAGCGGTGTGCTGTCGCTGATCATCGGTGTGTTCTGCTTCCGCGACGACCTCACCTCGATCGTGCTGCTGGGCCTGTGGATCGGCATCAGCTGGCTGTTCCGCGGTATCGCGGTGCTGTTCTCGGCGATCTCGGAGACCAGCGGCGTGCCCGGACGCGGCTGGCAGATCTTCTACGGCATCATCAGCGCGCTGGCCGGTGTGATCCTGATCGTGTGGCCGATCGGTTCCGTCGCCACGCTGGTCCTGGTGGTCGGCATCTTCCTGATCATCATCGGCATCATGGAGGTCATCACCGCTTTCGGCGTCCGCAAGGACTCGCACCTGCTGGATCAGCAGGCCAACTGACCCCCACACGGAAGAGTTCGTCTGACACGGCCGGTGCCTTCGGGTACCGGCCGCTTTCGTCTGTATTACGCTGCGCACCCATGGAATTGGTCTACAAGCTCGTCGTCGTCGCCCATCTGCTCGGCATGGCGGCGGTCGTCGGTGGTTATGTCGCCTCGCGCCCGAGGGTCTCGGAGTTGATGGTGTGGGGTGCGCGGGCGCAGCTGATCACCGGCGTGATCCTGGCCGGGATGGCCTCGGGGATCGAGTCACTGCACAAGGAACCCGACACGACCAAGCTGGCGGTGAAGCTGGTGATCGCGTTCGCGGTGGCCGCCTTCGCCGAGATCAGCCGCGGTGACGCCAAGCGCGGCAAGCAGGTCCCCTGGATGACCGACGCCGCGGGCGGCCTCGCGATCGTGAACGTGCTGGTGGCGGTGCTGTGGCCCTGAGCGCGGGCGAACGGCGAACGCGCGGGGCGCTCAGTCGGTGGCGCGGGCTCGGCGGGCCAATTCGACGGTGGCGGCGCGCAGTTCGCTGATCTCGGAGATCGGGGTGGCGTAGCCGACGCGGGTGCGGGCCACCCCGCGCGGGGATTCCACGCGCAGGTCGAGGCCGTAGCGGTCGGCGCGTTCGCAGGTGGCGGCGATGGCGTCGGGGAAGCCGCCGAGTTGCTGGGCCATCGCGAGCAGGGCCTCGGCGTGGTCGGCGTTGAGGTGGGCGATGCCGGGGGCGGCGTGGGCGACGATCGGATCCGGTTGCGCCGCACGGTATTCGGCGGCGGAGGCGGAGTCCATGCGACCGTAGCCGCCGACCCAGCGCACGCGTTCGACGCGCAGGACCCACAGGGTGAAGTCGTTGTAGTCGATGTAGTACTTGGCCGCGGGGATGGCACTGAGGTGGGCCGCGCGGGCAGCGTCGGCTTCGGCGCCGGTGGGCTTCTCGACGAACCCGGCCAGGGTGATGCGGGTGCCTGCCAGGGGGTCGGCGGGGATGTCGGGGGTGACGATCGCGATGCTCGCGCGCGGGTCGCGGGCCAGGTTACGGCCGTGTTCGGCCAGGCGCGACACGCTCAGCACCGGTTGCCCGTCGAGCAGTCCGTAGGTGATGAACGACGCCCACGGCGCGCCGTCGGCGGTGAGACTGGCCAGGGTGCCGGTGTTGGTGCCCGCCGCGATCGTGCGTGCCTCCTCGGCCGCCGACGGGCGCGCCTCGTTGGCCAGGGGAGCGGTCGGCAGCGGTATGGCGGGTGCGTCGCCCGGGTCGCCGTGGTCGAGAGTCATGGCCACAGCGTATCCACCGGGCGCGGTCTGCGGGGCGTGCTCGTCAACCAGCTGTGCAGGGCCTCGTAGACGGCGTCGTGATTGAGCAGGCTGAAATGGTTCGCCGCGGGGATGTGCAGGCCGTTGACCGCGTCCAGATCCAGGCGCCGGGTGCGGCCGCGCCCCGATCCGCTGCCCGACAGGACCATGCCGTCGCCGATGATCACGCCGAGCGGGTGCTGGGGGCTGTGGGTGATGGTGGTGGTGACGAAGTAGTGGTCGACGCCCGGCAGCAGCGGAACCTCGATGACGGCTCGCGCGCGCAGGGTGTCCACGTCCGGATCGCGCCAGTCCTCGTCGACGAGGGAGCCGTGGCGCAGATCCCGGATGCCGGCACTGCGCCTGCGCAACAGCTTGCTCAGCGGGCGGGTCTCGGGCAGTAGGTCCAGCGCGGCCGAGGCGTAGTGCACGAACTGCTCGAGCGGCGCGCCCAGATGCGGCGAACCCAGGCAGACCACCTGACGCACCGCGCGTACCCACACCTGCTCGGCGGCTTCGGCCTGATGGCAGGCGCTGCGCATGACCAACCCGCCCATGGAGTGCCCGACCAGGCAGATCTCGTGCACCGGCATCGGCCAGCTCTCGACCAGCCGGGCCAGCAGCGCGCTGAGTTGGGCGGCGTTCTCGGAGATGTGCAGGCCGGTGTTGAAGCGGACGAAGACCGGGGTGTAGCCGAGGTCGGCTTCCAGCCGCTCGCCGTAGGTGGGGCGACCGCCGAGGCGCCAGGCGTGCTCGGATTCGATGAGCCCGTGCAGGAACACCACCAGCCGGGTGGTGGGTACCGGGACGTGCGCGGCCAGTTCCTCGGGCGGGACCGGGGCGCCGTCGACGCGGAAGGTCATGGGGGAGGCCAGGATCGGGGCGTCGTCCTCGAGGGCGTCGCCGATGAAACCCTGGATCGCGGCCAGCACGCCCGCGCCCCACACCGTGCGCGAGGGCGCGGTGACCCCGGGCAGCTGTACCGCGCTCGCGACCTCGCCGACGATGAGTCCGGTGCCGCTGACCGCCGCGTACACCCCGTCGGTGATCGCGTCGTGCACGACCTTCACCGGGGCGGCGGCGGGTCCGACGCCGAGGCGAATCGCGGCGAACACGCGGTCGGAGATGGCGCGATGCATGGCAGCGATCCCGTCCACGGCGCCGACGAATTCATCGCCCGCCAGGCGGGTGAGGGCCTGTATTTCGGCCTGGGATCGGGGGAGCTGCTCGGTCACGAAATTGAGAGTACAACTGTGCACTCAATTATGGGCGGTTCGGGTCGAGATCGGCCACGGGCGACGGTTGTCGAGGCCCGGATCTGGGACGCGACACAAATCCATCGCGTTACCGAGATATGCGCATCTATACATGTATGTGCATAGGGAAGGCACTGGGGACCGGCTGCGCCGGCCCGGCGAGGGACGGCGGGGGAGCCCGCCGTCCCGGTGCCCGAACTCAGCGCTGTTGCGTGATCGCGTACCAGAGCGCCCCCATCGCCCCCAGCACGAAAAGCGGTGAGATAACCCAGGTTTCGACCCGATTGCCGGTCCGCTCGATCAACGGCACCCGGGTCCGCAACGGAAACGGCCACAGCAGCCGACAACCCCGATCGGTCAGGCAATCGCCCAGCAGATGCGCCAGACACCCCAGCCCCACGCAGATCGGCAACCACGCGGGCCGATCCACGATCCAGTGATCCACCGCGAACGTGCCCGCCGCGGCCAACACGATCACCGTCCCGTAGGAACGCACGTTCTTGCCGGGCGGGCACAGGTGCAGCGACCGCACCGCCAGCGCGAGCAGGAAGAACACCAGCCCGAGGGTGAACGGTCGACCCAGATAGTGTTCGCCCGCCCACGTCCCCAGCACCGCGACGACCACGAACAGCAGCGAATGCGTCCCGTGCCGGTGTCCGCCCGAGGCCCACGAGATGAACCGGCACAGGTGATGCGAGACCGGGCCAAGGACGTGGGAGATGGTCCCGTTGGGGTGGTCCGCGTCGGGCAGCAGCGCGGCGCCCGCGGTGAGCAGGGTGCCCATGATCAGTTCGGCGATCCCGAATTTCGTTGTGTCGCTGTCGAACAGGGGGAACGCGGCGACGGTGAGCGGTAGCGCGGCGGCCGTACCGGCCCAGGCCAGCGCCCCACTCGTCGCATGAGAATGTCCTAGCACCCGGCAACGTTAGAGGACCTCACGGTCTGCGCGCATATGCCGTGGCAGGGGCGGAATTTCCGGGGGTGGTGGCGGTGTTGTGGCAGGCATGAGCGCATTCAACGACCAGGTGATCGCCGAGTTCCGGGCCAACGGCGGGCGCGTCGGCGGCCCGTTCGCCGGCCGCGACACCATGGTGATCATCACCACCACCGGCGCGAAATCGGGTCGGGCGATCACCAATCCGCTGGTGTTTCTGCCCGACGGCGACCGGATCGTGCTGATCGCCTCCAACGGCGGCGCCGACAAACACCCCGCCTGGTACTACAACCTGCTCGCCGATCCCACCCTGACCGTCGAGGTTCCGGGCGAAACCTATACGGGCAAGGCCGAATTGGTCGCCGAGCCGGAACGCACCGCCCTCTACGACCGGATGGTGGCGCTGATCCCGGGTTTCGGCGAGTACCGGGACAACACCGATCGCGAGATTCCGGTGTTCGCGGTGTATCGGACGAATTAGTCGCGCCCTCGAGCGGAATGGTTGCCGGGGGAGTGCGGCGCTGGTTCTCTCGACCGGGTGACCGAAACCATCGACGCCCCACGCATCGTCCACGCCTCCCGCGACATCGCGGCGAGCCCCGCCGCGATCTTCGAGCTGATCGCCGATCCCGCCCAGCAGCCGCGCTGGGACGGCAACGACAATCTCGCCGAAGCCGCCGCGGGCCAGCGGGTTCGCGCGGTCGGTGACGTGTTCACCACCACCTTGACCAACGGCGCCGACCGCGACAACCACATCGTCGAGTTCGAGGAGGCCCGCCGCATCGCGTGGAACCCGTCCGAGCGCGACAAGACCCCGCCCGGACACCTGTGGCGCTGGGAACTCGAGCCCCTCGACGACACCCACACCCGGGTGACCCACACCTACGACTGGACCGCCCTGCACGACGAGCTGCGGCAGGTGCGCGCCAAGGCCACCACGGCAGACAAGCTCCAGGCCTCGGTGGACCGGCTCGCCGAGCTCGCCGAATCCTGAGAGACGCCGAGATGCCCTGCGAATCACCGTGATTCGCAGGGCATCGGCGTGTCGGGATCAGACCAGATCGAACCGGTCCAGGTTGCTGACCTTGGTCCACGCGGCGACGAAGTCGTGCACGAACTGTTCGCGCGCGTCGTCGGTGGCGTAGGCCTCGACCAGCGCGCGCAGCTGCGCGTTGGACCCGAACGCCAGATCGACCCGGCTCGCGGTCCACTTCACCGCGCCCGACTCCCGATCGCGGCCCTCGTAGAGGCCGTCCTCGCTCGACGGCGACCACTCGACGTCCATGTCCACCAGGTTGACGAAGAAGTCGTTGGTCAACGCGCCCGGCGTCTCGGTGAACACCCCGAGCGGCGAGGACTGGTAGTTCGCGCCCAGGACTCGCAGTCCACCGATCAGCACCGTCAGTTCCGGTGCGGTGAGGGTGAGCAGGTTGGCCTTGTCGAGCAGCAGGTACTCGGCGGGCACCTGCGCGTCCTTGGACACGTAGTTGCGGAACCCGTCGGCCGGGGTCTCGAGCGCGGCGAAAGACTCGATGTCGGTCTGCTCCTGGGTCGCGTCGGTGCGACCGGGGGAGAACGGCACCGTCACCGGGAAGCCGGCGGCCTGGGCGGCCTGTTCGACACCCACCGCGCCACCGAGCACGACCAGGTCGGCGAAGGACACCTGCGTGCCGCCCGCCGCGTTGAAGCTGTCCTGGATGCTCTCGTAGACCCGGATCACCTGGGCGAGCTCGTCGGGCTGGTTGACCGCCCAGCCCGCCTGCGGCTGCAACCGGATCCGGCCGCCGTTGGCGCCGCCGCGCTTGTCGCTGCCACGGAACGACGACACCGCCGCCCACGTGGTCGACACCAGCTGGGCGATGGACAGCCCGGACGACTGGATCTGGCCCTTGAGCGCGGCGATCTCGGACTCACCGAGGACCGGGCCCTGCTGGGCGGGCACCGGGTCCTGCCACAGCAGTTCCTCGCTGGGCACCAGCGGGCCGAGGTAGCGCACGATCGGACCCATGTCGCGGTGGGTGAGCTTGAACCAGGCGCGGGCGAACGCGTCCTCGAACTCGGCCGGGTTCTCCAGCCAGCGCCGCGTGATCGGCCCGTAGATGGGGTCGAAACGCAGCGACAGGTCGGTGGTCAGCATGACCGGGGCGCGCTTGCGGCCCGGGACGAACGGGTCGGGCACGGTGTCGGCGCCCGCGCCGCCCTGGGGGATCCACTGGTGCGCGCCCGCCGGGCTCTCGCTCAGTTCCCACTCGTACCCGTAGAGGGTCTCGAGGAAGTTGTTGTCCCAGGCGATCGGCGTGCTGTTCCAGATGCCCTCGAGGCCGCTGGTGATCGCGTCCTCGCCGACCCCGGTGCCGAACTTGCTGCGCCAGCCAAGACCCTGCTCCTCGAGTGGCGCGGCCTCGGGCTCGGGACCGACATTGTCGGCCGGGCCCGCGCCGTGGGTCTTGCCGAAGGTGTGTCCACCGGCGATGAGCGCGGCGGTCTCCTCGTCGTTCATCGCCATCCGGGCGAAGGTCTCGCGGATGTCGACGGCGGCGGCGATCGGATCCGGATTGCCGTTGGGGCCTTCGGGATTGACGTAGATCAGACCCATCTGCACCGCGGCCAGCGGACGCTCGAGGTTGCGGTCGCCGCTGTAGCGTTCGTCGCCGAGCCAGGTGCGTTCGGGACCCCAGAACACGTTCTCGGAGGGCTCCCACGCGTCCACGCGCCCGCCACCGAAACCGAAGGTGCGCAAGCCCATCGACTCGAGGGAGACATTGCCGGTGTAGATGAGCAGATCCGCCCACGACAGCTTGCGGCCGTACTTCTTCTTCACCGGCCACAGCAGCCGCCGGGCCTTGTCCAGGCTGGCGTTGTCGGGCCAGCTGTTGAGCGGGGCGAAGCGCTGCAGGCCGCCGTCGGCGCCGCCGCGACCGTCACCGACGCGGTAGGTGCCTGCCGAGTGCCAGGCCATGCGGACGAACAGCGGACCGTAGTGGCCGAAATCGGCGGGCCACCAGGACTTGGAGTCGGTCAGGACGCGCTCGATATCGGCCTTCACCTCGGCCAGGTCGAGGGTCGCGAACTCCTTCGCGTAGTCGAAATCGCCGCCGAACGGGTTGGCCGCGGGCGGATCCTGTTGCAGTAGGCCGAGATTGAGCTGGTTGGGCCACCAGTCGAGGTTGCTGCCACGGGCGTCGGTGGACGCGAAGGGCTGGTGCGCGACAGGGCAGCCGCCGTTCTCACCGGGTTCCGTATTGGCTTCCGCGATCGGTGGGTGTTCCTCTGGCACGGCGAATCCTTTCAGGTCAGTGATGGCGATGTCGTGCAGTCAGAGCATCGACCCCAGTAGATGACCTCGGCCTCGTCGACGACGAAACCGTGGGTGTCGCTGGGGTTCAGGCAGGGTGTGTCGCCGACGGCGCATTCGACATCGACGATCACCCCGCAGGTTCGGCAGACCAGGTGATGGTGGTTGTCACCGACGCGGGTCTCGTACCGTGCGACGGTGCCCATCGGTTGGATCCGGCGCAGCAGCCCGGCGGTGGTGAGCGCGCGCAGCGCGTCGTAGACGGCCTGGGTGCTCACCGCCCCGAGGGAGGCTCTGACTCGACTCAGGATCGTGTCCGTCTCGGCGTGCGGATGTTCGTGCACCGCGGTGAGCACCGCCAGACGTGGCGCGGTGACGCGCAGTGGGGCTGCACGGAGCATCTGCTCGAAGTCCGGTTTTGTGGACACGTTCCAGATTATGACTCATTCCAGATCAGCGCGCCACGGTTTTCGTCGGACCGTTCGGAACTGTGAACTGTGCCAAGAAATGTACGGTCGGACTGCGCGTCGACTAGCCTGCCGGATGTCCGCTCCCCGAACGAAGGTGATTCATAGTGACTTCCGTAGTCGATGACCTGGCTGTCGATGCCCCTGATGTCGCGTCGAAGGTAGGCCACTACTACCGGGTCGACGGCGTGTACGAGGTCGGCCGCGAGAAGATCCGCGAGTACGCCCGCGCGGTCCAGGACTTCCACCCCGCGCACTGGGAGGACGAGGCAGCCGCCGCGCTCGGCTACCCCGGCCTGGTCGCGCCGCTGACCTTCGTCTCCATCCCGGCGATGGCGGCCAACAAGCTGCTGTTCGAGACGGTGGTGGTCGGCTACGACATGTTCGTGCAGACCGAGCAGGTCTTCGAACAGCACAAGCCGATCGTGGCCGGTGACCGCCTCATCGTCGACGTGGAGCTGTCCTCGGTGCGCACGATCGCGGGCAAGGACCTGATCACGGTCACCAACACCTTCGTCGACGAGGCGGGCGAGACCGTGCACACCATGCACACCACGGTCGTCGGCATCACCGGCGACGACGGGGTCTCGCCCGAGATCACCGCCGCGGTGGAGAACGTCATGCTGCACGGGGTGAAGGTGTTCAGCCAGGACAAGAGCGCCGCGGTGGAGACCACCCTGCGCCCCGAGGGCGAGCAGGTCGTGCTCTCGGTCGCCGGTGCCGCGCGGGTGCCCAGCACCACGCTGTCGTTCGACGAGCTCGGTGTCGGCGACGAACTGCCGCTGCGCGACGCCCGCGTCTCGCGCGGCGACCTGGTCAACTACGCCGGCGTCTCCGGCGACGGCAATCCGATCCACTGGGACGAGAAGATCGCCGAACTGGCCGGCCTGCCCGACATCATCGCCCACGGCATGCTGACCATGGGCCTCGGCGCGGGCTTCGTGTCCGCGTGGTCGGGCGACCCCGGCGCGGTCACCCGCTACGGCGTGCGCCTCTCGGCCCCCACCGTCGTCGGCCGCGAGGGCGGCCAGGTCGAGTACACCGGTCGCGTGAAGTCCCTCGACCCGGCGACCCGCACCGCGGTGGTCGCCGTCACCGCCAAGTCCGGCGGCCGCAAGATCTTCGGTCTCGCCACGACGAACCTGCGCTTCCGCTGAGTTCCGGGTAGGCCCGCGTTTCGGCGCGGGTCTACCTGCCTGTGGTGAAACATGCTGCCCGGCACCAGGTTCAGCCCCGTAGCCCGCGCAGCGCGGTCTCGACCACGCGGTCGGCGAAGTCGGTGGTGAGGCCCTCGGGGCGCAGCAGCCAGCGATCCATCAGTGGTCCCCAGATGAGGGCGATGGCCACCTCGAGGTCGACATCGTCGGCGATCTCGCCCGCGGCCTGCGCGGCGGCCAGTCGGTGGCGTTTGAGTTCGTCGATCGGGGCCTGGAGTCGTTCGGTGTAGGCGGCGGCCAGGCCCCGGTCGTGCATGATGGCGCTGGTCAGGCCGCGCAGCGGTAGGTCGAAGCGGGGGTCGGACAGTTCCGCGACGGTGGCGCGCAGGACCAGTTTCAGGTCGGCCTCTAGGTCGCCGGTGTCGGGGAGGCCGGGGCCTGCGGAGTCGCTGTCGGTGAGCATCAGCACGGCGTCGAGCAGGACCGCGCCCTTGGACGGCCACCACCGGTAGATCGTCTGTTTTCCCACCCCCGCGCGCGCGGCGATGGCCTCGATGGTCAGTTTGTCGTAGCCGATCTCGCCGGCCAGGTCGAAGGCGGCGGTGAGGATCGCGCGCCGGGAGTTCTCGTTGCGACGACTCGCGTCGGCCGACTGCTTGGGCGCGGGCTGGGGGCTCATGCGCACAGCGTATCAAAGAGACGAGACGTTGCGTCTTGACAGGGCGGAAAAGTGGTGGCAATCTGGGAAATGTCAGACGAGACGCAACGTCTTGTCTAGTGAAGGAGGAACGCCATGACCACCGCCGGTACCGCCACCCCCCGCGTCTGGTTCATCACCGGAGCCAGCCGTGGCCTCGGTCGAGCCTTCGCCGAAGCCGCACTGGCACACGGGGATCGGGTCGCCGTGGCCGCCCGCACCCGCGCCGCGCTGGACGAACTCGCCGCCGCCCACCCGGGCCGGGTCCTGCCGCTGACCCTCGATGTCACCGACCGTGCCGCCGTGCACACCGCGGTCGAGGAGGCCGTGGCACACTTCGGCCGCCTCGACATCGTGGTCAACAACGCAGGCACCCTGTCGATGGGCATGATCGAGGAATTCACCGAGCAGCAGGCCCGCGACCAGTTGGAGGTGAACTTCTTCGGCGCCCTGTGGGTGAGCCAGGCCGTGCTACCGCACCTGCGCGCCCAGCGCCACGGCCACATCGTGCAGGTCTCGAGCATCGGCGGACTCGCCGGATTCCCGCTGTCGGGCATGTACGCGGCGAGCAAGTTCGCGCTCGAGGGCATGAGCGAGGCGCTGGCCATGGAGGCCGCGGAATTCGGTGTGCGCGTGAGCATTCTGCAGCCGGGCGGCTACTGGACCGACCTGTACTCGGCGATGCGAAATACCACCCCGATCGAGGCGTACGCCCCGCTGCGCGCCCAGCTCGAGGCACAGTGGGCCGAGGGCTCCATCGACAGCGAACCCGCCCTGGCCGCGCGGGCGCTGCTCACGCTGGTCGACGCCGAGGAGCCGCCGCTGCGACTGCTGCTCGGAAACATGGTGTACGACTTGGCCTTCGACCTCGCACGCGCCAAGATGGCCACCTGGTCGGCGTGGGAGCAGACCAGCCGAGCCGCGGAACACGCGGTCGCCGCACCGGGCTCGGCATAGTCGGCTCAGGTGGTGACGGGGGTGCGCGCGGCGCGATCGATCAGGTACTCGACCAGATGCGTCAGCACCGCCTTGGCCGAGGGCCGATCGCGCGCGTCGCACAGCATCACCGGGGTGTTGGGATCCAGGTCGAGCGCGTCGCGCACCTCGTCGATGGTGTAGCGCGGCGCCCCGTCGAAACAGTTCACCGCGATCAGGAACGGCAGTCCGCGCCGTTCGAAGAAGTCCACCGCGGCGAAGGAGTTGCTCAACCGTCGGGTGTCGGCCAGCACGATCGCCCCGAGCGCGCCACGGCACAGCTCGTCCCACAGGAACCAGAACCGGTCCTGGCCGGGCGTGCCGAACAGGTACAGCACCAGATCCCGGTCGATGGTGATGCGGCCGAAGTCCAGCGCGACGGTGGTGGTGTGCTTCTGCTCCACCCCCGACAGGTCGTCCACGCCGGTGCTGACCTCGGTGATCAGCTCCTCGGTGCGCAACGGCGCGATCTCGCTGATCGAGGCCACCATGGTGGTCTTGCCGACGCCGAAGCCGCCGGCGACGAGGATCTTGACCGAGGCGGCCAGGTGCTGGCCGCCCGAGGTCGTCGGGTCAAAGTTTTCGGATGCCATCCAGAACCGCTCGCAATACGTTGAGGTCACCGGCGCCGGCGTCGGCCGTTACCGGAGCCCGGAAGATGAGGTGGCCCTCGGCGATGAGATCACCGACGAGGATCTTGGTCACCGCCAGAGGCAGTTTGAGCACGGCCGAGACCTCGGCCACCGATTGCGGACGCTTGCACAGCTGCGCGATCATCCGGTACTCGGGTTCGGGCCGGCGCAGGGTGGGGGCCGGGTGCACCGCGACCACCACCGTGAGCATGTCCAGGTCGTGCGCCGCACCCATGGTGCGGCCGCGGGTCACCGCGTACGGCCGAACCAGTGGTCCGGCCGCGTCGTCGAACCACGGATCGCCTAGTCGAGTCATCGGTGAAACTTTCTATAGCTGCGCATGTCCGTGGCGCGGTTCCGTCGACAGATAACTGCCGACCCGCGCCACGGTGAGATTCATTTCGTAGGCCACCATGCCGAGGTTGGCCGACTCGGTGGCCTGCAGCGCCAGGCAGGCGTTGTCGCCCGCCGAGGTCACGAACAGCACCGCCCGATCGAGTTCGATCACCGCTTGGCGCACCGCGCCGCCGTCGAAGCGGGCACCCGCGCTGCGCGCGAGACCGTGCAGGGTCGACGACATGGCCGCGAAGTGCTCGGCGTCCTCGCGCTTCATCTGCGAGGAACGTCCGAGCAGCAGTCCGTCGGTGGACAGCACGACCGCGTAGCGGACCCCTGCCAGCCGGTCGACGAGATCGTCGAGTAGCCAGTTGAGATCACCGGGGGAAGAGTTCACCTCAGCCTTCCTGTTCGTCCTGGTTCGAAGTGGTCTGGTGCCGGCGACCCTGACGGGTGCCGTTCTCGATCGCGGACATGAGATCACGCGCCTGTTCGGCCGAGCGCGGACGCTCGGGCTCGCGCGGGGCCTCGACCACGGGCTCGGACAGCTCCGGCGCCAGGTTGGTCTGCCTGCTGCGCCGCGGCAGGGCGGGCCGTTCGTCGGTGCCGGTGTCGTAGCGCGGATCCTGGGCGGCCTGCGGCGCCGGGGCGGGCGCCATCGGGCGCGGCGTGGGCGGATCGGCGACCAGCGTGGCCACCGGCGCGGGCGCCGGGTCCAGCGCGG
>NZ_JBHSQN010000010.1:0-2439 GCF_042658545.1 Nocardia lasii
CTGAATTCCGGCGTGGCCGAACCGATTACGGTTCGGCCACGCTGCTGTTCGCACCCGTCACGGCTCGCCGCGACGGTCTGACCGATCCAGCACACTGAGCCCGTGACGAACCATCCGATCGCGGCCATCGTGTGCGCGCTGATCGCGGCCCTGCTGTTCGCGCTGGCCGCGGTGGCCCAGCAGCGCGCGGCCGCCGCTGTCCCCGACGGGGATTCGCTGATGGGCACCCTGCTGCGCAGTCCGCGCTGGTGGTCGGGCATCGTCGGCGACGCGGGCGGCTACGCCATGCAGGTCCTCGCCCTGACCTTCGGCGCCGTGCTGGTGGTGCAACCGATCCTGGTGTGTGCCTTGGTGTTCGCGCTGCCGCTGTCGGCCCGCCTCAACGGTCAGCGGATCACCGCGCGCGCCGCGACGCTCGCCGCGATCCTCGTCGCGGCGCTGGCCCTGTTCCTGATCGTGGGCGATCCCAGTGTCGGCGATGCCACCGCGCCGTTTCGAGAGTGGTTGGCGCCCTTGGGGATTCTGCTCGGCGTCATCGCGGTCGCGACGGTCGTCGGTCTCTCGATCGCCTCGCGCTCCGGCCGCGCGCTCGCCCTCGGTCTCGCCGGTGGCGCCCTGTTCGGCCTCGCCGCGGCGCTCACCGACCGTGTCGTCACCCTCGTCGACGACGGGCTCGGCGCGGTCCTCACCGGCTGGCAGACCTGGTTGCTGGTCGCGGCCGGTCTGCTCGGCGTCTATCTGCAACAGCGCGCCTTCCACGTCGGTCCCCTGTCGGCCTCGCTGCCCGCCGCCACGGTCGCCGAACCGCTGGCCGCCGCCTTCCTCGGCCTCACCGCCCTCGACGAGCACCTGCGCACCCACGGCACCGGCCTGCTCGTGGTCGGCGTATGTGTGGTGGTGATGTGCGTCGCGACGGTGGCACTGTGCCGGACCAGCGGCTGAATCGGTACCGAGGTTGCACACCGCGATCCGCACAGGGCTACTATCAATCAAGTGCGATTTCTTCCGGGACCCCAGCCGCCGTATGACCTGACCTACGACGACCTCTTCCTGGTCCCGAACCGGACTGATGTCGCGTCCCGGTTCGATGTGGACCTGGCCAGCGTCGATGGATCCGGCACCACCATTCCCCTCGTCGTGGCGAACATGACCGCCGTCGCGGGCAAGCGCATGGCCGAGACCGTCGCACGTCGCGGCGGCCTGGTGGTGCTGCCGCAGGATCTGCCGATCCCGGCCGCCGCGGAGACCATCGCGTTCGTCAAGAGCCGTTCGCTCACCGCCGACACCCCCGTCACCCTCGACCCGGACCGCTCGGTGTCCGACGCGGTCGCCCTCATGCACAAGCGTGCGCACGGGGCCGTCGTGGTCGTCGAGGGCGGCAAGCCGGTCGGTGTGGTCACCGAGGCCGCCTGCGCCGATGTCGACCGGTTCGCGCGCCTGCGCGAGGTCGCGTTCACCGATTTCGTGCAGGTCCCCGTCGAGGCGTCCCCGCGCGATATCTTCGACCGTCTCGCGCAGGCGCACGCCCAGCTCGCGGTCCTCACCCACCCCGACGGCACCCTGGCCGGCGTGATCACCCGCACCGGCACCGTGCGCGCCGGGATCTACACCCCCGCCGTCGACGCGAACGGCAAGCTGCGCGTGGCCGCCGCGGTCGGCATCAACGGTGACGTGGCCGCCAAGGCGAAGGCCCTGGCCGAGGCCGGCGCGGACGTGCTCGTGCTCGACACCGCGCACGGCCACCAGGCCAAGATGCTCGAATCGCTGCGCACCGTCGCCGATCTGGGCCTTGGCCTGCCGCTGGTCGCGGGCAATGTGGTCTCCGCCGAGGGCACCCGCGATCTGGCCGAGGCGGGCGCGACCATCATCAAGGTCGGCGTCGGCCCCGGTGCCATGTGCACCACCCGCATGATGACCGGCGTCGGTCGCCCGCAGTTCTCCGCGGTGGCCGAATGTGCTGCCGCCGCAACCGAACTCGGCGTGCACGTGTGGGCCGACGGTGGCGTGCGGCACCCGCGCGACGTGGCTCTCGCGCTGGCCGCGGGCGCGTCGAACGTGATGATCGGTTCCTGGTTCGCCGGGACCTACGAGTCCCCCGGCGACCTGCGCGTGGACCGCGACGGCAACAAGTACAAGGAGAGCTTCGGCATGGCGTCCAAGCGGGCCGTCGCCGCCCGCACCGCCGCCGACAGCTCCTTCGACCGGGCCCGCAAGGCCCTGTTCGAGGAGGGCATCTCCAGCTCGCGGATGCGCCTGGACCCCGAGCGTCCCGGCGTGGAGGACCTGATCGATCACATCTGCTCGGGCGTGCGCAGCTCGTGCACCTACGCCGGTGCCCGCACGCTGCCCGAATTCCACGAGCGCGCGGTGCTCGGCGTGCAGTCGGCCGCCGGTTTCGCCGAGGGACGGCCCCTGCCCAGCGGCTGGTGAACCCCGTGC
>NZ_JBHSQN010000010.1:2456-131418 GCF_042658545.1 Nocardia lasii
CACCCCGATCGGCCGCCGTCGCCGTGTCGGGCCCCGCGCCGCCGACGCGTCATCGACGGCGACGGATTACTATGGGGTAGCCGATCACGGCACCAGGTTCGTTCCCGCCTCGAAAGGATCCAGTTGTCACCCGCGTCCAAGGGCGCCACACAGGAGGGCTCCTCTACGGAGCCGGGTGACAAACCCGGCGTCCTCCTTTCCCCAGCGTCCGTTCCCTTCTCCGGTTTCCCTGCGGCATCACCCGGGTGGTGCTGAGGATGTCCATTCTGATCACCGTGCTCAGCCTGCTCGGCTTCGTGGCACTCACCCTCGGAACGGCCCTGTTCGTGGCCGCCGAGTTCTCCCTCACCGCGCTCGAGCGCAGCACCGTCGACGCCGCCGCCCGCGAGGGTGACACCCGCGCGCGACTGGTCAAACAGGCGCACCAGACCCTGTCGTTCCAGCTCTCCGGCGCCCAGCTCGGCATCACCATCACCACCCTGATCACCGGTTTCATCGCCGAACCCGTTCTGGCCCGACTTCTGAACCCGCTGCTGCACGGCGTCGGCCTGAGCGAAAGCGCTTCGGGCGCTGTCGCTTTGGTGCTCGCGCTGGTGCTGGCGACCTCGCTGTCGATGATCTACGGCGAACTGGTGCCCAAGAACATCGCCATCGCCGAACCGATGATGGTGGCCCGGTTCACCGCGGGCCCGATGATCGCGTTCTCGGTGGTGTTCGGGTGGCTCATCCGCTTCCTCAACGGCACCGCCAACTGGGTGGTGCGCCGCCTGGGCGTCGAGCCCGCCGAGGAATTGCGTTCGGCGCGCTCCCCGCAGGAGCTCGGCTCCCTGGTCCGCACCTCCGCCATGCGCGGGGCGATGGATCAGCGCACCGCGCTGGTCATGGACCGGTCGCTCGAGTTCGGTGAGCGCAGCGCCGAGGAACTGATGACCCCGCGCGTGAAGGTCGAATCGCTCGACCGCGACGACACCATCGCCGACCTCATCGCCGCCTCCGCGCGCACCGGCTACTCCCGGTTCCCGGTGATCGACGGCGACCTCGACAACACCCTCGGCGTCGTGCACGTCAAGCAGGCGTTCACCCATCCCGGCGAGTCCCGCAAGCGGATCCCGCTGAGCGAGCTGGCCGTGGCGGTGCCGATCGTGCCCGCCAGTCTCGACGGCGACGAGGTCCTCGAGCGGGTGCGCGCCGACGGCATGCAGGTGGCCCTGGTCGTCGACGAATACGGCGGCACCGCGGGC
This sequence comes from Nocardia lasii, assembly GCF_042658545.1. NCBI lineage: Bacteria > Bacillati > Actinomycetota > Actinomycetes > Mycobacteriales > Nocardiaceae > Nocardia > Nocardia lasii. The sequence goes on from NZ_JBHSQN010000010.1 coordinate 3,698, forward strand.
ATGGTGACCATGGAGGACCTCATCGAGGAGATCCTCGGCGATGTCCGCGACGAGCACGACGAGGAGGAACGCGACGTGCGCCGGGTCTCCGACGGCTGGGACTGCTCGGGTCTGCTACGCATCGACGAGGTTTCGCGCGCGACCGGCTACGACGCCCCCGAGGGCGAGTACGAAACCCTCGGCGGCCTGGTCCTCACCCAACTCGGTCGCATCCCGACCGGCGGCGACGAGGCGGTCCTGCCGGACTCGCGCGGCGCCGGTGGCGGGTGGATCGCCCGGGTGGAACGGATGGACGGCCGACGCATCGACCGGGTGCGGTTGATCCCTGTCGACGCCCAGCATCTCGCGGAACGGGAGCACAACCATGGGTGACCTGTTCGGCATCGTCCTGACCGTCGTGCTGTTGGCGGGCAACGCGTTCTTCGTCGCCGCCGAGTTCGCGCTCATCTCCGCGCGCCGCGATCGCCTGGAAGCCCTTGTGGCCCAGGGCAAGAAGAAGGCGCAAACGGTCATCGAGGCGGGCGAGAACCTGTCGATGATGCTCGCCGCCGCCCAGCTCGGCATCACGATCTGCTCGATCCTGCTGGGCCGGGTCGGCGAACCCGCCATCGCGCATCTGATCGAGCGCCCGTTCGCACTGCTCGGCCTGCCCGACCAGCTGCTGCATCCCGTCGGCTTCACGATCGCGTTGACGCTGGTGGTGATCCTGCACATCCTGCTGGGCGAGATGGTCCCCAAGAACATCGCCCTGGCCGGTCCGGAACGCTGTGCGCTGCTGCTGGTTCCGATCCATCTGATGTTCCTGCGCCTGGCCCGTCCGCTCATCGCGGTCTACAACCTGGCGGCGAACATGACCCTGCGCATGCTGGGCGTGGAACCCAAGGACGAACTCGACGCGACGGTCTCGACGGTGGAGTTGGCCGAGATGATCGGCGAGTCCCGCTCCGAGGGCCTGCTCGACGAGGAGGAGCACCGCCGCCTCACCCAGGCACTGGGCACCTCCGAACAGGTCGTCGGCGACGTGATGGTCCCGCTCGCCAAGGCCCGCTCGGTGCCACTGATCGGCAACGGCACCACCCTCGGCGAGGTCGAAGCCGCCGTCTCCGAAACCGGCTTCTCCCGCTACCCCGTCGCCACCCCCGACGGCTCCCTGGTCGGCTACCTCCACATCAAGGACGTCCTCGACGAGGTGGCCGACGACAACGCGGGCCCCGACACCGTCATCCCCCGCACCGACATCCGCCCCCTGCCCACCGTCAACACCCGCACCCCGCTCTACGAGGCGCTGGCTCGCTTGCGCCGCACCAGTTCTCACCTGGGGCGCGTGGTGGACAGTCGGGGTAACACGGTCGGCGTGGTGGCGCTCGAGGACCTGGTCGAGGAGTTCGTGGGTACTGTCCGAGATGGGACACACCGCAACGCGGAATGAGTCCCCTTTCCTCAGTGCCGGAAGGAACCCGATGCCACACGGGAGCATCTCCCCGTCCCCTTCGATCACCGAACAGTGGGGTCGCGTCGCCGCCTGGCTGCGCGCCAACCTGTCCTCGGTGACGCTGAACGGGGCCGAGCCCGCAGACCTCACCCGGACCATCGAAGCCATCGGCGGCACGTGGCCCGCGGAGCTGTCGACGCTGTTCACCCACATCAACGGCTTCGCCCGCGAACACTGGGTCAGGTTGCTCCCGCTCCACGACCTCTTCGACCTCGACAGACTCGTGCGGGAGTACCGCGTCGAACTCGAGGTCTGGGGCGATGTCGACGCCGACATGGTTCCGCACGCCCCGTTGGCAGGCGACACCGCGGGCACCTACCTCCGCCAGTTCGTCCCTTTCGCCGGGGAAGACGGCAATCTCCTGTTCGTCGACACCAGGCCGGGACCGCTGCACGGCTGCGTCAGCGAATTCGACAAGGTCAGCGCGGACGGCGGTCCGCGCTGGGCTTCGCTCAGTGCCATGTTCGCCGACCTCGCCGACAGCTTGGAAACCGGTGCGGTGTTCGATCAGTACTGGGCGCCGAGCGTGGAGCAGGGTGAATTGTGCTGGGAGTTCGAGCCCTGAGCGAGGTGCCGCACGCCGTCTGCGCACCACCCACGCTGTCACGGCCCGGCGGGCGGTTGGTGCGCAGGGAAGTCGATACGCTGGCGGGACGCTCGTTCCGCGCGAGGTCGATCGTTCACCGGCTACCCGAAGGAGACCCGATGGCAATGACGTGGGACGTGTTCTATTGGGATGTCGCCCGGGGATCCGCGCATTCGCGCTTCGGCAGCGCGGCCGACCGCGCGGCGGCTGTTCGGGACCTCATCGGGGTGGCGCGCACGATCGCGTCCCTGCGTGATGAGGGCGGCGCACCGCTCAACACCGTGGTCCAGGTTCGGGTGGGCGACGAATTCGCCGTCGCGCCCACCTTCGACGACCCGACCCTGTCCGATGCCGAGCTGAGCCGACGCATCGACGAGGCGATCCGAGCGCAGAACGAACTCAACAGATCGGTGCCCGTCCCGCCCCCACCGGCCGCGACCGTACCGACTCGCTCCGCGACCTCGCCGAGTTCGGTCACCGAACAGTGGACGCGCGTCGCCACCTGGTTGCGGGCCAACCTGTCGTCGGTGGCGCTGAACGGCGCCGAACCCGCCGACCTCGCCCGCGCCGTCGAGGCGACGAATATCCCGTGGCCCGAAGAACTTTCGACCCTGTTCACCCACATCAACGGCTTCCCCCGCGAACACTGGGTCCAACTCTTCCCGACCCACGAACTGTTCGACCTCGACCGCCTAGTCACCGAACACCACATCGAACTCGACGTCTGGGGCGAATTCGGCGAGGAACTGGAAGCACCCGCGCCCGCCGCGGGCGACCCCGCGGGCACCTACCTCCCCCAGTTCCTCCCCTTCGCCGGCCGCGACGGCAACCTCCTGTTCGTCGACACCCGCCCCGGACCACTCCACGGCTGCGTCACCGAATTCGACAAGGTAGGCGCGGACGACGACGGCCCACGCTGGACCGCCCTGAGCGCCATGCTCGCCGACCTGGCCCACAGCTTGGAAACCGGCACCACCTTCGACCGCCAGTGGCTACCGACTGTCGAAGCGGGCCAACTCCTTTGGCAGTTCCAACCCTGACCGCCGCGCGACCACCGACTCTCGGATCCGGTCGACGAGCGGCGTCTAGGTAACTTCGCGGCGGATTCTCTCGCGGCCGTTTTCTTCTTCGGTGGTGCCCTGGCGCCAGTAGCCGGTGAAGGTGATGGTGCGTTTGTCGATGCCTCGGTCGGTGATGAGGTGGCGGCGGGTGTGTTTGACGAGGTCGGCCTCGCCGGAGATCCAGGCGTAGGGCGGGCCTTCGGGGAGGTGGGCGGTGCGTAGGGCGGCCAGGACGGCCTCGCCGCGGGGGCGGTTGCCGCGGTGTACCCACTCGATGTGCGTTGTGTTCGCGTCGGCGAATCGGAGGTGGTCTGCGGAGTCGGTGACCTCGATGAAGGCGTGGACGGGGGTGTCGGTGGGGAGGCGTTCGATGATGGCGGCGATGGCGGGCAGCGCCGTCTCGTCGCCGATGAGTAGCTGCCACTGTGCCTCGGGCGGTGGGCAATACAGGACGTGGGCGGGGTAGAGCAGGCCCACCTCGTCGCCGGGGGCGGCCGTTGCCGCCCAGTCCGAGCCGGGGCCCGCGTGGCCGGGGTGGAGGACGAAATCGATATCGAGTTCGTTGAGTTCGGGGCGTTGGGCGCGGATCGTGTAGGTGCGCATCGGGGGGCGCAGCTCGTCGGGCATGGCCAGATACCTTCGGTACCAGGTTATTTCGGTGTCGGTGGTCTCGCGTGGCGGTAGGGTCACCGGCTGGTCGGGGCCGGGCGGGAACAGGACCTTGGTGCACTGGTCGGGCCCCGCGTCGATCAGGGGGAACGGCGGGTCGCCGACGAAGGTGACGCGAATCATGCGGGGGGTCAACGGGATTACGCGGAGCACGCGCAGGGACACGAAGGACCGGTTCGGTCGGTGGGTGCTCATCGGTTGCGGCTCCCGGGCACGATCATCGGCGAACCTGTCACCGGGTCGTCGATGACCACGCAGTCCAGGTCGAAGACCTCGCGCATCAGCTCGGCGGTGACGAGTTCGCGCGGGCTGCCGTGGCCGATCACGCGTCCGTCGCGCATCGCGATGAGGTCGGTGGCGTAGCGGCAGGCCAGGTTGAGGTCGTGCAGGACCGCGACGACGGTGCGGCCGTGCTCGCGATAGAGCCGTTCACACAGGTCGAGCACGTCGAGTTGGTGGCTGATGTCGAGGTAGGTGGTCGGTTCGTCGAGCAGGACGATCGACGTGGACTGGGCGAGCACCATCGCGATCCAGACCCGTTGGCGTTGACCGCCGGACAGTTCGTCGACCCGACGGTGGCGCAGTGCGGTGGTGCCGGTGGCGGCGAGGGCCTCGGTGACCGCGACAGCGTCGGCGTCGGACCACTGACGCAGCAGACCCTGGTGCGGGTAGCGCCCGCGCGAGACGAGATCGCCGACGAGGATGCCCTCGGGGCTGCCCGGTGATTGCGGCAGCAGACTCAGGCGGCGCGCGGTCTCCTTCGTGGAATAGCGGTGGATCGCGGCCCCGTCCAGGATCACCGACCCGCCGTCGGGGCGCAGGATCCGGCTCAGCGCGGCGAGCAGCGTGGATTTGCCGCAGGCGTTGGGGCCGACGATGACGGTGAATCGCCCGTCGGGGACGGTGATGTCGACCTCGTGCAGGACGGTGTGGTCGCCGTAGGCGACGCGCACCGCTTCCGCGCGCAATCGCGCGGTGGACGTTTCAGACACGATGGCTGATCCCTTCGCGAATCAGGAGCCAGAGCAGGAAGATCCCGCCGATGCTCACGGTGAGCACACCGACGGGCACCGGCGCGGGAAAGGCGTGCTCGGCGATCAGGTCGCTGATGCCGAGCAGCAGCGCGCCCACGCACGCGGCGGCCAGGATGCCGGGACCGCGGGTGAGGCCGCGCGCGAGATGCGGTGCGGCCAAGGCGATGAAGGTGATCGGGCCCGCGGCGGCCACCGCGAGTCCGACGAGCAGGGTGGCGGCCAGCATCAGCGCGAGGCGGGCATGACCGCCGCGGACGCCGAGGGTGGCCGCGACGGTGTCGCCCAGGTCGAGTGCGCGAAACGACCTGTGCAGCAAGGCGATCAGCGGCGCGATCACCGCCAGGCCGAGGGCGAGGATGGTGACGTGGCCCCATCCTCGACCGCTGAGCGACCCGATCAGCCAGGTGTGGGCCACGGCCGCCGAGGGGAGGTGGGCCTGACTGAGGATGTAGGTGGTGGCCGAGGAGGCCAGGGCGCCGAGCGCGATGCCCACCAGCACGAGTCGGGTGCCGCGCAAACCGCCGACGGCGGTGAGCATTCCGATGATCGCGAAGGTGGCGAGAGCGCCTGCGGCCGCGCCGATCGCGCCGGTCGTGAGACTCCCGCCCAGGGCGATCAGCACGAACACCGCCCCGAAGGCCGAACCGCTGGTGAAGCCGATGATGTCAGGGCTGGCCAGCGGATTGTGGTGCAGGCGTTGGAAGATCGCGCCCGCCGCCGCCAGTCCGCCGCCGACCCCCACCGCGACGAGGACTCGCGGCAGTCGACGGTCGAGCACGAAGAACCGGTCGAGGCGGCGCTGTGGCGCTCCGGTGAGCACGTCCCACAGCGCGCTCGGCCCGATCGTGTACTCCCCCACCATGAGTGAGAGCACGATCATGACCGCGACCGCCACCACCAGCACGGCGGTCACGGTCGCCCCCCGCCGATCCCAGCGCACGGTGGCGCGGCCGGTTCGTAGGACGCGATCGGTCGGGGTGATCCCGGTCGACGCGATGAGCCCCTTCATGATCCGGCTCCCAACTGCCGACTGCGGACGATGAGCACGATGAGCGCCGGGCTGCCCAGGAACGCGGTCATCACCCCGACCGGGACCGGCCCACCCCCGCTGAGCACCCGCCCGAGCACATCGGCGGTCAACAGCAGCGACGGCGCCAGCAGCATCGACAGGGGCACGAGCAGGCGGTGATCGGAGCCGACGAGGTAGCGGGCGATGTGATAGACGAGCAGCCCGACGAACGCGATCGGGCCCGCCAGCGCGGTGGCGGCGCCGCAGAGCACGGTGACCACAAGGAAGCCGGCGAAACGGACGAACCCCAGATTCACTCCGAGGCCGGCGGCGGTGCGGTCGCCGAGGCTGAGCGCGTTCAACGCCCGACACAGCCCCAGCGTCACCAGGGCGGCGACCAGGACGTAGGGAATCAACGGCACGATATCGGGCAGATCGCGCGCGGCCAGCGAACCGACCTGCCAGAACCGGAACGAGTCGAGCACGCTCTCGTCGAGGAACACCAGCACCTGGGTGACGCCGGTCAGGACCGCCGCCAACGCCACCCCGGACAGGGCCAGCCGCAACGGCGACGCGCTGCCGCGCCCGATCATCGACAGCAGGTAGACGACCACGGCCGCCAGCCCCGCGCCGACGAAGGCGAACCAGGTGAACCCGGTGACGCCCATCCCGCCGGTGAGGGTGAGTCCGACCGCGATGCCCAGTGCCGCACCGGCATTCACGCCGAGCAGCCCGGGATCGGCGATGGGGTTGCGGGTGAGCGCGCCGATGACGACCCCGGCGGCGCCGAGCGCGACCCCGCACACCAGTCCGACCAGGGTCCGGCTCAGTCGCCACTGTCCGACGATCACCCGCACGCTGTCCTCGCCGCGCCCGAACAGCGCCGCGAGCACGTCGCCGGGCGGGATGGACTGCGCGCCGATCGCCATGCTGGCCACGCACACCCCGCACAGCACCAGCGCCGCGACCACCAGCACCGCCCCGCCGCGAGCGAGTCGGGCGGGTGCGGCGGAGGGCGGCAGCGTCGAAGGCACCGGCGGACTGTACCCATCAGTAACTGGATAGGGCAACCTAACTAAGGATAGGCTATTGTTCGGCGCCATGAAGACAAGATTTCGACCGATCCTCGCGGTCGGCGCGCTGGTCACCGCGTTCGGACTGCTCGTAACCGGTTGCGGCACAACCGATGTCGCCACCGAGGACGGCCACGTCGTCGAGCACGCGATGGGCAGCACCACCGTGCCCGACGCTCCCCAGCGCATCGTGGTGCTCGATTCACCGCACCTGGACGCGCTGCTGGCCCTCGACCTGACGCCGATCGCGTTCACCGAACGCGCGATGGGCTACGGCGCGCCGAAGTACCTCGGCGACCGCCTCGACGGTGTGGCGACCGTCGGCACGATCCAGGAGCCCGACCTCGACGCCATCGCCGAGCTCGAGCCCGATCTCATCATCGGCGCCAAGGTCCGCCACGAAGCCCTCTACACCCAGCTCGCGGCCATCGCCCCCACCGTGTTCTCGGTGACCTCGGGCACCGACTGGCACGACCAGGCCACCCTGACCGCCGCCGCCGTGGGCGAATCCGCCGAGATGACCCGGCTGATCACCGACCTCGACACCCGCGCCAAGGCGGTCGGCGAGCGGATCGGCGCGACCGGCACCACCGTGTCGATGGTGCGCTTCACCCAGGACCGGTTCCGCCTCTACGGCCCCGACACGTTCTCCGGTTCGGTCCTCGCCCAGATCGGCTACACCCATCCCCCGCGCGAGTGGAACCAGTACTCGATGGTCGAACTCGATCCCGAGCAATACGCACAGATCAACGGCGACACCGTCTTCCACGCCGACTACACCGGCAACGCGACCGGCACCGTCAAGGCCAGGGTGGTCGGCCTGTGGGGCACGCTGCCCGGCGTGCGCGCCGGGCGCGATCACGCGGTCGACGACGACACCTGGATGCTGGGGATCGGCGTCATCGGCGCGAACAAGATCATCGACGACGTGGCGCGGATCACCGCGAAGTAGTCGCCGCCGGTGTGTCGAACGCGGCCCTGCTCAGCGCTCGTTCGACACACCGGCACCCGCTGTCCATCGTTCGCACTACAGACACGCCCCGGGCCCGGAATCTACGGTCGATCTGGGCTGGGGTCAGCTCCATCTGTGCTGTGGGCGAAGGGAATTCACCATGCGGATACCGTCACGGATCCTGCCGGCGGTCGTGCTCGGCGCGCTCACGTGTGCGATCCTCGCGATCTTCGGCCGCAAGACCACCTCGAATCACACAGCCAACGAAACCTACTTCCCGGACGGGCTGTTCCTCGCGACGATCCTGTCGCTGGTGATCTCGATCGGCGCCACATTCGTCATCGATCGAGCGTTCGGCAAGTCCGAGCGCGCCCCGCGCTGGTACTGCATCGGCTTCGCGGTCGGGGTCGTGCTGTTCCTCTTCGGGTTTCCGTGGGCGAATCTGGACTGGGGTGGCGGACAGGCGTTCACCCAGCTCGAGTGGTGGCGCGCGCCGGTGATCGCGGCGCTGGCCTACCTGGCCGCCGCGGTCCTCGACGCGTACGCGCGGGAACAGCGCGAGCGGGCGGCGGCGCTCGAACAGCGCCAACGCGACAGTCGCGCGCGGGCCGAACGGCAGCGTCACCTGGGCGAGTCACTGCAACGCTGCACCGACGGCGCGCTCGAGGCCTTCGAGGAGCTGCCGAGCCATTTGTTCGCCGCCAGAGACACTCTCGACCAGGCCGAACAGCTCTTTCGCGAGAACGCCTACGCGCCGTTCTGGTCGGCCATCGAGGCGGGCACCGCGCACCTCGGGCGATTCAGCGCCACGCTCGTTCGGCTGCGGCTCTTCGCGGCCGACTACGCCACCGCGGCAAGCGAATACGAGGGTGTGGCGCCCCCGTTTCCGGTCGACACCGCCAGCGTCGACCAGTTGGCGGTGCACCAGGTCCTCGTCGCCCGCCTGCACGAACGCGTCCGTCCCGCCCAGCGCGACTTCCACTTCGCCAGCATCTACGAACAGCGCAAGACCAACACCATCCTCGTCGCCGGCTTCGGCACCCTGGCCTCGGCGATCGAGACCATGGGCGCCCACCTGGCCAACGAGATCGCCGACCTGCGAACGGGCGTCTCGACGATGTCGACCAGCCTGAGCAGCGAACTGTCGGGCATGCACTCGAGCCTCACGACCTACCACCGCGACCGCAGCCACGTCGACGGCGAACTGCTGCACCGCCACGACCGGGTGGTATCCATGCTCGACAACATCCAGCGCGGGCATCGTCCGCTGCTGTGAGCCGATCGGCTACCGGTTGTCGCGGTCGGGTCCGTTGAGCAGGCGGGTCATCGCGTCGAGGTCCTCGGTGAAGGTGTCGCGGGGGTGGCGGCGTTCGCAGGAGGTGAGCAGGCGGGTGAAGTCGGCGGCCGCCTTGTCGATGCGGGTGGACAGGCCGCCGGACTCGTAGGCGCCGAAATCGTCGGTGGCCGCGTAGACGCCGGTGGGGGCGATGATCGCGTGCAGATACGAGAACATCGGGCGCAGTGCGTGTTCGAGGACCAGGGAGTGGCGGTCGGTGCCGCCGGTGGCCGCGATCAGCACCGGCATGTCGGTCAGTGATTCCTCGGGCAGGACGTCGAAGAACGACTTGAACAGGCCGCCGAAGGAGGCGTTGAAGGCGGGGGTGACCGCGATCAGGCCGTCGGCGTTGGCGACCGACTCGAAGGCCTGCTCGAGGTCGGTGCCGGGGAAGCCGGTGAGCATCGCGTCCATGATGGCGCGGCCGTGTCGACGCAGGTCGATGAAGGTGAAGTCCGCGTCGCCGTCGAGGGCCTTGCCGACTGCGGCGGCCAATCGGTCGGCCAGGAGCCGGGTCGACGAGGGTTCGCGTAGGCCGCCGCTGACGACCGCGATCGCCTTCATGCTTCAGCGGCCTTGTCGTCGGCGGCCTTGTTCTCGGCGGCCGCGACCAGCGACGCGTGGGTCGGGGCGGCGGGGACATCGGCGGGGCGACCGATCGCGAATTCCTTGCGCAGCACCGGAACTACCTCACCGCCGAGCAGATCCAGTTGTTCGAGCACGGTTTTCAACGGCAGGCCGGCGTGGTCGACGAGGAACAGTTGGCGCTGGTAGTCGCCGACGTAGTCGCGGAAACTCAGGGTCCGGTCGATCACCTCCTGCGGTGAGCCGACCGTCAGCGGCGTCTGCGCCATGAACTCCTCCAGCGACGGACCGTGCCCATAGACCGGGGCGTTGTCGAAATAGGGGCGGAACTCGGTGATCGCGTCCTGACTGTTGGGGCGAATGAACACCTGCCCACCGATCCCGACGATGGCCTGTTCAGGGGTGCCGTGGCCGTAGTGGGCGAAACGCTGCCGATAGAGCCCGACCAGTTTCTCGGTGTGCGAGGACGGCCAGAAGATGTGATTCGCGAAGAAACCGTCGCCGTAATAGGCGGCGAGTTCGGCGATCTCGGGAGTGCGGATCGAGGCGTGCCAGACATACGGCGGAACCCCGTCCAGCGGTCGGGGCGCGAGGGTGAAACCCTGCAGCGGGGTCCGATACTTGCCGTTCCAGTCGACCACCTCGTCGTCCCACAGGGCGCGGAGCAGTTCGTAGTTCTCGACCGTCAACGAGATCGCGGCCCTGATGTCCTTACCGAACCACGGATAGACCGGCCCGGTATTGCCACGCCCGAGCATGAGATCGACCCGGCCCTCGGTGAGGTGTTGCAGGACGCTGAAGTCCTCCGCGATCTTGACCGGGTCGTTGGTGGTGATCAACGTGGTCGAGGTCGACAGGATCAGCCGCTCGGTCTGCCCCGCGATATAGCCGAGCAGGGTGGTCGGCGACGACGGCACGAACGGCGGATTGTGATGCTCACCGGTCGCGAACACGTCCAACCCGACCTCTTCGACCTTCTTCGCGATCGCCACGGTGGCGGTGATGCGCTCGTGTTCGGTCGGCGCCCGCCCGGTCGTCGGGTCCGGCGTGACATCGCCGACGGTGAAGATCCCGAATTGCATACCGCTCATGCAGTGCACCTCGCTCGTTCGGAGCCGGTCGATTGCTCGGAGTTGTAGTGATCAGGGTAGGTGGGGTGGTGGGGGGCTGCATCACACATCGTGGGTGAGATCGGACTTCCCGTCGGCGGTGTCGACCATCGACCTCCGCGATCCGAACCCGGCGGTCGAAACGGCCCATGTCGAGTGATCGGCCGATACCGCATCGGTGCGTGACGGCGCATTCTGCGCTGATGGTATTCAGTGGTGGCCCGCGAGGCCGTTTTCTCCCAGGGGCATCCGTCGCGGTGACGTTCTTCGTGGCACTGACCCTCGTCGGTTGCTCCGAGCCGCCCCCTGCCCGAGTCGCGGGAGGCCCTGTCACCACCACAGAATCGTCGACCGTCTCGCAGGCGGCGGCACCGATCACCGTTCGCAACAGCGGAGCGGGCAGGTCCGCTGTCGCTGTTCGTCGGGGGGTCCTGGCTTGGGGGTGCAACGGCGCACCCTTCGCGAAAGACAGCCCGGATACGGCCCAGATCCTGGTGCCCACCACGGCGACCCGCGCCGAGATTCGGGTACCGACCGTGCCGAACGAAGTGTCCGGCGATACGAAGTGCGCGACTATGGGCTCGGGTGCCGAGAGCATCGTCGTCATCGCCGATGTCGTCCACCGGAAATCGTCCGGACTCGAGTCCGAGTCCTACGAATTGACGCTGTTCTCCTTCGATCTCACGTCGCCGTCGCCACTCGCGAAGACAGTGGTGACCAGCGACAGCACACCGATGTCGCTGACCGGAATATTCGGCTCCGCGGACGGGATAGCGGTTTCCTATGCCATGGCGAACAACGGCTATGAACCCCAGGTGCACTATTACTCGGGTCGAACCTTGACACCGACCTGGAAGGGCCAGGGAACTGTCATCGGCGCGACGGACTCCCTGTTCGCTGTCGAGCACCCGATCCTCGCAGCGACTTCGCGGTATTCAGTGTTGGCCGCAGCCGATGGGCGTCCGCTGGACGCCGGCCTGTACGACCGAGTAGGCACCATCGTCCGGGCATTGTCGTTCGTCTACTCCTCCGATGTCGGCTTCGCGTTCGCATGGCACGGGATCAGCGCCGACGACCACAGCCTTGTCATCGACGGAATCGTGTGGATCGACGGTGGCGACATCGGCAAACAGCAGGACAAGCTGGACGAAGCCACCGATATCCAGCCCGATCCGATCTCCGACCTCGTGCTCGTCACCTACGGCGACAGCAAACCGGCAGCCTACAAAGTTTTCGATCGAACAACATGGGAATTGAAATTCGAGATCGACTCGGCGAAATCCAGCGGTGTCAATATCTCAGCCCTCGGAATATCCGGTGAGAAGTTGTACATCCTCAACGGTCACGACGCCCCGGTAATCGATATCGCGACCGGTCGATCGGTGCACTCCGGCTGGAGTGCGTTCCCGCTCGCCGACCTCGGCGGCGTCACCGTCGTCGCCATGGAAAGTGACCACGGCCTCAACGCCGGGTGCATCGATCCAGATTTCGGACGCGGCGATCGGAAGGTGATCCACTACAACTGCGGCGAATTCACCCTCGTACCGGACGTCGACGGCCGGTTTCCGGGGCCGAACTACTGACGACCTGTCGGCATCGCGAAGCCGACGTTCACACTCCGGGCAGGGCCAGAGCTTCGGCCAGGGGAATACCGTGGCGGGCGGCGTGGGCACGGCGGGCGCGCAGTCGGGCTCGGCTCCGTGGGCGGGACTTCGGTTCGTGGCCGCAACCGCAGGGTTCGAAGCCTTCGTAGCGCAGGCCGGCGTCGAGGACTGCGCCGACTACCGACCAGGCTCGGCTGTCGATGCGACGAGGCGCCGCGAAATCGTGTCCCGCGCACTGCATCTGGGCAGCACACCGGGGGCAGCGGTGTGCCGTGTCAGCACTCGGCTGGAACCGCTTGAACGACACCCGGCAGGCCACGCAGGCGTAGTGCAGCTTGTACTGCATGAGACCGTAGGTACACATGAGGGGACTCTATGCCGAGCATTGGGCGGGTGGCCATTGCTTATCCGCGTCAGCATCGCCGAGACCGTGGGGGCGTCAGGGCGTTGCAGTGGCCGCACTCGAGGTTCTATGGCCCGACCAACCCGCTGGTACGCACCATCGATGGCCACACAATCCACATGCGTGGGGCGATGATCGACGTAGTCTTCAAGATCAGTACAGCTTTTATCCCCTGATAGATCGAGGAAGCATGAGCAGAGAACAGATAGATCCCCGCCCACTCGATGGCCACGAAGAGTCGATCATTCGACAGTTACTGTCAGTAGAGTTTCCCGGTGCGGCCAAATTTGCGTCCCAGATTTCACACACGCAAGTAGTCGCCACCTGGGGAAAGGGATCGCAAAGCCTGGACTTCCGTGTCTCCCCCGGCGCTTCAACAGGTCCCGCCGAGGATGGCGAATTGCCAGTGTTCGGAGAGGTCGCGGACACTGATGGGACAGTGACCGGATTCATCACCCTGTGGGTGAAAAACGGCCTCCTCGATGCGCTCGAATACGGATCACATACCGACGATAGTCCGGTAGCACTGCCGGAAATTTCCGCCATCTCCGTAAGTCGATTCAAATAGCCCGGCGACAACACAGTACATCAGGATCCTTCGGAAGCTCCGAAGCGGTGCGGGACAATATTGGTCACCGTTAATTTTGCCGGTCACCGAACGCGCCGTGGATGCTGTCCTCGGCGGTCGTGCGACGCCATTCTCGCGGAGTGACGCCGTAGGTGACGCGGAATCGGCGAGTGAAGTGTGAGGCATCGCGGAAGCCCCAGCGTTGAGCGATCATGGCGATGGACCAGTGACGCAGCCCAGGGCTGGCGAGGTCGGCGCGGATGCGGTCGAGACGTTGGCCGATGATCCACTGGGCGAGGCTGTAGTCGGCGGCGGCACAGATCTTGTACAGGTGACGCACAGAGATGTTGAGGGCGCGGGCGATGCGCGCGGCATCGAGTTCGGGGTCGGCGAGATTGCGTCGCACGTAGCTGCGGATCTCGGCGAGCATGATCTCCGAGGGGATGACCGCGCCGTCGTGTCTGTCGGGTTCGCTCGTCGAGAGCAATAGCCCGCGGATCAGGTCGATACTGGCCGAGCCGGCTAGGCGCGCGGCGGGCCCGGCACTGAGATCGTCTGCGCACCGGGTCATTTCGGTGATATGCCCGGTGACGAGTCGGTAGTAGGGGCTGCGATGCAGGTGCGGGGCGGCCCGGCGAATGCGTTCGACCGGGAGATCGAGCTGATCGAGGGGCACATGCAGGCAGGTCGACCCGCCGTCGCCGTCCCAACGAAAGTCGTACGGGGCGTTGAGGTCCATCAGATGGAGGTCGCCGACGGCGACTTCGCGCTGGAGACCGTCCTGTTCGTAGCGGGCCGAACCCTTGCGATGCACCGCGAGAGCCAGCATGGGCGAGGGGTTCGCCCGGATTTGTTTCGCCGTCCGGATCAGCTGAATACCGGAGATGTCGGCACGAAAAATATTGACATCCCCGAACTCCCATACATCGAACCGGGCGTGTGCGGGAACGCCTGGATTCTCGTGCACCACATGGCAGGGCGTGGATGCCTCCTGCATGGCAGTGGTGATCGCCGCGGCACGTTCCGTCGGTACCAAAGCGCCGGTCTCGAGCACTGTGGCCATAACCCGCCTCCCCCAGTCGGGCTCTCCGCCTGATCACGACTGATCCGTGCGGCACCATCAGCCCAGAAATCGTGCACGCCGAGACCAGTTTGCCTGGTCACAGCGCCCTACGCTCGGCAACATGACTGGGCACATGCCCGAGCAGGAGGGTTGTCGTGTTCAAGCCCATGGGACGAGCGGACGAGCTCGACCACCTCAACGGATTCATCGCCGCCGCACGCAACGGCCTCGGGCACGCGGTAGTGCTGCGCGGCGAGCCGGGAATCGGCAAGTCGGTACTGATCGAGTCCCTGATCGTGTCAGCGCACGGGTTCCGAATCCTGCGCTCGGACGGCTACGAGGCTGAAGCCAACCTGCCCTATTCGGGCGTGCAGCGGTTGGTCGGATCCATCGAAGTCGACAGCGCGCAGTTGCCCGATCTGGAGCGGGAGGCGCTACGGGTCGCGCTGGGAGTGTCGGCGGGCGCGGTGCCGGATCGCTTCCTGGTCGGGCGAGCGGTGCTCAGCTTGCTCGCGATCGTCGGTTGCGGCGGACCCGTGCTGTGCGCGGTCGATGACGCACAGTGGTTGGATCGGGAATCGTTGGACGCGTTGGGTTTTGTCGCGCGACGACTGCGTGCCGACGCGGCAGTGGTGGTGTTCGCGGCACGTCCCGACGACGACGTCGATGTCCGACTCGCGGGAGTGCCGACGCTTCAGATCGACGAACTGGCCCGTACCGATGCCATCGCATTGCTGACCCACTCGTTCGACGGGGTCCTCGAGCCGCGGGTCGCCGCCGATATCGTCGACGAGGTCGGCGGGAACCCGCTGGTCTTGACCGATCTCGCGCGCGATCTCACCATCCGCGAACTCACGGACTCGTCCTTCGTCCCCCGCCCGCTCCGCGCAAGCCAACGACTCGAAGAGTTCTATCGACGCAAGCTGGATCTCCTGCCCGATTCCTGCAAGGACTGGATCCTGGTGGCAGCCGCGGAATCGACGGGAGATCTGAAGCTGGTGGATCGCGCGGCCGCACTCCTCGATATCGACGAGAGCGCGGGTGAAACGGCGGACGACGCCGGGCTGGTCGTCATCGATGGGGCAGTGCGATTTCGGCACCCGCTGGTGCGCGCGGCCGTTTACCGTGCCGCGACGGCTGCCGCGCGTCGTCGCGTCCACGGTGCCCTGGCTCAGGCCGCCGAGGCATCCGGGTCGGTCGATGTCGGGGCGTGGCACGCCGCAGCGGCGACTGCGCGCCCCCACGACGGTATCGCGCAACGCCTGGTCGATGCGGCAGAGCGTGCCGGGCGGCGTGGTGGCCTGATCGCCAGGGCGAGCCTGTTGGCGCGGGCGGCTGAGCTGAGCGAGGATCCCGTGCTGCGCGACGATCGCCTGCTCGCCGCCGCCGAGTCGGCATCCGAGTCCGGGGCCGGACGATTCGCCGTGGACCTGACTGATCGGATCCCCGACCCGCAAGCGCTCGAGCCGGTCGCCGCCGGACGGCGATTGTTCGTGCGGGCATCGCTTGCCGCCTTTCTCGGCGATCCCGAGGCGATTCGACTCGCACCAGATCAACTGACCGCGGCGGCGGACCTGTTCCACGGCCGGGACACACGCCGCGAGCACCTCGCGCTGCTGCGCGCTTTCGATGTGGCCCACAGCGCCGAACGCACGGTGACCGCTGACACCATGCGCGGTCTCGGTCTTCGGATGCGGGCCGCCGCGACCGAGGCCGAACCGATCACCCGCGCAATCCTCATCGGTGTCGCGGCTCTGCTCCTCGATACCTATGCCGAGGCGGTCGCTCCGATGCGGAAGGCAGCCCACGTCCTGAGTGAACTGGGCGATCGTCGAGCGCTGGAGTTCAGCATCGTAGGGGTGATCTTCACCAGCGCCTTATGGGACGAGCGGGCACGCAACAACTGGCTCGATCGTGGGGAGCGGATCGCCACCCGGTCGGGCACCCTCCGGGAGTTGGATTCCTTGCTCTGGATGCGGTCGCTGACCGAACTCGATCGCGGCGATGTCACCGCCGCCGGGCGGGCGGTCGCACGCGTCCGGGAGCTGCGCCAAGCGATGGGCTATCCGGCCGAACATGTCGTCAACGGCTCGTACCTCGCCTGGACGGGAGCGCCGACAGCGGTGGTCACCCAGATCGCCGAGTCGACCCTGGCGGCGGGTTTCGGCGGTGTCCACACCGCGACGATCAACGCACTAGCGATCCGCAACCTCGCTGAGGGGCACTACCACGACGCCTACACGCTGCTGACGCCGTTCGAAGCCGATCGATTCCTGCAGGTCTCGCCGCACCAACTCCCCGAGTACATCGAAGCGGCCGCCCGAGCGGGCCACACCGCCGACGCCGAACGAGTCGCTGTCGAATTCGCGAGGTTCGCCGACGACATCGGGTCGCCATGGGCACACGGTGTTGCCTTGCGGTGCTCAGCACTGATCGCGCCGACCGAGGACGCCGAGGAACTCTATCTGGCCGCTATTGCCGCGTTGACCGAGACCGACACCCCGATCGACCTCTATCGTGCCCATCTCCTCTACGGCGAATGGCTGCGTAGACAACGTCGCCGTACCGACGCAAGGGTCCAATTACACACCGCAGTAGAGGGATTGACACGATTCGGCGCAGTCGCCTTTGCCGAGCGGGCAGCACGCGAGCTGGATGCCTTCGGCGAGCGGGCACAGGTCGACAACCCTGCCAGGTCGGTCGAGTTGACCGCCCAGGAGTCCGAGGTGGCAGCGCTGGCAGCAACAGGCCACACCAACGCCGAGATCGCCGCCACCATGTTCCTCAGTGCCAACACCGTCGATTACCACTTGCGCAAAGTCTTTCGCAAACTCGGCATTTCCTCGCGCCGCCAACTGCGCGAGCACCTGCCGCCGACTGCGAACTGACCTCAGGACTACGTGCGACACGTGATTCGCGCGGAGTCCGTTGTGGCCCATCGTGAACACAGTGCTCAGCACCCACTCGCGAGGAGGCCGCAATGCCGACGATCACCGCCGACGACGGAATTCAGATCTTCTACAAGGACTGGGGTCCGATCGACGGGCGTGCGGTCCTGCTCAGCCACGGCTGGCCGCTGAACGCCGACGCCTGGGAGAGCCAGGCGCTGTACCTGGCCGAGCACGGCTGTCGTGTCATCGCCCATGATCGGCGCGGACACGGCCGTTCCACCCAGCCGTGGAACGGCAACGACATGGATACCTACGCCGACGATCTCGCGACGCTGCTCGACACCCTCGACCTGACCGATGTGACCGTGGTCGGGCACTCGACCGGCGGCGGTGAGGTGGTGCGCTACATCGCCCGCCACGGATCCTCGCGGGTCGCGAAACTTGTTCTCGTCTCGGCTGTTCCGCCGTTCATGCTGCGCACCGACGACAATCCCGAAGGGCTGCCGATCGAGGTCTTCGACGCGATCCGCGCCGGCGAACGCGCGTCTCGCTCGCAGCTGTATCGCGACCTCGCCGACGGCCCGTTCTTCGGCCACAACCGGCACGGCGACATCCCCCAGGGGATGCGAGACGCGTTCTGGTTGCAAGGCCTCGCCGCAGGCCATCGCGGCGCCTACGAATGTATCGCTGCATTCTCGGCCACGGACTTCCGTGGCGACCTCGCCGAGATCACCGTGCCGACACTGGTCATCCACGGTGACGACGACCAGATCGTCCCCATCGACGTGGGCGGTCTGCGCTCGGCGAAACTCGTCGCCGGTGCCGAGCTCAAGGTCTACGAAGGCGCCGGTCACGCGCTCCCCGACACCGAGAAGCAGCGACTGTCCCAGGACCTGCTCGACTTCATCGACTCGTGAACACCGGAACGGAGAACACCGCAATGAGCCAACCGAAACACACCCACAAGCCGCCGATCGTGCTCATCCACGGGCTCTGGATGACTCCGTCGAGTTGGGACACCTGGGCGCGGCGCTACCGCGACCTCGGACACCAGGTGATCGTTCCGGGCTGGCCCGGCATCGGTGATCGCGCCCCTGCCGACATCCGCGAGGATCCGCGCTCACTCGAAGGCGTCGGCATCGTCGAGATCGTCGACTTCTACGCCGATCTCATCGCATCGATGCCCGAACAGCCCATCATCATGGGCCACTCCTTCGGCGGGATCTTCACCCAGATGCTGCTCGATCGAGGCCTCGGCATCGCCGGGGTCGGAGTGGCGCCCGGTCAACCGGCCGGCGTTCTCGCCCTGCCGTTCTCGACCTTGCGCACGGGTCTTCCGGTGTTGTCCAACCCGTTCCGCTTCGGCAAAGCCAGCCCGATCTCCAAGCGCCACTTCCACTACACGTTCGGCAACGACCTCAGCCGCGCCGACTCCGACCTGGAATGGGCTGCGAGCGCCGTGAATTCGTCCAATCGGGTCTTCTTCGAAGGCGTGCTGTCGTTGCCGAAGAAGAAGTCGGGCATCACCGCGGTCGACTTCCGCAAGGCAGACCGGGCACCGCTGCTGCTCATCTCCGGTGGCATCGACCACGTCGCGCCACCCGCCATCCAGAAGGCCGCCCTGCGCAAGTACTCCGAGGGCACCGCGCTGGTGGAGCAGATCGAGTTCCCCGATCGCACGCACCGACTGGTGAGCCAGGACGGGTGGGAGGAAATCGCCGACTATGCCCTGGACTGGACGCTGCGCCACGCCGCGACCAGATTCCCGCAGGCGATGTAGCGCTCACCATGACCGGCGTCAGAATCACCCACATCGGCGGGCCGACCACGCTCATCGAGATCGACGGGTGGACCATCCTCACCGATCCGACCTTCGACGAGCCGGGGGCGCGCTACGACTTCGCCCTGGGCACCTCCTCGGTGAAGACGATCGGCCCGGCGATACGGGTGGACGACCTCCCCGCGATCGACGTCGTGCTCCTCTCCCACGACCACCATGCCGACAACCTCGACCACGTCGGACGCGCACTGTTGCGCACCGTGCCGAGGGTCATCACCACCGCGAGCGGCAGTCGCCGGCTCGGTCTCGCCCACGCCGAATCGATGGTGCCTTGGCAGGAGACCGTACTGGCCTCGCCGGTGCGCGCACCGCTGCGGGTGATCGCCACTCCCAGTCGCCACGGGCCGCCGTTCAGTCGGCTGCTCGTGGGTGAAAACCTCGGCTTCGCGATCCAACGACCATCGGAATCCGCTGTGGCGGTATGGATGTCGGGCGACTCTGTCTACTTCAAAGGCCTCGAGCAAGTCGCCCGCCGCCTCGACGTCGATATCGCGCTGCTGCATCTCGGCGCCGTCCGATTCGGGCTCACCGGGCCGGTGAAGTACACGATGGACGCCCGCGACGCCGCCCGATTCATCAGGCTCCTCGAACCGCGCATCGCCGTGCCGGTGCACTACGAAGGCTGGACCCACTTCAGCGAGAGCCACGACCGTGCGCGCGTGCGGTTGCTCGAGGAGTCCGAAGGCGTGCATCACCGGGTGCGGTGGCTGCCGTCCGGAAAGCCTGTCGAATTTCCCTCTCCCACACCGCCGCTCGCGCACTGAGCGCTCCCGAAAAGGTGAACGACCATGTCTACTGATGTCCCGAATCCGCGCCGGCGTCGGCTGCTGAGCGCGCTGGCCGCGACCGTTGTCGCTGTCAGCCCAGTCGTCCCGGCACTCGCGACCGCCGATCCCGGCGAACCCACCCTGGTACTGGTCCACGGCGCGTTCGCCGACGCCACCAGCTGGGACGGAGTCGCCGCCGAGCTGCGTGGGCGCGGCTATCCCGTAGTCGCCGTGAACAATCCGCTGCGCGGTCCCCGCAATGACGCGGCGGCACTGCAGGGTGTTCTCGACAGCATCGACGGCCCTGTCGTGCTCGTCGGACACTCCTACGGTGGTGCCGTCATCACCAACACCCACAACCCCAAGGTCACAGCCAATGTCTACATCGCCGCGTTCGCTCCGGCGCAAGGCGAATTCGTGCAAGGACTTCTCGATCCCATCCGATTCCCCGGCAGCCAACTCCTGCCACCCGCACTGCAGGTCCGGGTCGTGGACGACGCCACCGGAATCGGTGGTCACAACGTGGACGGCTACATCGACGCGCCCTACTTCCACCAGATCTTCGCCCAGGACGTCAGCACCGAAACCGCCGCGGACATGTACGCACACCAACTCTCGGCCGCACTGAACGCCAACCTGGAGCCCTCCGGCCCACCGTCCTGGGCGACAACTCCCAGCTGGTACCTGATCTCCGCCGAGGATCGTGTCATTCCCCCTGCCGCACAACGATTCATGGCCGGGCGGGCAGCGTCGAGCACGACGAAGGAGATCAACTCCTCGCACGCCTCACTGGTATCCCAGCCGGTCACAGTCGCCGACACCATCGTCGAGGCCGCGAACTCGGTTCGATAGCCAGCCAACCGATCGTGGAACATTCGATCGTGTCCAGTCCTACGACCTCCTGGTACCGGCGGGACAGGGTCGGAGCTGCGGACCGCGATTGTCGAGCAGCGAGATCGGGACGGAGTCGATCCGAACATCGGCTCCGTCCCATCCGGCGCACTGCTCCTCACAGCCGGACGTGCACGGATACATTGCAGTGAGGCCGCACCGTGCAGCAGTCCCTGAGTCGGTCACACACTGCCACGACGCCGCTCCGCATGACCGGAACGGGGGGCGCGGTGTCGCCACGTTGGATGCATTGATCGGACTGCTTCGACCTCCATAGGGCTGTTCGGTTACGGTCGGACGCGACCAGACCTGGAGAGGACGGCAAGTAGATGACATCCCCGGATCCGAACGGGACGTTCTCGATCACACCCGAACATGTCCAGAACGCGGGCCTCTACATCCAGCAGACCGCGCAATCCTTGCTGACCGGGGTCCGCGCCACCGACGCCGACGTAGACGATCTGCTGACCGGATGGCAGGGCCCGGCATCGGAATCGTTTCGGACCGGGTGGGCCGAAGTATGCACCGGCGTCGCCGGTGTCCTGGGCGCGTTGACCGAGATGGCGGACGCACTCGGCGTGACCAGTGTGACGCTTTCCGAACAAGACCGGGACTGGGCTGGGGAACTCTCGCCGGAATTCACGCTAGACCTGCCGTGACTTCAGGTCAGGCGCGCCGACAACAACGCTAGGAGAGACGTGCGGTACCGGGTGAACCTGAACGAACTCGATGACGCGGTGATCCAGATCAACGCGTTGAAGAACTTCCTCGAAGAATCATTGGTCGAGATCGATGAGCGAGTGAACGCGATGCGAGCCGACTGGACCGGTGCAGCTTCCCTCGCCTACGACGCCGCGCATGTCGACTGGATCGCCTCGGCACGGACCGCTGCCGCTGGCATCGAAAAGATGCGGGCCGCCGCTCGCACCGCCCACGACTCCTACACCGCAACCATCGTCGCGAACAGAGCTCTGCTCGGACGCGGTGGACAGGCCACCGGTAGCGAGAGCCAAGCATGACCATCGTCGATGTCGATACCGAGACCTACTACACGGCGGGTAGAGAGCTATGTGCCGCCGCCGCGTCGTGGTGGACGGCGATCGACGCCCAATGGGCGACGTTGGCCCAGTGTGGCAGCATGTGCGGCTCCTATGAAGAGGCCAAGACCTGGGCCGCTGAGTACGACACCAAGGCCAACGAGCTGATCAACTCGGTTCGCCAGGTCGCGGCCGCCGGTGACGCCTACGGCAGGGTCCTGATGGAGCTCGGCTACAACCACGAAATCGGCGACTACTTCGCCACCTCAGAGTTCGGTGCCGCCATGCCACCGCGGCCACAGATGCCCGCTGAACTGGTAGCGGTGTGCCGGGTGCCGTTGCCCTCGGCAGGCGGTCCGGGCAGCGGGTTGTCCGAGGCGATCGGCCTGGCCTCCGAGGTGGGTATCACCGTGCCCGATGGCGATACCGGAAAGCTGAACAACGCCGCCAGCCTGTGGAAGAGCCTGGCGACCAACGAGGCCGTGACCGGCTACGTCGCCGAACTCCACCGAATCGCCGGCCTGTTCGCCGACATCACCGCCGAGGAGTACGACTCCGTCGACGAGGACATCCGCGCGATGAAAGCCGCTGCGGACGATGTCGTCGCCGGGTTCGCCGAGGTCGGCGCCAGTACCGAGACACATCGCAGCGCGTTGGTCGCCATGCGCGAAGCCATCGAGCAATTCCTCATCGACATGGCCAAAGACATCGCCATCGAGACGGGGGTCACCGCGGCGATCTCGATCGCCGCCTCGTTCGTCACCTTCGGTGCCGCCGCCGTCGGTGGTGCGCTGATCCTCACCGCCCGTGTCTCCCATATCGTGGCGCGGTACGCCCCGAAGATCCGACCGCTGATCGCGGTCTTCAAGTCCAACGGGCTGGCACGCAAGTTCACCAACGTGCCCGACTTCTCCAAACACAAACAGGAGATGCAACGCATCCTCGACATGCGTGCCAAGAACGGCCCGCCCCGCAAACACGGACTCGCGCCTGATGTTCTGGACCCAAAGAATCGCGACATCCTGGCGCGTGGGCCTTCCGACCAGTACGGCACCGACCTCGGTGGTGTGCTGCGCCGCGGTGAGACCCCGACACCGGAGCAACAACGTCAGATCGATGGGTTGAACGAAGCACTGGAGAAGCTGCCCAAACACGAGGGGCCGGTTGTGCGACACGTGAACATGACCCCGGAGCAGCTTGCCGAGTTCGAACAGGGTGGATCGTGGGCTGACCCCGGGTTCATGTCCACATCGAACAAGCCCGGCGGGGTCTCCGACGTCTTCGCGGAGAACCGGAACGTGGAAATGCAGATCGTGTCCAAGAACGGACGCACCTACTCCGACCCCGACACTGGCATGCCGTTCGGTACCGACGACGAAGTACTGTTCCCGTCGAACAGCCAATTCACCGTGCACAACAAGTATTTCGACCCCGCGACGGGCCGGGTCGTGATCCAGATGGTCGAGAGGTAACGGCGGTCATGACGACTCCCCACGACGAAGAGTACGCACGGGCAGTGCGGCAACTGGAAGAGTTCGAACAGATGCGTGCCCAGGTGCGACTGCGTGCGTTGGATCCCACCGCCCCACGCGACGTCACCCATATCAAAGATGACGGCAGGTCCGGTACCCCGCAGGAGAATTGGACGGTCTCACACGACGGACGCGAATGGCGCGACGAGAACGGTGCGGTGGTCTACCGCCGCGACAGCGAAGGATTCTGGCTTGCCCCCGATGGGCGCCGCGTGTTCGACCCCATCGGCAACCCGATCAACTCCTGACGCTCACCCCAACCGCCGTGCGAGTTGCGACGGTGGAGGACATCGGCCGGTCGGTCGGCGTACCGCACCTGAAAGGCTCACGACATCGTGACGAGATGGAAGTGGCGTTCATCCCCCGCGATCGATCGTGTCGGACTGATGCTCGACTCGCTCGACGGCCTGTCCGTCGGCGATGCGCTGGGCGCGCAGTTCTTCATCATGGGCCGCTCCCTGTCGGACCTTCGGTCGGGCACTCCCCCGCCGGGACCGTGGGACTGGACCGATGACACCGAAATGGCTTGCAACGTGGTCGCCGAACTCCACCGACACCAGCAGATCGACCAGGACCGACTCGCCGCAGGTTTCGCACGCCGGTTCTCACCAGAGCGCGACTACGGACACGCAACGGTCACCACATTGCGGCGGATCCGCGAAGGCAAACCGTGGAAAGAGACAGCAAGCGCGGCATTCGAGGGCCACGGTTCCTGCGGCAACGGCGCTGCCATGCGAGTCGCCCCACTCGGGGCCTACTACGCCGACGATCCACAACAGGCCGTCACCGAAGCCGTCCGATCAGCACAAGTCACCCACATGAACCCCGAAGGCGTGACCGGCGCCGTCGCGGTAGCGGTCGCCGCAGGACAGGCCGCCCACGCCCGTCGGACCCAAACCCCGCCCACGCCAGCGGAATTCCTCATCACAGTCCTTGGCCATCTCGCGCCCGGCGAGACAACGCACGGCATCCGTCGCGCTCGCGCCCTGCTCGGCACATCCGTCGCCGAGGCCGCACACGAGTTGGGAAACGGATCCAAGGTGACGGCGCAAGACACCGTGCCGTTCGCATTGTGGGCCGCGGCAACCTATCTCGACGACTACCCGGCGGCCATTGCCGCGTGCATCGAAGCAGACGGCGATATCGACACCACCTCCGCGATCACCGGGGGCATCGTCGCGGCCCACACCGGCACCACCACCGAAACGGGCGTACCGCAGACCTGGCTCGCGGCCCGCGAACCGTTACCGTCCTGGCTCACCACGATCAATCGCCCACGCCGCCGACCGTGACCACAACAGGATTGACCTCGCCGATCGGGCAAGGCCTAGAGGCCGAGCCCAGGTCTCGCCCTCGGAAACCAGTGAGCTCGGGGTGTCCGAATGTCTCACTCAGCCTGACGGAGAGGGCCTACCTCGGCTGAGCCGCGCATGGGTCGCGATGCGCGGGTCCAGGCGGGACCAACTGCAGCCATCGCGCACGAGTCAACCCCTCGGGTTCCATCGCACACAAATACGCGGTGACCCCACTTAGCGGCGTGGTGTCCCAGACACCAATCCAGTTGAGGCCGCTCGCAGTGAACATGCGGTCACCGCTGGCGCTGAACGCGAGGCTGAGGTTGATCGTCGTTGCCGAAAAGAGAGGAGCGACCAGCAAACGCTTGGTCGGCAGGTGCCACAGTTCGACCCGCTCACCTGCCGCTAGTGCCACCACGTCACCACTAGGCGCAGCCGCGAACGCGTTGGCATTGGCTAGGCGAGTCGGTGGAATCTCAGGTTGGAGGGTGTCCCACAGTCGCGCCATGGAATCGTGCCCGACCGTGATTATCCACCGACCTTCGCCCACAAACGCGATCTGGCGGATTGATGTAGTACCCGGCGCTGGCGTGCCACCCAGAAAAGCCCCGGATGGGACGTTGAACAGCTGCAGACCGCCGTTCTCATCGGTCCGGGCCAACCGCCTACCGTCAGCACTGAGCGCGGCCACCGAACCCGACACCATCGGAGCCATGGACGGGCCGACGCTCGACATATCGGAGCGCAGCACGAGCGTGCCACGTTCACTGCTCGACGCGATCAGGTAGCCATTGCGTTGGAGACTGAGGTACTGGGGCGACGGCATGGGCAACTCGGCACTCGCGTAAGTACGCAGGTCGATCACGGTCGTGCTCGGCCGCGACACCGACGATCCGACAGTTGCCAAATAGCGCCCATCCAGCGCGAGTCCACCGAAGGTTTCGTCGGTGGTCGGCGACCAGAGCATTCGGACATCGTTCCAGCGATCAGCCGTGCGCGATTCCAGTTGACCCCGAGCATTGAAGCTGAGGAGATCGCCGTCAGAGCCAATCGTCAGACCTGCCGGACCCGCCGCCAGCAGATTCGAAGTCTGACGGAAGGTTGCGAGGTTCCACGTACGCAGCAAGCCGTCCTCGGTGACCGTCAGCAGTCGTGACCCTCCATCGGTGAACTTGAGCAGGACGGGTCGGCCAAGCGACGTGGCGACCGTGGCCGCGCCGAGCTCGGGGTGGAAGAGATCCCACACGCGTAGCGTGCCGCTGAAATCCACCGCCGCCAGGGTGGCGTCAGTCGGGTCGTAGGCGATGATCGACGCGTAGGAACCGCCGACAAATGGTGCGCCGCGTGGGGTGCCGTCGTGAACGTTCCACAGCCTGGTTTGACCGCTCCCGTCGCTGACGGCGAACACGCTCCCAGTGGCGTTGAAGGTCGCCGAGAGAATCGAGTTGGTCGTTGGAAGCTCGACAATTCGATTGTCGATCAGGGTCCACAGCAGCACGCGGGACTCAGCGTGAACCACGATGCCACGCCCGTCAGGGGTAGCGCGGAGAAATCTGAACGAACCAAGGTCTGTGGGTGGCCGTGTCGTGGCGACGACGGCATTGGCACGCAGACTCCACTGCGTCACCACACCTTGCTCGCTGACGATGAGCAATCGCTCATCGTCAGCGAATACCGGCTGGACGTAGCTACCATCGCCGATCTCGAGGAACCGCGTCTCGGCGCCGGTGCGTACATCCCAGAGTTGAATGCCTCCGGGTCTGCCGCCAGCCAGCACAGTGCCGTCTGGGCTGAGCGCGGCATCCCAGCTACCCGAATATGGCCCCGCGACACGGTATCCGTCGCGCCATACCTCGGTTTTGCCTGAGGAGCTCAAGGCCACGGTCGCACCTGTTGCGTCGGTCGACGCAGCGGTCGCGGCGATATCGGTTTTGACAACGCTAATTTGGCGTCGCGCGGCGGCGGCCAACTTCGCGAACTCTGCCGGCGCGCCGCCCCTGACCCCGATCTCGCCTGCGGCCAAACTAGACAACCGCGAGCCGGATGGATCGAGGTCGGCGAGGCTATTGCTCTGGTCGATCAGGACTGATTGGATCGCTTCGTCACGCTGTATTCGATTGGTATTTCCCTGATTCCACACAACCACCAGCAGACCGGTCAGCACGAGAACGACGGTCACCAGGCCCCCCGCCTGCCACCGTCTAATGATCGTTTTGCGTCGGTGCATGTGCTCGCTCGCCACGAGGAACTCCGTGACGATGGCCGGCACGTCGAGCCCGGCGATCGCGCCCCGGGTGATTCGATCGACCAGTCGTCTGGCGGAGGTTGTTCGCTGTGCGGTCAGCAGCGGCGCGTCAGCAGCTGAGGCGAGCCATTTGCTGGCCTCTTCGTGCAAGGCCGCGAGTTCGTTTCGCTCGTTGCGCACCTGGCTAAGCCATGTGCGCAACGATGGCCACGAGCTGAGCAAAGCCTCATGCGACACTGTGACGGTTGGCCCATCGATGACAATCAAGCGTTTGGCCGCGAACGCCTCGAGCATGGTCGAGACAGCCGCACCTGAGCCGGTAGCAGCGCCCGAGATGACCTCGTCGACTCGTGCCGACCTCGCGTAGTCAACCTGATCGTGACTTGTTGTCAGATAATTGACGAATACGCGCTCCGCTTCAGCCCGCTCGGCAGGGCCGAGCCGCAGATAGACCTCCTCCGCAGTTGTTCCGACGGCTTCCTCGATACCGCCGGTTCTCTCGTAGTCTCGTACGGTGAGTCTGTCCGACGCGGTATCGCGATCGCGCCACACCAGATCAAGTGCGTAGGAGAGCAGGGGGAGAGCGCCGCCGCTGCCGATGCTGCCACCGAAGGTTCGCCGAGTGCGGGTTCGCAACTCCTGCAACAAGAGATCGATGAGTTGGTCCTGGACTTGGACCCCAAGACTCGCTGCAGGTCCAGCAATCGCGATCCGCAGCTGGTCGTCGGTCATTCCCGTGAGCAGGTACCGTGCCCGCACAGCATGCAGCAGCGGTGCCATAACCTCGCGTTGCGATTCCAGGTTGGCATGTTCAGCGAGCGCGCCCTCGAAGTCGTTGCGTATCACCACGATGACGACGGCAACAGAATTGCCGTCGCCATCGCGTGACTGTGCGATCGAACACAGGGCGACGAGGAACTCCTCCAGCTGGCCGAGCTCGACCTCGCCGGAAGTGAAGACCGATTCGAACTGGTCGACGACCAGTACGAATCGTGCGGGTGCTGCCCGGTCCAAGGGCATGTTCGTGACTGCCGCCGCTACCACATGACCCCACCGGTGTGGTGGGATCAACCCGATGTCGGGGTGGTCGCCACGAAGGGTGCTGATCGCGTTCGAAAGCTCCTCCATGGGAGCGGTTTTGGGTGAGAACACCACCGGCCGCCAGCAGCAGTCGGTCGCGTCGGAACTCGATCCGGAGACCAATGCCGGGACCACTCCCGCACGGATCAATGACGACTTGCCCGACCCTGAGACACCCGAGACCACAACGAATCCGCCGTGCCCGAGCGCCGCTCTGACCCGCGTGGTGACGGACCTGATAGCGCTCGCCCGACCGAAGAACAACGCCGAGTCGTATTGCCCGAAGGGCTTCAGCCCTTGATAGGGGCTATCGCGTCGAACCAGGTTCGACGGCGCGACATATCTGGCTTGCCCACCGATAGAACGTAATTGGGGCTGCTGGCGGACACCCGAGCGCGCGAAATCCTGCTGCACCCGGGTCATCAGCAGATCAGGTTGCAGTAGCCCCGACTGACCGGTCTCGGCCTCGACCTGTTGGATCGCCGATCGCAACGCCCGCGAGTAAACGCCGGTGCCGAGCATGGTGTCGTTGGCGGCGGTCTGACCGGGGCTGGCCGCGAACAGGCCGCGTTGAGTTGGCGGCACAAACAGTGGGTCGCCACCTTGGAGGTGTTCGGAGTAAACATCGCTGTGCCCGGTCATGTGCCGGGACTCCGTCAAGCACATGTCAGCGATGAACAGCTGATTGGGGTGGCCCGCATAGTAACTGGAGCGCATGATCTCCATCAGTCGGTCCAGATCGAGGTTGCGCATGTCGGTGACGGTTGCGCCGGAATGCAAGAGCCGAGCCCGGTTCGCATGGACGAACCCATGGCCACCGACGTATACGATCAACAGGCCGCTGGCACTGCGACGGCTGGCCATTTCGTCCCGGTGCTGTAAATCCTCGGTGAGTGCGGCGACGATCTTGTCCTGGTCCGCCGGTCGCAACTCGATACCGGCGGGCAGGGCCGCCGCGTCTTTGGATCGGCCACTCGACGGCGACGCCAACGCGATGATGTCGCGGGGATCGACACCCCGCGCGATTAACATCTCGGCGAACAACACCAGGTCGTTCATCGGCCCGTCGAGCTCCCAACCTGTGCCGAGTGCGTAGCGCTCGACCGCGATGAGGACCGCGACCGTGCCGGGAGGAAGTTGTGGCGGGCGGACCGTCACGCCATGACCTCGTCGAGCACGTCGTAAAAGTGTCGCGAGCGCAGGTATCCGGTGTGCGCCCGGGGAAAGGGCGCGTCATTGTCGACCACTCGGTCGCTGACTCGGCCGGGAAAAAGCGGGGCCGCCACGTACGCAAGGAAATCGCGAGGGTCATAGAGGTTCGTCCACCTTGGGACATGGGCGGGTAGGTCGGTGCCGAAACTGAGCCCAGGCAACGCATCGATCTCATAGAGAAACGATGCCTGTGAGCCAACGGTGATCAGGTGTGTCACCGCAGGTATCGGCTGTTCGATTAGGCACTCCAATGCGGCGATCCCGCCGAGGCTGTGCCCGATCACGACGACGTCGCCGTTTGTCGCGCGCACTGAGTCAGCGATGATGCGCCGCAGCCGCGAGCCCCTGGCGAGGTAGCGCAAGACATCCCCGGGCACCGCCGAGACCGCGCCTGTGATCGCATGCCGTCGGTGCTCGATCGGCCGTGCGACACCGGCCAATAGCCAGCTCCCCACCCCTCGCTCGGATACTCCCAGTGCATCGAGCAGCGCCGTCGCGACCGCCTCGCGATGCCCACCGTCGATGGCCAAGGTCCCATCCAACAACTCATCCGTGGCCAGGGTCGCGACGGCGACGCACGCGCGCGCGACGACTGCGTCGGCACCCTGTATCGACCCTGCCGACAACACCGCGCGCCGAGCAGCCTCGCTGGTAACCACACTGTCGACGGAAGCGGCCCAGCAGTGCCCGATTCCGGCTGCGGTGGCTTCCCGTAACACTGTCGCCGACTTCGCCGCAAGGCGTAGGCGGTCAAGCTGAACCAGTTGCGCACCGACCGTG
The DNA here is from genome assembly GCF_042658545.1 of Nocardia lasii. NCBI lineage: Bacteria > Bacillati > Actinomycetota > Actinomycetes > Mycobacteriales > Nocardiaceae > Nocardia > Nocardia lasii. The sequence goes on from NZ_JBHSQN010000010.1 coordinate 33,812, forward strand.
TGCGGCGGGATCACCCCGGGTCGCGCGAGTGAGGCCGCCTTAAGCTCGGCGAGGGGGTCGATGTCGAGTTGCGCCCACAGCTGCAAGAGCGGATCGAGCGCTTCCGAATCGTTCGGGCTACGGGTACCGACGCGCGTGCCAGGAATCGAGGCACCCCCGGCCCGCAGGCGTGACCCGAACTCGTCTCCCCAGTAACAGGGCTCGACCGTAAGCGATGGCCTGATCCGGGCCAGCCCCTCGCGCAACGCCGCGAACGAATCATCGAAGGATGCGCGCCGCACACCCGTTCCGTGTACGAAGACGGCTGTCGGCATCTCGAATCCCCTCGATCGGTCACGCTGGCCCTCATCATCGCCGATCCTCGCCGCTGGCGATATCTGAATTCACTAGCTGAGCTGATCTTCGATGTAGCCAGGCCCTAACCATTGCGCGCATGTTGAGTGGCTGTGAAGCTCACATCAGCCATGAACTGCTGCTCCTTGTTTGGAGTTACAGAAGGGACAGAAGTAGATGACAGACCGGGATGAATGGGGACGCAAGCCAATCCACTACGCCGCCCGAGACGGCGATGTCGCGGCGATCGCGAGGCTGCGATACAGCGAGGGCGTGAACGCGACTGACGCCGAAGACTGGACTCCTCTGCACTTCGCCGCACAAGGCGGGCACGCGAGAGCGGTGGAAGCGCTTCTCGACGCGGGCGCCGACGTGCACGCATTGACAGACAGGGGATTCCCGGCGATCTACTGGGCAGCGGTCGCCGCAGGAGGCAACCCGGTCTCGACAATACGAGTTCTTCGCGCACATGGGGCCCGGACCCCGACTGCTCGCTCGAGCAGTGAACACAACTCCCTTGCTTCGACATCGATGCGCATTCGAACACCGTAAACGCAACGTGTCCGGCCCAAACATGCTTCCGCGCAAGTCCTTCAATCACCGGTCAACCACATCGGTCGCGAGATTGGGTGAAGCGGGCTGGCCGAAGTTCGTACGGTCCCGTCTACTCTGCTCGACGGCGCCGAACTCGATGCGGTCCGCACGATTCCAGTTGCCGGTCGGGACGCCGATTGCGGATGGCCATGTCCAAGACATTCACGACCACCCGTTAGACCCGTGCTGGCCCGAGCTGCCTCTAGCTACCAGTCAGGGTCATCAGGACTGACAGAGCTACCGACGGGTACCGCCCATCGCAGTCTTCGACTCGTCGCCAGTTTGCAAGCGTCGGGCGGCGGCGCGCCGAAAACGTGCGTAGGCCAACGCAATCGATGTTCAAGTGATGAGGGTAGATGCCATATTTCAGCGCACCGTTCTGGCGCCGACTCGCGGCCCGTCTGATCGACTTGGCGGTTTGCTTGGCGCTCACCTTCCTGCTCGCTGTTCCAGCGACACCCCTGGTCTTGATCGCCGAGGCTGTCATAGGCAGCGAGTACGAGGACACCCTCCTCGATGTCGCGGCGTGGGCGTGCTACTTCACTGCCTATATCGGGCTCGAAGTGTTCATGCTGCTACGCCGCGACGGCCAAACCATCGGCAAGGGACTGCTCGGCGTGCGTGTCGTCCCGGCTGATCCCTGGGCACGCCCGCGCCTTGATCTGCGTCCTGCCGCTGTCCGCATGCTGATCATCTTTCTGCCGTTCTTCTTCCTTTCGGTCGCTGGTTCCAACCCCGAGTCCACCGCACTCGACATCGTGGCGATGACCGCGTTCGGCACCTTCCTGGTGAGCTGCGTTCTCGCGCTTGTCCCCGCCAACAGCAGGCGAACCATCCATGACCTCGTCACCGGAACCCGAGTCATCCGGGCACCGAAACGTAAGGTCGAGCTCAAAAAGGATCTGATGATGGCGCTGCCTGGACGCATTGACTTCGCCAAACATTGACGGTGGGACTTCTCGGGCTCGCTCGCCGACGCTGCGAGCAATCCCATGACTTTCGCGGCGTCACGACGTGGCCGTGCGCGGCGAGCTCGGCATCGCGAGGTTTCGTCTGTTACCCGGAATCGAGTGGGTGGTCGCCCGAGATGCGAGCCGGGTACACCCGCTGGCCTCCGCCGTCGGGGTGCAGCGTCAGGTAGCCGCGTCTCTCGCGGGCGCTGCGGTGGTTGCGCTCCATGAGCCGCAGATGCGCGTCGACGTAGGTGGCGAAGGTAGCCGCAATCTGAGTGTCCTCGTGCGGTTTCCCGTCACTCCACCGCATAACCGGGCCGTCGAACCCGCCGATCGCCCGCACGTAGTCGAACGTATAGCCCTGGTGAGTCAGAACAATGGCCGCGTCCGGAGGCAAGTTCCATGAGCCACTGACATCGTCGACGATCTCGCGAGCATCCTCGCGAAACCGGTCGAAGCCACGGATGCCTGCGCGCTCGCTGCCTCGGAACAAATCACCACACGCCTCCCCCATGTCCAGCAGATACTGGCGAAACACTGCCGGGAACCGGCTGCCAACCCGTGCCTCGACAGCATCGAGTTCCTCGACGTGACAGCCGCAGAAGGTGCTGAGCCGGGCACGATGGTCGTCGATCAACGCTTGTGGCGTGTCGACGAAGGTGTACTCCGGATTGTCGGCAAGGGTGACCAGTCGCGACTTCCATTCGGCAATAATCGCTTCAGCGGCCACCTGCGAACTCATAGCCTCGATCGTGGCACAATCCCGCAACTGTTGCTGCGGGAGCAGTCACGACGATCCGTCGCCTTCGGCCGGTGCGGTCTGACATTCGACCGCCGCACCGCGAGCCGACAGCTGAAATCACCGGGGCGCCTACCAGCACGGGCAATTGCGCGATCACGGTCTCCACGTCCGCGGCATCTCGATACCGGCGGACCTGATACTGCCGTCTATTCGAGGGCCCACCCAGGCAGACGAGCTGGTCTGTCGAATTCCTGAACAGGTCGTTGCCCTCGACGTGCCGGTCCGGGTCGGGGGTCATGGTCGGGTGCCGAACGCTTGTCAGAAGTCCGACTACGACCCTCATCGCGCCCTTGGAACGCCACGCACCGAGCCCCTGTTCAGGCTCCTTCGGAGGCTCCGAAGCGGTGCGGGACAATGGTGGGGTGTGCACCGCCGATTACCTCGACCACTCCCCTGAGCTGCGCGTATTGCCGGCGTCGGAGTGGCGGGCGGCGGCTCGGGCGCATCGGGAGAGGGTTGAGCCGTTGGTGGGGCCGTATGTCGAGCGGCGGGCGGCGGGGCGGGCGCATCCGGTGATCGACTTCCTGTTCACCTACTACGGGCATAAGCCGTCGCAGTTGCAGAGGTGGCATCCGGGGTTCGGGGTGGGACTTCGGGGGGCGGGTGAGTATCGGGGGGCTCGGGGGTACTGGGAGGTGCCGGGTGAGCGGGGGGTGTTCGCGGCTGACCCGGGGTATCTGGTGAAGCGGCGGGAGACGATCGAGTTCGTTGCGACGTTGCTCGCGCGGACTTCCGCGCGTCCGGCTCAGTTGTCGTGTTTCGGGTTGCATGAGTGGGCGATGGTGTATCGGGCCGAGGAGGTTCGGCATCAGCGGGTGCCGTTGCGGTTGGGGCGGGTGGGGACCGATGCGGTGGTGGAGTCGATGTCGTTGCGGTGTACGCATTTCGACGCGTTTCGGTTCTTCACGCCGGAGGCGGTGCCGCTCAATGTGGAGCCGCTGACGCGGGCGGATCAGGTGGCGCGGGAGCAGCCGGGGTGTTTGCACGCGAATATGGATCTGTACAAGTGGGGGTTCAAGCTCGCGCCGTTGATCTCCTCGGATCTGCTGCTGGATTGTTTCGAACTTGCCTGTACCGCACGGGAACTCGATATGCGGGCCAGTCCGTATGATCTGGCCGATCTCGGCTACGAACCGATCCGCATCGAAACACCCGCGGGGCGGGCGGATTACGTGCGGGCCCAAGCGGCGATCGCGGAGACCGCGAATGGGTTGCGGGAGCGGTTGCGGGCGGCCTGCGCGGACTTGGTCGCCGCGCAGGCCCGGATCGACGGTTAGTCCTTCTTTTCGACGGGTTCCTCGGGGGCGGGTTCGGTGACCAGGGCGAAGTCGCCCTCGTGGAGTTCGGTGCCCTGGTCGACGGCGCCTTCGACCAGTTCGATGCCCCGGTCGGCGCGCACGATCAGGGGGTCGTCGCGCAGGTCCTTGTAGAGCGAGACGCACATCGCGACCATCACCACCAGGAACGGCAGGGACACGACGGTGGTGAGGGCTTGCAGGCCGGTGAGGGCGCCGCCGAGGTTGTCGGAGTCGGCGATGACGAGCATGATGGCCGCGACGGCGCCGGTGGCGGCGCCCCAGAAGATGACGACCCATTTCGAGGGTTCGATGCTGCCGCGTTCGGACAGGGTGCCCATCACGATCGAGGCCGCGTCGGCGCCGGAGACGAAGAAGATGGCGACCAGGATCATCACCAGGACCGTGGTCACCGAGACGATCGGGTACTGGTCGAGCAGGTGGAACAGGGCGAAGTCGGAGTCGACCGAGCCGTCGGGTTCGGTGAGGTCGCCGTGGCGGGACTGTTCGGCGATGCCCGCGCCGCCGAAGATCGCGAACCAGATCAGGCTGACCACGCTGGGGACCAGCAGGACGCCGGTGACGAACTGGCGGATGGTGCGGCCGCGGCTGATCCGCGCGATGAACATGCCGACGAACGGGGTCCACGAGACCCACCAGGCCCAGTAGAAGATCGTCCAGCTCGACAGCCAGGTCTGCATGGCGTCGTCGCCGGCGCCGGTGCGCGAGGCCATGGTGGGCAGGTACTCGATGTAGTCGCCGATCGAGGTGGGCAGGATGTTGAGCACGAACAGGGTGGGGCCCGCGACGAAGACGAAGGCCGCGATGGCAAGGGCGAGAACCATATTGATGTTGGACAGCCACTGGATGCCGCGTTCGACCCCGGACACCGCCGAGAGCACGAAGGCCACGGTCAGGCCCGAGATGATCGCGACCAGACCGATTTTGCCGATGCCGTCGATCCAGCCGTTGAACTCCATTCCGGCGCCGATCTGCAAGGCGCCGAGGCCCAGGGAAGCGGCGGAGCCGAACAGGGTCGCGAAGATCGCCATCATGTCGATGGCGCGCCCGCCCAGGCCCTCGGCGTGGCGGCCGAGCAGCGGGCGGAACACCGAGGAGATCAGCTGGGAGCGGCCTTTTCGGAAGGTGCCGTAGGCGATGGCCAGGCCCGCGACGGCGTAGATCGCCCAGGGGTGCAGGGTCCAGTGGAACAGGGTGGTGGCCATCGCGACCTCGGCGGCCTCGGGTGAGCCGGGGGCGGCGGTGTGCGGGGGCGGATTCACGAAGTGCGACAACGGTTCCGCCACACCCCAGAACATCAGGCCGATGCCCATGCCCGCGCTGAACATCATCGCGATCCAGGACACGGTGCGGAATTCGGGCTTCTCGTCGTCGGCGCCGAGCGGGATGCGGCCGTAGCGGCTCACGGCCAACCAGATCACGAACACCACGAACGCCGAGGCGGTGAGCACGAACAGCCAGCCAGTGTTGGTGATGACCCATTTCTGGGCGGCTTTGGCGGTGGCCGCGAGACTCTCGTCGTCGAGGATGCCCCAGGCGACGAAGGCGAGCGTGCCGATCGCGGTGGCGCTGAACACGAGTCGATCGAGCCGAGGCCCGCCCGGCGATTGACCGGCAACCGCCGCGCCGGACGCTTGCGCGTCACCGGATTTCCCTACGACATCGTTCGACATGGAATCCGAGTCCTCTCCGGTCGCGGATAAGGCGGTCACGGCAGACATGCGTGGCGGTCAGAGCAACCGTACAGCGTGTCGGCCGCTACCCGGGGGATTGCGCGACGCGTACCAAGAACCTGTTCCCGCGAAGTGCCCTCGCTAACCAAATGTCCGATTTACCATTCATGCAGGGCCACAACTGTCTGAGCCAGTCGTGGCGTCTGTGTCAGCGAGTCAGGGGGCCCGATGCCGACACGATTTCTCACCCGAGCCGGGATGCTGGTCGTGGTCACCGCGCTGGTCGTGGTCGGGTTGCCGCCGGGAGCGTCGGCGGATCTCGGTGCGGCCGTGCACGAATTACTCGACGTGGGGCGAACGGCGGTGCCGCGCGCGGACTGTGGTCCGGGGTCGGCGCCGGAAGCGGGATTGCAGGGCGACGTGCCCGCGGCCGATCGCGACAGCGGGCGCAGTACGCAGGGCTATCGCTGCAATCTGTCGATGGTCGGCGGCTATGCCGGGCGCGGCGGCGGGATCACCTCGACCAGCTATGAACACTGCGCCTACCTGGGAACCCTGTTCCCGGGGACGCTGCTCGGTGAGCATCCTGGCGTGCAGGTGCTCGACGTGTCCGATCCGGCGAATCCGCGACTGACCGCGACGCTGGCCGAGCCCGCGATGCTGGCGGGGACGTGGGAGTCGTTGAAGGTCAACACGACTCGCGAACTGCTCGTGGGCACGGGGGTGCCGGTGGGGCTCGGCGCCGGGTACCTGTCGGTGTACGACATCTCCGATTGCGCGCGTCCGCGCCTGCTCAATCCGGGCTTCGGCTCGAATCTCGCGCTGCCGCTGCCGATTACGACGCACGAGGGCGGCTTCTCCCCCGACGGGCGCACGTATTGGGCCTCGGGACTGGTGCCCGGATTCCTCAGCGCCATCGATCTCGTCGATCCGGCGAATCCGCGGGTGATCTGGCAGGGGCTCACCGGGATCGAAGCGCACGGGCTCGGCGTGAGCCCGGACGGGAACCGGCTGTATCTGTCCGCGCTGGGCGGGTTCACCGTGCTCGATGTGAGTGCGGTGCAGCGCCGCGATCCGAATCCGTTCGTGCCGCACCTGGGTCGCACGTTCTGGACCGACGGGTGGGCGACCCAGCACAGCGTGCCGGTGACCTATGCCGGGGTGGCGCACCTGTTCACCGTGGACGAGGGCGGCTCGGGCGGGGTGAAACTCCTCGACGTCTCCGACGACAGCGCGCCGCGGATCACGGCCAGGATCAAGCTCGAGATCAACCTGCCCGACAATATCGACGCCAATATCGGGTCCGGGATGGGCGGCTCGCTGTTCTCCTACGAATCGCACTACTGCGCCGCCGACCGACCCGCGAACCCGACCGCGCTGGCCTGCGGGTGGGTCTCGTCGGGGATCCGGGTCTTCGACGTGCGCGATCCCGGCGCCATCCGCGAGATCGCCTACTTCAACCCGCCCGCGCGCACCGGCCGCAATCTCGAACTCTGGAACTCGCCGCACGCGCTGGCCTCGATCATCGGGATCCCGCTGCTGGGCGCGCCCGCGGTGCTGCGGGCGATGGCCGAGGGGGTGTTCGATCCGGCGCAGGCCCTGACCTCGCGCGCGGGCGACGTGGCGTTCGGTGACCTGTCCACGGACTGGTGCATGTCGCCGCCGGAGTGGCGGGGCGAGCAGCTGTATGTGACCTGTGCCGACAACGGGTTCATGGTGCTGCGGTTCGACAACGGGGTGTACACCGCGCCCGCGGATCAGCAGTCGACGGTGGGGTCGTGAAGGTTCTCTGCGCGGGGGTGGCGGCGGTGTTCCTGCTGGTGCTCGGTGCGGCGCTGCGGCCGGTGTTCTTCGCCGACAGTGCCGCTCCCCCGACCCTTTTCGGGGTGACGGAGTTGGGGTTCGTGCAGGATATGACCGCGCATCACCAGCAGGCGTTGATCCTCACCGAACGGCTGGACGCGGGCGTGGATCCGGCGGTGCGCGGGCTGGCCGATCAGATCGCCGACGTGCAGCGGATGGAGATCGGGACTCTGCTCGGTTGGACTCAGTTGGCCGGTGCGGCACCTACTTCGGCCGAGCCGATGCGGTGGATGGCGCGGGACCACCACTCGTCGAGCGGGCACGAGGGGATGCCGGGGATGGCCACCGTTGCCGAACTCGACGCGTTGAGCGCGGCCCGCGGGGCGGCGGCCGAGACGTTGTTCCTGCGGTTGATGTATCGGCATCACGCGGGCGGGATCGCGATGGCGCGGGCGGCGGACGCGCTGCTGACCTCGGGGCCGGTGAAGCAGGCGGCGCGGGCGATGGCGCAGTCGCAGAGCCAGGAATTGGGGTATCTCGGCATGCTGCTCGAGCTGCGCGGCGCGCGGCCCGCGTCGTGAGCTTCGAGGGGGTCAGGGGCGGTCGGTGAAGTGTTCGTTGAGGGTCGACTGGGCGAGTTGGGTGGCGGCGTAGGTGAAGGTGCCGTGCTCGGCCAGTTCGCGGGCCGCGTCGAGCAGGTGGCGGTAGAGCAGGCGGGCGATGCTGCCGCCGACCGTGACTCGACGCACCCCGAGCTCGGCGAGTTCGGCCATCGTCAGGGCGCCCTCGGACAGGCCCATGACGACATTGAGTGGGCCGTCGAGGGCACGCACGAGGGTGGTGATGGTGGTGGCGTCGGCGGCGCCGGGGACGAAGACGCAGTCCGCGCCGGCGGCGAGGTAGGCGTTGCCGCGGCGGATGGCCTCGTCGAGACTCGCGTCGACGAGCAGGGCGTCGGTGCGCCCGACCAGGACGAAGGGTTCGCCGCTGGCGGCGACCGCGGCGCGGGCGGCGCGGACGCGGTCCACGGCGTGGCTCTGCTCGAACAGGGGCGCGGCGCGGTCGCCGGTGAAATCCTCGAGGTTGCCGCCCGCCGCACCGGCGTCGATGGCCAGGGCGAACGTGGTGGCCACGGTTTGCACGTCGGGGCCGTAGCCCTCCTCGAGGTCGGCGCTCACCGGAATCCGGACCGCGTCGGTGATCTCGTGCAGGCGGCGCAGCATCGTGGGGCGGTCGAGTCGACCGTGTTCGCCGTGCTCGGTGAAGAAGTCGTGGTCGGGGCGACCGAAGGAGAAGGCGATCCCGGCGCTGGTGGTGGCCACGGCCGGAAAACCCACCGATTCGAGCAGGCGCGCGCTGCCCGCGTCCCAGGCGTTGGGGAGCAGCAAGCAGCCCGCGCGGTGCAGATCGACGAAAGCCTGGGCGCGGGCGCGCTGTGCACTGTCCACGATTGCTCCTGGTGGGAGGCCGGGTGTCGGCGTACGGGTCCATTCTGCCCCACCCGCACCGTCGGGCTCGCGCGTCCGTGAGCACAACGTCATCGCGAGGCAACTGCCGGGAAAATCGCAGGCAATCGCCGGTGCGCACGATGAGCGCAGTGTCGGTGACGGGTGTCGGAAGGCGAATCGTGGTGGTGAGCGCGCAGGCGGGCACAGTTCCGACGGTGCAGTGCGGGGTGGAACGGGCGCGCGCGCAGATCGCCGCCGCGCTGGAACCGATCGCGGTGCGCGAACGCCCGGTGGCCGAGGCGGTGGGGGCGACCCTGGCGATCACGCTGGCCGCGGGCACTCCCCTGCCGCGGGTCGACACCGCGGCGATGGACGGTTACGCGGTCGCGGGGCCGGGGCCGTGGTGGCAGCTGCATCAGCAGGTCAGCTACGCCGGACGCGGCTGTTCGGTGGTGCTCGCGCCCGGTGAGGCGGTGCGGATCGCGACCGGCGCGGCGACCCCGCTGGGAACCACGGCGACCCTGCGCGACGAACACATCGTGCGCACGACCGTCTCCGGGAAGCCGGTGGTCATGCGCGCGCCCGGTGCGCCGGTGCGCGATGACACGCGTCGCCAGGGTGAACACTGGAGCAGCGGAACGGAATTGGCGCGGGCGGGGGCACGGGTCTCGGCGGCGCTGGCCTCGGCGGCACTGAGCGCGGAATCCGAAACCGTCACCGTGCGTGGGCCGTTGCGCGCCGACGTGGTGATGACCGGGGACGAGATCCGCGCGGTCGGGCCGCTGGCGCCCGGGGAGACGCGGGATTCGCTCGGGCCGCTGCTGCCGGAGTTCCTGCGGTGCTGCGATATCGAGAGCACGGGGCTGTGGCATCTGGCCGACAGTCGCGATCTGCTGCGCTCCTGGCTGGCGCTGAAATCGCACGCGGATCTGGTGGTGATGGTCGGGGCGACCGGGCGCGGTGCGGCCGATCACCTGCGCACGCTGCTGGCCGAGCTCGGCGCGCGGATCATCGTGGAGCGCATCACGATTCGGCCCGGCGGTTCCACGCTGGTCGCCCACCTGCCGGACGGTCGAATTCTGCTGGGACTGCCAGGGAACCCGTTCGCGGCGGTGGCCGCGTTGCTCGCGGTCGGGCCGGCGATCGTGGACGCGCTGACCCTGCGCACGCCCGGCGCCACGCTGTGGGGGCGACTGTCGGACGCGGGGGTGATGGCGGGGGAAGCGACACGGATCGTGGGCGTGCAGCAGCATCCCGGCGGGGTCTGGCGCAGTACGGGGCCCGCGCACACGCCGCATCTGGCGGGGCTCATCGGCTGCCAGGCCCTTGCGGTGCTGCCGCCGGGCACGGGGCGCGGCTCGCTCGTCGAATTGCTGCCGCTGCCCCGCTGAATTCCGTTCGCCGCCGGTGGGATCGCGGTTCCGAGCCATCGTGGACACCGATACGCCTGCCTGGTTGCCGGACATCGCGGGGCGGGATTATGCCCATTGCGTCACGACTTCGCGACATCCTCACGCGACGGACATCCGAAAGTATTGCCACACAACGACTCCGACCCCGATGCATGATTCGCACCGGGGCCGGAGGAGGTCGGGATCAGCCGTGTTGCGGCGGCTGCCACGGGCGACCGTACGGGTCGTCGGGGCGGCCGACGGGCGGCTGCTGGGGCTGGTGGGGCTGCTGGGGCTGGTTCTGCGGCGGCAGTTGCTGCTGCGGATTCTGCGGGGGCAGATTCGGGGGCGGTGTCGGGAGCTGCGCCGAGTTGCCCTGCGGGACCGAGGTTTTCGGGCGCGGGGCCGAATCGAAGCCCTCGACGGGGGTGCGGGCGGTGGCTTCCGCGGCGCGGACGGCCTCCTCGATCTTGGGATCGGAGGCGGTCTCGAACCAGTCGGCCACGTCGGAGTCGTCTTCGATCTTGACCGGGGTGTCGTCGGCGGTGGGCTCGTAGCGGAACACGCCGTCCTCGCCCTTGGTCGCGAAATTCTGGGCGAAACCCTCGAGGGCCTTGCCGAAATCGCTGGGCACCAGCCACACCTTGTTCGCGTCGCCCTTGGCCACCATCGGCAGGGTCTGCATGTACTGGTAGGCGAGCAGTTCGGGGGTGGGCTTGCCGTTCTTGATCGCGGCGAAGACCTTCTCGATGGCCTTGGCCTGGCCCTGCGCCTGCAGGTAGGAGGCGGCGCGTTCACCCTGGGCGCGCAGGATGCGGCTCTGGCGCTCACCCTCGGCCGACAGGATCGAGGACTGCTTGCCGCCCTCGGCCGACAGGATCGCGGCCTGCTTGGCGCCCTCGGCGGTCTTGATCTGGGCTTCGCGGTGGCCTTCCGCGGTGAGGATCATCGCGCGCTTCTCACGATCGGCCTTCATCTGCTTCTCCATCGATTCCTGGATCGACGGCGGCGGATCGATGGACTTGAGCTCGACGCGGGCCACGCGCAGACCCCAGCGGCCGGTGGCCTCGTCGAGCACCCCGCGCAGCTGGTTGTTGATCTGGTCGCGCGAGGTGAGCGTCTCCTCCAGGGTCATGCCACCGACGACATTGCGCAGGGTGGTGACGGTGAGCTGCTCGACCGCGGCGATGTAGTTGCTGATCTCGTAGACCGCGGCCTGGGGCTCGGTGACCTGGAAATACACCACCGAGTCGATCTGCAGCGTGAGGTTGTCCTGGGTGATCACGGGCTGCGGCGGGAACGACACCACCCGCTCGCGCAGGTCGACCTTCGCGCGGATGCGGTCGGCGAACGGGACGAGGAACGTCAACTGGCCCGACACGGTGCGCGAATACCGCCCGAGTCGTTCGATCACCGCGGCCTCGGCCTGCGGGACGAGCGCGATCGATTTGAAGACCACGACCACAACCAACAGGATGAGGACGGCGGCCACGATCAGGGCAACGATGTCCATTATCTCTAGGGACCCTTCCAGACGACGGCTGTCGCGCCGTCGATCTTCATCACGTAAACGGTCACACCGGCTTCGTACACTTCACTCGGGTCCAGTGGACGCGCTGTCCACACCTCACCACCGAGCTTGACCCGCCCCGAATGCTCCCCCACCGGCTCGAGCACCAGCGCGGACTTGCCCGGCAGCGCCTCGGCGTTGGTGAGGGTGGGCGGCGGGGTGCCGAACTTGCGCCGCAGCACCGGGCGCACCCCGAGGAACAGCACACCCGCGATCGCGGCGAACACCAGCGCGTCGCCCCAGACCGGGATGTCGGTCGCGGCCGCGACGCCGGCGGTGCCGAGCGCGGCCACACCCAGCATGAGCAGCACGAGGTCCCCGGTGAGCATTTCCGCCGCCGCGAGGACGATGCCCGCGATCAGCCAGACTATTGCGGCCACACCGCCAGCCTAGCCGGGTTCGGCGTTTCGCGGGCGGGCTCGCGGGATCGGTGCGGCGCTCCCACGCATGCTGTTGCGCGCGCGGTAGTTTCGAGGCGTGAGTGCGCGAGACCGCTACGGTGACATCTTTTCCGGCCACGATCGGACCAAGGCCACGCCCGTGCCGCTCGTCGCGGCCGAACGCGACCTGGTGGTGGAGGACGCGGCGAGCGGATTCTGCGGCGCGGTAGTCGGTTTCGACCGCAGCTACGACGGCGAGTTCGTCAAACTCGAGGACGCGCGCGGGGCGGTGCGGCTGTTCGCGATGCGGGCGGCGGCGTTCCTGATCGACGGGAAACCGGTCACCCTGACCCGGCCCACCGCGACCGCGACCGCGCAGCCCGCTCGGTCGGCGTCGGGGTCCACGCGGGTGGAGGGGTTGCGGGCGCGGGTGGCGCGCACGAGTCGGATCTGGGTGGAGGGCGTGCACGACGCGGCGCTCGTGGAGCGGGTGTGGGGGCACGATCTGCGGGTGGAGGGCGTGGTCGTGGAGCATCTCGAGGGGCTGGACAATCTGGGCGCGCGGCTCGTCGAGTTCGAACCGGGTCCGGGCGCGCGGGTGGGTGTGCTGGTCGACCACCTGGTGACCGGGTCCAAGGAGACGCACCTGACCACCGGACTCGGCCCGCACGTGCTGGTGACCGGGCATCCCTACATCGACGTGTGGCAGGCCGTGCGGCCCGCCGCGCTCGGGATCGAGGCCTGGCCGAGCGTGCCGCGCGGCGAGGATTGGAAGACCGGGATCTGCGCGCGACTGGGCTGGGGCACGCCGCAGCAGGGCTGGCGGCGGGTCTACGAGGCGGTCGAGACGTTCCGGGATCTGGAGGCACCCCTGATCGGCGCGGTCGAGCGGCTCATCGACTTCGTGACCGAGCCGGAGTAGTCGCACAGCAGGTCAGGTGGGGCGCGGTCGACCTGGTCGGTGCCCGCACGCGAATCCTGACGAACCTTTATGCTCGATGATTATGTGCTCTCCCAGTGCCACGCTGACGCTGTGGGCCGGCTCCTGGCTGGCCGGGACCAGCGCGCCCGACGACGTGCTGGCGGCCCTGCATGCCTGGGCGCCACGGCACACGATCGCGGCGGGCGACCCGGTCACCGGCGGGCGCACCGACCTCCCGTGGACCTCGCGCGGAGAATCGGGCACCGGCGCCATGCCGCTGCTCAAGGTGATCCGCGAGGCCATGGCCCCGGCGGGCGCGCAGCTGCGGCTGGTGCTGCCCGCGCCGGGCGATGTGCGGGGGCTGCCGGTGGGCACGGCCTTCGCCGCGGACGCGATCGACGCCGAGGAAGGGCTGCTACTCGGGGTTCCCGGCGAGCCCGGTACCGGGTTGATTCCGCAGTGGGACGACGACGAGACCCTGCAGTGGACCGTGTACGGGGTCGATATCCCCCGGATCACCGCCTCGGACATGTCGCTGGGCGAGGCCGAGTACACCATGCGCGAATCGGTGCGCGATGCGGCCGACGCGCTCATGCGGCTGCACACCACCTCGATCGGCACCGGCGACGACGATCCGCGCGAGCAGATCGAAGCGCAACTGGCGGCGTATGCCCGTCACGCCTATCCGGATTCGATTCCGTTGCGCGCCAAGCGCATCCTCGACACCGCCGATCACGTGGCCGCGATCCTCACCGTCGCCCAGCACGAACCGGCCTCGGCACCCACCTCGGCCACCGCGATCGGCGCGCACGAGTCGCTGCTGCGACCGCTGTGGAACACGATTCGCGAAGCCCGGCTGGTCGCGGTGCACGCCGCGGCGGGCCGCAACGGGTGACTCTGACGCAAAAGTGCCTCGGCGGGTTCAGAATCCGTTGAGCGCGACCCGCAGGCTGGCGACATCGAGGACGCCGAGCACGGCGGTGCGGACCCGGGGGCAGGCCCTGCTGGTGGCGGTGTCGACGATATTGCGGTTGTAGGCCACCGCGGCGCCCGCGACGGTGTCCTGGATCGTCCACAGCCGCATCACGCCGGTGAACGCCACCTGGGCGACCTGCGGACCGAGAGCCTTCCAGGTGCCCTTCTGGGTGTTGAAGATGCTGCACAGCTCGCCGACGGCGGCGGGTGAGATGGTGGTGGGCGGTGCCGGAACCGGCTCGGTCTGGTAGCCGCCCCTGCCGCAGCCGGTCAGGCCGAGCGCGGCGACGGCGACTACCACGGCGACTTTCGCCCGGCGATGCGGCGATATCCTGGCCATCGGAAAACCTCCGATCAGTCGAGCGCGACTGAGCAAAGGCTACCCCGCGAACAGGGGTGTCCCGGAAAAAGGTTATTCGGTTGTGTTCAGCGACGCACCGGGCGCGCGGGCAGTTCGCAGCAGCCCGGAGCGCATCGGGCGCCGTCGGCGGTGCAGCCGTAGCCGGGGACCTCGCCGAGTTCGCGCACCGGACCGTCGCTCACGCGCTCGGCGATCAGTTCGACGATCATCCGGGGGAAGCGCGGGTCGGTGCCCGGGGTGGCGGCGCGGGCGAAGGCCATGCCGAGCTCGTCGGCGCGGGTCGCGGCCTCGTTGTCCAGGTCCCAGATGACCTCGAGGTGGTCGGAGACGAAACCGACCGGGCAGACCACCACGGCGTCGATGCCCTTGGCGTGCAACACATCCAGGTGATCGAGAATGTCGGGTTCGAGCCAGGGCACCTGCGGAGGGCCCGAGCGGGACTGCCAGACCACGTCGTACTCGGTGAAACCCGTTGCGGCGGCGCACAAGCGGGCGGCCTCGGCGACCTGCCTGCTGTAGAGGCGACCGCCGTCGGCCGGGGGGCCCGCCGCGAGGTCGGCGGCCACGGGGATGGAGTGCGCGGTGAACACCAGGCGCACACCCGCGCGGCGGTCGGCCGGAATCTGTTGGGCCGCAGCGGTGATGGCGTCGGCGAAGGCGGCGATCAGCAGCGGGTGGTCGAAGTACTGGCGCAGTTTCACCAGTTCGGGGGCCTGCGCGCCGACGGCGGCGCGGGCGCGGGCGATGTCCTCGTCGTACTGGCGACAACCCGAGTAGCCGCCCCAGGCCGAAGTCGGGAACACCAGCGCCGAGCGCACCCCGTCGGTGCTCATCCGGGCGACGGTGTCCTCGACCATGGGGTGCCAGTTACGGTTGCCGAAGTAGACCGGCAGGTCCAGCCCGGCATCGGCCAGATCGGCCTCGAGGGCGGTGATGATCTGCTGGTTGAGCGCGTTGATCGGCGAGACGCCGCCGAAATGCAGGTAGTGCTGCGCGACCTCGGCGAGCCGTTCGGGGGGTACCCCGCGGCCCCGAGTGACGTTCTCCAGAAACGGGAGTACGTCCTCGGGGCCTTCGGGGCCACCGAAGGACAGCAGCAGCAGGGCGTCGGGCATCAGTTGACAGCGAAGCTCTCGGGGAACCACATGTTGTGGCTGGCGCCGCCGTCGACGTAGATGATCGAACCCGTGGTGGCGGGCAGCCAATCCGAGAGCAGGGCCACGATCGACTTGCCGACCGCGCGCGGGTTGTCGACATCCCAGCCGATGGGCGAGGCGCCGTCCCAGTAGTTCTCCAGCTGGTTGAGCTGCTTGGCATCGTCGGTGGCGGTGCCCGCGATGGCCTTGGCGGCGAGAGTCTTGATCGGACCCGCGGCGATCAGGTTCGAGCGCACCTTCTTCGCGGCGCCGACCTCACGGGCCACGTAGCGGTTGACCGACTCGAGCGCGGCCTTGGCCACACCCATCCAGTTGTAGTACGGCATCGCCACGCGCGGATCGAAGTCCATACCGACGATGGAACCGCCCTCGTTCATGGCGGGCAGCACGGCGCGAGCCAGCGCGGCGTAGCTCCACGCCGAGATCTCGAACGACTTGGCCACATCGGGGCCGGGGCCCTCGAGGAACGGCGCCGAACCCGGACCCATGATCGAACGCGGCGCGAACGCGATCGAGTGCAGCACGCCGTCGACACCCTCGGGGGCGATCTCGGCCAGCTTCGCGGTGAGCGCGGCCAGGTCGTCCTCATTGGTGATATCGAGACCGATCGCCGGGGGCACCTCCTGCGGCAGGCGCTTGGCGATGCGGTCGATCAGGCGCAGGCGGTCGGGGATACCGGTGATGATCACCCTCGCGCCCTGCTCCTGCGCGATCGCGGCCGCGTGGAACGCGATCGACGAGTCGGTGATGATGCCGGTGACCAGGATGGTCTTGCCTTCGAGCAGTCCGCCCATGAGTTTTCGGTTCTCCTGAAATCTGTTGAATGATGATCCGTCAGCGGATCAGTGGCCCATGCAGAATGTGCCGTCCGAACTGTGGACGGGTGCTCTCCACGGGATCAGTGGCCCATGCAGAATGTGCCGTCCGAACTGTGGACGGGTGCTCTCCACGGGATCAGTGGCCCATGCCCATGCCGCCGTCGACCGGGATGACGGCACCGGTGACGTAGCGGGAGTCCTCCGAAGCGAGGAAGCTGATCACCGCGGCGACGTCCTCGGCCTGGCCGAGACGGCCCAGCGGGATGAACTTCTTGGCGGTTTCCTTGAGGTCCTCGGGCAGCTCGGCGGTCATGTCGGTCTCGATGAAACCGGGGGCGACCACGTTGGCGGTGATCGAGCGCGAGCCCAGCTCACGGGTGATCGAGCGCGCCATGCCGATGACACCGGCCTTGGAGGAAGCGTAGTTGATCTGACCGGGACCACCGCCGAGACCGACGACCGAACCCAGGAAGATCATCCGGCCCCAGCGGGCGCGCAGCATGGCGCGGTTGGCGCGCTTGGCACAGCGGAAGGCGCCGGTGAGGTTGGCGTCGATGACCCGCTCGAACTGGTCCTCGCTCATGCGCATCAGCAGGGTGTCGTCGGTGATGCCCGCGTTGGCGACCAGCACCTCCACCGGACCCTGGTGCTCCTCGACCTCGGTGAACGCACGATCGACCGAATCACTATCGGTGACATCGCATTTCACCCCGAACAGGCCCTCGGGCACCCCCGATCCACGATGGGTGACAGCGACCTTGTGGCCGTCGGCGAGCAGACGCTGCGCGACCGCGAGACCGATACCGCGATTACCGCCGGTGACCAGCACCGACCGGGATGTGACGTTCGACATAGGGTCCAACCTATCTGTTCGGATTCGTGCGCCCCGCGTCAGGGTCGGGCCGTTGCGACACCTCACAACCCGGACGCCGGGGTGCTAGGGCAGGCGTTGACGATAGAGCAGGCTCACCACGACGCCCGCGGCGATGGCCAGCATGCCCGCGATCAGCCACGGCCTGCTCGCGTCGCCGCGAGTGGTCTCGTAGCCGATCTGCTCCTCGAGGGTGTCGTAGACCGCGGTGAGCTCGGCCAGCGACGAGGCGGTGTAGAAGTCGCCGCCGGAGAGCTCGGCGATCTCGCGCAGGGAGTCGTTGTCCACGGGGACCTTCACCCGCTGTGAGCCCTTGCCGTCGGAATCGGGGATCTCGACGGTGCCCCACTCGGTGCCGAAGGAGATCGTGGACACCGGGATGCCCTTGTTCTTGGCCAGGCGCGCGGCGGTGAAGCCGTGGCGGGTGTTGTCGACGTCCTTGTCGTCGGGCACGGTTTGCTTGCCGTCCGACATCAGCACCACCCGCGCGGGCGGGGGCGTCTCGGCGCCGCCGAGGACCGCGCCGAGGGTGTCGATGGACTGCAGGGCGGTGAGGATGCCCTCGCCGGTGGCGGTGCGCTCGGCCAACTTGATGTTGTCGATCGAGTGCTTGACCGCCTCGCGGTTGGTGGTCGGGGAGACCATCACCGAGGCCGTGCCCGCGAACGTGACGAAACCGAGGTTGATGCCGGGGGTCAGGCCGTCGACGAATTCCTTACCGGCCTTCTGCGCGACCTGCAACCGGTTCGGCGGCACGTCGGTGGCCTCCATCGACAGCGAAACGTCCATCACCAGAACGACGGTCGCGCGGTTGCGCGGCACCTTCTGCACGGCGGTGGGGCCCGCGGCGGCGATGGTGAGCAGCACCAGGCCGACCAGGATCAGCGCGATCGGGGCGTGGCGCATCGGGCTCGGGCGCGACGGGGCGACGCGCTCGAGGATGGCCATGTTGCCGAACTGCAGCATCCGCTTGTGCCGGGCGCGCTGCACGAGCACGTAACCGAGCACGAGCAGGGCGACGACCGCGAGGAAGCCGAGCCAGACGACGGCGGTGAAATGCGAAATACTCACTGGCGAGGCACCCGCCCGCTCGGGGCGCCGAGGCTGTGGCGCCGGGTGGATACGAACCGGACCACGTCGGCGATCCAGTCCCGATCGGTCTGCAGGGTCAGCACCGGCGCGCCGCAACTGCGCAGCGCCTGGGCGACCTGGGCCCGCTGGGCACCGGCCGCGGCCGCGAAATCGGCGCGCAGGGTGGGCGTGACGCTGAACTCGCGGGTGCGGCCCGATTCGGGATCGTGCAGCACCACGTCGCCGCCGTCGGGCAGGGCGATGTCGAGCGGGTCGAGGACTTCCACCGCGAGCAGGTCGTGGCGCGCGGAAAGGGCGCGCAGCGAACGCTGCCAGTCGACGTCACCGAGGAAATCGCTGATCACCACGGCCAGACCGCGTTTGCGTTGCGGACGGCGCAGGGATTCGATCCCGGCTTTGAGGTCACCGCGCACCCCGTCGCGGGCGTGCGGGGTGGTCGCGATACCGCGCACCATGGTCTGCGCGTGCAGCCGTCCGCTGCGCGCGGGGATGCGCACGAGATCCTGACCGGTGGCCACCACCGCGCCGATGCGGTTGCCGCCACCGGAGGTGAGGTGGGTGATCGCCGCGGCGGCCGCGATGGCCAGGTCGCGCTTGTGCACCCGGCCGGTGCCGAAGTCCAGGCTCGACGACAGGTCGACCACGAGCCAGGTCTCGAGCTCGCGATCGGCGATCATCTGGCGCACGTGCGGATGGGTGGTGCGGGCGGTGACCGACCAATCCATCTGGCGCACATCGTCACCCGGCTGATACAGCCGCGCCTCCCCCGGTTCCGAACCCGGACCGGGGATCAGACCCTGGTGGTCGCCGTGCAGCACACCGTCGAGCCGGCGCCGCACAGTCAACTCGAGGGTCTTCAGCGCGGCGGACAGCTTCGGATCGGTCAGATCACCGGCCCGGAACGACGGCGGGGCGTGAGACGACATGGGCACGCGGACAACGGGTTCGGGCGCACTCACTGGGGCGCGACATGGCCGGCGGGCTGGGACTGCTGCCCGTTCACCGGCTGGGGCACAGGATGGGGCACCGGCGGCTGGGGCACCGGCGGCGGCTGCGGCACGGACTGGCCGCCGACCGCCTGCGGGGCGACCTGCGGCAGACCCACGGTCTGCAGCACGCGCTTGACGACCTCCTCGGGGGTCACCTCGTCGGCCAGCGCGTCGTAGGACAGCACCAGACGGTGCCGCAGCACATCCGGGATCACCTCGACGACATCCTGCGGGACCACGTAGTCGCGACCGCGGATCAGCGCGACGGCGCGGGCCGCGGCGATGATGCCGAGGCTCGCGCGCGGGGAGGCGCCGTAGGAGATCCAGCTGGCGACATCGTTCATGCCGAAGTCGGCGGGCGTGCGGGTCGCGGTGATCACGCGCACGACGTAGTCGACCAGCGCGTGGTGCACGAAGACGTTGGCGGCCACCTTCTGCAGGCGGATGATGTCCTCGGGGTCGAGGATCTGCTTGGGCTCGGGCGCGCTCACCCCCATCCGGTAGATGATCTCGCGCTCCTCCTCGACCGAGGGGTAGTCGACGATCACCTTGAACAGGAAGCGGTCGCGCTGCGCCTCGGGCAGCGGGTACACGCCCTCGTTCTCGATCGGGTTCTGGGTCGCCATGACCAGGAACGGATCGGGCATCGGGTAGGTCTTGCCGCCGATGGACAGCTTGCGCTCGGCCATCACCTCGAGCAGTGCCGACTGCACCTTCGCGGGCGCGCGGTTGATCTCGTCGGCGAGCACGAAGTTCGCCACGACCGGGCCGAGTTCGGTGTCGAACTCCTCGCGGCCCTGCCGGTAGATGCGGGTACCGATGAGGTCGGTGGGCACCAGGTCCGGGGTGAACTGCACCCGGGAGAACGAGCCGCCGACGACCTTGGCGAAGGTTTCCACCGCAAGAGTTTTCGCGACGCCCGGCACACCTTCGAGCAAGACGTGGCCCCGCGCCAGAACGCCCACGAGCAACCGCTCGACGAGCCGATCCTGACCGACGATAACCCGCTTGACCTCGTAGATCGCCTTCTCGAGAGTCTGGACGTCACGCTCCAGGGTGCTCGGCGTGGCCGTACCGGCGTCCTTCGCCAGCTTCGGCCCGCTCACACCTTCCGTCGAAGTCACCAACATCCCCGCTTTCGCTTTGGTCCTGTGCGTGCGGCACCAACTATTCCATTGAATCGCCCGGTGCGCCGCAACCGGCCAGCACTAGACGGGATTTCGTCGGGCCGGTGACGGCGCGCACATCGACGCACGCCCGTGCGCGCCGCCGCACCGGAAAGGCTTCTACCAGCACAGACGACGTGTCAGCCGGTGACGATACGGACCGCGTAGGGCATGATGCCCGCCTCGCGAACCGGGGAAATCTTCACGACATCCCCGGATTCAGGGGCCTCGATCATCTTCCCGTTGCCCAGGTACATCGCCACGTGCGCGCTGCCGCCGGGGCCCCAGAACAGCATGTCGCCGCGGCGGCGGTCGTCGACGTCGACGCGGGTGCCCGCGTTGTACTGGTAGCCGCTGTAGTGCGGCAGCGAGACGCCGATGCCGGCGAAGGCGTAGAGCATCAGGCCCGAGCAGTCGAAGCCGACCTTGTTGAAGTCGCCGTGGGCGTCGCCGGTGCCGCCGTCGCGGATGCCGAGGGTCGGGCCGTCCTCGTCGCCGCCGCCCCAGGCGTAGGTGACGCCGAGTTGCGACATCGCGCGGTCGACCACGGTCTCGATCGCGGCCGAACCGGTCACCTGGGGTTTGCCGGGTTTGGGTTGGGTGCGTCGCGGGGTGGTCGGCGCGGATTCGAGGTCGGCGTGTGGGCGCTGGCCCTCGTTGAGCGCGGCGGCGCGGTCGCGGGCGGCCTTGTCGGCGGCGGCGCGTGAGGCCGCGGCGTTGGCGGCGGCGAGCAGGGCCATGATCTCGGCTTCGCGCTGGGCGTCCCAGGACAGGAAGATCTCGCGCTGGGTCTGTAGGCCCGACACCGTGGAGCGGGCGATGTCGAGGGCGGACTGGGCGGCGGCGCGTTCGCGCTGGAGGTCGTCGCGGGCCACGGCCTGGGTGTCGAACTCGGTCTTGGCGACCGAGACGGCGGTCTGGGCGGCGTCGCGCTTGGCCTGCGCGCTCGCGGCGGCGGCGTCGGCGTCGGCCTTGGCCTGCCGCGCGGTGGCGTTCTGGTTGGCCTGCGCGATCTGGGCGCGGCGCAGTTCGTCGAGGACCTGGCGTTGGTTCTTGGCGACCATGCCGAGCACGTTGGCGCGGTCCATCGCGGCCTCCGGGGTCGTGGAGGCCAGGTAGCTCACGACCGAACTGGTGGCCGGGCGCACGTAGGCCTGGGTGGCGACCTGGTCGAATTCCTGGCGTGCCACCTCGACTTGCGCGCCGACCTCGACCAGGTGGGTCTGACTGTCGGCCACGGCGGCGGCCGCGGTGTCGGCGGCGTCGCGGGCGTTCTGCAGGTCGACCAGGGCCTGGTTGACCGCTTCGCGCTTGATCGCGAGGGTGTCGTCGAGTGCGCGCAGGCGATCGTCGGCGGCGGCGACGCGGTTGATCAGCGCGCCGATCTCGCTGACGCGCGCGTCGACCTGGGCGCCCGCCCCGGCGATCTCGCCGTCGGAGGGATTCGGTGGCGCCGGTGGAGCCGCGCCGACCGGTGCCGCGCCGCCGAGTACCACCAGCACCGCCAGCAAACCGATCGCTATTCGTAACAGTCCCGCTTCGTCTTGCCTGCCCGCACCGCGCACGGTACCTCCGAGTAGCTCGACTCGACATTCGCCACCAGCGCATCAGCCGACCCACCGATCACACGAGTCGACCAACACCCCCTGGACCACTGCATTCACGATCGCGATCACTAGCAACGGTACGTCACTTAGTTCCCAAAGGAAACATCTATCACAGGGGAGCCCGGCGACGATTCATCGATTGCTCGGAATTTGCCTGACGCGGCACAGTTTTCTACCGAATAGAACAGACCGGTGGCCTGGGTTTGGGACTGGAGTGAAACCAGTTAGTTGGGTGAGCCCGCATCGAAGCGCGGTGCCGCGACCGGCGCGGGCGTCTCGGGACCACGGCGCCGCTTCACGACGTACAGCCCGGCGATGGTCAGCGCCGCCAGAGTCATCAACACGATCGTGATGACGGCCCACGAGGTGCCCTCGGGCTGCTCGAGCCGGTCGACGAAGACCTGTACAGCCTCTTCGGGACGATTGCCCTTGTACTTGGCCGCGTCCTCGGCCCACTCGAGCCGCACGCGGCTGATCGTGTCGCTGTAGGTGCCGATCCAGTCGTCGCTGAACACCGCGACGGTGCCCTCGGTGACCTCGCCGACCTGGGTGGCCAGGTCGCGCAGGCTCGAGTCGTGGCCGGGATTGCCGGGGACGATGACCACGCTGAGCGGGATGCCGTCGGCGCGCGCCTGCGCGACGATGGCCGCCAGATTCTCCTGATCCTGGCCCTTGGGGGCCGCGACGTGATTGTCGGCGAGGTCGGAGGTGATGCTGCTCAGCACGGTGTTCGGCGGCAGTTCGGCCGCCAGCGGCGCAAAAGTGGTCATCTTCCATCCGGTCTGTCGAGCCACGATCGCCTGCGTCGCGACGGGCGTCCAACACTGCAGGGGTGAGCGGCACTGCGTCTTCCCCGACTTCGCTCGACAGGCACAGTACGCGACACGCGGCTCAACTACGCTGGCACGGCGTCGCGAACGGGCCCCGCGTATTTCATAGGACAAGCGTACTGTTAGGCTCGTACGGCGAGGAAACCGGCATCTCACGGCGCCGGATACCTCCGATAGACGCGAGTCGCCGGCACAGCCCCGCCGGTGGCACACCCTCACACATGAGTGGAGCTGACGTGACGAAGATCGATACCTTCGGCGCCAAAGGCACGCTCGAGGTCGGAAGCAACTCCTACGAGATCTTCCGTCTCTCGGCTGTTCCCGGTACCGAGAAGCTGCCCTACGCCCTGAAGGTGCTGGCAGAGAACCTGCTGCGCACCGAGGACGGCGCGAACATCACCGCCGACCACATCCGCGAGATCGCGAACTGGGACCCCTCGGCACAGCCGAGCGTCGAGATCCAGTTCACCCCCGCGCGCGTGATCATGCAGGACTTCACCGGCGTGCCCTGCATCGTCGACCTG
This sequence comes from Nocardia lasii, assembly GCF_042658545.1. Classification (NCBI taxonomy): domain Bacteria; kingdom Bacillati; phylum Actinomycetota; class Actinomycetes; order Mycobacteriales; family Nocardiaceae; genus Nocardia; species Nocardia lasii. The sequence continues at coordinate 57,387 of NZ_JBHSQN010000010.1, forward strand.
GCCACCATGCGTGAGGCCGTCACCGTCCTCGGTGGCGATCCGAGCAAGGTCAACCCGCTCTCCCCCGCCGACATGGTCATCGACCACTCGGTGATCCTGGACGTGTTCGGCCGCGCCGACGCGCTGGAGCGCAACGTCGAGCTCGAGTACGAGCGCAACGGCGAGCGCTACCAGTTCCTGCGCTGGGGCCAGGGCGCCTTCGACGACTTCAAGGTCGTCCCCCCGGGCATGGGCATCGTCCACCAGGTCAACATCGAGTACCTGGCCCCCACGGTCATGGTCCGCAACGGCCAGGCCTACCCCGACACCTGTGTCGGCACCGACTCGCACACCACCATGGTCAACGGCCTCGGCGTGCTGGGCTGGGGCGTCGGCGGTATCGAGGCCGAGGCCGCGATGCTGGGCCAGCCGGTCTCCATGCTGATCCCGCGCGTGGTCGGCTTCAAGCTGACCGGTGAGATCAAGCCCGGCGTGACCGCCACCGACGTGGTGCTCACCGTGACCGAGCAGCTGCGCAAGCACGGCGTGGTCGGCAAGTTCGTCGAGTTCTACGGCAAGGGCGTGTCCGAGGTCCCCCTCGCCAACCGTGCCACCCTGGGCAACATGAGCCCCGAGTTCGGCTCCACCGCCGCGATCTTCCCGATCGACGGCGAGACCATCAACTACCTGCGCCTGACCGGCCGCAGCGACGAGCAGCTCGCGCTCGTCGAGGCGTACGCCAAGGAACAGGGCATGTGGCACGACCCCGAGCGCGAGCCGGTCTACTCGGAGTACCTCGAGCTGGATCTGAGCACCGTGGTGCCCTCGATCGCCGGCCCGAAGCGTCCCCAGGACCGCATCCTGCTCAGCGAGTCCAAGAGCGCCTTCCGCGCCGACATCGTCAACTACGTCGGCGAGGGTGAGCTCACCGCGCTCGACGAGGGTGTCGAGGAGTCCTTCCCGGCCTCGGATTCGACCGCGGTGTCGGCCAGTGCGGCCGATGACACCTACGTCCCGGCCCACTCGGCCGCCAAGGGTGCCAACGGTCGTCCGTCCAAGCCGATCGAGGTCGTCGGCGAGGACGGCAACAAGTTCGTCCTCGATCACGGCGCCGTCGTGGTCGCGGGTATCACCTCCTGCACCAACACCTCCAACCCGTCGGTCATGCTGGGCGCGGCCCTGCTGGCCCGCAACGCGGTGGAGAAGGGTCTGTCGACCAAGCCGTGGGTGAAGACCAACATGGCTCCCGGCTCGCAGGTCGTCACCGACTACTACGAGAAGGCCGGCCTGTGGCCCTACCTGGAGAAGCTGGGCTTCTTCGTCGGTGGCTACGGCTGCACCACCTGCATCGGTAACACCGGTCCGCTGCCCGAGGCGATCTCGGCCGCGATCAACGACAACGACCTCTCGGTCACCGCGGTGCTCTCGGGCAACCGTAACTTCGAGGGTCGCATCTCCCCCGACGTGAAGATGAACTACCTGGCCTCCCCGCCGCTGGTCATCGCCTACGCGCTCGCGGGCACGATGGACTTCGACTTCGAAGCCGACGCGCTGGGCACCGACACCGACGGCAACCCGGTCTTCCTGAAGGACATCTGGCCTTCGGCCCAGGAGATCGACGACACCATCAAGTCGGCGATCAGCCAGGACATGTTCCGCAACTCCTACGCCACCGTCTTCGACGGCGACAAGCGTTGGCAGGAACTGTCGACCCCCGAGGGCGACACCTTCGCGTGGGACGAGAAGTCGACCTACGTGCGCAAGGCGCCGTACTTCGACGGCATGTCGATGGACCCCTCCCCGGTCACCGACATCACCGGCGCGCGCGTGCTGGCCCTGCTGGGCGACTCGGTCACCACCGACCACATCTCCCCGGCCGGTCCGATCAAGCCGGGCACCCCGGCCGCGCAGTACCTCGACGCCAACGGTGTGGCCCGCAAGGACTACAACTCGCTGGGCTCGCGTCGCGGTAACCACGAGGTCATGATCCGTGGCACCTTCGCCAACATCCGGCTGCGCAACCAGCTGCTCGACGACGTCTCGGGTGGTTACACCCGCGACTTCACCGTCGACGGTGGCCCGCAGGCGTTCATCTACGACGCCTCGCAGAACTACCAGGCCGCCGGCATCCCGCTGGTCGTGCTCGGTGGCAAGGAATACGGTTCGGGCTCCTCGCGTGACTGGGCAGCCAAGGGCACCAGCCTGCTGGGCGTGAAGGCCGTCATCACCGAGTCGTTCGAGCGCATCCACCGCTCCAACCTGATCGGCATGGGCGTTGTGCCGCTGCAGTTCCCGGCCGGCGAGTCCGCCGCGTCGCTGGGCCTGACCGGCACCGAGACCTTCGACATCGCGGGCATCACCGCGCTGAACGAGGGTGTCACCCCCAAGACCGTCAAGGTCACCGCCACCGCCGAGGACGGCACGGTCACCGAGTTCGACGCGGTTGTCCGCATCGACACCCCCGGTGAGGCCGACTACTACCGCAACGGCGGCATCCTGCAGTACGTGCTGCGCAACATGATCCGCGGCTAGTTGTTCGACACGTGGCGCGTAACGTGTTGCGCCACAAGGGCATTGACCTGCCCATTGAATAATGCGACAGCCCCCGTCTCGGTTCGCCGGGGCGGGGGTCCGTGTATCCGCTAGTTGGAGGAATCATGCCCAAGGTCAGCGACGACCATCTCGCCGCCCGCCGCAGCCAGATCCTCGACGGTGCACGGCGCTGTTTCGCCGACTACGGCTACGACGGCGCCACCGTGCGCCGCCTGGAAGAGGCCATCGGGCTGTCCCGTGGCGCGATCTTCCACCACTTCCGCGACAAGGACGCGCTGTTCTTCGCCCTGGCCAAGGACGACGCCGAGCGCATGGCCGAGGTCGCCGCCAACCAGGGCATCGTCCAGGTGATGCGCGATATGCTCGCGCGCCCCGAGGAATTCAACTGGTTGGGCACCCGCCTCGAGATCGCCCGGCGCGTGCGCACCGACCCCGAGTTCCGGGCCGGCTGGACCCAGCGCTCCGCCGAACTCACCGCCGCCACCCTGGCCCGCCTCGAGCGCCGCAAGGCCGCGGGCGCCCTGCGCGACGACGTCCCCACCGACGTGCTCCTCGGCTATCTCGACCTGGTCCTCGACGGCCTCATCGCCCGCATCGCCTCGGGCCACACCAACGAAAACCTTTCCGCCGTATTGGATCTGGTGGAAGCATCCGTGCGGCGCAAGGAATCCTGAGCCGCTCGACGTGGCCGGTCAGTCGGCCCATCCGCTGAGCAGGGTGCGTGAGATCCGGTCCAGGGCGGCGCGATCGGCGGGGTCGAGGACCGACAACATCGCCGTCTCGTTCTCGGTGTGCGCGACGACGACCCGGTCGACGAGTGCGCGACCTTCCTCGGTGAGCGCCACCCGCACCGCGCGTCGATCCTGACGGTCGGCGATGCGGTGGACCAGGCCCGCCGCCTCGAGGCGGTCGATCCGGCCGGTCATGCCCGCACGCGAGAGCATCAGTGTATCGGCGAGCACCGAGGGGTTGAGTTCGAACGGTGCGCCCGAACGGCGAAGGGCCGCAAGCACATCGAACTCGCCGCGCTGCAAACCGTGTGCGGCGAAGACGGATTCGACGCGCGCGGTGCCCAGGGCCATCAGTCGGGCGAGCCTGCCGAAGACCCCCATCGCCTCGAGGTCGAGGTCGGGTCGTTCGCGCTGCCACTGCGCGGTGATCGCATCGACGACATCCGGTTCGCGTTCATCCATGGACACGATTCTATTCGCTGAGATATAGTTCGGTGACGAATTATCAACCGGCGAATGGAATCAGTCATGACCGACACCCGCGAGATCGCCCTGTGCCTGCCCGATGACGCCGAGACCCTCGGCACCGAGAACGTGCGCCTGCGCCTGCTCACCGACGCCGACGTCACCGACGGCGCGGTCAGCACCCTGGAAGTCACCATGGCGCGCGGCGCCGACGGCGCCGCGCCGCACTTCCACACCCGCTCCGACGAGCTGTTCTATGTCGCCGACGGCGAACTCCAGGTCATGGCCGGTGACCGCCTCCTCACCGTCGGCGCGGGCGGATCGCTGGTGGTGCCGCGCCACATGCCGCACGCCTTCGGCGCCACCCCCGACAGCGGCGCGCGGATCCTCATCGCCCTGATGCCCGGCGTGCGGCGCTTCGAGTACTTCCGCCTGCTCGATCGACTCCTGCGCGGCGAGGCGGGACACGCCGAATTCGTCGCCGCCCAGGAGGAATTCGACAATCACTTCGTCGACGCGCCCGCGTGGTGGGCCGAACGCGAGGCCGGGCGCCGCTGAGATCGGTCATACGCGCGGGCCGCGGCTGTGGTCGAGATTGCACCCGCATCGGGAACAATCGGCCCGAAGCCGCCAGTTGTACAGCGTATGACGTTCTCCGTACCGGTCCTCGTCCGCGGCTACGAGCTCGACACCCAGGGCCACCTCAACCACGCCGTCTACCACCAGTACGGCGAGCACGCCCGCTGGGAGCTGCTGCGTGCGGCGGGGATCGCCCAGGACAAGTTCATCGCCAGCGGCGTCGGCGCGGTGGTGCTCGAGTCGACCATCAAGTACCGGCGTGAACTGCGCGGCGGTGACGAAGTGACCGTGACCTGCGCGTTCGACTGGAACGACGGCGCCAAGGTGTTCCGCTTCCACCACGAGATCATCAAGCTCGACGGCACCGTCGCCGCCGAGATCACCGTGGTGGCGGGCGCGATGGACCTGACCACCCGCAAACTCGTCGCGAACCCGGCCGAGCACTTCCGCGAGCTCGCCGACAACCCCGAGCTGCTCGGACTCTAGAACTCCCGCACGGCGCGGTGGACATCGCTCGAGATGCCCGCCGCGCCGTTGCCGTCCGCGTTAGCTGCCGGATTGCCGGTGCCTGGGTCGTCTTCGCATCCGAGTTGTCCGAAATTCTCGGTCCTCGAGGCGATCACGCGCCGCTCGGCGGTTCGCCCGGCACTCCGCAAATCTCGCGAACCCACTCGGATGCGCGTCGCGTCACGTTATGATCCGAAGCACCTCGAGGGGTCCTGGCAAATCGCGAGCAGACGAGCAGATCGGAGTGAGTGCCCATGACCGACGCCATCCACCTCCCCGCTACCGCGTCGCGGGAGGACAGGGGTCCCGCACTGCGCGGACTACTGGTGGCCGAGTCCGATCACGACATCTCGGTGCGTGTCGACGGGGGTACCTGGACTTTCGATCGCCGTGACGTCCTTCGCCTCACCGAGGACCGCGCGAGCGCGGGCGAACGGCAGGTGCGCGTCGACATCCGCCCCGGCGCCACCGCCGATTTCACCCGCCGCATGCGCGTGGAACTCGTCGACCGGCCGATCACCCTGGCCCCGCAGCCGTCCGAAGCCCTCGGCGACGACCAGCTCGCCGCGGCCACCCGGCACTGGGCCAGCACACTGCGCATCGCCGAACGAGGTGGTGTCACGGGAGCGACGTTCACCTTCCACGACGGCATCAACTGCGACAGCCTCGACTGAAAGCGGCCCGCGGTCATGGAAGGCGCTACCGACGCCGTGCTCATCGTCTCCGAGACCGACGATCTGCACGCCGACGCGCTGGCATCCACCCTGCGAGAACACCACCGGCTCGACCCGATTCGCCTCGACCTGCGCGACTTCCCCACGCAGACAGGCAGTTTCCGACTCGACAAGACCGGGACCAATCGCGCGATGTCGCATATCCACGGTCTCGACGACGTGCGGGCGGTGTGGTGGCGCAGGCCGCACCCGTGTCGGGTGCCGCACGGGGTGCGCGCCGCCGACGACGCGTTCCGCCAGGCCGAATGCGACGGGTTCCTGCAGGGCATGCTGTGGTCGATCCCGGCGTACTGGGTCAACGATCCGGCGGCCGAGCGCACCGCCAGCCGCAAGATCGTGCAGCTGGAAACCGCGCAACGCGCCGGGTTCGTCATCCCGGAGACGCTGATCACCAACGACCCGGACGAGGCCCGCAGTTTCGTCGAATCCCGTTCCGGCCCAGTGGTATACAAGCGCACCGGCACCGGGCGTGGCGAGTTCTCCGAGACCCGGATCGTCACCGGGTCCGACCTGCACCGGCTCGACTCGATCCGCTCCACCCCCACCACGTTCCAGGACTACGTGGAGGCCAGTTGCGATCTGCGGGTGGTGTGGGTCGACGGGGTCGAGTGGAGCGTGCGCATCGACTCCCAGGCCGGGGTGGGGCGCATCGACTCGCGCCTGGACACCTCGGTGGGGTTCACCCGCGAACGGTTGCCCGCCTCGGTGAGCAAGTCGTTGTCGACCCTGATGGGCGCGCTGGGACTGAGCTTCGGCGTGGTCGATCTACGCCTCGGCGTCGACGGCGAGTACTACTTCCTCGAGGTGAACCCGCAGGGACAGTTCGCCTACCTGGAGATCAAGACGGGGCTGCCGCTGTTCACCAGCCTGGCGAATCTGCTCGTGCGCGGCGACGGCGCGGTCCCCGGCTGGTAGCCCTAGTCGGCGGCCGGATTCTTGCGCCGGTTCGCGCCACCGCGCCCGCGCAGTTCGACGTGTGATTCGACGAGCACATTGTGGATGAAGCCGTACGAGCGGCCGGTGGAGCGGGCCAGGGTGCGAATACTCGCGCCCGCCTCGTACTGCTTCTTCAACTGGGTCTGCAACCGGTCGCGGGACTTGCCCGTGACGCGCGTGCCCTTACCCAACGTGGTCGATTTACCCTTGGCCGACCTAGCGGCCTGTCTGGCAGTGTCGCTCATGGCTTCCTCCGAGTCGCCGAGCACTGCTTCCAGGCTAGACACTCCGCCCCCGGTGATCAACGAAAACAGTGATCGAACTCACCCGATCCGCGCGAGTTCCACCCCGACACAGCGTTTCACGCCGCGACACACCGGGCCCGGGGCCGGATCAGGCGAGATCGATCAGCTCCGCGTACTCGGCCGACCAGTGATCCTCGGTGCCGTCGGGCAGCAGGATGACCCGCTCGGGGTTCAGCGCCTCGGCCGCGCCCGGGTCGTGGGTCACCAGCACGACCGCGCCCGCGTAGGTGCGCAGCGCCTCGAGGACCTGCTCGCGCGAGACCGGGTCGAGGTTGTTGGTCGGCTCGTCGAGCAGCAGCACGTTCGCCGCCGAGGACACCAGCCCGGCCAGCGCCAGGCGGGTCTTCTCACCGCCGGACAGGGTGCCGGCCGGCTGGTCGAGCTGCGGGCCGGTGAACATGAACGCGCCCAGCAGGCTGCGCAGTTCCTGTTCGCCGGCGTCGGGCGAGGCGTGGCGGATGTTCTCCCACACCGAGGCCTGATCGTCGAGGGTGTCGTGTTCCTGGGCGAAGTAGCCGACCTTGAGCCCGCGACCCTGCTCGACGCCACCGGCGGTGGGCGTCTCCACCCCGGCCAGCAGTTTGAGCATGGTGGTCTTACCGGCGCCGTTGAGGCCGAGCACGACCACGCGGCTGCCCTTGTCGACGGCGAAGTTCACACCGGTGAAGATCTCGAGCGAGCCGTAGAGCTTGGTCAGGTCCTTGACCATCAGCGGGGTCTTGCTGCACGGGGCGGGCTCGGGGAAGCGGATCTTGGCGACCTTGTCGCTCACGCGCACTTCGTCGAGATCGTTGATCAGGCGTTCGGCGCGTCGCACCATCTGGTGTGCCGCAGCGGCTTTGGTGGCCTTGGCGCCGAGCTTGGCGGCCTGCTGACGCAGCGCGCCGGCCTTCTTCTCGGCGTTGGCGCGTTCGCGCACGCGACGCTGTTCGTCGGTGGCGCGAGCGTCGAGGTACTTCTTCCAGCCCATGTTGTAGACGTCGGGCTCGCCGCGCACCGCGTCGAGGAACCACACCTTGTTCACCACGTCACCGAGCAGTTCGACATCGTGGCTGATCACGATCAGGCCGCCGTCGTGGTTCTGCAGGAACCCGCGCAGCCAGGTGATGGAGTCGGCGTCGAGGTGGTTGGTCGGCTCGTCGAGTAGCAGGATGCGATCGGAGCGACCGCCGGAGCCGTCGGAGGCGGAGAACAGGATGCGCGCGAGTTCGATGCGGCGACGCTGACCACCGGACAGGGTGCGCAGCTGCTGGCCGAGCACCCGGTCGGGTAGGCCGAGGCTGTTGCAGATGCGGGCCGCCTCGCTCTCGGCCACGTAGCCGCCGAGCGAGGAGAACTGGTCCTCGAGGCGCCCGTAGCGGCGGATCGCCTTGTCGCGGGCGGCGTCGTCGGCGACCTCGGCCATCTCGAGCTGGGCCTTCTCCATGTCGCGCAGCAGCACGTCGAGGCCGCGCGCGGACAGGACCCGGTCCTTGGCGATCACATCGAGATCGCCTTCCTTGGGGTCCTGGGGCAGGTAGCCGATCTCGGTGGAGCGGGTGATCTTGCCGGCGTAGGGCTCACCCTCACCCGCGAGAATGCGCAGGGTGGTGGTTTTACCCGCACCGTTGCGCCCGACCAGACCGATCCGGTCGCCCGCCTGCACGCGCAGCGCGGGTCCAGGGGCGGAGAGCAGGGTGCGGACTCCGGCCCGGACCTCCAGGTCGGTCGCCGTGATCACAGAGTTCTCCTCAGAGTAAGACAATCGGAAAGGGCATATCGGCAAGAACCACTTATTTTACCGCCGCCGAATCAGGAAGCCGAACTCGGCGCCGTCGGATGTGAGCGTGGTTACTCTCGTGCCATGACTACCGATCTTCTCGGCCGCACTGCCCTCGTCACCGGAGCAAGTCGCGGCATCGGCCTTGCCACCGCCGCCGAACTGATGCGCCGCGGCGCGAACGTCGTGATCACCGCGCGCAAACCCGAACCGCTCGAGGCCGCCGCGGACGAGTTGCGCGCGCTGGGCCACAAGGGTCAGGTGAGCGCCTTCGCGGGCAACGCCGGCGATGCCGAGGCGCGCGCCGGAGCCGTGGCCAGGGCTGTCACCGAGTTCGGATCGCTGGACATCCTGATCAACAACACCGGCATCAACCCGGTCTACGGCGCGCTCATGGACGCCGATCTGGGCGGGGTGAGCAAGATCTTCGACGTGAACGTGGTGGCCTCGCTGGGCTATGTGCAGCAGGCGTACCGGGCGTGGATGGCCGAGCACGGCGGCGCCGTGGTGAACGTGGCCAGTGTGGCGGGCATCCGCTCGTCGGGGGTGATCTCGGCCTATGGCGCGTCGAAGGCGGCGCTGATCCGGCTCACCGAGGAACTGGCGTGGCAGCTCGGCCCGAAGATCCGGGTGAACGCGGTGGCGCCGGGCGTGATCAAGACCAAGTTCGCCGACGCGCTGTACTCCCACGACGAGGAGGCCGCCGCGAGCGTGTACCCGATGAAGCGGCTCGGGGAGCCCGCGGATGTGGCGCGGTTGATCGCGTTCCTGGTCTCCGACGAGGCCGCGTGGATCACCGGTGATTGCGTGCGGGTCGACGGCGGGTTGCTGGCCACCGGCGGTCTCTGACCGGTGTCGGGCGGCACCGGATCACCCGGTGCCGCCGCGACTTGTCACCTGGCGGTCGCGGTGTCCTCGACGCGCGCGGACTCGGTCTGTGCCGATGTCGCTCGTGGGCCTTCGGCCTTGCGCCGGGCGCCCTCGGCCCGCGCTGATTCCGTCCGCTTGCCGTCGCGCGTGCTGGTGCCTTCCGCCTGCGTGCCCTCCGCCTCGGCGCGCGCCGCTTCGGCACGGGCGGCTTCGGCGCGGGCGAGCGGGTCAACGACGACGATCTCCTCGGCGCGGGTGACGCCGAGCGGGTCACGCACCGGGCGATCGCGTGATCGGCCCTCGTCCAGGCCCCACCGGTCGTGCAGGCGGTGCAGGAATTCCGGTGCGTACCAACTGGTTTCGCCGAGCAGCTTCATCGCGGCGGGCAGCAGCACCCCGCGCACCAGGGTGGCGTCGACGAGCACGGCCAGCGGCAGGCCGATGCCGAAGGCCTTCATGAAGGTGATGTCGGAGGCGAGGAAGCCGAGGAACACCAGCGAGATCAGGATCGCGGCGGCGGTGACGATGCGTCCGACCCGTTCCAGGCCGAGCGCGACGGCGGTCTCGTTCTTGCCGGTGCGGTCGTATTCCTCGCGGATGCGGGCCAGCAGGAACACCTGGTAGTCCATCGCGAGCCCGAAGGCGACGGCGAACAGCATCACCGGGACCGTCGCGGCCAGATCGCCGGTGACGGAGAAACCGAGCACGCCGGACAGGTGGCCGTCCTGGAAGATCCACACCAGCGCGCCGAAGGTGGCGGTCAGGCTCAACGCGCTGAGGATCACCGCGAGCACCGGGAGTACCACACTGCCGGTGAGCGCGAACAGCACGATCAGCATCAGGATCACCACGAACCCGAGCGCCCACGGGACCCGGTGTTCGATGGCGGTGATCGAATCCACCTGTGCCGCGGCGACGCCGCCGACGAGCAGTTCGCTCGGGGTCGGCACCGCGCGCACCTGCTCGACCAGGCCGGTCAGGGCGTCGGTGTCGCCGGTGGCGGGCACGATCGACAGGTAGACCGCGCGGTCGACCCGGAATCGGCTGTTGGCCGCGGTGGGTTCGACCAGCAGGCCGCCCTGGGCGTAGCTGCCGGTGGCGGTGTCGACGCGGCGCACGTCGGGCAGGTCGGAGAATCGCCGGGCGATGGTGTCCAGGCCCGCCGCGCTGTAGGCGCTCTCGGGCAGCACGGCCACGAGGGTGTGCTGGTCGACCATGCTGAAATCGCGGGCCACGATCTCGGTGACCTGGCGTGAACTCAACGATTCGGGCAGGGCGCGCTCGTCCGGGAAGCCGAGTTTCACGCCGAGGAACGGTGCGCCGAGCAGCAGCAGGATCGCGGTGACGGCCAGGCCGATCGGGATGGGTTTGCGCATCACGGCGGTGGCCAGGTCGTGCCAGAAACCCTCGCCGGGGGCGGGGCGGGGCGCGCGCAGGAACCACCAGCCGAGCTGGCCCTTGTCGATGCGGGTGCCGATCAACAGCAGCGCGGCGGGCAGCACGGTGAGCGCGACCAGCGCGGCCAGGGCCGCGACGGCGATACCCGCGTAGCCCATCGACCGGATCGCGGGCAGCGGGAAGAACAGCAGTCCGGCCAGTGCCACCGCGACGGTGAGCGCGGAGAACGCGACGGTGCGACCGGCGGTGCGCAGGGTGGTGGCCACCGCGCCTGCCGGGGCGCGGCCCTCGGCGAGTTCGTCGCGGTAGCGGTTGACGATCAGCAGGCTGTAGTCGATCGCCAGGCCAAGGCCCAGCAGCGACGCCACGTTCGCGGCGGTGACCGCGAGCGGGGTGAACAGCGTGACCGCCCACAGCACGCCCATCGTGGTGATCACCGTGACGGCCGCGACGAGCAGCGGCAGACTCGCGGCGACCAGGCCGCCGAAGACGAACATCAGCGCGATCAGGGTGAGCGGGAAGGCGATGAGTTCGCCCTTGGCGATGTCGGTCTTGCTCTGCTCGACAGTCTCGTGCATGAGCATGGCGTAACCGCCGACACGGACCTGGATGACACCGCGATCACCGGCGAGGTCCTCGGCGATGGCGGCGACGCGCTGGTCGATCTCGCGTTCGCTGCCGAGCAGACTCGCCACGATCAGGCCCTGCTTGCCGTCGACGCTGCGCAGCGCGGGCTGGTGGGTCGTCCAGTACGACGCCACCTCGGCGACGCCGTCGCGCTCACGCAGATTGGCGACCAATCCCGTTGCGGCGGCGGTGGATTCGGGGTCCTCGACCGTGGTCTGGGTCTCGACGAGCAGCACCAGGTTCGGCGGGGCCTGACCGAATTCCTCGCGCAGCACCGTCAGCGCGCGACTGGACTCGCTGCCGGGGTCGGAGTATCCGCCGCCCTCCACCCGCTCGAACAGCGTGGCGCCCAGTGCACCGAGCACCACCGTCAACGCCGCGAAAACGCCGAGCACCCAGCGACTGCGCCGCCTGGTGAATTCGAACACCGGATATTCCCCTAACTAGTCACGCCACTGCGCGCGCACATCGACGCGCGGGGGTCCCGGCTCGTCTCACCCGATCCTGTTGTCGGGTCGGCGCGTTCGCCCGGCGATGGTAGCAACTCCGTGGCGGTACCGCCGGGCCTCGGACAGAGGATCTTCGGACCCGATCAGCTACCGGTCTCGACGGTGTTCGGGTCGGTGCTGGAAGCGGTTCGTCCGGGCCCGGCGGGACCGGCTCGACGCGCACGGGCACGCGGTGGGCGGATCAGGGGATGTCCGCGATCGCCCGCACGATGGCCGAGGAACTCGCGGTCGTCATGGCCGGTATGCGCCCGGCGGTCACGGTGATCGGGTGAGGCCCAGGACCGCGGTGGCGAGGGTTCGGCGGATCGATGGTGGGGCGGCGGTGAACAGGGTGCGCATGGCGGTGGCGGTGCCGCGCAGGTCGTCGTGGCCCGACAGGTACGACTTCTGCAGGGCGGCAGGCACAGTGAAGAAGGTGTCGAAGAAGACGGGGACCTCCCGGGGTGGCAGTGCCAGCAGCGCGCGCAGGCCCGCGCGGCGCAGGGCGGCGACGGCGCGGGTGCGCGGGGTCGACCACGGGGCGCCCGCGGCGACGGTGTCGGCGGNNNNCGCGGCGGCGACGCTGTAGCCGGTGGCGGGGTGCGTCATCCCGCCTGCCGCGCCGAAGCGGCCGTGGCCGGGTGTGCCGCCCTCGACCGGAAACCGCACGCGCTCAACAGGTTCGGCGCCGGTGAGCGCGATTCCGCGTTCGCGCAGTCGATATTCCAGTCTGCGGCGCAGGACGTCCGGGGTGAGCGCGGGTCGCCCGGCCAGGCAGGTCTCCTCGAACAACATGGTGTCGGGGCCCAGCGGAACCGCGTAGAGGAACGAGGGCGCCTCGTCCGGTCCGGCACCGTTGTCGCGCCGCCAGTCCATGAACAGGGTCGGTTCGTCCGCGCGCGCGAGCACCACCCCGTACGCGGTCTGCTCGGCCCGTCGCGCCGAACGCCCCAGCCCGCGCGCGTCCACCACCCGACCGACACACTCGAGCCCACTCGCCGTCCGCACCCGACCCGCCCGCGCGTCCACCGCCACCGCCCGCTGCGCGATCACCGTCACCCCGTCGAGCGTCAACGACGCCTGCAACCGCGCACTGTCGAACACCTGATACGTCCGCTCCACCCGATGCTCCCCCACCGCCCACGCCACCGGCCGATCAACCGACGCGGCCACCACCGCACCATCCACCCACCCCGGCAACTCATCACTCCACGCCCCATACGTCGCCCCCCACCCCCGCCCCGGCGCCGGATCGATCCCGATCACCGAAAGCCCCGCCCCCACCGCCCGATGCGCCACCGCCCGCCCCGCCGGCCCCAACCCACACACGATCACATCCGCACGCATTCCACGATTGGATCAGAAGCGGCAGCCCGCGACCTCACCGGACAGCCACACATCACGTCACGACTGTCTGTCGTCGACCACACTCGAAGCCGTGAATCGCGGTCATGTCACCGGCGACCAGCCCGCCCTGCCTTCGCACTCGCGTCGACGGTGGAGATACTGGGCGACATGAATGATGTTGTGCGACAGCTAGCCCGCGACGTGGACCGCACCTGCCGACTGTCGGGCACGTTCACCCTCCGGTCAGGGGTAGTCGCGACGGAGTACTTCGACAAATACCTGTTCGAATCCGATCCGCTCCTGCTTCGTCGAGTGGTCGATCTGATGGTTCCACTCGTTCCCGAGGACACTGAGGTGTTGGGCGGACTCGAGATGGGCGGCATACCCCTGGTCACCGTGCTGAGCCAGGCAACCGGTCTTCCTGCGGTGTACGTGCGTAAGGACGCGAAACAGTACGGGACGACCAAACTCGCGGAAGGCGTGAGCGTCGAAGGGAAGTCGGTCACTCTCATCGAGGATGTGATCACCACGGGTGGCGCGGTGCGCAACGCGGCTCTTGCGCTCCGCGCGCTCAACGCGCACGTTTCGGTCGTGCTGTGCGCGATCGACAGGTCGAACTCGGACGGCACGGCACTGGCCGATACTCAGCTGACGATTCGGTCGGTCCTTACGAAATCGCTACTGGACGCGTCCCTCGTCGACTGAAAGAACGGCCGACTACCGGTCCAGTGGTTGCCGCTGTTTCAAGCTCTGCGCGATTACGGACCGGATTCGATTCGGGCGCGCATTCTCGCCCCCGCGCGGCCTATCGATCATGATGGGTGGCATGAGGTCGATCTGGAAGGGCTCGATCGCTTTCGGGCTGGTGAATGTGCCGGTCAAGGTCTATACGGCGACCGAGGATCATGATATTCGGTTCCATCAGGTCCATGCCGCGGACGGTGGGCGGATCAAGTATGACCGGGTGTGTCAGGTGTGTGGGAATTCGGTGCAGTTCGCCGATATCGACAAGGCCTATACCTCGCCCGACGGGGATCAGGTGGTGTTGACCGATCAGGATTTCTCGAAGTTGCCCGCGGCGGAGAAACACGAGATTCCGGTGTTGGAATTCGTGCCGTCCGAGCAGATCGACCCGGTGCTGTTCGACAAGAGCTATTACCTGGAACCGGATTCGGCCACGCCCAAGGCCTACCAGTTGTTGGCGGCCACGCTCGAGCGCATCGACAAGACCGCGCTCGTGCACTTCACGCTGCGGCAGAAGACCCGGTTGGCGGCGTTGCGGGTGCGCGACGGGGTGCTGGTGTTGCAGACGCTGCTGTGGCCCGACGAGGTGCGGGCGGTGGAGTTCCCGGCGCTCGAGGACGCGGCGACTCCGCGCCCGCAGGAGTTGAAGATGGCCGAGACGCTGGTGGAGTCGATGTCGGGCGATTTCGACCCGTCCGAATACACCGACGAGTATCAGATCGAGCTGCAGAAACTGCTCGACGAGGCGATCGCGGCCGGCGACGGCAAGGTCGTGCCCGCCGCCGAGACCGAGCCCGTCGAACAGGCCGACGCCGAGGTGGTCGACCTGGTCGCGGCACTGCAACGCAGCCTCGAGGCCAGCGGCAAACGCGAGGCGGCCCCGGCGAAACCGGCGAAGAAGGCCGCGAAGAAGGCCGCCCCCCGCAAGGCGGCGAGCAAATCCACCACCGCCAAGACCCAGACCCGCAAGGGCGCCTAGTGCCGTCGACCGTGGCGATCGTGCCGATGGGCTTGGGACACCTGCGTCAAGTCCTCGACCTGGGCCATCAGGTCTTCGACACCACCATCAAGCCGTATACGTCCTGGTCGCTCACCGCGGTCGCCGAGCACCTCGACAGCCCGGACAACGCCTGCTGGGTGGCCCTGGACTCCGACCGGGTGGTCGGGTTCGTGCTCGGTTCGATGGAGTTCGAGAATCGCGACGACTGGGCGTATCTGGAGTGGATCGCGGTCGCGCCGGACATGCAGGGGCACGGGATCGCCCGGCGCCTGGTCGACGCGTGTTCGGAGGCGCTGTTCACGCGCGGGGCGCGCCATATCGTCACCGATGTCGAGGACCGCAACAGCGCCTCGGCCGCGCTGATGACCAGCAGCGGTTTCGTGCCCGCCGCGACCGTGACCCTGCTGGTGCGGGCCAATCCGGCCGAAGCGAGCGAGGAACCCGCGCTGCCGCCGATGACCAAACGCGATCTGGTGCGCCGCGGCAGGCTCTCGGTCGAGCATCCACTGCCCTGATCCCCGGAGCGCCTCGGCCACATCGTCGCAGGTCGGGCCTATTGTCGACGGGTGGCTGCCACTGCGCGAGACGAGCACGACAACACCGAACTGACCGTAGTCGCCGATATGTGGTCACCGGCGTGCACCGCGATCCGAACCTTCCTGGCCCGCAACGAGATAGCGTGCCGCTGGCTGCAACCCACCGAGGCGGCCGGGCGCGAACTGCTCGACGCGCACGGGTTCGGCGTCGAGGACACCCCCGTGCTGTTCGAGGGCAAGCGCGCGCTCAAACCCACCGGCGAGGAGGAACTCGCCCAGTGGGTGGGCCTGCACGCCCAACCCAGCACCGACCACTACGACCTGCTCATCGTCGGCGGTGGACCGGCGGGCATGGCGGCGGCCGTCTACGGCGCGTCGGAGGGTCTGCACACGGTGCTGCTCGAGCGGTGGGCGATCGGCGGACAGGCGGGCCTGAGCTCCAATATCCAGAACTACCTGGGTTTCCCCGACGGCATCACCGGCTCCGACCTCACCGACCGGGCCCGCAGGCAGGCCCGCAAGTTCGGCGCGGAACTGGTGATCAGCCTGTACGCCGACCGGCTGCGCCCGGTCGAGAGCGGTTTCGCGGTGCACTGCACCGACGACCGCACCGTGCACGCGCGCTCGGTGATCGTCGCCACCGGCGCGACCTTCCGCACCCTCGACATCCCCAGCGTGGACAAGTTCAACGGGCGCGGGGTCTTCTACTTCTCCGCGCTCACCGAGGCGCCGCTGTGCTCGGGTTCGGATGTCTACATCGTCGGCGGCGCGAACTCGGCCGGTCAGGCCGCGGTCTACTTCGCCTCCTGCGCGCGCAAGGTGATCATGCTGGTGCGCGCGAAGTCCCTGGCGACGGAGATGTCGAGCTATCTGATCGAGCAGATCTCGCGCACGCCCGGCGTCGAGGTCCGCACCGGGGTCGAGGTCGTCGACGCCGCCGGCGACACCCACCTCGAACAGCTGACCCTGCGCGACCGCGAAACCGGTGCTGTGGAACAGGTTTCGGCGAACTGGTTGTTCGCGTTCATCGGCGCCGATCCGGCCACCGACTGGCTCGACGAGTCCTTCGCCCGTGACGATCACGGCTATCTGCTCACCGGCCCCGATATCGCCACCGTCGAGGGCGCGAAGTCCCCGTGGCCGCTGACCCGGCCGCCGCTGCATCTCGAGACCACCGTGCCGGGGGTGTTCGCGGCGGGTGATGTGCGCGCGTTCAACGGCCATCGGGTCGCCGCGGCGGTCGGCGAGGGTTCGATGGCGGTGATGCTCGTGCACAAGTTCCTGCACGACTGACCCCCGCTACCACAATCTGGACGCACGTCCAAATATTTGCCAGGGTTTCGCTCACCGCAAGCTAAACCATTGTCGAGGGTTGCTCGCGGCGGCTTGGATGACCGAGTTCAATTTCTGCGAGAAACTCGGGAGTACACGTGAAGTTCCGTCGGACACTGGCGATCCCAGTGCTGGTCGCCACCGCCGCCCTGACCCTGACTGCGTGCGGTTCCGACGATGCCGAGTCCGGCACCGTGGTCCGCATCGGCACCACCGACTACGACCGGGCCTTCGAGGTCTTCGAACAGAAGGCCAAGGAGAACGGCATCACGCTCGAGGTCACCAACTTCTCCGACTACAAGCAGCCCAACGCGGCGCTGGCGCAGAAGCAGATCGACCTCAACCTGTTCCAGCACCTGCAGTTCCTCGGCCAGTACAACGTGGCCAGCTCCGACACCCTGACCCCGATCGGCTCGACCTACATCGTGCCGCTGGGCCTGTACTCCAAGAAGCACAAGACCCTGGCCGACATCCCCGCCGGTGGCGAGATCGCGATCCCCAACGATCCCACCAACCAGGCCCGCGCGCTCAACGTGCTCGCGGCCGCCGGACTGGTGAAGCTCAGCGGCACCCCGGCGCAGCCGTCCACCGCCGACATCGACCGCGGCGCGTCCAAGGTCACCGTGACCACCGTCGACGCCGCCCAGACCGCGCTGTCGCTGGCCTCGGTCGACGGCGCGATCATCAACAACACCTTCCTCGAGCGCTCGGGCGTCGACCCGAAGTCGGCGCTGTTCAAGGACGACCCGAAGGATCCGGGCGCCGAGCCCTACATCAACGTGATCGTCAGCCGCGCCGAGGACAAGGACAACGCCACCTACCGCAAGCTGACCGAGATCTGGAAGGACCCGGCCGTGGCCGCCGCGCACGCCGAGACCACCAAGGGCACCGCGGTGGCGGTGGACCGTCCCGCCGCCGAGCTGGAGCAGATCCTGGACCGGGTGCAGCAGGGCATCCGCTCCGCCAAGTGAGCACCGCACCCGCCGCGGTCGAATTCCGTTCGGTCACGAAGGTCTTCGGCCGCGGCGAGGACGCGCACACCGCCCTCGACAGCATCGATCTGCGCATCGAACACGGTGAGATCTTCGGCGTGATCGGCTACTCCGGCGCGGGCAAGTCCACGCTGGTCCGGCTGATCAACGCCCTGGACAAACCCACCTCGGGCACCGTCACGATCTCGGGCACCCCCATCACCGGGGTGCCGGAGTCGGCGGTGCGCACGCTGCGCCGCGATATCGGCATGGTGTTCCAGCAGTTCAACCTGTTCCGCTCCCGCACGGCGGCGGGCAATATCGAATACCCGCTCAAGGTCGCGGGCTGGAAGCGGGCGCGGCGCAAGGCCAGGGTCGCGGAGTTGCTCGCGTTCGTCGGACTGTCCGACAAGGAGCGGGCCTACCCCGATCAGCTCTCCGGCGGGCAGAAGCAGCGCGTCGGGATCGCGCGGGCGTTGGCGACCTCGCCCTCGCTGCTGCTGGCCGACGAGGCCACCTCCGCGCTCGACCCGGAAACCACCGCCGACGTGCTGCGACTGCTGCGCAAGATCAACACCGAATTGGGGGTGACGATCGTGGTGATCACCCATGAGATGGATGTGATCCGCGCCGTCGCCGACCGGGTGGCGGTGCTGGCCGAGGGGCGCGTCGTCGAATTGGCCTCGACCTTCGACGTCTTCGCCGCGCCCAAGGCCGCGCCGACGCGCTCGTTCGTCTCGACCGTGCTGCACAACCGGCCCGACGCGGCCGAGCTCGAGCGGTTGGGCGAGCTCCACGGCGGGCGCCTGGTGACCGTGGACATCGACGACGAGAGCGGGCTCGGGGCGGCGCTGGCCGCCGCGGCCGCCGCGCAGGTGCGGTTCGAGATCGTCTACGGCGGGGTGAGCACCCTGCAGGACAAGACCTTCGGCAGCGTCACCCTGGCGCTGCACGGGCCCGCGGCCGCGGTGGATCGGGTGGTCGCCGACCTGGAACGGAAGGCGGGCTGATGGACACCAACTGGGAGCGGCTGCGGCCGCTGCTGTTCGAGGCGATCGGCACCACCGTCTACCTGGTCGGCATGACCTTCGTGGTGGCGGGGGCGATCGGGCTGGCGCTGGGCACCGCGCTCTACACGACGCGCAAGGGCGGGTTGCTGGCGAACGCGCCGGTGTACTTCGTGCTCAATGTGTTCGTCAATGTGGTGCGTCCGATTCCGTTCATCATCCTGCTCGCCGCGCTCGGGCCCGTCACCCTCGAGGTGGTGGGCACGACGATCGGGTCGGAGGCGGCGCTGTTCGTGATGATCGTGGCGGCCTCGTTCGGGATCGCGCGGATCGTGGAACAGAACCTGGTGACCGTGGATCCCGGGGTGATCGAGGCGGCGCGCGCGATCGGCGCGGGACCGCTGCGGATCATCTTCACGCTGCTCATCCCCGAAGCGTTGGGGCCGTTGATCCTGGGCTACACGTTCGTGGTGATCGCGATCGTGGACATCTCCGCGATGGCCGGCACGGTCGGCGGCGGCGGACTCGGCGATTTCGCGATCGTGCAGGGGTATCAGCAGTTCAAGTGGGAAGTCACGCTGGTGGCGGTGTTGATCATCGTCGTCGGGGTGCAGGGCGTGCAGTTCTTCGGCAACTGGCTCGCTCGAAAAGTGATGCGACGCTGAGGTTCCCGACGAGGGGGCACGGACCTGGTCCGTGCCCCCTTTTCTCACACGTTGCCGGTGCAGGCCGACAGGATGACGCTCGCCGCGCGCGGGGAGGCCGAACCCGGGTCGGGGAACGGCCGGGCGCTGATGCCCAGCACGTCCACCGCGGAGCGCTCGGCCGCGGCCAGGGAGCGATCCCACGACCAGCCGAACCGGTAGTCCGCGCCCTGGGCTACCGCACCGCAGGCATTGCGGAACTCGACCACGATCTGGCAGTCGCGCACCCCGCACTCGTCGAGCGCGGCGCGCTTGGCCGCACTCCAGCTGCCGTAGTTCACCGCCGAGGCCACCACGGCCTGCCCCGGCGACAACGCCAGCGCACCGTAGAGGTCACCCGCGGCGGCCTGGAACCCACCATCACGTGACACCGCGGTGTAGCCCGGCACCTCCGCGATCGCCACCCCGCTGGCCCCGGCCGAAGCCGGCGCCGCGGCCACCACGGTGGCCACGGCCACCGCGCCCATCGCCGCCACACCAAGGGCGTATTTGCCCACCAAAGACATCAGAGAGTCTCCCCATCAACCGATCCGCAACGGCCGCCCTGTCGACGACCGCCCGACGACGCCGTCACAGCATCGAGAAATCCTCGGCGACAACACCTTCCGCCACCGAAGACCCCCGATTCCTCCCGAAGCATCCGTCGCTCACACCCTAACAACGCCCACCGACAACAACTGCCCCCCAACCGATCCGACGGCCGAGCTTCTTCGCCTGGCTCGGATGAGCGACCCCGAGCACCTCGGCCGCCGTGGCCGCGTCGTCGAACAGCAGCGCCTTGCGCCACATCATGTAGTGCTCGGCGGTGGCGAATTCCGTCCCGTCGACGACGAAAGGCGCGGGCCACCGGAGGGGCGGGGTGTCTACGCCGAGCGGACCGCGGACAGTTCGGGGGTGTAGGGGGTGCGGCGGGCGAGGGTGGGGTCGGCGGGGGCGGGGCCGGTGTGGAAGCTGCGGGCGATCATGGAGGAGCGCAGTTGCCACAGGCCCGAGGACTGGGCGGGGTCGAGGCCGGTGAGTTGGGCGACGCGGCGCAGGCGGTAGTCGACGGTGTTGGTGTGGATGTGCAGCAGGCGGGCGGTGCGCTGGCGGTTCATGTTGTTGGCGATGTGCACGCGCAGGGTTTCGTAGAGCTCGGGGTGGTTGTCCAGGGGGGCGAGCAGCTCGCCGAGGCGGGCGCGGCCGGGGCCGGGGCGGGTGAGCTGGTATTCCAGGGCCAGGTCGCCGAAGCGGTAGAGGCCGGGGGCGCAGTCGAGGCGCTCGACCATGTCGAGCAGTTCGTGGGCGCGCTGGGCGGCATCGGGGATCTCGTCGGTGGTCGCGGGGACCAGAGCGGCGGTCACCTCGACGCGGGCCGCGCGCGAGAGCGCCTCGATCAGGGCGTCGAGCTGCTCGTCGACCAGCAGATCCGACGGGATCAGCAGCGTGCCGCCGTCGACCGAGAGCAACGAGAGCACCTGCTCCCCGCACCGGTGCGCCAGCGCCGTCTGTACCCGACGCAGCTTGCGGCGCGCCACCACCGCGCCGTTCACCCGCGGATCGCGCTCGTCGGGATGGGCCCCGATCGACAGCGCCAGCACCGAGTACGCCTCGGCGACGGTGATGCCGACCTCGCGCGCCATGGTGACCGTGGACTGCCCGGCCAGCAGCGCCGAGGTGAGCGTGTGCACGGCGGTGTGATGCTCGCCCACGGCCTCGCGGTGCTCGCGGATGTAGGCGCGAGTCACGGTGGTGCACAACAGATCCGAGATCTCCACGGTGCGCCGGAATCCCTCGAGTAGGCTCGCGTGGTCGACCTGGGCCACCTCTTTGTGGACCGCGTCGAAGGCGAGCCGGAAGCCCTCGTGGAAGGCGTGCAGGATGGTGTCGATCGGCACGCCCTCGCGCGCCCACCCCGCCGCCGCGAGGCCGAGCCGGTTCAGCTTGGCCTCCTCGTCGCGCCCGTCGAGGATGCCGCCGACGATCTCGAGACACATGCGGGTGACCGCGGTGACATCGCCGGAGATCACGTCGCCCGGTAGCGTTCGGCAGGTCGCGACATTGTCGACGAAGTGTCCGACGAGCGTGCCCGTCAAGGTGCGAACGTCGCGCAGTGGCTGCCACATGGCCGTGTCGTTCACTGGGATAGTCATCGTCGACTCCTCCTCCTACACCCCGGCGGTGCCGGTAGTGGTTGTGCTTCCGTGAGGTCGACCCCTGTGATGGCCTACACTCCGGTTTCTCTGTGATCATGACTCTAGGGTGAGCAACCGCTCACCTTCTACTCCTCTTTCCACCGAGGTCGACAGATGCCACCGCAAGCCGATAAGCAGCGAAAACGCCCCAAGCAGGATCGGGCGAAGGAGACCAGAACACGCATTCTCACGGTATCCGCTCACCTTTTCGGCACCCGCGGCGTCGGCAATACCTCGACCAACCGGATCGCCACCGAGGCGGGCATGAGCATCGGCACGCTCTACCGGTACTTCACCGACCGCGACGAGATCGTCAAGGAGCTCACCGACAGCCTGTTCCTGCAGGTGGAGGAGCGATACAGCCGCCTGCTCGGCGGCGCGGTGGACAAGACCCCGCGCGACTCGGTGGCCGAGGTGATCCGCATCGCGGTCGAGATCCTGGTGGCCAACGGACCCCTGGTGCGCGCGCTGGTGGCCGATCTGCAGTTCTACGGCAGCGGCATCCCCGAATTCGAACCCCGGCTGCGGATGATCATCAAGCTCTACCTGATCCAGATGCTCGGCCCGACCCGCGTCGCCGATATCGACACCATGGCCTTCATCGTGCTCAACGCCGGTTTCGCCACGGCGTTGCGGTCGGTGGAGATGGACACCGAGGGCCTCGACCGCGACAAGGTGATCGACCAGACCGCCGACATGATCGGCGCGTGGATCGACTCGGTCGCCGAGGCCGAGAAGAGCCGGTAGTACGCGACGGGCCCGGCTCCGAGACTCGGAACCGGGCCCGTGGGCGGTGCGTCGATCAGCCCGCGTTGGCCGTGCAGATGACCTCGACGATGGAGGTGCCCGCCAGGTTCGCCGAACCCGACGAGGCCAGCACCGCCTTCGGGTACACATCGGCCAGGCTGGTGTAGGCCTGCGCCTCGGCCTCGGCGCGGGTGGTGCCCGTGCCGACGCCGACCGGGCCGTCGTCGCCGGCGACGATGACGCCGCAGCCGTTGGACCAGGAGGCCCAGATGTGGCAGTCGGCGGCGGTGCAGTCGGCCAGCGCCGCGTCGGCGGCGGCCTGCGCGGACGGCTCGTTCACGCTGTAGGAGTAGGTCCACTCCTCGTCGCTGAACGAGATGGCCGCGTGCAGGCCCTGCGCGTTCGACGCGCCCGCGCCGAACACCGAACCGGCCGCGAGCGCCACTGCGGCAACGGCGAATCCGGCCTTACCCTTGAAACTCATTCGAAAGCTCTCCTCTGGAAACAGTTCCGAAGTCGGAACTTTCATGATCATTACCGAAATTCATGGTCCGTGCCAATCCCGAAGAATGAGGTCACAGCCCGCGCGAGCGCCGATGACCGGGTCGCACGCGAAAAGGCCCGGACCACTTCGGATCCGGGCCTTTCCTCAGGCGAGGCTCAGCGCGCGTTGGCCGTGCAGATGACGTCGATGATCTCGGTGCCGCTCAGGTTCGCCGAACCCGTGTTGGCCAGGATCGCGGTGGGCGTCACCGTCGACAGCTTCTCGTAGGCCAGACGCTCGGCCTCGGCCCGGTTGGCCGCGACGGCCCAGGCGAAGGCGTCGTCGCTCTGGATGAGCGCACCGCAACCGTTGGCCCAGGTGGTGATGACCTCGCAGTCGGCGTAGTGGCAATCGGCCAGCGCGATCGCCTCGGCCGCGGCGGCATCGGCTTCGTTGGCGCTGGTGCCGTAGATCAGCTCGCTCTGGCTCACCGCGATCGACGCCCACTGATTGCCCGCCGCGTTCGCCGCACCGGCACCGAGTACCGACGCGGCCGCAAGACCCATCGCCGCCACCGCGAAGCCGGCCTTACCCTGGAAACTCATTCGAAAGATCTCCTCTGTCAACAGCTCCGGAATTCCGGAACTCAAAAGAAGATCACGAATTGTCCGGATCACCAAATCGACTGGGACAGAACACAACGGGCCCGGATCCACACAGGATCCGGGCCCGAAGTAGCGATGTCTAGACGGTGAAGCCCAGGGCGCGCAATTGTTCACGACCGTCGTCGGTGATCTTGTCAGGACCCCACGGCGGCATCCAGACCCAGTTGATCTCGAGGTCGTCGACCAGGCCGCTGCGCACCAGCGCGTTGCGCGACTGGTCCTCGATCACGTCGGTCAGCGGGCAGGCCGCCGAGGTGAGCGTCATGTCGAGGCGACAGACGTTCTCCTCGGTCACCGACATGCCGTAGACCAGGCCGAGATCGACCACGTTGATGCCGAGTTCGGGGTCGACCACATCGCGCATGGCCTCCTCGAGGTCCTCGATGTGTTTGATCTGCTCGGGCGTCAGTTCGACAGCCTCGACAGCCTCGGCGGCTTCGGTGACCTCGGCGGCTTCCGGGGTCTGTGCGGTATCGGTGCTCTCACTCATGTGGCAGACTCCCCATTTCCCATCGGCGCCGTGGATTCCTCGGCGGAACTGATCTGCACGACAGCGTCTTTGAACGCCATCCAGCCCAGCAGCGCGCACTTGACCCGCGCCGGGTACTTGCTGACACCGGCGAGGGCGATGCCGTCGCCGATCACGTCCTCGTCGCCCTCGATCGCGCCGCGGCTCGAGATCATCTCGCTGAACGAGTCGACCACCTTCAGCGCCTGCTGCACCGGCAGCCCGATCACCTGATCGGTGAGGATCGAGGTGGCGGCCTGGCTGATCGAGCAGCCCTGGCCGTCGTAGGAGACATCGGCGATCTCGCCGGCGTCGTCGATCTGCACGCGCATCGTCACCTCGTCACCGCAGGTCGGGTTCACGTGGTGCACCTGGGCACCGAACGGTTCCCGCAGCCCGCGGTGATGCGGGTGCTTGTAGTGGTCCAGGATCACTTCCTGGTACATCTGCTCCATACGCATGACTTACGCGACTCCGAAGAAGCTCTTGGCCTTGCGCACGGCCGCAACCAGCGCGTCGACCTCGTCGAGGGTGTTGTAGACGGCGAACGAAGCGCGCGCCGTGGCGGCGACACCGAACTTGCGGTGCAGCGGCCACGCGCAGTGGTGACCCACGCGGATCGCGACACCCTGGTCGTCGAGGATCTGGCCCACGTCGTGGGCGTGGATCCCGTCGACCACGAACGACACCGCACCACCACGATCGACGGTGTCGGCGGGTCCGATGATCCGCACCCCGTCGATCCCGGCCAGGCCCTCGAGCGCCGCGCCGGTGAGCGCGTGCTCGTGCGCGGCGATCGCGTCCATGCCGAGGTCCTCGAGATAGCGCACCGCGGCGGCCAGCCCGATCACCTGCGAGGTCATCGGCGTGCCCGCCTCGAAGCGCTGCGGGGGCGGCGCGTAGGTGGTCTTCTCCATGGTGACGGTCTCGATCATCGACCCGCCGGTGATGAACGGCGGGGTCTGCTCGAGCAGCGCGCGCCGCCCGTACAGGCCGCCCACACCCATCGGGCCGAGCATCTTGTGACCGGAGAACGCCGCGAAGTCGACCCCGAGCTCGTGGAAGTTCACCGCCATGTGCGGCACCGACTGGCACGCGTCGAGCACGACCAGCGCGCCGACTTCGCGGGCCCGCCGGACCAATTCGTCCACCGGGGCGACGGCGCCGGTCACGTTCGACTGGTGGGTGAACGCGAGAACCTTGGTCGCGGACGACAGTTCGAGCGAATCCAGGTCGATGCGGCCGTCGTCGGTGATCCCGTACCACCGCAGGGTGGCACCGGTGCGCCGCGCGAGCTCCTGCCACGGCACGAGATTGGCGTGGTGCTCGAGCTCGGTGATGACGATCTCGTCGCCCGGACCCACCGCGAACGGGAACCGGTCGTCGCCGAAGGCGTTGGCCACCAGGTTCAGCGACTCGGTCGCGTTCTTGGTGAACACGATCTCGCCGGGATCGGCGCCGACGAAGCGGGCGATGTCGACGCGCGCCTGCTCGTAGGAGTCGGTCGCCTCCTCCGCCAGCTGATGGGCACCACGGTGCACCGCGGAGTTACGGGTGAGCAGGAATTCGCGCTCGGCGTCCAACACCTGCAGCGGACGCTGCGAGGTCGCACCCGAATCCAGGTACACCAACGGTTTCCCGTCCCGCACCGTGCGGTGCAGGATCGGGAAGTCGGCCCGGATCCGGGCGACGTCGAGGGCGGGCACCGTAGCGGTCATATCAGGCTCCAGCGGTCGCGGCGGTGAAGCGCTCGTAGCCGTTCGCGTCGAGTTCCTCGGCCAGCTCGGAGCCACCCTCGGCGACGATCTTGCCGTTGACGAACACGTGCACGAAGTCGGGCTTGATGTAGCGCAGGATGCGGGTGTAGTGCGTGATCAGCAGCACGCCGCCGTTCTCGCGCTCCTTGTAGCGATTCACGCCTTCGGAGACGATGCGCAGCGCGTCGACGTCCAGGCCCGAGTCGGTCTCGTCGAGGATCGCGATCTTCGGCTTGAGCAGACCCAGCTGCAGCACCTCGTGACGCTTCTTCTCGCCACCGGAGAAGCCCTCGTTCACCGAGCGGTCGGCGAAGGCCGAGTCGATATCGAGCTCCTTCATCGACTCCTTCACCTCCTTGACCCAGGTGCGCAGCTTGGGGGCCTCGCCGCGCACGGCGGTGGCGGCGGTGCGCAGGAAGTTCGACATCGAGACGCCGGGGACCTCGACCGGGTACTGCATGGCCAGGAACAGGCCCGCGCGGGCGCGCTCGTCGACCGACATCTCGAGGACGTCCTCGCCGTCGAGGGTGATGGTGCCCTGGGTGACGGTGTACTTGGGGTGGCCCGCGATCACGTAGGACAGCGTGGACTTGCCCGAGCCGTTGGGCCCCATGATGGCGTGCGTCTCGCCCGAGCGCACGGTGAGGTTCACACCGTTGAGGATCTGCTTGCGCTCACCCTCGGGGGTGGTGATCTCGGCGTGCAGGTCCTTGATTTCCAAGGTGGTCATCGAATCAGAATCCTTACGGGAAGTAGTGGGTGTCAGATACCGACAGTGGCGAGTTCGGCCTCGATGGCCGCCTCGAGCCGCTCTCGGACCTCGGGAACCGTGACCTTCTGGATGATCTCGAAGAAGAAACCACGCACGACCAGGCGGCGGGCGACGTCCTCGGGGATGCCGCGAGCGCGCAGGTAGAACAGCTGCTCGTCGTCGAAACGGCCGGTGGCACTGGCGTGTCCGGCACCGGCGATCTCGCCGGTCTCGATCTCCAGGTTCGGCACCGAATCGGCGCGCGCGCCGTCGGTGAGCACCAGGTTGCGGTTGGCCTCGTAGGTCTCGGTGCCCTCGGCGGCGGCGCGGATCAGCACGTCGCCGATCCAGACCGTGCGCGCGTCACCCTTGGCCGAGGCCGGATCACCCTGCAGCGCACCCTTGTAGAGCACATTGGACTTGCAGTTGGGCTCGGCGTGATCGACCAGCAGCCGCTGCTCGAAGTGCTGGCCGGCGTCGGCGAAGTACAGGCCGAACAGCTCGGCCTCGCCACCGGGACCGGCGTAGCGCACGGTGCCCGACAGGCGAACCAGGTCGCCGCCCAGGGTCGCCGACACGTGGCGCAGGTTCGCGTCACGGCCCAGCTTCAGGTGGTGCGCGGTGACGTGCACGGCGTCTTCGTTCCATTCCTGGACCGCGACGACGGTGAGCTTGGCGCTGTCACCGAGCACGAATTCGACGTTCTCGGCGTAGGTTCCGCTGCCGCGCTGGTCGATGACCACGGTGGCGACGGCGAAGTTGTCCAGGCGGATCTGCAGGTGACCGTAGGCGGTCTTGCCCTCGCCGGGACCGGTGATGGTGACGGTGACCGGGTCCGAGACCTCGGTCTCCTTGCCCACGGTGAGCACGGTCGCGGTCTCGAAGCCCGAATAGGCTTGCGCGGCAACACGATCAGCGGGGGTACCGGCCTGACCCAGGCGCGCGTCGGCGCGGCCCACCGTCTCCACGGTGACACCGGCGACCTCGCTCACCTCGACGGTGGCCACACCGTCGGCCACGGCGGTGCCGTCGTGCAGGCCGCGCAGGCGACGCAGCGGGGTGAACCGCCACGCCTCGTCGCGACCGGACGGGATCTCGAACTGATCCACGTCGAACGAGGTGAAGACCTCGCCCTTGTTGACCGCGGCGCCCGCGCCCGGGTTCTGGGTCGGCGTCTCGAGCGTCGACATCAGCCCACGGCCCCTTCCATCTGCAGCTCGATGAGCCGGTTCAGTTCCAGTGCGTATTCCATCGGCAGTTCCTTGGCGATCGGCTCCACGAAGCCGCGCACCACCATCGCCATCGCCTCGTCCTCGGTGAGGCCACGGCTCATCAGGTAGAACAGCTGCTCCTCGGAGACCTTGGAGACGGTCGCCTCGTGACCCATCGTCACGTCGTCCTCGCGGATGTCGACGTAGGGGTAGGTGTCGGAGCGGCTGATCGTGTCGACCAGCAGCGCGTCACACTTCACGGTCGACTTCGACCCGTGCGCGCCCTTGTTGATCTGGACCAGACCGCGGTAGGACGCGCGACCGCCACCACGCGCCACCGACTTCGACACGATGGTCGAGGAGGTGTGCGGGGCCAGGTGCAGCATCTTGGCACCGGTGTCCTGGTGCTGGCCGGGGCCGGCGAACGCGACCGAGAGGACCTCGCCGTGCGCGTGCTCGCCGGTCATCCAGACCGCCGGGTACTTCATGGTGACCTTGGAGCCGATGTTGCCGTCGACCCACTCCATGGTGGCGCCCGCCTCGGCCTTGGCCCGCTTGGTGACCAGGTTGTAGACGTTGTTGGACCAGTTCTGGATGGTCGTGTAGCGGCAGCGGCCGCCCTTCTTCACGATGATCTCGACCACCGCGGAGTGCAGCGAGTCGGACTTGTAGATGGGGGCGGTACAACCCTCGACGTAGTGGACGTAGGCGTCCTCGTCGACGATGATCAGCGTCCGCTCGAACTGGCCCATGTTCTCGGTGTTGATCCGGAAGTAGGCCTGCAGCGGGATGTCGACGTGCACGCCCGGCGGCACGTAGATGAACGAGCCACCCGACCACACGGCGGTGTTGAGCGCGGAGAACTTGTTGTCACCGGCGGGGATCACCGAGCCGAAGTACTTCTGGAAGATCTCCGGGTGCTCCTTCAACGCCGTATCGGTGTCGAGGAAGATCACGCCCTGCTGCTCGAGATCCTCACGAATGGAGTGGTAGACGACCTCGGACTCGTACTGCGCGGCGACACCGGAGACCAGACGCTGCTTCTCGGCCTCGGGGATGCCCAGCTTGTCGTAGGTGTTCTTGATGTCCTCGGGCAGGTCTTCCCAGCTCTCGGCCTGCTTCTCGCTCGAGCGCACGAAGTACTTGATGTTGTCGAAGTCGATGCCGTCGAGGTTGGAGCCCCAGTTCGGCATGGGCTTGCGATCGAAGATGCGCAGCGCCTTGAGGCGCACGTCGAGCATCCACTCGGGTTCGCTCTTCTTCGCCGAGATATCGCGGACGACGGCCTCCGACAGGCCACGTTGGGCGCTGGCGCCGGCCACATCGGAGTCGGACCAGCCGTAACCGTAGGTGCCCAGCGAGGCGATGGTTTCGTCCTGGGTGAGCGGTTGCACCTGGTCGGTAGGGGTCGTCATTCGGCACTCCTTCCGGAGTCGTTCGTTCGTCCCGCCGCGGGCTGTGCGGCGGATGGGATCTTCGGCACCGCGACCAGCGGTACGTGGGTGGTACAGGCGCAATCGCCGTTGGCGATCGTCGCAAGTCGCTGCACGTGGGTGCCGAGCAGGTCGCGGAAAGCGTCCAGTTCGGCGGCGCACAACTGGGGAAACTCCTCGGCCACGTGCGCGACCGGGCAGTGGTGCTGGCAGATCTGCACACCGGTGCCGACCTGACGGGTGGTGGCGGCGAAACCGGCCTCGGCGAACGCCTCGGCGATCTCGGTGACCTTGGCCTCGATCACCGGCGCGGTCTGATCGGCGACGGGTTCGATCCCGTCGACGATCGTGCGCACTCGCCTGCGAGCGAATTCGGCGATCGCCGCGTCGCCGCCGATCTCGCCGAGCTGGCGGATGGCCGCCCCGGCCAGATCGTCGTAGGCGTGGCCGAGATTGCCGCGACCGGCCGCGGTGAGCTGATACTGCTTGGCCGGACGACCGCGCCCTTTCTGCTGCCACGGCGCCGACCGGCTCGCCCGAGCCTGACCGGCGTCGATGAGCGCGTCGAGGTGCCTGCGCACCCCGGCGGGCGCCAGGCCGAGTTCGGTGCCGATCGCGGTGGCGGTGATCGGTCCCTGCTCGAGCAGGAGTTGGACGATGGCCGCCCGCGTCTGCCCTTCGTGCGCGACCGCCGCGGGGGCAGCCGAGGACCGAGCGCCGGTCGTCGTACGACCGTCACTTTCCACGCCTGTCCGCAAACCCACGGTTTTCACAACACCAGTGTGGCGGAATTACTTCCCTAAATCTAATAAGGGTCACCTTCCCAAGGGTGCCCTGACCTGCGACATCCCTCGACCCACTCCCCCAACCCCCGACAAAACCCCAGGTACCGCACCCCTCCCCCGATCAATTCCACCCCCCGAGGTGACCCATCGCACACCCCCACCCCGATAGCCGCCCGATCGCCCAGCGACCTGGTCAATTGATCACCACGCTGTGGTGGCGTGAATATCCCCCGCACGCGCCACCACAGCGTGGTGATCAAACGTCCAGCGCGGCGGCGGGGTCTGGCACGATGGCGGGGTGTCCACTTCGCCTGTTTCGACGTGTGTTCGCCATCCTGATCGTGCCACCGGGCTCGCGTGTACGCGGTGCGGGCGGCCCGCTTGTCCCGAGTGCCTGCGGCCCGCGGCGGTGGGGCAGCACTGTGTCGACTGTGTGCGGCAGGGGCAGCAGGACGTGCGGCCGGTGCGGACCGTCGGCGGGGGGCGGGCCGGAACCGGGGTTCCGTTGGTGACGTACGGGTTGATCGCGGTCAATGTGCTGGTCTACGTGATCACCGCGGCCCAGGCCGGTAGTCCGATGGACAACTATCGCGGGTCGTCGGTGTTCCGGGAGTTCGTGCTGGTGCCGCTGCTGGTGGCCGATGGACAGTGGTGGCGGCTGCTCGGGTCGGGCTTCCTGCACTACGGGGCGATCCACCTGCTGGTCAACATGTTCGCGCTCTACATCGTGGGGCGCGACCTCGAGCAGGCGCTCGGACGGGTCCGCTACAGCTGCGTCTACCTGATCTCGCTGCTCGGCGGCTCGGCCGCGGTGATGCTGCTGTCGGACTCGATCACCCAGACCGCGGGCGCCTCGGGGGCGGTGTACGGCCTGTTCGGCGCGGTCACCGTGACGCTGATCCGGTTGCGGCGGAGTCCGACGCCGATGCTGGTGGTCATCGGCGTCAATGTGCTGATCAGCTTCTCGCTGCCGGGGATCTCGCTGTGGGGACACCTGGGTGGGCTGGCCGCGGGCACGCTGAGCGCGCTCGGGATCCTGTTCGTGCCGGGCTGGCTCGGGGCGCGCGATCAGCGCGCGGGGCAGCGCATCGGGTGGGTCGCGCTGGGGGCGGTCGCGCTGGCCTGCCTCGCCGTGATCGTCGCCGCGGTGTTCTGGATCCGGTCGCAACCGCCGTTCACCGCGCCGATGGTCATCACGAATGCCGCGACGAGCGCTGTCGACGGGTCGGGGGTCGTCGCGAGCGGCGTCGCGCCGGCCGCCCTCGCCGGGTCGGTGTAGTCCGCGCTGGTTGTCGCGGCGCACGACGCGCCCGCGAGCGCACCCACTAGGCTCCGTGTTCGTGGCAGTACTGGAGGGCGCGGCGCGCAAGACGTTGGCGTTCGGGCGGCGGGCTCTCGGGCTCGATGTGTCGACGCCCGATCACACGGTCGCGGTCCTGCATCGCGACGAGACCGAAGTCCCCGGACTCGACAAACGCGAACGCGCGCAACTGGATCGGATCCGCCTGATGGGCGCCACCGGCGCGGTCCTGATGGCGATCGCGGCGCTGGGCATCGGCGCCCAACCGGTGCACCAGAATCCGGTCTCGGGTGTGCGGGTGCTCGGCATCTTCGCCCGCGCCCACACCGGATCGCTGGCCATGTGCATGTTCGGCACCGCCCTGGTGATCGGCGCCTGGCTGCTGCTGGGCCGCTTCGCGGTCGGCGGGCTGGCCGGTTCGCCGCTGCACCGGCTGAGCCGCTCGCAACTCGACCGCACCCTGCTGCTGTGGATCATTCCGCTGTCGGTGGCGCCGCCGATGTTCAGCAACGACGTCTATTCCTATCTGGCCCAGAGCGAGATCGCCGCGCGCGGCATCGACCCCTATTCCGAAGGTCCGGTGGCCGGGCTCGGAATCGACAACGTGCTCACCAACAATGTGCCGACCATCTGGCGCGACACCCCCGCGCCCTACGGGCCGCTGTTCCTGTGGATCGGCCGCGGGATCGCGGAACTGACCGGGGACAACATCATCGCCGGGGTGTGGGTGCACCGACTGTTGGCGCTGGCGGGCGTCGCGCTGATCGTGTGGGCGCTGCCGCGGCTGTCGGTGCGCTGCGGGGTCGCGCCGGTGAGCGCGCTGTGGCTCGGCGCGGCCAATCCGCTGGTGCTGTTCCACCTGGTCGGCGGCGTGCACAACGACGCGCTCATGCTCGGACTCATGCTCGCGGGCATGGAGCTGATGCTGCGCGCGATCTACGGCGAGGGCCGTCGACCCGACCGCCTCACCCCGACGAATCCGGCCCCCTTCGACACCCGTGCCTGGGCCTATCTGATCGGCGGCGCGGTGGTGATCACGCTGTCGTCCTCGATCAAATTCACCTCCATCATCGCGCTCGGTTTCGTCGGCATGGCCCTGGCCCGGCGCTGGGGCGGCTCGTTCACCGCGATCGTCAAGGCGGCCCTGCTGCTCGGCGCGGTCGCCGTGGTGACCACGCTGTTCATCGGGGTCGCCAGCGGACTCGGCTTCGGCTGGGTGCACACCCTCAGCGTCGCCAACGCGGTGCGCAGCTGGATGTCACTGCCGACCATCATCGGCATCGTCACCGGATTCGGCGGTGTCCTACTGGGATTGGGCGATCACACCACCGCCCTGCTCTCGATCACCCGCCCGATCGCGGCGCTGGTGGCCGCCTACATCACCGTGCGGATGCTCGTCGCCACCGGTCTGGGCCGCCTGCATCCGGTCGGCGCGCTGGGTGTGTCGCTGGCCGCGATCGTGCTGCTGTTCCCGGTGGTCCAGCCCTGGTACCTGCTCTGGGCCATCGTGCCGCTGGCCGCGTGGGCCACCCAGCCGGTGTTCCGGGTGCCCGCGGTGGCGTTCTCGGCGGTGGTGTCGATGCTGGTGATGCCGCGCGGCGCGGAATTCCAGGTCTTCCAGATCATCGGTGCCGCGTTGGCCGCCGTCGTGTGCTTCGCGTTGTTCTTCGCGCTCACCCGCCACACCCTGCCCTGGCGGGCGCAGGCGGGGGTGTCGGCTCCGTCACAGGGGGGCACGGCTTACCGTGTGACATCGTGAGAAGTCGCTCAGGACCCGCTGTTCGTGTCGACGGCGTGGTCAAGCGCTACGGCGAGACCACCGCGGTGGACGGGCTGCGGTTCGAGGTCGAACCCGCCCAGGTCTTCGCGCTGCTCGGCCCCAACGGCGCGGGCAAGACCACCACGGTCGAGATGTGCGAGGGCTTCGTCCGCCCCGATTCCGGCACCGTGCGCGTGCTGGGCCTGGACCCGATCGCCGACTCCGAGCAATTGCGTCCGCGCATCGGTGTGATGCTGCAGGGCGGCGGCGCCTACCCCGGCGCGAAGGCCGGCGAGATGCTCGACCTGGTCGCCGCCTACGCCGCCGACCCGATCTCCCCCGACTGGCTGCTGTCGACGCTGGGCTTGCGCGACGCCCGCCGCACCCCCTACCGCCGTCTGTCCGGTGGCCAGCAGCAGCGGCTCGCGCTGGCGTGCGCGCTGGTCGGCAGGCCCGAGATCGTCTTCCTCGACGAACCGACCGCCGGCCTGGACGCCCAGGCCAGGGTGCTCGTCTGGGAACTCATCGACGCGCTGCGCCGCGACGGGGTCACCGTGGTGCTCACCACGCACATGATGGACGAGGCCGAACAGCTCGCCGATCAGCTCGTCATCATCGATCACGGGCAGGTCGTGGCCGAGGGCACCCCGGCCGAGGTCACCGCGCACGGCGCCGCGGGCCAGTTGCGGTTCTGCGCCCCACCCAAACTCGATCTCGCGCTGCTGAAATCGGCACTGCCCGAAGGCTTCACACCGCACGAGACCACCCCGGGCACCTACCTGCTCGAAGGCGAGATCACCCCGCAGGTGCTGGCCACGGTCACCGCCTGGTGCGCCAGGATGGACGTGCTCGCCACCGACATCCGCATCGACCAGCGGCGCCTGGAAGACGTTTTCCTCGAACTGACCGGACGGGACCTGCGCGGATGACCGAGAGTGTGAGCCGGTTCCTGCCCGGCACCTTCACCCCCGACCCGCGCCCGGCCTCGCGCGCGGCGATGCTCACCGCCCAGACCGGGCTCGAGCTGAAACTGTTGCTGCGCAACGGCGAACAGCTGCTGCTCACCATGTTCATCCCGATCACCCTGCTGATCGGACTCACCCTGCTGCCGTTCGGCGACCTGGGTGAGCACCGGGTGGACCGGATCGTGCCGATGGTGATGATGACGGCGGTGATGTCGACCGCGTTCACCGGTCAGGCCATCGCGGTCGGTTTCGATCGACGCTACGGCGCGCTCAAACGCCTCGGTGCCACCGCGCTGCCCCGCTGGGGCGTGATCGCGGGCAAGTGCGCGGCGGTGCTGATCGTGGTGGTGTTGCAGGCGATGCTGCTCGGGGCGATCGGGGTCGCGCTGGGCTGGCGGCCGGGTCTGGGCGGGCTCGCGCTCGGCGCGCTGGTGATCGCGCTCGGCACCGCCACCTTCGGGGCGATGGGCCTGCTGCTCGGCGGCACGCTCAAGGCCGAGATCGTGCTGGCACTGGCCAATATCCTGTGGTTCATCATGCTCGGCGTGGCGGGCCTGGTGCTGGTGGACGGCCTGCCCACCGCGGTCACCACCCTGGTCCACCTCGTGCCCTCCGGCGCGCTGGCCGTCGCCCTCGATGCCGCCCTGACCGGGTCGATCGACTGGTTCGGGGTGGCGGTCCTCGCCGCGTGGGGCCTGGTGTGCGGGTGGCTCGCCACCCGGCTGTTCCGCTTCCACTGACGTGACCAACGACGCACTGTAGTAGCCCTGGTCATAGGGTCGAAATTCCGGCCGGTACCATTCGTGACGTGCTGTATCGCGCCTTCGTTGGCCTCGTCGACCGGCTGCCGCTCCCCTCGCTGCGGGTGCAGCGGCTCCTCGCGCTCGCGGTGATCCTGAGTCAGGCCGGAATCTCGGTGACCGGCGCCATCGTGCGCGTCACCGCCTCCGGCCTCGGCTGCCCCACCTGGCCCCAGTGCTTCCCCGGCAGTTTCACCCCCGTCGGGGTCTCGGAAGTGCCGGTCATCCACCAGACCGTCGAATTCGGCAACCGCCTGCTCACCTTCGCGGTGACGCTGTGCGCGGCGCTGATCGTGATCGCCGTCGTGCGCGCGCGCCGACGCAGGGAAGTGCTGGTCTACGCGTGGCTGATGCCCGGCGGCACGGTCGTGCAGGCGATCATCGGCGGCATCACCGTGCGCACCGGACTGCTGTGGTGGACCGTGGCGGTGCACCTGCTGGCCTCGATGGTGATGGTGTGGCTGGCCGTGGTGCTCTACGCCAAGATCGGCGAACCCGACGACGGCATCCCCACCGTGCAGGTGCCCGCCCCGCTGCGCTGGCTGACCGCGCTCAGCGGCGTCGCGCTGGCCGGGGTGTTGATCGCGGGCACACTGGTCACGGCCGCGGGTCCGCACGCGGGCGACAAGAGCATCGAACGACCGGTGGCGCGCCTCCAGGTCGAGATCGTCACCCTGGTGCACCTGCACTCCCAGCTGCTGATCGGCTACCTGGCGCTGCTGATCGGGCTCGCCTTCGGCCTGTTCGCCGTCGGGATCACCCCCGCGATCCGCCGGCGGCTGTTCGTACTGCTCGGGCTGGTCGTCGCGCAGGGTCTGGTGGGTGTGGTCCAGTACTTCACCGATGTGCCCGCGGCACTGGTCGCGATCCACGTCGGCGGGGCCGCGGCCTGCACCGCCGCGACCGCCGCGCTGTGGGCCTCGCTGCGCACGCGCGAGACGATCGACGTGCCCGCCCTGTCACACACCCACTCCTGACCGCGACAAAGCCCGCGTCGCACTGCGATTCGCGGGCTTTGTCATGGGTTCGGGATTACGCCCCCGCGAACAACTTCCAGTTGCGCGCCTTGGGGAACTTGGTCTGATGGGCCACCCAGCCGGCCATCTTGTCCCAGTGCTCGGCGGTGGGGGTGACGATCGAGCCGATCTCGCGGCTCCACTCGTCGGTCTCGGCCAGGCCCTCGACCCGCTCGACGACGGCCTTGGCGGTGGCCATATCGGCGACCACGCGGTCACCGAGGATGCCGTCGGCGCCGACCAGGGTGATCCGCACGCCCTGCTTGCCGAGATACTGCAACACGGCCGTGCCCGAACCACCGTGCTGCGCGACGAATTTCACGATGGACTTCTCGACCTCGGCCGGCACCTTCACGGCCTCGGGGGCGGCGGTTGTACTCATGGGCGCTAGTTTACCGGCCGGTAGTTTTTCGTCCACCCCCGAGTGAGCGCCCGCGCGAGGTGTAGAAAGAGAACCCATGCGCGCGATTCAGGTTTCCGAGCACGGCGGTCCCGAAGTCCTGCGGTACGTGGAGGTGCCCGACCCGCAGGCCGGGCCCGCTCAGCTGCTGGTCGATACCCAGGGTGTGGGCGTCAACTTCATCGATATCTATTTCCGCACCGGCCAGTATCCGCAGGCCACGCCCTATATCCCCGGGTCGGAGGGGACCGGGCTCGTGGTGGCGATCGGCTCCGATGTCACCGAGTTCGCCGTCGGCGACCGGGTCGCGTGGGCGTCGGCGAAGAGCAGCTACGCCGAGTTGGTGGCGGTCGACGAGGCCGTCGCGGTGAAGGTGCCCGACGAGGTCGAACCGACCGTGGCGGCGGCCGCGCTGCTGCAGGGCATGACCGCCCACTACCTGACCGAGTCGGTGTTCTCCCCCGAACCCGGCGACCCGGTGCTCATCCACGCCGGTGCGGGCGGAGTGGGGCTGCTGCTCACCCAGATGGCCGTCGCCAAGGGTGCCAGGGTGATCACCACCGTCTCCACCGACGCCAAGGAGAAGCTGTCACGCGAAGCGGGCGCCGCCGACGTGCTGCACTACGGAGACGACCTGGCCGACCGGGTCCGCGAGCTCACCGACGGGATCGGCGTCGCCGCGGTCTACGACGGAGTCGGCGCGAGCACCTTCGAGGCCAGCCTGGCGTCGTTGCGCGTGCGTGGGACGTTGGCCCTGTTCGGTGCGGCCAGCGGGCCCGTTCCCCCGTTCGACCCCCAGCGCCTCAACCCCGCGGGCTCGCTGTGGCTCACCCGCCCCTCCATCGGCGCCTACACCCGCGACCGCACCGAATTCCTGTGGCGCGCAACGGATGTGTTCGACTGGATCGCGGCGGGAACACTGAAGTTCCGCATCGGCGCCACCTACCCGCTGGCCGATGCCGCACAGGCACAACGGGATCTGGCCGATCGCAAGACCACCGGGTCGATCGTGCTGCTGCCCTGATCGACACCATGTCCCCTGACCTCGCGCGAATCACGCACGCGCCGTTCAGTAGTCGCGGCCGGTGAGCCCTCGGTAGACGAAGCGGGTGATCGACTCGATCGCCTCGTCGTCGGTGAGGGTGACC
Source organism: Nocardia lasii (assembly GCF_042658545.1). NCBI lineage: Bacteria > Bacillati > Actinomycetota > Actinomycetes > Mycobacteriales > Nocardiaceae > Nocardia > Nocardia lasii. The sequence goes on from NZ_JBHSQN010000010.1 coordinate 94,862, forward strand.
GCGCCGTCCTCGACCATGCGCAGCATGCCGTCGACCGCGGCGAACATCATGGCGAGGCTGGCGTCGGTCGTGCCCGGTAGGCGTAGGCCGCGCGCGGGGAAGTCGGCGACGTGGTCGGCGATGTCGGCGCGCTGCTCGGTGCCGAAATCGGCGACGATCCGGGCGAATTCGGGGCTGACCTGGGCGGCCTGTCCCATCGCGCGCAGGACCGCGGCGTGCTCGCGGGCGAAGGTCCAGTAGCCGCGCACGTGGTAGCGCACGGCCGCCGGGTCGGCGAAGTCCCCGCTGTGGGCGGGGTCGGCCGCGCGCTCGTCACCGGCGGCGGCCATCTCGCGCAGGAGTGCTTGCAGCAGTTCCTCTTTGCTCGCGAAGTGGTTGTAGAACGAGCCGGCGGCGCGACCGGCGGCGGCGGTGATGTCGGTGATCTTCGCGTTCAGGTAGCCGTGTTCGGCGAAGACCTGCCGGGCGGCGACCTTGAGCGCCTGCTCGGTCTCCGCGGACTTCTCGCGTCTGCCCACCATCGGACACCACCTCCTTGACAAGCACCGTACCAAGACTGAAACTGAATTCACTTTCACTGAATGTGAATTCAGATCTCGTCGCAGGAGGTACTTCCCCATGTCCGACCAGGTACTCGTCGTCGGCGCGGGCCCGACCGGCCTCACACTCGCCCTCGATCTCGCCCGACGCGGTGTCGGCGTTCGCGTCGTCGACCGGGCCGATTCCCCGTTCCAGGGGTCGCGCGGGGACGGTCTGCAACCGCGCACCCTCGAGGTGTTCGACGACCTCGGCGTGATCGACGCCGTCCTCGCCACCGGGCGCGAACTGCCGGTGATGCGGGCGTACTTCGCGGGTGCGTTCGCCGGTGAGCACCGCATGGCCGAGCCGGTCGCGCCGAGCGCGCAGGTGCCGTATCCGAATGCGTGGGTGCTCGGCCAGTCCGAGACCGAGGCGATCCTGCGGGGCCGGCTCGCCGAGTTCGGGGTGACGGTCGAATTCGGTACGGCGCTGGACGATTTCGCCCACGACGACACCGGGGTGACGGCGACACTGCGACGCGATGGGCGCACGGAGACGGTGCGGGTGGACTATCTGGTCGGCGCCGACGGAGGCGCGAGCACCGTGCGCAAGCGGTTGGGCATCGCGTTCGAGGGCAGCACCGACGACTCGATCCGAATGCTGCTCGGCGACGTGCGCGTCGACGCCCTCGACCACGAGTACGGCTACTGGTTCGCCGCCGCGGCCGACCAACCCATGACCGGTTTCGCGCTGTCCCCGCTTCCCGGCGGCCGACGTTTCCAGTTCGCCGCACCGCTGCCCGGCGACCGACCCGTTCTCGGCGAACAACCGGCCCCCGATCTCGCCGCCCTGCAAGCCCTCGCCGACCGACACACCTCGGGTCTGACGCTGACCGACCTCTCGTGGATCACGGTGTGGCGCCCCAACATTCGACTCGCCGCCCGCTTCCGCGACGGCCGGGTGTTCCTGGCGGGCGACGCCGCCCACGTCCACCCACCCACGGGCGGCCAGGGCCTCAATACCGGTGTCCAGGACGCCTACAACCTCGGCTGGAAGCTCGCGGCCGCCCTCGACGGCGACCCCACCGCCCTGGACACCTTCGAGGCCGAACGCCGCTCGGTCGCCGCCCGCGTCCTCGGCCTGAGCACCGACCTGCTCGACAAACTCGTCGACGGCGACCCCGACGCCCTGCGACGCGGCCCCGAAACCCGTCAGCTCACCATCACCTACCGCTCCCCCACTGCCCACGGCGCCCTCGTCACCGGCGACCGCGCCCCCGACGCCGTCCTCCACGACCACACCGGTCGCCCGATCCGACTCTTCGACCTCTTCCGAGGCCCCCACGCCACGCTCCTCCGCTTCGCGCCCACCATCGAAACCCCCGCCTCGACCCCGCTGTCACCTCCCCGCCCCACAGCCGCCTCCTCGACACCGGGCGCGGATTCCGCGAAGCCCGAGCGCGCCGCCCGCACGCCCGACGCGGAATACCGACACGCCGCGACCCTGGTACATTCCGGCCTCCACACGGTCGATATCCACCGCACCACCGCCACCGGCACTACTTACCTCGACCCCGACGGCCACGCCTTCACCGCCTACGACGCCACCCCCGGCACCGAGATCCTGATCCGCCCGGACGGACACGTCGCCGGTCGCCGATAAACCGCCGGCGGACGCTACCTGCCAGGGGCGGACCCGAAAAACGACGATGGCCGGGCAATCCCTGCCCGGCCATCGCGCGAAATCTCCTGCTTACAGCCCGATCAGGCTGCCGACCGTCTCCCACCCGAGCACCGAGTCCACGGCCAACCCGCAGAACACCACCGCCAGGTAATTGTTCGACTGCAGGAACAGCTTCAGGGGCTTCACCGACTCGCCGCGGCGCACGCCGGAGTAGAGCTGGTGGGCCATCAGCAGGAACCAGGCGCCGGCCACCAGCGCGACCGCCGCGTAGATCACGCCCGTCGCGGGGACGAGCGCCATCGTGGCGAGCACGGTCAGCCAGGTGTAGATGACGATCTGCTTGGTCACCACCTGCTCGGTGGCCACCACGGGCAGCATCGGCACCCCGGCCGCGCGGTAGTCCTCCTTGTAACGCATGGCCAGGGCCCAGGTGTGCGGCGGTGTCCAGAAGAAGATGACCGCGAACAGCACCAGCGCGGGCCAGCCGATGTCGCCGGTCACCGCGGACCAGCCGACCAGGGCGGGCATGCAGCCGGCCGCGCCGCCCCAGACCACGTTCTGCGAGGTCCGGCGCTTGAGGCCCTTGGTGTAGACGAAGACGTAGAACAGGATCGTGGCCACGACCAGCGCGCCGCTGAGCAGGTTGGCCTGCCACCACAGCCAGGCGAAGGAGAGCACGCCCAGGGTGACGCCGAAGACGAACGCGTGCGAGGTCGGCACGGCGTCGCGGGCCAGCGGCCTGCGCGCGGTCCGCTTCATCACCTTGTCGATGTCGGCGTCGGCGACACAGTTGAGGGTGTTGGCGCTGGCCGCGCCCATCCAGCCACCGAACAGGGTGACCAGGATCAGCCGGATGTCGACGGTGCCGCGATCGGCCAACAGCATCGTCGGGATCGTGGCGACGAGCAACAGCTCGATGACGCGCGGCTTGGTGAGCGCGATGTAGGCCAGGGGTTTGCGCACGATGCGCGCGCCGAGACTGTCGCCCGCGAGGCGGTCGGCCAAGGCCGTCGACGAAGTTCCGTGCGCACCGCTACTACCCGGCTCGTGACCGATCCGCACTGTATCTCCTCGCACGCTGTGCTTCGCTTCGCATCCGGTAATGGAACGAGCAGCGCGCGGCTGCGGCGCGGCCACTACTACAGAGGATGGTAGACCCCTCACCAGCCGCTGTTCGCCAGGCCCCCGCCACCGTGGGCCCGGTCACCATGTCCGGCGCCCGCCCACCGACCGGTGAACCGGCCTCGACACGCAGGTGAACGCCACCGCGACCCCGCCGCGCGCACCCCGCGCGATCACCCGTGGCCGGGCACCGCCGAATCGCCGCGATCCGAACTAGACTCATGCCAGGGTTCGCGCCAACCGGGTCTGCCAGCACCACTAGGGTATTCATGTATATCGGTACGCATCCGGCCGCGTAGGACCCGTACGACATCACCGCCGCTGCCGAGCTATCGCCGTCGACGAAACCTAGGTCAGGAGAACCACGGTCGTGCCAGTCACCAGCGACATTCACGCCCTCACTCAGCGGAACTACCCCAGCGACTGGACGGACCTCGACACGAAGGCCGTCGACACCGCCCGCGTCCTGGCCGCCGACGCGGTGCAGAAGGCGGGCAACGGGCACCCCGGCACCGCGATGAGCCTCGCGCCGGTCGCCTACACCCTGTTCCAGCGCACCATGCGTCAGAACCCGGCCGATCCGTGGTGGACCGGTCGCGACCGCTTCGTGCTCTCGTGCGGACACTCCAGCCTCACCCTCTACATCCAGCTCTACTTCGCCGGTTTCGGCCTCGAGCTCGAGGATCTGGAATCGCTGCGCCAGTGGGGTTCGCTGTGCCCGGGTCACCCGGAGTACCGCCACACCAACGGTGTCGAGATGACCACCGGCCCGCTGGGTCAGGGTCTGGCCTCCGCGGTCGGCATGGCGATGGCGGCGCGTCGTGAGCGCGGCCTCTACGATCCCGCCGCGGCCGAGGGCGAGAGCCTGTTCGACCACTTCATCTACACCATCGCCTCCGACGGCGATCTCGAGGAGGGCGTCACCTCCGAGGCGTCCTCGATCGCGGGCACCCAGCAGCTGGGCAACCTCGTGGTGATCTACGACGACAACGAGATCTCCATCGAGGACGACACGCTGATCGCGTTCAACGAGGACGTGGCCGCGCGCTACGAGGCCTACGGCTGGCACGTGCAGACCGTCGAGGGCGGCGAGGACGTGGTGGCGATCGAGGCCGCGCTGGCCGAGGCCAAGGCGGTGCGCAACAAGCCGTCGCTGATCATCCTGCGCACCATCATCGGCTACCCCGCGCCGACCAAGATGAACACCGGCGCCGCGCACGGTGCCGCGCTGGGCGCCGACGAGGTGGCCGCGATCAAGAAGGAGCTCGGTTTCGACCCCGACGCCTCCTTCCAGATCGACCCCGACGTCATCGCCCACACCCGCAAGGCGCTGATCCGTGGCGCCGAGGCCGCGGCCAAGTGGGAGCTCGAGTTCGCGGCGTGGGCGCTGAAGAACCCGGACAACCACACCCTCTACAAGCGCCTGCAGGCCCGTCAGCTGCCCGAGGGCTGGGAGAAGGCGCTGCCCGAGTTCGAGCCCAGCGCCAAGGGCATGGCCACCCGCAAGGCCTCCGGCGCGGTGCTCGCGGCGCTGGCCGATGTGCTGCCCGAGCTGTGGGGCGGTTCGGCCGACCTGGCCGAGTCCAACAACACCACGATGCCCGGCCAGCCCAGCTTCGGCCCGACCGACATCTCCACCAGCCACTGGAAGGCCGAGCCGTTCGGTCGCACGCTGCACTTCGGGGTGCGCGAGCACGCGATGGGTTCGATCCTCAACGGCATCGCCCTGCACGGCCCGACCCGCCCCTACGGCGGCACCTTCCTGGTGTTCAGCGACTACATGCGCCCGCCGGTGCGCCTGGCCGCGATGATGCGCACCACGGTCACCTACGTGTGGACCCACGATTCCATCGGTCTGGGCGAGGACGGCCCGACCCACCAGCCGATCGAGCACCTGGCCTCGCTGCGCGCCATCCCGGGTCTGAACGTGCTGCGCCCGGCCGACGCCAACGAGACCGCCTACGTGTGGCGTTCGCTGCTCGAGCGCGGTTCCGACGAGCACCACTCGCACTACCCGGTCTACGAGCCCGCCAAGCAGGACGGCCCCTCGGCGCTGGCGCTGACCCGCCAGGACGTGCCGACCCTCGAGGGCACCAGTTACGAGGGCGCGTCCAAGGGCGGCTACGTGCTGGCCGACGCCGCGAACGGCACCCCGCAGGTCGTGCTGATGGCCACCGGTTCGGAGGTCCATCTGGCGCTGGCCGCGCGCACTACCCTGGAGGGACAGGGCATCGCGACCCGCGTGGTCTCGCTGCCGTGTGTGGAGTGGTTCGACGCCCAGGACAAGGCGTACCGCGATTCGGTGCTGCCCCCGTCGGTCCGCGCCCGCGTGTCGGTCGAGGCCGGTATCGCGATGCCGTGGCACCGCTTCCTCGGCGACGCCGGCGAGCATGTCGGCATCGACCACTTCGGTGCGTCGGCGCCGTACCAGAAGCTGTACAACGAGTTCGGGATCACCGCCGATGCCGTCGTCGCCGCCGCACAGCGTTCGCTCGACAATGTGAAGGGGTAAATCCATGGCACAGAACGAGAATCTCGCCGCGCTCTCGGCCGCGGGCGTCTCGGTGTGGCTCGACGATCTCTCGCGTGATCGCATCCAGTCCGGCAATCTCGCCGAACTGATCGCGACCCGCAGCGTCGTCGGTGTCACCACCAACCCGAGCATCTTCCAGGCCGCGCTCAGCGCCGGGCACGCCTACGACGCGCAGTTGAAAGACCTCGCGTCCCAGGGCGCCGACGCCGACGCGGCGATCCGCACCATGACCACCGACGACGTGCGCGCCGCCTGCGACGTGCTGGCGCCGGTGTTCGAGGCGACCGGCGGCGTGGACGGGCGGGTGTCGATCGAGGTCGACCCGCGCTTCGCCTTCGACGCCGACAAGACCGTCGCCCAGGCGATCGAGCTGTGGAAGATCGTCGACCGCAAGAACCTGTTCATCAAGATCCCGGCCACCGAGGCGGGCCTGCCCGCCATCACCTCGGTGATCGGCGAGGGCATCAGCGTGAACGTGACGCTGATCTTCTCGGTGCCGCGCTACCGCGCGGTGATGGGCGCCTACCTCGACGGCCTGCGCAACGCCAAGATCGGCGGCCACGACCTGGCCAGGATCCACTCGGTCGCCTCGTTCTTCGTCTCCCGCGTGGACACCGAGATCGATGCTCGGCTCGAGGCGATCGGCACGCCCGAGGCGCTGTCGTTGCGTGGCAAGGCCGGTCTGGCCAACGCGCGACTGGCCTACGCCGAGTACCAGGACGTGTTCGACGGTGGCGCGCACACCTCCACCTACAACCACCTGGCCTCCCAGGGCGGTAACCGGCAGCGGCCGCTGTGGGCGTCGACCGGGGTGAAGAACCCCAACTACCCCGACACCCTCTACGTCTCCGAGCTGGTCGGGCCGAACACGGTCAACACCCTGCCGGAGAAGACGCTGCAGGCGTTCGCCGATCACGGTGAGGTCGCCGGCGACACGCTCAGCGGGCGCGGTGCCGAGGGCGCCGCCGTCTTCGCCGAACTGAGCGCTGTCGGTATCGATCTCGACGATGTGTTCGCGGTGCTGGAGCGCGAGGGTGTCGACAAGTTCGAGAGCGCCTGGAACGAACTGATCGAGGCCACCACCGGCGAGCTGGCCGGCGCGGCGGAGGGCAACTGAGGCGATGGCCGGCACAGCGACGACGGATCAGACGGCGGGGCTGTGGCACAACCCGCTGCGCGACGAACGCGACAAGCGGGTGCCCTTCATCGCGGGCCCGTGCTGCCTGGTGATCTTCGGTGTCACCGGAGACCTGTCCCGTAAGAAGCTGATGCCGGCCATCTACGACCTGGCGAACCAGGGGCTGTTGCCCCCTGGTTTCGCCCTGGTCGGGTTCGCGCGACGCAACTACGCCGACGAGGATTTCGCCTCGGTGGTGCTGGAATCGGTGAAGAAGCACGCGCGCACCCCCTTCCGCCAGGAGGTCTGGGACCACCTGGCCGAGGGTTTGCGGTTCGTGCAGGGCAGTTTCGACGACGACACCGCCTTCGCCACCCTGGCCCAGACCCTGAAGGGCCTGGACGAAACCCGCGGCACCGGCGGCAATTACGCCTTCTACCTGTCGATTCCGCCGAACATGTTCCCCGTGGTGCTCGATCAGCTCTGCGAGCACGACCTGGCCGAGGCCAAGCCCGACCCCGACGGGTACACCCCGTGGCGGCGGGTGGTGATCGAGAAGCCCTTCGGCCACGACCTGGCCAGCGCCAAGGAACTCAACGCCCTGGTCAACCGGGTGTTTCCCGAGGAGCAGGTCTTCCGGATCGACCACTACCTGGGCAAGGAAACCGTCCAGAACATCCTGGCGTTGCGGTTCGCCAACGAGCTGTTCGAGCCGATCTGGAACGCCAACTATGTCGACAGCGTGCAGATCACCATGGCCGAGGACATCGGCCTCGGTGGTCGCGCGGGCTATTACGACGGGATCGGCGCCGCGCGCGACGTCATCCAGAATCACCTGTTGCAGCTGTTGGCGTTGACCGCGATGGAGGAGCCCACCTCCTTCGAGCCGATGCAGCTCACCACCGAGAAGATCAAGGCCCTCTCGGCCACCAAACTCGTCGCGCCCCTGGACGAGACGACCGCGCGCGGCCAGTACACCGAGGGCTGGCAGGGCAGCGAGCACGTGGTCGGCCTGCACCAGGAGGAGGGTTTCGATCCGCAGTCGCGCACCGAGACCTACGCCGCGCTCACCCTGCACGTCGAGAACCGGCGCTGGGCGGGCGTGCCGTTCTACCTGCGCACCGGAAAGCGGCTGGGCCGTCGGGTCACCGAGATCGCGGTGGTCTTCAAACGCGCGCCGCACCTACCCTTCGACCAGACCATGACCGAGGAACTGGGCCAGAACGCCCTGGTCATCCGGGTGCAGCCCGACGAGGGCATCACCCTGCGGTTCGGCTCCAAGGTGCCCGGTTCGGGTATGGAGGTCCGTGACGTGAACATGGACTTCAGCTACGGCGAAGCCTTCACCGAGTCCTCCCCCGAGGCCTACGAGCGCCTCATCCTCGACGTGCTGCTCGGGGTGCCGTCGCTGTTCCCGGTCAACGCGGAGGTCGAATTGTCCTGGCGCATCCTCGATCCCGTGCTCGCGCACTGGGCCGCGGGCGGCAAACCCGAACCCTACGAGGCGGGCACCTGGGGTCCCACCTCGGCCGATGAGATGCTCGCGCGCAGCGGGCGGGAATGGCGGCGCCCGTGATCGTCGACATGCCCGACACGAACACCGTCGAGGTCGGCAAGCGGATGGTGCAGTTGCGCGAGACCAACGGCGTGATCACCCAGGGCCGCGTGCTGACCCTGGTGGTGTGCACCCTGGACTCCTCCGAGGCCGAGGACGCGATCGACGCCGCCAACGACGCCAGCCGCGAACACCCCTGCCGGGTGATCGTGCTGGCCCGCGGCGACCGCGACGCTGAGACCCGCCTCGACGCCCAGATTCGCGTCGGCGGCGACGCCGGGGCGGCCGAGGTGATCGTGCTACGGCTACAGGGCGCGCTGGTCAATCACGAGAGCAGCGTGGTGACCCCGTTCCTGCTGCCCGACACCCCGGTGGTGGCGTGGTGGCCGCGTGGCGCGCCGGAGTTCCCGTCCATGGACTCGGTGGGCAAGCTGGCCAAGCGCCGCATCACCGACGCCACCTACGCCCCCGACCCGCAGGCCGCGATCAAGAAGCGCGCCTACACCTACGCCACCGGCGACACCGATCTGGCGTGGAGCCGCATCACCTACTGGCGCGCGCTGCTCGCCGCGGCACTGGACGAACCGCCGTTCGAACCGGTCACTTCGGTGACCGTGTCGGGCCTTGCCGGGGAACCCGCGCTCGATACCCTGGCGGGGTGGCTGGCTTCGCGCTTGCACTGCCCGGTGATTCGCAAGACCGGGGAGTTGAAGGTGCAGATCCAGCGCGCCACCGATTCGATCGCCATCGAACGCCCGCAACTAGGAAGGACCGCAACGCTGACCCGCACCGGCGAACCCGACCAGCGGATCGCGCTGGCCCGCCGGGAAACTCGCGATTGCCTCGCCGAGGAACTGCGTCGACTCGATGCCGACGAGATCTACGCCGAGGCGCTCGCCGGAATCGAGAAGGTGACCTATGAGTGACCATATCGACAGTCGCGAAGACCTCGACAACGAGTTCCCCGCCAACACGATCGAGATCCACGACGATCCCGAGTTGCTCGCCGACGCCGCCGCGGAACGTTTCGTGGGAGTGGTCGTCGCGGCGCAGGCCGAACGCGGCAGCGCGTCGGTCTCGCTCACCGGCGGCAGCGACGGCATCCGCCTGCTGGAGAAGGTTCGCCAGGCCCCCGGTGACATCGACTGGTCCACGCTCTACGTCTACTGGGGCGACGAGCGTTTCGTGCCCGCCGACGACAAGGACCGCAACGAACTCCAGGCCCGCGAGGCGCTGCTGAACTTCGTGCCGCTCGACCCCGCGCACGTCTTCCCGATGGCCCCCTCCGACGGCCCCTACGGTTCCCCCGAGGAAGCCGCCGCCGCCTACGCCCAGATCCTGCACACCGAGCTCGACGAGCGCGGCGACATCGACCTCACGGTCCTGGGCATGGGCCCCGAGGGTCACATCGACTCCATTTTCCCGCACTCTCCCGCCGTCCGGGAGACCAAGGATTACGTTGTCGCGGTGCACGATTGCCCCAAGCCCCCGCCGACGAGGGTCTCGCTGACCCTGCCCGCCGTCCACCGCTCGCGCCACGTGATGCTGGTGGTCAGCGGCACCGGCAAGGCCGCCGCCGTGGCCGCCGCGGTCAACGGCGCCTCCCCCGACGATGTCCCGTCGGCCGGTGCGATCGGCACCGAATCCACCACCTGGGTCATCGACGAGGCCGCGGCCTCGGACCTGCTGCTCGACGACGAATAGAGCTGGTACGCGCGAAGGCCGGGTCCGTGTTCACGGGCCCGGCCTTCGCGTGTCATCCACCCAGGCGTTCCAGCGTCCGATCGAAAACCGTGCGCAGCACCTCGGATTCGGCCTCGATACTCGCCTCGGTCAGCGTCTCCCCCGGCCGCGCGAGCACCGTCACCGACATCGACACGAGGTACTCCCCCGCCCGACCCACCAGTCGCTGCTGCTGCATCGGCGTCTCCACCATCTGCTGCTCGTGCCGAACCCCCTGGGTTCCCCGGTACCGGTACCCGACCGTGGTCGCCGTCGCCGGCGTCACCGTGCCCCTGGTCAGCGCCAAGCTCCGCTGGTGCGAACTCGCCCTGATCTCACCACATTCCGCCACCGCGCTCGCCACCTCGGACACCGTTCGATCCGACTCGACGATGTGAAGCAGATACACCCCCGCCCCCACTCCCGACGCCACCGATTCCCCCGCCCCCGGTCCGGCCGGGGGTTCGATCAACACCCGACACCGCTCATCCCCGAACGCCATCCGGTCATCCGGCGCGGGCAACGCCGACTCGAAGGACTCCGGCGCCCCGAGCAGGCTGTACCCCGCCGGAAAGTCACCGAGCGACGGCAACGCGCCGAGCGCCCCGACCGCCCCCTCCGCACCCGAAGCACAGCCCACCGCCACCACCCCGACGCCCACCAGCGCCGCCATCCGCGTTCCCACACTCACCGTGCTGATCTCATTCCGTTCGCCGAACATACACTCAGGACAGGGGGTTTCGAGCCGACCGCACGGGCGGGATGGTGTCGCAGGAGTCGAAGAAGGCCTGTCGGGCGACACCGATGTCTTCGAGCTTCTGGGTCATCACCGGGATGTCCCCGTCGCCCTCCTTCTTGTCCGCCCGTCCGATGAACTCCGCCCCCGCACGAAACGGCTGCACCATCCCGCGCGTGGCCTCACGAACCGCACCCGCGGACATCGACTCCGCACCCTTTTCCGCTATCTGAGCGAGCTCGTTGTACCCGGCGGCAACAAAGTCGTCCCGAACGTCATAGTCGGCGAACTCAGGGTTGTTCGGATCCATGGCCACGTTGATCCGACCGAGCACCACTTCGCTGTCCTGATACACCTGCTCGGCGATCCCACAGTCCGTCGTCGCCGACGTCTCACCGCAGGCCGCTGAAAACACGAACAGACACAACACCACCGCACCCGGAAGTGTCGGCCGTCGAGCCATGATCCCCCTTCGCCCCGAGTTCATCAGGCAGCAACGCTATCGACAACGGCCAACCGCCGCAAGGCATTCGCGTTCGGTGGCACCCGGCTGACCGCGGTGTGATCGATGAGATCCTGGCGGGCAGTACCGTTCCCGCCGATGCCACCTCGAAGGACCCGCACCGGGTTCGAGGCTCAGCCGAGGACCGCGCGGGGGTCGGGGAGGTAGGTGGCCGCTTTGCCTCGGACGGTGCTCCACAGGGCCAGGCCCAGCATGGGGGTGTTCTGGGCGATCAGTATTCGGCGGTTGGTGAGGTCGATGACGGCGGGGACTACGACGGTGCCGTAGCTCATCGCTTTGTTGGTGACGGCGGCGAAGCTGGCCGGGTGGACGCGGTCGGAGAGGAGGGCGGCGACGGCGCAGGCGCCGCCTTTGACGACGAAGGCGCTGGGGCGGCGGATCGAGCGGGCGAATTCGTCGACCTGCCTGGTGAAACCGGCGACGGTGGCGGGTGAGATCTCGCCCGCGTGACCGACGCAGACGGCCAGTTCGATGGGGTTGAGGGCGCTCTTGATCACCGCGCCGACGCCGATCAGGGACAGGACCGGGCCCAACCAGTTGCGGCTGACCTGGAGGCCGCCCATGGACATGTGCTGGGCGACGGCGGCCAGGTAGGCCTGCACGGCCGGGCTCTCTTCCGGACCGGCGGGTGGGAGTTGTTGCGGGGCCGCGTAATTCGGCTGCGGTGCGCCGTAGTGCGCGGGCGGTGGCTGCTGCGGCGGATAGTGCGGTTGCCCGTACGGCGGCGAGCCGTACTGCTGCTGTGGATACCCCCACGAACCTGGCGTCGTCATGGCCCCCTCTTTCGCCGTCCGAACTGACCTTCGGACACTACCGGCCCAGCGAACTCGGCCCGCGCGCGACCGCGTCCCACGGTGCGGGCCAGGGATTCCCGAGCCCGAGAACGCGCCGATCGCGCGATCGACGGCTGTACCGAGCACCTCCGTACCGTCCTGATCAGCGCGGCCGGCGACGTCGTGGGGCGATCGAACTGTCAGCAGCCCACAACACGTCCGCCCCACGACCGGCGAAATTGCCCGCTTCCCCCGCTGATCGCAGTAGTTTTCTCCCCATGGCGACGGTTGTGGCCGTCGACTCGACCGTAGGCGAGGAGTGGTGGCGGTGGGTTCGTTCGACCTCGATGGGGCTTTCCGGGCCGCGATGACGACGCTGAGCGTGCCCGAGCGGATCGACGCGGTCGAGGGGATCGACGCCGAGTTCGGGATCGAATTGTTCGAATCGCAGGTCACCAGTAGGCATCTCGATCTGGCGGCGCGACGGCTCGGGGCGGCTCGGCAGGGTTTCTACAGCATCGGGTCGTCGGGGCACGAGGGGAACGCGGCGGTGGCGGCGGCGTTGCGGGTCGATGACCCGGCGCTTCTGCACTACCGGTCGGGGGCGTTCTTCGTGCAGCGGTGTCGGCGGATTCCGGGGGCGGATCCGATTCGGGACGTGCTGCTGGGGGTGGTCGCGGCGGCGACCGATCCGATTTCGGGTGGGCGGCACAAGGTGATCGGGAGTGCGGCGGCGTCGATCATTCCGCAGACCTCGACGATCGCCTCGCATCTGCCACGGGCGGTGGGGTTGGCGTTCGCGCTGGATAGGGCTGCGCGGCAAGGCGTTTCGTGTCCGTGGCCCGCCGACGCGGTGGTGGTGTGCAGTTTCGGGGATGCCTCGGCCAATCATTCGACGGCCGTCGGTGCAGTCAATGCGGCGTTGCACGCGGCGCATCAGGGGGTGCCGATGCCGGTGCTGTTCGTGTGCGAGGACAACGGGCTCGGCATCAGCGTGCCCACCGCGCCGGACTGGATCGAACGCGCGTACGGGCCGCGTCCGGGGTTGACCTATCTCGCCGCCGACGGGTGCGATCTGCCCGACGCGCTCGGGGCCGCCCAGGACGCCGCGCATCTGGCGCGCACGTGGCGCACGCCGGTGTTCCTGCATCTGCGCACGGTGCGCCTCGGCGGGCACGCGGGGTCGGATATGGAGTCGGCCTATCGCGGTCCGGCCGAGATCGCCGCGGATCTGGCCCGCGACCCGCTGCTGGGCACGGCCCGCTATCTGATCGGGGCGGGAGTGGCCGACGCGGCCGAGTTGCTCGAGCGCTACGAGCGGATCGGGGCGCGGGTGCGGGAAACGGCCGCGCAGGTGGTCGAGGAGAAGCGGCTGGATTCCGCCGAGGCCGTGATCGCGCCCCTCGCCCCGGCCCGCCCCGCAGCCGTCCGCGAGGATGTCGTCCGAACCGCCGCGGGCCGCGAATCATCTTCCGGCGCAAGCCAACCGTCACCTCCGCTGACCCTGGCCCAGGCGATCAACCACACCCTCGACGAACTCCTCACCCGCGACCCCGACATCCTCGTCTTCGGCGAGGACGTGGCCCGCAAAGGCGGCGTCTACGGCGTCACGAAGGGCCTGCGCAAACGCTTCGGCGCCCGCCGCGTCTTCGACACCCTGCTCGACGAACAGGCGATCCTCGGCACCGCGCTCGGCACCGCCCTGGCCGGGTTCATCCCCGTCCCCGAGGTCCAATACCTCGCCTACCTGCACAATGCCGCCGATCAGATCCGTGGCGAAGCGGCCACCCTCGGTTTCTTCTCCAATGGCGGCTACCGCAACCCGATGGTCCTGCGCATCGCCGGGCTCGCCTACCAGAAGGGCTTCGGCGGCCACTTCCACAACGACAATTCCCTGGCCGCCCTGCGCGACATCCCCGGTGTGATCGTGGCGGTCCCGTCGCGCGCCGACGACGCCGCCGCGATCCTGCGCACGTGTGTCTCCGCGGCCAGGGTCGACGGCCGCGTCTGCGTCATCATCGAACCGATCGCGCTCTATCACACCCGCGACCTGCACCCCGGCGACGAAGCCTGGCTCGCCTCCCCCACCATCGACCACGTCCCGATCGGCAGCGCCCGCGTCCACGGCACCGGCACGGACCTGACCATCGTCACTTTCGGAAACGGCGTCCCGATGAGCCTGCGCACCGCGAAAAACCTTGCCGCCCAGGGCATCAGCACGCGGGTACTCGACTTGCGCTGGCTGAACCCACTCCCCCTCGACGACCTGCTCCACCACGCCGAGGCGACCGGCAGCGTGCTGATCGCCGACGAAACCCGTAGCAGCGGAGGGGTTTCGGAGTCCGTCTACGCGGCCCTGATCGACGCGGGGTATCGCGGCGCCCTCGCCCGCGTCACCAGCGCCGACAGCTTCATCCCGCTGGGCCCGGCGGCCGACACGGTCCTGCTGACCGAGTCGATGATCGAGTCAGCGGCCCTTCGCCTGGTGCGACGGTAGACACGTCGAGCCAAGAAGATCGCCCCACCGGCCTGCGGTGGGGCGAACGGGGAGCGGGATCAGGCGAACTTGATCTCGAGGCCGATGCCGAGGATCGCGATGAACCAGACGATGCCGACGAAGATGGTGATGCGGTCGAGGTTCTTCTCGACGACGGTGGAACCGGACAGGCTCGACTGCACGCCGCCACCGAAGAGGCTGGACAGGCCGCCGCCCTTGGCGCGGTGCAACAGCACCAGCAGCACCAACAGCAAGCTGGTGATCACAAGGAGGATATCGAGGAACAGCGACATGGTGTTCATCCTAGGTGGTCGAGGACCGCGGGGTCTAACCAGCCTCCACGGCCACCAGGTGGGAGACCGTGTGGGCGCCCGCGGCGTACTGGACGACGGTCTGTTCGATCTCGCGGTCGCGGGCGGTCAGCCGGACCTGATGCTGGTGCATGTGCTCGGCCCAGGAGCGCACGACGAAGGCTTCGACGAACCGGTCGACGGTGCCGACGTCGCGGTAGAGGCGCCATTCCATCGCGCCGGTGCGCTGGCGCGAGCGTCCGACCAGCGCCATCGAGTCGGTGAAGGCGGCCACGTCGGCGGGCGGGACGTCGTAGCCGCGCATGACCAGCACGGGTCCGTCGGCGGGATCGGGTTCGACGACGAGTTGCGGTTCGGGCCAGTAGGCCGCCGGGGACAGGTCGATGTCCTCGACGTTGTGTCGGATCGGCCACCACAGCGTGGTCACCGCGCAGGCCACCAGCAGCGCCGCCGCGAGCAGCAGCGCGCTCACCGCACCGTAGGCGCCGGCGACCAGGCCCCAGACCAGCGAGCCGATGGCCTGCCCGCCCATGAACACCAGCATGTACACCGACAGCCCGCGGGCGCGCACCCACGCGGGCAGCAGCAGCTGCATGGTCGAGTTCAATGTCGACATGGCCAGCAACCAGGCCAGCCCGGCCCCGACCAGCAGCACGATCACCAGCACCACCTGCTCGACCAGGGCGGTGGCGACCGCGCCCATCGCGAACAGCACCGCGGCCAGCGCGAGCCGCTGGGTGGGCGTGAACAGCGTCCGCAGCCGGGACAGGCCGAGCGCGCCGCAGACCGCGCCGAGCCCGAGCGCGCCGAGCAGCAACCCGTATCCGGCCGAGGACAGGCCGAGTCGGTCGTGCGCGATCACCGGCAGCAGCGACCACACCGCGCTCGCGGGGGCGATGAACAGGATCGCCCGGAACAGCACCCGCCGGATCGCGGGCGCGGCGCGGATGAACCGGGTCCCGGCCTGGAGGGCGGCCAGCGGGCGCTCGCTGGGCAGTGGGCTGGTGCGCGTGGGCCACTTCGACACCAGCAGCACCGCCACGATCCCGATGAACGAGAGCGTGTTGAACCCGAACACCACCGTCGGTCCGGCGATCGAGACGATCACGCCCGCCACCGCTGGGCCGACGGCCCGACCGATGTTGACGCTCATGCTGCCCAGCGCCGCCGCCGAGGCGATCTGATCGCGCGGTACCAGTTCCGGCTGGACCGCCTGCCACGCGGGCGCGGTGAGCGCCTGCCCGCAACCGAGCAGGAACAGCAGCGAGAGCAGGACCGCGGGGGTGGTGTGGCCGGTGGCGGTGAACACGGTGAGGGTGAGCGAGGCCACCGCCATGCCCGCTTGGGCGCCGATCAGCAGCCGCCGCCGATCCACCAGGTCGGCCAGCACCCCGGACGGGATCGACAGCAGCATCACCGGCAGCGCGATCGCGGTCTGCACGAACGACACCAGCGCCGCCGCGTTCGGCTGATCCACCAGGATCCACTGCGCGCCGACCGTCTGCATCCAGGTGCCCAGATTCGACACCAGCTGCGCGATCCACAGCGCCCGGAACACCGGCGAGCGCAACGGCGCCCAGGTCGAGATCCGGTCCGCCGCCACGCTCGTCACCCGCCGAGCATATCCGTGGCGACTCCCAACCGGCGCGCCGCGACGACTGTGCCGCGCACCCGGATCCGGGCCCGCTGTTAACCCCGTGGCGCGGGCCGACGATCTCAGAGAGCTCCCGTTCGGTTCGGGGCAGTTCGTATGACACGGAGGAATTTCCATGACAGTCCCGTCCGGCTACCCGCAGCAGCCCTACGGCCAGCAACCCCAGGGCAGTGGTTACCCGCCGCACGGGGGCTACCCGCAGCCGCCGCGCAAGAAGAAGGTGTGGCCGTGGGTGCTCGGTGGCGTCCTGGTCGTGCTGTTGCTGATCGTGGGTGGATGTGTCGCGCTCGTCGGCACGGTGGCCAACGAGATCGAGAACGAGGTCAACCGCGAGGTCACTGTGTCCTATCAGGCGGGTGGCACCGGCACGTCGACGGTCACCTACAGTGACGGCAGCCTCGAGGTGGCCCAGGACTCCGATGTGGCCCTGCCGTGGTCGAAGGACGTGACGGTGACCGGGCTGGTGAAGTACGTGTCGCTGAGCGTGCTCGCCGGCGCCGAGGGCGGCACGGTGTCGTGCAAGATCACCGTGGGCGACAAGGTGATCGACGAGGATCAGGCCACCGGCCAGTTCGCCAGCGCCATCTGCTCGGGTGACGCGGCCAAGTAGTTCCGCGCCCGCCCCGAACGCCGCCGGTCGGTGTTCGGGGCGGGCCGTACGATCGAGCGCATGCGGATCACCCCTGCGCGTCTGGCCGTCCTCGCCCTGATCGGCACGGGAGTCCTCGGGTGCGGCTCCCCGGAGCAGTCGCCGGAGCCGAGCACGGCGACGCCGATGGGCAAGACCTATATCTCCACCGCCGTCGACGGCGACCCGATTCCCGGCGGCGGCCCGCTGACGCTGAGTTTCACCGACGGGCGGATCTCGGCGAACTCGGGCTGCAATTCCGCCAGCGGCAGCGTAGACCTGAGCGACCACACGATCCGCACTTCCCCGCTGGCCGGCACGTTGATGGCGTGCCCCGGGGATCGCGGCGAGGCCGACGCGTGGCAGCACGGTTTCCTGGAATCGGCGCCCACCTGGCGTCTCGACGGCGACGAGCTCACGCTGACCGGCGAGAACAGCACCGTGCGCCTGACCGATAAGAAGGTCCTCACCCCGGACAAGCCGCTGACCGGCACCGACTGGGTGGTGACCGGGATGCTCACCCCCGACGCGCAGGTCCGCTCGACCGCGCTCGACGAGGCGGGCCCGAACCTCACGATCAGCGCGGACGGCACCCTCACCGGCTCGACCGGCTGCAACCGGATGACCGGCACCGCGCTCGTCGACGGCGCCACCGTCACCTTCACCGTCGCCACCACCCGGATGATGTGCGCCGAGGACGTGATGGAGATCGAACAGAACGTGCTGCGAGCCCTGGACGGCCGCGCCACCGCCACCGTCGACGCCGACCAGCTCACCCTGCGCAACGACAACGGGTTCGGGCTGTCCCTGCGGGCGCGATAGGCCCCGAATGACGAAGGGCCGGAAACCGATTGCTCGGTTCCCGGCCCCGCGAGTCACACCCCGCGATCAGGGCAGCGGACCACCCGCGGCGATCGCCGAGAGGGTCGCGAACTCGTCGCCCTTGAGCGACGCGCCGCCGACCAGCGCCCCATCGATGTCGGGCTGACGGATCAGCTCACCGATGTTCTTGGCGTTGACCGAGCCGCCGTAGAGCACGCGCACACCGGCGGCGATCTCCGGGGAGGCCAGCTTCTCGAGCTCGCCGCGGATCGCGCCGCACACTTCCTGCGCGTCGGCCGCCGAGGCGACCTTGCCGGTGCCGATGGCCCAGACCGGCTCGTAGGCGATGACGACCTGCGAGATCTGTTCGGCCGTCAGACCTTTGAGCGAACCGCGCAGCTGCTCGAGGTTGTACTCGACGTGCGTGCCCGCCTCGCGGACGCCGAGACCCTCACCGATGCACACGATCGGGGTGATCTCGTTCTTCAGCGCCTGCTTGGCCTTGGCCAGCACGGTCGCGTCGTCCTCGTGGTGGTACTGGCGACGCTCCGAGTGCCCGACCACCACGAAGGTGCAACCGAGCTTGGCCAGCATCGACCCGCTGATCTCCCCGGTGTAGGCGCCGGAGTCGTGCGCGGACACGTCCTGCGCGCCGTAGGTGAGCAGCAGCTTGTCGCCGTCGACGATGGACTGCACACTGCGCAGGTCGGTGAACGGCGGGATCACCGTCACGTCGACCTTGGCGAAGTACTTCTCGGGCAGCGCGAAGGCGACCTTCTGCACCAGCGAGATGGCCTCGAGGTGGTTGAGGTTCATCTTCCAGTTGCCCGCGATGAGCGGTTTGCGTGCTGCCATCGCTCAGCCCTCCAGTACCGAAATACCGGGCAGCTCTTTGCCTTCCAGGTATTCCAGGGACGCGCCACCACCGGTGGAGATATGCGAGAAACCGTCCTCGGGCAGGCCCAGGGCGCGCACGGCGGCCGCCGAGTCGCCACCGCCGACGACCGTGAACGCACCCTTGGCGGTGGCGGTCACGATGGCCTCGGCGACGCCGCGGGTGCCGTCGGCGAACTTCGCGAACTCGAACACGCCCATCGGGCCGTTCCAGAACACGGTCTTGGCCTCGGTGAGCAGCGCGGAGAACCGGGCCACCGACTCGGGGCCGATGTCGAGACCGAGCCAGCCGTCGGGGATCTCGGTCGAGGCGACGGTCTTGCTGTCGGCGTCGGCGGCGAACTTGTCGGCCACCACGATGTCGACCGGCAGGTGCAGCACGTCGCCGAAGCGCTCGAGCAGGTCCTTGCAGGTGTCGATCATCTCGGCCTGCAGCAGCGAGCCGCCGACCGGAAGCCCTTGCGCGGCAAGGAAGGTGAAGCACATGCCGCCGCCGATCACCAGGGTGTCGACCTTGGGGGCCAGCGCCTCGATCACCGCGAGCTTGTCGGAGACCTTGGAACCGCCGAGCACGACCGCGTACGGGCGAGCCGGATCCTGGGTGAGCTTGCGCAACACCTCGACCTCGGCCGCGACCAAGCCGCCCGCGTAGTGCGGCAGCTGCTGGGCCACGTCGTAGACCGAGGCCTGCTTGCGGTGCACGACACCGAAACCGTCGGAGACGAACGCGCCGTCGTCGCCGACCAGCTCGACGAAGGCCGCGGCCAGCTTGGCCCGGTCCGCGTCGTCCTTGCTGGTCTCGCGCGGGTCGAAGCGCACGTTCTCGAGCAGCAGCACGTCGCCGTCGGTGAGGCCCTCCGAGCGCGAGAGCGCGTCGTAGCCCACCACGTCACCGGCCAGCTGGACATTGCGGCCCAGCAGCTCGGCCAGCTTCGCCGCCACGGGGGCCAGCGAGTACTTGGCGTCGGGCTCGCCCTTGGGGCGGCCCAGGTGTGCCATCACGACCACCTTGGCACCGGCCTCGACCAGTGCCGCGATGGTGGGGACCGAGGCGACGATGCGGCCGGGGTCGGTGATCTGACCGTTGTCGTCGAGCGGGACGTTCAGGTCGGAGCGCACGAGCACGCCCCGGCCCTCGACGCCCTCGGCCAACAGGTCCTGAAGAGTCTGAACTGTCATCGCGGTCAGAGCGACTTGCCGACGAGATCGACCAGGTTGGCCAGGCGGTTGGAGTAGCCCCACTCGTTGTCGTACCAGGACACGACCTTGACCTGGTTGTCGATGACCTTGGTCAGCGGCGCGTCGTAGATCGAGGAGTGCGGGTCGGTGACGATGTCACTGGACACGATCGGGTCCTCGTTGTACTTGAGGATGCCCTTCATCGGGCCCTCGGCGGCGGCCTTCATCGCGGCGTTGATCTCCTCGATGGTGGCCGGCTTGGCCAGGGTCGCGGTGAGGTCGGTGACCGAGCCGGTCGGGACCGGGACGCGCAGCGCGTAGCCGTCGAGCTTGCCCTGCAGCTCGGGCAGCACCAGGCCGATGGCCTTGGCGGCACCGGTGCCGGTGGGGACGATGTTCAGGGCCGCGGCGCGGGCGCGACGCAGGTCCTTGTGCGGCGCGTCCTGCAGGTTCTGGTCCTGGGTGTAGGCGTGGATCGTGGTCATCAGACCGTTCACGATGCCGAACGAGTCGTTGAGGACCTTGGCGATCGGGCCGAGGCAGTTGGTGGTGCACGAGGCGTTGGAGATGATGTTCTGGCTGCCGTCGTACTTGTCGTCGTTGACGCCCATCACGATGGTGATGTCGTCGCCGGTGGCGGGCGCGGAGATGATGACCTTCTTGGCGCCGGCGGACAGGTGACCCTTCGCCTTCTCGGCGGCGGTGAAGATACCGGTGGACTCGACGACGACGTCGACACCCAGTTCGGCCCACGGCAGTGCCGAGGGGCCTTCCTTGATCGCGAGCGCCTTGATGCGCTGCTCGCCGACCACGATGGTGTCGCCCTCGACGGAGACGTTCTGCGGCAGCCGACCCAGGATGGAGTCGTACTTCAGCAGGGTCGCGAGGGTGTTGATGTCGGTGAGGTCGTTGACCGCGACGATCTCGATATCGGTCTCGCCGACGGCCTTCAGCGCCTCCACCGCACGGAAGAAATTACGTCCGATACGACCGAAGCCGTTGATACCTACCCGGACAGTCACGTTATCGCTCCTCAGCTTTCAAGCGGATTCATTCCGACCGTCACCACACTAGTAGCCGTGGCTGACATCACGACAGCCACCTGTGAATAGTGAGCTCCCCGGCCGTCCTGAGTTCAGTGCTCCCAGAGTAAGGGGCAGAGCGGTCGAACATGACCGCTCTGCCCCGATTCGTCGACGCGAAATCCGCGCTACGCGTCGTCGAGCAGCTCGGCGGTGACCGCCGACTCGGTGTCGGGAATGCCCAGATCCTTGGCCCGCCGGTCGGCCATCGACAGCAGGCGCCGGATCCGGCCCGCCACCGCGTCTTTGGTCATCGGCGGGTCGGCCAGCTGGCCGAGTTCCTCGAGCGAGGCCTGCCGGTGCTGCACCCGCAACCGGCCCGCCGCGGCGAGATGGTCGGGCACGTCGTCGGCGAGGATCTCGAGCGCGCGTTCGACCCTGGCCGCCGCCGCGACCGCCGCGCGCGCCGACCGACGCAGGTTGGCGTCGTCGAAGTTGGCCAGGCGGTTGGCGGTGGCGCGCACCTCGCGACGCATCCGCCGTTCCTCCCAGGTGAGCCGGGTGTCCTGCGCGCCCATGCGGGTGAGCAGGGCGCCGATCGCCTCACCGTCGCGCACGACCACGCGGTCGGTGCCGCGCACCTCGCGCGCCTTGGCCGTGATGCCCAACCGGCGAGCGGCGCCGACCAGGGCCAACGCGGCCTCCGGGCCGGGGCAGCTCACCTCGAGCGCCGAGGAACGTCCCGGCTCGGTAAGTGAGCCGTGCGCCAGAAACGCACCGCGCCAGGCCGCTTCGGCGTCGCCGATGCTGCCGCCGACCACCTGCGCGGGCAGCCCGCGCACCGGTCGACCGCGCACATCGAGCAACCCGGTCTGCCGCGCCAGCGCCTCGCCCTCCTTCGACACCCGCACCACGTAGCGCGAGGTCTTTCGCAGTCCGCCCGCACCGAGAACGTGCACGTCGGAACCGTATCCGTAGAGCTCGAAGATCTCCCTGCGTAGGCGCCGGGCGATGGACCCCATGTCCACCTCGGCTTCCACGATCACCCTGCCCCCCACAATGTGGAGACCGCCGGCGAACCGCAGCAGCGCCGACAGTTCCGCCTTACGCGAACTGACCTGCGACACCACGAGCCTGCTCAGCTCGTCTTTCACCTCGGCTGTCATCGCCACGAGACGCGCTCCTTTCCCACCGACCCCGAACGCTCATCTGCAACACTGTGCACATCTGACGCACTGTGCCGTCTCTCGAATCGAAGCCCAGCCAGCTGCGGCCGCGGCGATCGGATCAGCTGATCCAGTGCGGCGGCTAGTTTTCCGGGATGATGCCGATCCGTTCCCGGCTCGGCGACATCGCAGAACGTTACCCGTGCACGCAACTGTTCGGCGGCTCTTGCCACATGTTCGCGTTGCCGCCCCTCGGGCACCGACGCCGAGTCGACGAGGATGTCGTCGACCGCGAAATCCGGTGCGTGCTGGGACAATACATGCAGATGACGCTCCGCGGAAAAGCCGGCCGTCTCCCCCGGCTCCGCCGCCAGATTCAGCACGAGCACTTTGCGTGCGTCGGTGCGCACCAGCGCCTCGCGCAGGCGCGGCACCAACACGTGCGGAATGACACTGGTGAACCACGAACCAGGGCCGAGCACAACGACATCCGCGGCCTCGACGGCCGCGGTCGCCTCTGGCCCGGCGGGCGGATCGGCGGGAATCAGCCGCACCCGCCGGACCTTACCCGGCGTGGTCGCCACCGCAACCTGGCCGCGCACACACCGACCGATGCGCGGATCCGATTCCAGCCCCGAGACTTCGGCCTCGATGTCGAGCGGAATCGGCGACATCGGCAGCACCCGCCCGGTGATCCGCAGCAGCCGACCCATCTCGTCCAGGGCCGCGACCGGGTCGCCGAGGATGTCGGTGAGTCCGGCCAGGATCAGATTGCCCACCGAGTGCCCGGCCAGCGCGCCGGTGCCGCCGAAGCGGTGCTGGGCGGTGGTGGTCCACACGCCCTCGGCATCGGCGGACAGCGCGGCCAGCGCCATGCGCAGATCACCCGGCGGGAGCATGCCCAGTTCGGCGCGCAGTCGGCCCGAGGAGCCGCCGTCGTCGGCGACGGTGACCACGGCGGTGATCTTGTCGGTGAGTCGGCGCAGCGCGGTCAGGGTCGCGTACAGCCCGTGACCACCGCCCAGCGCGACGACGGCCGGGGCGGTGTCGGTTCTGCTCATTCGCGCCCCAGATCTCGGTGCACGACGCGCACCACGTCGGCCGCCGCGGGCCCGGTGTCGGCGCCGATGCGCTCACCGAGTGCCTCCGCGATGGCGACGCTGCGGTGCTTGCCGCCTGTGCACCCCACTGCCACGGTCATGTATCGCTTCCCCTCTTGGCGGTATCCGGTCGTGGTCAGCTCGACCAGGTGTTTGCCGGTGCCCAGGTAGTCCTGCGCACCGGGACGCGACAGCACGTAGTCGCTGACCACCGACTCCTGTCCGGTGTGTTCCCGCAATTCCGGAATCCAATGCGGGTTGGGCAGAAATCGCACGTCCAACACCATGTCGGCGTCGAGGGGAACACCGTACTTGAAGCCGAAGGACTGCACGGTCAGCTGCAGTGTCGTTGGCGCGCCAGCGCCGTAGGCCTCCTCCAGCTTGCGGTGCAGCTGGTGGATGGACAGCTCGGTGGTGTCGATCACCAGGTCGGCGGCGCCCTTGACCGCGGCGAGGCGGGCCCGTTCGGCGGTGAGACCGGCCGAGAGGGTGCCGTCGGGGCTGTCGCTCTGCAACGGGTGGCGACGCCGGGCGAAGCCGAAGCGCCGGATCAGCACGTCGTCGGAGGCCTCGAGGAACAGCACCCGCGTCCTGATGCCCGCGGCGCGCAACTGCTCGGTGACCCCGGCGAGCTCGCCGGTGAAGAACCGGCTGCGCACGTCCATGACCAGCGCCAATCGTCGGATCGGCGGGTCGGCGGCGGCGCCGAGTTCGATCATCGGCCCGATCAGTTCCGGCGGGAGGTTGTCGGTGACGTACCAGCCGAGGTCCTCCAGCACGCGCGCGGCAGTGCCGCGGCCCGCGCCGGACAAGCCGGTCACGATGACCACTTCTACGGGTTGCTGTGTGTCGGTGACCGACCCGGACTGCCCGGGTGCCGCCCCCGCCTTGTTATTCGATTCGACGCGTGTCATGTCCTACCGGATCCGTTTCTGGGTGCCTTTCGATCATCCCGCACCGGTGGGGGTATCGGGCGCAGACACACAACGTACGGCACACGCAATGTTGCGTCCTGCGATCGGTCCCCGGTACCGGCTAGGAACTGTTCAGTGCCGCGAGCACCGCTTTCGCCGTGGAGACCCCGATACCGGGCACCGAGGTGATCTCCTCGACGGTGGCGTCCTTGATTCTGGCGACCGAGCCGAAGTGGGTGACCAGCGCGGTGCGTCTGGTCTCGCCGAGGCCCGGTACCGAGTCCAGCGCCGAGGCGGTCATCCGGCGCGAGCGTTTGCTGCGGTGGAAGTTGATGGCGAAGCGGTGGGCCTCGTCACGCACGCGTTGGAGCAGGAAGAGGGCCTCGCTGTTGCGCGGCATGATCACCGGGTCCGCCTCGCCGGGCACCCACACCTCCTCGAGGCGTTTGGCCAGCCCGATCACGGCCACGTCGGTGATGCCGAGTTCGTCGAGGACCTCCGCGGCGGCGGCGACCTGGGGTGCGCCGCCGTCGACGACGTAGAGGTTGGGCGGGTAGGCGAAGCGGCGCGGGCGGCCGGTGGTGGGGTCGATGCCGGGGCGCGAGGCGGGTTCGTCGGTGTCGTCGGGTTCGACGTCGACGGGTTGTTCGCGGTCGCGGGCCAGGCGGGCGAAGCGGCGGCGGGTCACCTCGGCGATGGAGCCGACGTCGTCGGAGCGGCCGTCGCCCGCGGCCTCCTTGATCGCGTAGTGGCGGTAGTCGGATTTGCGGGCCAGCCCGTCCTCGAACACGACCAGCGAGGCGACCACGTCGGTGCCCTGCACGTGGCTGATGTCGACGCATTCGATCCGCAGGGGCGCGGTGTCGAGGTCGAGGGCGTCCTGAATGTCTTGTAGCGCTTGCGATCTCGAGGTCAGGTCACCGGCGCGGCGCAGCTTGTGCTGGGCCAGGGCCTCGGCGGCGTTGCGCTGCACGGTTTCGGCCAGCGCCTTCTTGTCGCCGCGCTGTGGCACGCGCAGCGAGACCGCCGAGCCGCGCATCCGGCTGAGCCACTCCCCGATCTCCTCGGCGTCGGCGGGCAGTTCGGGGACGAGCACCTCGCGCGGGACGACGACGGCGGCGTCCTCGTTCTGGTCGGCCATCGCGGCCTGCTCGCCGTAGAACTGAGTGAGGAACTGTTCGACGAGGGCGGCCAGTTCGGTGCCCGATTCGGCGACGTCGAGCGCGTCACCGGACTTGTCGACGACCCAGCCGCGTTGACCGCGCACGCGACCGTCGCGGACGTGGAAGATCTGGACCGCGGCCTCCAGCTCGTCGGTGGCGAAGGCGATCACGTCGGCGTCGGTGCCGGTGCCGAGGACCACGGCCTGTTTCTCGAGCGCGCGGCGCAGGGCCTGGACGTCGTCGCGCAGGCGGGCGGCGGTCTCGAAGTCGAGGTCCTCGGCGGCCTGGTGCATGCGGCGCTCGAGGGCGCGCACCATCTTGTCGGTCTTGCCGGAGAGGAAGTCGCAGAAGTCCTCGACGATCTGGCGGTGTTCGTCGGCGCTGACCCGGCCCACGCACGGGGCCGAGCACTTGTCGATGTAGCCGAGCAGGCAGGGGCGCCCGATCTGGTTGTGCCGCTTGAAGACCCCGTTGGAGCAGGTGCGCGCGGGGAACACCCGCAGCAGCAGGTCGAGGGTCTCGCGGATGGCCCAGGCGTGGGCGTAGGGGCCGAAGTAGCGCACGCCCTTCTTGCGGGCCCCGCGATAGACGAACAGGCGCGGGTATTCCTCGTGCAGCGTCACCGCGAGCACCGGATAGGTCTTGTCGTCGCGGTAGCGCACATTGAACCGCGGATCGAATTCCTTGATCCAGTTGTACTCGAGCTGTAGCGCCTCGACCTCGGTGGAGACCACCGTCCACTCGACCGAGGCCGCCGTGGTCACCATCTGCTTGGTGCGCGGATGCAGGGAGTACACGTCGGCGAAGTAGGAGTTCAACCGACTGCGCAGGCTCTTGGCCTTGCCGACGTAGATGACCCGCCCGTGCACGTCCCGGAACTTGTACACACCGGGTTCGACGGGAATGGTCCCCGGCGCGGGCCGGTAGGTCGCGGGATCTGCCACCTGTCCAGCGTAGCGAGGGGCTCCGACAGGTCTGCCGGAGCCGATCAGCGACGGGGCGGCGGTCACACCCACCCGCTGTGTACCGTGAGTGCTCGTGACCAACGGTGCCGCGCCGCGAACGAGCGATGACCTGTACGACGACGAGGTGACTCCGCCCTGGGTCGCGCCCGGTACGGTGCGCGGCGCTCGGATCATCGTCATCGGGTCGGCCGCTGTCGGGGTCGTCGTGCTCGGGGCGGCGCTGCTGCTGAGTCAGCCGCATTCGGTCGGGCTGCTGGTGGCGGGCTACGTGCCCACCTTCGCGCTGGTTCCGCTGGCGGTGCTGTTCTTCCGGCGCGGGGAGCGGTTGCGGCTGGCCACGATCGCGGTGGCACTGCTGGGCGCGGTCGTGTCGATCAGCGGTCTGTTCACCAAGTTGCCGCCGGGTCTGGTCGGCGTCGTGGCCAACGGCGCGGTCGCGGCCCTGCTGCTGCGCCCCTCCGCGAAACGCTGGTTCACCCCCACCCCCTGAGCGGACGACGGGGTGCGCGTCAGGGGGCTGTGACCAGGCCGTTGGCGGCCAGCACGTCGAGCAGGGCGCGAGGACGCTCGGCGGTCGGCAGGGCTTCGACGAGGGCGAACCGGGCGCCGAGGGCGGTCGCGCCGCCGTCGGCTTCGGCGCTGTCGCCGATCATCAGGACGCGTTCGGGGTCGACGCCGAGGCGGTCGGTGGCGTCGCGGAAGATGCGGGGATTCGGTTTCATGGCACCGACCTCGTAAGACAGGGTCATCGAACCGATCAGGTCGGTCCAGCCGTGCGCGTCGAAGGCGGGGCGGATGTCGAAGGCGATATTGCTGACGATGGCGATCGGGATACCTTGGGCGGCAAGGGATTCCAGAACCGTTCCGGTGTCGGGGTAGGGGGTCCAGGCGAGGGGGTCGATGAGGCGCGCGTAGAGGCCGTCGGCGTTGGCGGCGGGGACGCCGGAGCCGCGCAGCACTTCGAGGTAGGCGTGGCGGTGCAGGGCGGGGTCGAGATCGCGGTTGTCCCAGGCGTGTTGACCCACGGCGTCGAAGCTCATGAACTGCGCGACCGGGGCCGTCATCCGGCGCAGCACTTCGGCTTTCGCGGCCACGTCGAACGGCACGCCGTCGTCGCCGACGAGTTCGTCGGCCCAGCGCCAGTCGTCCTCCAAGCGAAATACCGTGCCGGAGAAGTCGAACAGCACCGCGTCGATGGCCATGTCCACCAGGGTAGCCAGCCCGGCGGCGACCGCCGGGGCAAATGCGCCGACTGTGTCGGAGGTGCGCGTTAGGGTGGGCAGATGACGCCAAGGCGACGGACGTGGATAGGGGCCACGACGGCCGCAGTGCTCGCGCTGGGGGTACTGACCGGCTGTTCGACCGAGGACGACAAGGCCGCGGAGTGCACGAGCACGCCCAACGGCACCGCGGTGTCCGCGCCGCCGCCCACCGCAGGGGGCGCGCCGACCACGCAGAATCTGAGCACCGATCCCGAGATCGCCTCGGGCTACCGCTCCGACATGACGGCCGTGCGCACCAGCACCTACGCGGTCTCGACGGCCAATCCCCTGGCCACCGAGGCCGCGTGTCGGGTATTGCGGGATGGTGGCACGGCCACCGACGCGCTGGTCACCGCGCAGGCGGTGCTCGGGTTGGTGGAACCGCAGGCGTCCGGGATCGGCGGCGGAGCGTTCCTGGTGTACTACGACGCGAAGTCGCGCACGGTCGAGACCTACGACGGTCGCGAGACCGCGCCCGCCGCGGCGACGGAGAACTACCTGCGCTGGGTCAGCGACACCGATCAGACCGAACCCGCCCCCAACACCAGGGCCAGCGGCCGTTCCATCGGGGTGCCCGGGGTGCTGCGGATGCTCGAGCTCGCGCACACCGAGCACGGGAAGACCGAGTGGAAACAACTGTTCGAACCCGCGATCGAGCTGTCCGACAACGGTTTCGAGATCAGTTCGCGCCTGGCCGCGCAGATCGCCGAATCGGCGACCGACCTCGCCGGTGACGACGGCGCGCGCGGCTACTTCCTCGAAACCGACGGGTCGCCGAAGGCCGCGGGAACGGTGCTCACCAATCCGGCCCTGGCCAAGACGCTGTCGGCGATCGCCACCGACGGCGCCGATGCCTTCTACAGCGGCGCCATCGCCCAGGCCATCGTCGCCTCGGCGGGCAGCACCGCGGGCGGCCGGACGCCGAGCCTGCTGACAGCCTCGGATCTGGCGAACTACCAGGCGAAGAAGCGCACTCCCCTGTGCACCGGGTACCGCAAGTTCGAGCTGTGTGGGATGCCCGCGCCGTCCTCGGGTGGCAGCACAGTGGCCGCGACCTTGGGCATCCTGGCCAATTTCGACCTGGCCGCGCTGGGTCCCCAAGACCTCGACGCCAACGGTGGCCGGCCCGACGCGCAGGCCGTGCACCTGGTCTCCGAGGCGGAGCGACTGGCCTACGCCGATCGCAACAAGTACGTCGCCGACCCCGATTTCGTTCCGCTGCCGGGCAATTCGGTGCTGTCGCTGGTGCACCCGCAGTACCTCAAGGAGCGCTCGACGCTGATCGACCCGCAGCGCAGCATGGGCACCGCCGAGCCGGGCAACCTCGGTCCGGTCCCACTGGGCAACGGCCCGCAGCCGCCCGAGCACGGCACCAGCCACATCTCGGTGGTGGACAAGCACGGCAACGCCGCCGCGATGACCACCACGGTCGAATCGGCGTTCGGGTCGTTCCATCTCGTCGACGGGTTCGTGCTCAACAACCAGCTCACCGACTTCGCCGCCGACCCCGTCGATCCCGACGGCACCCCGGTCGCCAATCGGCTCCAACCGAACAAGCGGCCCCGCAGTTCGATGGCGCCGACGCTGGTGTTCGACCGCGACGACAAGGGCGACCGTGGCGAACTGACACTCGTCACCGGGTCGCCCGGCGGTTCGGTGATCATCCAGTTCGTCGTGAAAACCCTGATCAACACGCTGGATTGGGGCCTCGACCCGCAGCAGGCGGTCTCGGCGGTGTCCTTCGGCGCGGGCAACACCCCGGTCACCGGGGTCGGCGGCGAGCATCCCGATATCGACGCCACCGACAACGGCGACCACGATCCCCTGATCGAGAAACTCCGGGCCATGGGCCACGAGGTGTCGGTGGCGCCACAGTCCAGCGGGCTCAGCGCCCTGCAACGCAACGGGAAGGACGGGTGGATCGGCGGCGCGGATCCACGCCGGGAGGGCGCGGTGCTCGGCGACACCCGCTGACGCTCGGGCGCCCCGGATGGTCGCGGGGCGCCGAGCGCGGGGCGGTCAGCGCACGGCGACCGCGGGATCAGTCGGCGGCGCGGCGACATCGGCGTGGGACTTCAGCAGTGCCCGAGGCCTCGCGTCAATCCTGCGAGGCGTAGCGATAATCCTGCGAGGCGTAGCGATCAGTCCTGCGGGCGTAGCGGTCAGTCCTGCGGGGCGTAGCGGGCGCCCAGTTCGCGGACGCGTTCGATGGCGTCGGCGGCGTGGGTCTTGTCGTTGGCGCGGATGGCCAGCATCGGCACGTAGTCGTCGTCGGCGAGTTCGAGCCGGGCCCACGCTTTGCCGTCGAGGAAGGCCGCGCCGCGGATATAGGACCACGGATAGACCTGCTCACCGAGGATATTGCGCACCGCGACACCGCGACTGCCCGCACGCACGCGCGGGCGGGTCAGCATCAACACCGCACCGGCCCCGATGATCCCGATCAGGATCATCGCGACCTGATCGGCGACCCGGAAGTTCACCCCGGTCGAGCCGGTGCGCAGCAGCAACCCGCCCGCGGTGAACGCGAGCACGAGGACGATCGCGACCACCACGGCGGTGCGGGTCGACCGACGCGCGCGCACCTCGAACTCCCAGCCCGCGTCGGGCTCGGGCGCACTGCGCCGCCACGTCCGCACCACCGGCACGGTCACGCCGATCGCAGCGCGCGCAAGGTCAGCGCGGCGTCGAGGGCGGCGGCACAGGCCTGCTCGCCCTTGTCCTCGGCCGAACCGGGCAGCCCGGCCCGATCGCGCGCCTGCTCCTCGTTGTCGGTGGTGAGCACACCGTTGGTGACGGGTGTGGCCGCGTCCAGCGACACCCGGGTCAGGCCGGCGGTCACCGCGTCGCACACGTACTCGAAATGCGGTGTGCCACCACGGATCACGACACCGAGGGCGACCACGGCGTCGTGGGTGCGCGCCAGTTCCTGGGCCACCACCGGCAGCTCCATCGCGCCCGCGCACCGCACCACGGTCACGTGCTCGACGCCGGCCTCCTTCGCCACCCGCTCGGCGTTGGCGACGAGGGTGTCGCAGATCTCGGTGTGCCAGCGCGAGGCGACGATGCCGAGCTTGAGGTCTTTGGCCTGTGCCAGGGCGAAGGTCGGAACACCCGTGCCGCTCATCGCTACCGCCTTTCCGAAGGAGTGATCACTGCGCGGTCTCGCCCAGGTCGAGATCGTCGAGGCCGACCAGGTCGTGGCCCATCCGGTCGCGCTTGGTCCGCAGGTAGTGCAGGTTCTCGGCGTTGGCGCGCAACGGCATCGGCACCCGCTCGGTCACCGCGAGGCCGTAGCCGTCGAGGCCGACCCGCTTGGCCGGGTTGTTGGTGAGCAACCGCATCGAACGGATCCCGAGATCGACCAGGATCTGCGCGCCGGTGCCGTAGTCGCGGGCATCGGCGGGCAGGCCCAGATCGAGGTTGGCGTCGACGGTGTCGCGACCGCTGTCCTGCAACTGGTAGGCCTGCAGCTTGTGCATCAGGCCGATGCCGCGACCCTCGTGCCCGCGCATGTAGAGCACGACACCGCGACCTTCCTGGTCGACCATCTCGAGCGCGGCGTCGAGCTGCGGGCCGCAATCGCAGCGCAGCGAACCGAACACGTCACCGGTGAGGCACTCCGAGTGCACGCGCACCAGCACGTCCTCGCCGCTGCTGATGTCGCCGCGCACCAGCGCGACATGCTCGGCGTCGTCGAAGATGCTCTGGTAGCCCACGGCCTTGAAGTCGCCGTGCGCGGTCGGGATGCGGGCCTCGGCCACGCGCACCACGTGCTTCTCGTGCTTGCGCCGCCAGGCGATCATGTCGGCGATCGAGATCATCGCCAGGTTGTGCTCGTCGGCGAACACGCGCAGCTCGTCGGTGCGGGCCATGTGCCCGTCGTCCTTCTGGCTGACGATCTCGCAGATCACGCCCGCGGGGCGCAGACCGGCCATCCGGGCCAGGTCAACGGCCGCCTCGGTGTGGCCGGGGCGACGCAGCACGCCGCCGTCCTTGGCGCGCAGCGGCACGATGTGGCCGGGGCGGGTGAAATCGTCGGCCTTGGCCTCGGCGCTGGCCAGCAGCCGCATGGTGACGGCCCGGTCGGCGCCCGAGATCCCGGTGGTGATGCCCTCGCGCGCGTCCACCGAGACGGTGTAGGCGGTGCCGTGCTTGTCCTGGTTCATCGCGTAGGCGGGCGGCAGGCCGAGGCGGTCGCAGTCATCGGCGGTCAACGGCACGCAGATGTAGCCGGAGGTGTAGCGGATCATGAACGCGACCAGCTCCGGGGTGGCCTTCTCGGCCGCGAAGATGAGGTCGCCTTCGTTCTCCCGGTCCTCGTCGTCGATGACGACGACAGCCTTGCCGGCCGCGATATCGGCGACCGCGCGCTCGATGCTGTCCAACCTGGTCACGTCTGCTTGCTCCGTAAATTTTGGCGGCTGGCGCCGCGGGTTTCTCGGTGTTCTCGGCGGCTGGCGCCGCTGGTTTCTCGGCCCGGTGGGCCTCGATCTTCCCTCCCTCCGGGCACTCCTTCGTCGCACCCTCCGCTCAGTCCAGATCGAGGCGGCCGAGAAACCTCTCAGGTATGGCAACTGTCTGGTCTGACGATTGACACCCACATTACGGCCCCACCCAGCTTTCTTCGGGGGCCACCCGTAAGGCCGAGTCAGCCTCGTTGGGCGAGGCGTTCCACGTACTTCGCGATGACGTCCACTTCCAGGTTGACGGTGGCGCCCAGCGGCGCGGAACCGAGGACCGTGAGCGCCAGGGTGGTGGGGATGAGGGAGACCTCGAACCAATCACGGGATCCGTCGGCGTGGGGTTCATCGTCGACGCCGAGCGCGGAGACCGTGAGCGAGACGCCGTCGACGGTGATCGAGCCCTTCTCCACCACGTAGCGCGCGATCGCGTCGGGCAGCGAGATCCGCACGATCTCCCAGTTCTCCGACGGGCTGCGGCCCAGCACGGTGCCGGTGCCGTCGACGTGGCCCTGCACGAGGTGCCCGCCGAGGCGGCTGTTGAGCGCGGCGGCGCGTTCGAGGTTGACCGGCGAGCCCGCGACGAGCGCGCCGATGCTCGAGCGCTTCAGGGTCTCGTCCATCACGTCGACGGTGAAGCTGTCGCCGTCGACCACGTCGACGACGGTCAGGCAGACACCGTTGACGGCGATCGAATCACCGTGTCCGGCATCGGAAGTCACCAACTTGCCGCGAATGGTCAGCCGGGCCGCGTCGGGCAACGCCTCGGTGGCCACGATCTCGCCCAGCTCCTCGACGATCCCTGTGAACATGCCTGACTCCCTTGTCGCGTCATCCGTACCCGTTGGGCCCAACAGCCGGTGCCCGGCCACTATTCCCGCGCGGGCATCGGCGGCTCGTCGCACAGCCTAGTGGCGGGGTCGGTGCGCGGCGGGCGGGGGCCGAAACCGGACGCGGGGGGCGGGCCGGTGATGTCGGGGTATCGACATGGGGGGACGCCGCCGTTAATCACGGCGGTGGCGTGTTGTGCGATGCAATTTTCCGAGAGCTGTCGTCCGGTATTCACCAGCTCGCATTGACGCTGTATTACCCACGATTACAACCTGGAAACACGGTGATCGGAATGCTTGCGCGGCCTACCCCGTTGACGCAACATTGTTACGTCAACGATTTCTTTCGTCGCCCGGTGTAGCGATGCGGCTACCGGGAGTTCGCCCCAGGGATAGTCCACCACCGCCAGGGAGACACACTGTGGGTTACAACAGGTTCGCCAGATTCGGGGGTGCCAGATGGGCGCGGTAATCGATTCGACACTGGAAATGCGGTGCGTGCGCTACCGGCGAGAACTTCACCTCCCGGCGACGATCGAGGTCGACTCGCGGCGCATCCTGCTCCAGATCGGCGCGCACCACGGCGCGGTGACCATGCCCAGCGATCTCGGCGAGCGGGTCTTGGCCCGCCTGCAGGAGGCCGCCATCGCGGGCCCGGTCGTCGACCACCCCCGCGCCCGGCGCTGGACCTTCCTGACCGGGCCGAGCCGCCCCGACACCCTCACCGCCGCCGCCTCAGCGGACCTGTTCCGCCTCTACGCCACCGTCGCCTGCGCGGGCAGCCACATCGTGCTGCCCTCGCCCGACGACGAGCGCACCGGCTATCGCACCTGGGTGCGCGAACCCGAGGCGAGTGACAACCGGCCGCCGGTGCGCGCCGTCGTCGACGCGGCGCGGGCGCTGGGCACCCGCAAACTCCGCGTCCTGTAATCGAATTCGGCTACTGCGGCAACCACGCCGAGGTGGCCAGATTGCGCAGCGTGCGCACCGCGGCGCCGGGATCGGCGGTGTTGTAGACGGCCGAGCCCGCCACGAAACAATCGATACCCGCCGCCGCGGCCTGTTCGATGGTGTCGTCATTGATGCCGCCGTCGATTTCCACGACCAGCTGCAATTCTCCGGCGTCGACCAGATTGCGCACGATGCGCGCCTTGTCCAACACACTCGGAATGAACGACTGCCCACCGAAACCGGGTTCCACGCTCATCACCAGCAGGGTGTCGAATTCGCGCAGGATTTCCAGGTACGGCTCGATCGGGGTGTTCGGCTTCACCGAGAGTCCGGCGCGGCCGCCCGCGGCGCGGATATCGCGCGCCACCGCGATCGGGTCGTCGGTCGCCTCGGCGTGAATGGTGACGTTGTAGGCGCCCGCCTCGGCGTAACCGGGGGCCCAGCGGCCCGGATCATCGATCATCAGGTGGCAGTCGAAGGGAATGTCGGTGTGCTTCAGCAAACTCCGCACCACCGGCAGACCCAGTGTGAGGTTCGGCACGAAGTGGCCGTCCATGACGTCGACGTGGAGCCAGTCGCAGCCCTCGACAGCGGCGGCCTCGGCGGCCAGATACGCGAAGTCCGCGGACAGGATCGACGGGGCGATCATCGGCCGGGACGGACGGGAGAAGGTCGGTGTGGACACAGCGCGCAGTGTAGCGACGGCAATGGTGATTGCCCGGCGCGGATGTGGGTAGCCTTCTTCAGGTGACCAATTTTTCGGCGGAACATGGGCCCTTCGGCGCCCCGGTGGAGATTCGTGTGGCAGCACTGCTGACGCAGCTGCCAATCGTGCGCGGTCTGGCCGAAACACTGGTACTACTCAGTGATTTCACGCTCGACGAGGTGGCCGACGTGCGCCTTGCGGTCGATGAGGTGTGCTCCACGCTCATCGCGATCGCGGCGCCGAACTCGTTGCTGGGCTGCGAATTCCTCGTCGGCGACACCGAACTGCGGGTGCGCGTCGACGGGGTCGCCGGTGCGCAGGGCATGCCGGATCAACGCAGCTTCGGCTGGCATGTGCTGCGCACGCTCAGCGACGAGGTGACCGCCGAACAGGGCGACTTCGACGCGGCCGTCGGCGGATATCCCACGACGGTCCGAATCCGTCGGGTCCGGGGGAAAGCGTAGTGCACGGCGAAGAAGAGAAGACCGACCAGCACAGTTCCAGCGAACCCGACAAAACCGACGCCGAGAACGAGGCCACGGAGACCGTCACCCTCGACGACGAGACCGAGACCCCCGCACCGGTATCGGGCTATGACGACGTCAGCTCCCTGTTCGAGCGGCTCGCGGCGACCGAGCCGGGCACCGTGGCGCACGCGGTGGCCCGCGACGCGCTGATCAATCGCTGCATCCCGCTCGCCGACCACATCGCGCGCAAGTTCAGCGGGCGCGGGGAGCCGTTCGACGATCTGTCGCAGGTGGCACGGGTGGGGCTGGTGCACGCGGTGGACCGGTTCGATCTGAGTCGCGGCTCGAACTTCCTGTCGTTCGCGGTGCCGACGATCATGGGCGAGGTGCGCCGGTACTTCCGCGACAACACCTGGGCCATGCGGGTGCCGCGCCGGGTCAAGGAGACCCATCTGCGTATCGGCGCCGCGGTGGATCAGCTCTCGCAGCGGTTGGGGCGCTCCCCCACGGCCAAGGAGATCGCGGCCGAACTCGACGTCGATCCCGACGAGGTCACCCAGGCGGTGATCGCGGGCAACGCGTATCAGCCGACCTCGATCGACGCGGCCTCGATCGGCCGCGACAGCGACGCCTCGCTCATCGACACCCTCGGCGAGGAGGAATCGCAGTTCGACCGGGTCGAGGAGTACATCGCGGTGCGACCGCTGCTGGCCGGGCTGCCCGAGCGCGAACGTCGCATTCTGACGATGCGGTTCTTCGAGTCGATGACCCAGACCCAGATCGCGACGCAGCTGGGCATCTCGCAGATGCACGTGTCGCGGATCCTCGCGAAAACCCTTGCGCGCCTGCGCGAACTGTCCGAACGGGACTGACCCGTCCCCCTATGCCTGCTGCCGGGCGCGCCGCAGCTTCGCGGGAGCGCGCAACCACCAGGCGCTGTCGATCAGTTCGGCGAGCTGTCGCGGGTCGACCACCGCGAGATCGATGAGAATGTAGGGATGCCCGTCGTAGTGCGGGGTCGTGTAGAACGCCGGATCGTCCGAGGCCAGCAGCGCTTGCTTCTCCGCGAGTTCGCAGAGCAGGACCAGGCCGCCTTCGGCTTCGTCGCGTAGTCGCGCGAAGCTCTTGCCGCCCACGTTCAGACCGGGACTGCGCCACCAGGTGCCTTCCGCCACACCCGGCAGGGCCGTCGCCAGCGCCACCACCTGTTCCCATGTCATCGCCATGCCCCGATTCTGCTCCGCGCGGATCGGTGTCGGCTTGGACGAATGGAACGGGGG
>NZ_JBHSQN010000010.1:131423-136119 GCF_042658545.1 Nocardia lasii
GCCCCGTCCAGGGCTACTTCTTGCGCAGCGTCGCCAGGAACATGGCGTCGGTGCCGTGGCGGTGCGGCCACAGCTGGGCCGAGGGGCCATCGCCCACGTCGGTGACGCCGGGCAGGAACTCGCGGGTGTCGAGTTCCTCGGCGCCGGTGCGGCGGACGAAATCGGCGACCACCGAGACGGTCTCGGCCAGGTGCGGCGAGCAGGTCGAGTACACGACGACACCACCGGGACGCACGAGATCCCATGCGGCGGTGAGGAGTTCGCGTTGCAGGGTGACCAGCTCGGCCACGTCGGCCGGGGTGCGACGCCAGCGGGCCTCCGGGCGCCGACGCAGGGCGCCCAGGCCCGTGCAGGGCGCGTCGACCAGGACCCGGTCGTAGCCCGGGGTCAGCCCGCTGTCGCGGCCGTCGGCGACGTGCACGGTGACGGGCAGGTTGCGGGTCGACTTGCGGACCAGTTCGGCGCGGTGTTCGGCCGGTTCGACCGCGTCGACGGTGAACAGGTCGATCGCGGCCAGCGCGCCGAGCAGGGCCGCCTTGCCGCCGGGACCCGCGCACAGGTCGAGCCACCGGCCCTGGTCGGGGCCCTCGAGCGGGGCCCGGGTGAGGGCGAGGGCGACCAGCTGGCTGCCCTCGTCCTGGACCGAGGCGATGCCGTCGCGGACCGGCTCGAGCAGGCCGGGGTCGCCGCCGTCGAGGTAGACCGCGTACGGGGACCAGCGGCCTTCCTCGCCGCCGGTGACCAGGGCGAGTTCCTCGGAGGTGATCTCGCCGGGGCGGGCGACCAGGTGCACCACGGGGCGTTCGTCGTCGGCGGCCAGCAGGTCGTCGAGTTCGCCCGCCTGCGCGCCGAGGGCGTCGGCGAAGGACTGGGCGATCCACTTCGGGTGCGCGTGTTCGAAGGCGAGACGGCCGATCGGGTCGGTGGGGGCCAGTTCTGCCACCCACTCGTCGGCGGTCTTCTCCCCCGCCCGGCGCAGCACGGCGTTGACGAAACCCGCACGGCCCTGGCCGAATTCGGCGTTGGCCAGGTCCACGGAGGTGTCGACGGCGGCGTGCGCGCTGGTGCGGGTGCGCAGCAGCTGGTAGACGCCGAGGCGCAGGATGTCGAGGATCGGTCCGTCGATCTCGTCGACCGGGCGGCCCGCGCACGCCGAGATCACGGCGTCGAGTTGGCCCTGCGAACGGCTCGTCCCGTAGGTGAGCTCGGTCGCGAAGGCGGCGTCGCGGCCGCTGATCTTGCGCTCGCGCAACAGTTTCGGCAGGGCCAGGTTGGCGTAGGCGTCGCGTTCGCGGACGGCCCGCAGCACGTCGAGGGCGACCTCGCGCGCCGGGTCCACCGGCTCGCCCCGCCGCTTACGGGGGCTGGGCACGCTGGGGTCGGGGCGCTCGGGACGCCGCTGGGCTGGCGACTTACCCGCACCGGTATCCCGGTTGCCGCGCGAATCGCCTTCTCGCACACCACGTTCCGACCGCCGCGCGCCACCGCTCGCCGCACCCGAACGCCCCGACGAGCCACGATCGTCACGCTGACCGCCCCCGTCACGCTTGCGCGCCCGACCCTCGTCGGCGCGATCGAACCCCGGGCGATCGCCCGCGCGACCGGAGTCGGCGCGCTGATTCCGCGCCTCGAGCCCCAGCTCGCGATCGTCACCGCGCCCGAAACCGGGGCGGTCGTCGGCCCGGCGTTGCGCACCGGAGCGCGCGGAATCCCCGCGCTGGAGGTCGGCGGAGCGCAGACGATCATCGCTACCGAAGCCCGGACGATCATCGGCACGGCGAGAACCACCGGAACGCGGCGCGTCGGGGCGCTGGTACCCGGAGTCGCGACCGAAGCCGGGACGTCCGGAATCAGCCCGCCGGTTATCCGCGCGGTCACTCGCGCCACGGCCGGAACCGGGCCGACCGTCCGCGCGACCGGGGGCCCCGGAGCGCCCGGAATCGGCCCGTCGGCTGTCCGAGCTCTGCGCACGGTCACTCGCACCACGGCCGAACCCGGGGCGATCGTCCGCGCGACGGGGGGCGCCGGAGCGGTCGTCGTCGCGGCGGGGGGTGGTGTCGCCTTTGGCGGCGCGGGCGGCCCAACCGCCGTCGACGTTCTTGGCGGTGATCTTGCGGTCGTCACGGCCCTGACCGGTGGGTTTGCGATCGGGGGTGATGCCCTTGGCGGCGTCGGCTTCGCGGCGACGGCGGCGGTCGGAGGCGCTCATGCACGCACCTCGCCGGTGGTCGGGGCGGGCGCGCCGGGTCGAACGGGCCGGTGGGTCATGGCGTGGTTCATCCGATCACCGTGCCGGGGGCGAGGCGGGCGCCGCGGGCCCAGTCGAGGGCGTTCATCATCTTCTTGCCGGGGGGTTGGACCTGACCCAGGCGCAGGGCCGTGGTCGATGTGCCGACGAAGACGCCGGTCTTGCGCACCTCGATCTCGCGTTCGGGCAAGGTTTCCTCCACCATCTCCACCGGGCCGAGTTTGAGGCGCAGCCCGTTCACCTCGGTCCACGCGCCGGGCGCCGGGGTGACGGCGCGGATATGGCGGTGGATGGCCAGCGCGGGTTCGTCGAACCCGATCCGCCCGGCCTCCACGCTCACCTTCGGTGCGTAGGACACGCCGTCATGCGGCTGCGGAATCGCTTGCAGCGACCCGTCTTCCACGCCGTCCATGGTCTTCTCGAGCAGCACCGCACCGGCCTGCGCGAGCCGGGCCAGCAGGTCGCCGGTGGTGTCGGTGAGCCGGATCTTCTCCGTCATCACCCCGTACACGGGCCCGGTGTCCAGGCCCGCTTCGATCAGGAACGTCGACGCGCCGGTCATGTCGTCACCGGCGTCGATGGCCGCCTGCACGGGTGCGGCACCGCGCCAGGCGGGCAACAGCGAGAAGTGCAGGTTGATCCACCCGTGGGTGGGGATGTCGAGCACCTGCTGGGGCAGCAGCGCACCGTAGGCGACCACCGGGCAGCAGTCGGGCGCGAGTTCGGTGAGCGCGGCGATGAATTCGGGCTCGGCGGGCTTGCGCGGGGTGAGCACCGGGATCCCGAACTCGTCGGCGAGCTGACCCACCGGCGAGCGCAGCAGTTTGCGGCCGCGACCGGCGACCGCGTCGGGTCGGGTGACCACGGCGACGACCTCGTGGCCCTCGCTCTCGATCAGCCGGCGCAGCGAGGGCACCGCCGGTTCGGGCGTGCCCGCGAACACGAGACGCATCAGCGACCACCGCCCACACCGCTGGACTCGCGCACGGTCAGGCCCGCACGGAACCAGTCGGATTCGCGGATGGCGCGCATCGCCTCCTTGCGGTCGGCGGGGTCGAGGCGGTTGATGAACAGCACCCCGTCGAGGTGGTCGTACTCGTGCTGCACGCAGCGCGCGAGCAGCCCGTCGGCCTCGAATTCGACCGGCGCACCGGCGGAATCGACGCCGCTGACCCGCACCCGCGCGGCCCGACGCACGTCGTAGCGCACGCCAGGGATCGACAGGCAGCCCTCCGGCCCGACCTGTTCGTCGGACCCGATCGGCGACCACTGCGGGTTCACCACGTGGCCCGCAGCGTCGCCGGTGTCGTAGACGAACACCCGCAGCCCGACCCCGATCTGGGGCGCCGCCATCCCGACTCCGCCGTCGTCGTGCATGGTCTCGATGAGATCGGCGACGAGCGTGGCGACCTCGGGACCGAACTCGGTGACCGCGTCGGCACGCGAACGCAGAATCGGGTCGCCGAACAGGCGAACGGGCTGAATGGTCACGGCGGCTCCCGGGGAGGACGAATTGCGGTCGTCCCAGTCTAGTGACCTCCCGGGAGCCCCCTGTCCAGCACGCCCGTCAGGAGTTGCCCGCGATGATCACCTGCGGGATCCCCGTGCCGAGCGCGACCGGCTGACACACCGGCGCGGGCGCGTTGACCGGATCGAGGATCTGTTGGAGCAACTGCTGCACGAACGGGTCGTAGACCAGGTGGAAGTGCCCGGTGAGATCCTCGGCGCACAGGTCCTGGAGCACCAGGTTCTCCGCGCCCGCCCCACGCAGCGCGATATTGGAGAACGGCTGGATCATCTCGTCGACCCGGCTGCCGACGGTGACGTAGCGGACACCGGGCACGGTGTCGCCGCCCTCGTTGAGTTCCACCATGAGCGGTTGGCCCTGCGCCTGCTGGACCGCCGCGGTTGAGGTGACCTGCGCGTACACGTCCATCATGCCCGGCACGGCCTGGCCGACCGGGACCAGTCCGTACATGACGCCGCCGTAGCTGGGCGAGGCCAAACCGACCCAGGTGTCGACCTTGGGCGCCCCGCCGAGTTTGTTGACGTAGAACCGGCTCACGGTCGCGCCCTGGGAGAACCCGACCAGGTCGACCTTGCTCGCCTTCGTCGCCGCGAGGACCTCGTCGACGAACGCGGCGAGCTGGGCGAAGCTGATCCGCATGTCCTCGGTGCCGTAGGTGTCGGCGCCGGGCGCCCCGCCGTAGTTCAGCGCGAACACGCAGTAGCCGGCCGCGACCAGTTGCGGTCCGATGCCCGACCAGTCGGAGTACGCGCTGGAATCGGTACCATGCACGAGCACGATCGGACGGGGGTGTTCAGCACCGGGTACGCAGTCGAAGTCGTTGAGCCCCACCGGAACCGCGTTCGGGTGGGTGTCGAGATAGCGGGCCGCGGCCAGATGGTCGGTCTGCGGCGGACCCGACTGTAGCGGGACGACGGCGG
>NZ_JBHSQN010000010.1:136124-183360 GCF_042658545.1 Nocardia lasii
CGCCGTGCAGGCCAGTGCCGCGATCGACATCGTCCTGCGCCATTGTGTTGTTCCCCAACCCCACACCGTTCTCGGCTGTTCCATATCCCAATGATTTACTCCATCGGTGTGACAACCGCACCCCGGAGGGGGCTTTCACGCCGCCCTCACTTCTCGGGGGTTGCGTCATCCTCGGACGTGACGTCGTCCTCGGCGAGGATCCGATACAGCGCCCGCCGGGTCTCGGCGAGCACCTCGGCCGCCTTCGCCGCCTGCTGCGGGGTACCGACCTGGGCGACCTGGCCGACCGCGCCCATCACCTGACCGACCAGTCCGCGCAGGTCCAGCGCCTGCGCGCCGACATCCTGGCGCACCTCGGCCCACGGATCGCCGAGCTCGTCGCGCTGGGTCTCGACGTAGGCCTTGCCCTCGCCGGTCAGCTGCGCGGTCTTGCGTCCGGCCACCTTCTCGATGAGCACCAGCCCCTCGTCCTCGAGCTGGGCGAGCGCCGGGTAGATCGACCCCGGGCTGGGACGCCAGATGTCGTCGCTGCGATCGCGGATCTGCTGGATCAGCTCGTAGCCGTGCATCGGCCGCTCCGCGAGCAACAGCAGCACCGCCGCCCGCACGTCGCCGCGCCGACCACGGCCACCGCGGCCACGCCCCCGCCCGAATCCCGGTCCGAACCCTGGCCCGAAACCGGGACCGAATCCCGGTCCGAACTCCGGCCCGTGCCCGTGTCGACCACCGTGCCGGAACTGCGGACGCCCCGGCGCGAACTCCTGCGGACCGGGCCCGCGCCCGCGCCGAAAGTGCCCGAATTCTCTCTGTTCTCGGTTATGCATAACAGCCTCCTACGGCTCTCGCGTTGTTGCTTACGTTATCGACGATATATCGGCAATGTATCTAGCGCAAGGTTTGGTGCGATGTTCCCTGAACCACACACCCCCGACCCCGAGGGAGTGGCGGCCACGCAGTGGCGGTCGCGGCCGGGTCGCCGGTCAGCGCTCGAAGCGCATGCGCCGCAGGCGCGAGTCTCGAGCGCTGACCGGTGGCCCCCTCGGGGCCGCGACTCGAGCGCGCCGGCGCTCCACAAACACAGCCTGCCCAACCTCCTGGGCCTACCGAACCTGGGTCACCAGGACCATCCCCACTCACCCCGAACCACTGCCGCTCAGGCCCACTGATCCTGAGTCACCACAGCAGTGTCATATTGGTGCAACCGACCACCCGAACCCCCGAAAACCACCCGCATCAACGCTTCTCCGCA
Source organism: Nocardia lasii (assembly GCF_042658545.1). Taxonomy (NCBI): domain Bacteria; kingdom Bacillati; phylum Actinomycetota; class Actinomycetes; order Mycobacteriales; family Nocardiaceae; genus Nocardia; species Nocardia lasii. Next base: position 137,374 of record NZ_JBHSQN010000010.1, read on the forward strand.
CGTTTATGCCACCCAGGAAACCCGGGCCCCCGACAAATCAGCCGATGTCGACCGGGTCGATCTGCACCCGCAACGGCGCATCCGACCGGTGCGAACTCCGAACCCCCTGCGCGGCCCCCAGCGCCCGAGCAAGCGGGGCTCCCTGCGACCGCGGCACCCGCAACAGCATCCGCTCGACCTCGGCCGGAGAATCCCCGCCGGAGAACGGTTTACGCGCGGTGGGCGGCAACGGAACAGGACCCAGGATCTCGGTGTCTTCGGGAAGTGTTGCCGCGTCGAGCAATTCGGCGATCGACGCGGTGGTCCCGTCTACCGCGGCCAGGCGAACCGCAGGCGGGAACCCCACCTCGGCCCGCGCTGCCAACTCGGCCGCAGCGTGGTTGACCGGATCCCACCGCACCAGCGCCTGCACCGTGGGCAACCCGGGCTCGGCCATCACGATCACCTGCCCGCGCGGGCGAACGAGCGCGGCGGCCCCCATCCACCTGCGCAGGGTGTCCTCGCCGGCCCGCAGATCGGCCCGTCCGAGCAGGGCCCACCCGTCGAGCAGCAGCGCGACACCGTAGCCACCGGGCACCAGCGGTTCGGCTCCGACGGTGGCGACGACGACCTGGGCGCCGGGTTCGACGGTGTCGAGCATGTCCCCGCCGCCCGAGGTCCGCACCGGGACGCCGGCGAACGCGCGGCCCAACTCCTCGGCGGTGCGGGTGGCGCCGACGACCGTCGCTCGCAGGGTCCGCGCTCCGCATGCCTGACAGCGGAACGCGGCCTCGGTGATGCCGCACCACTTGCACTGCGGGCTGGCGGCTTCGCCGTGGGTGGCGTGCGGTAATGCCAAGGGGCCGTTGCAGTGTCGGCAGCGCGCGGGGTGGCGGCACTTCGCGCAGGCCAGCGAGGGGACGTACCCGCGGCGGGGCACCTGGACGAGCACCGCCGCGTTCTCCTTGAGCGCCGAACGGGCGGCCGCGAACGCCACGCCCGGCATGCGCACCGACCGGGCCAGCGCGTCGCGTTCCAGGGCGTAGTCGCTGTCGCCGGGGGCGCTGATCCGCGGTGTCACCGCACGCAACACGTGACGTTCCGCGAGCAGGTCACGCGCCCACCCGGATTCGACGACGGCCTGGATCTCGGCGGTCCGGGCGAAGCCGGCGGCCACGAACGCGGCGCCGGTCTCGTGCGCGCGCAGCATCGCCACTTCGCGCGCGTGCGGGTACGGGGAACGCGGTTCGGCGTAGGTGTCGTCGCCGTCGTCCCAGATCGCGATGAGTCCGAGGTCCTGCACCGGCGCGAATACCGCCGCCCGCGTCCCCACCACGATCCGCGCCTGCCCCCGCAGCACCGCCAACCACCGCCGATACCGCGCCGCGGGCCCCAACCCCGCCGACAACCCGACCGCCGAATCCCCCACCAGCGCGACACAGGCGGCCAGTAGCCGATCCAGATCCCGCTGATCCGGCACCATCAGCACCGCACTACGCCCCCCGGCCACCACCGTCGCCGCCAACTCCGCCCACCGCGCGGCCCAATCCTCCCCCGGCAACGCCTGCCACGCCGCCCGCGCCCCCTTCCCCTTCGCGAGCGCACCGACGAACGCCGCCCCGTGCACGTACCGCCCCCACCCCGAAACATCCACCTCCCCCGAGTAACCCCCCGCCGCGACCACGCCGGAACCGGACGAAACTCCGTCGCCACCAACACTGCCCGTCGGCTGACGCACCGCATCCGCTGAACGGCCTACCACCACCGACCCACCCGGACCTCGCGAAACTTCGTCGCCACCAACACTGCCAGTCGGCTGACGCACCGCATCCGCTGAGCGGCCAACCTCCTCCGACTCACCCGGACCTCGCGAAGCATCGTCGCCACCAACACGCGCGGTCGGCCGACGCACAGCGTCCGCCGAGCGGCCCACCTCCACTGATGCACCCGGACCCGACAAAACATCGTCGCCTGAGTGGCCCCTTGCCACCGGCGCATCAGGGTCCGGTAAACCATCGTCGGAGGCAGCAGAGATACTCGGCTGGCTCACCTCGCGCGCGAGGGGCTCGCCCTCCGATCGACCGGAGAGGCGCGAAACATCTTCGGCCCCAACGCCTTCGTCGGCGAGGCGGTGGTCGAGGCTCGCAGACTCGGGGACGTCACCCGTCGGGGTCTCGGTAGCGGCACCGCGCGCATCGACAGCGAGGGGACCACCCCCACGCTTCACCGCCTTGGTCGCGGCGGAATTCTTGGCGACACCGCCGGTTTCCGTTCGGGCGTGGCGGGGTGGGATGGCCAGGCGGAGGACGTCGGCTCTGGTTCCGGCGTAGCGGGCGGCGACGGCGGTGATCAGGTGCAGGATGTCGGGGGTGAGGACGCGTTCGGGAGAGACCACGCGGTCCAGCGGCATCAGTTTGCCGTTGTGGTCGCTGTGTGGGAGGCGTTCGAGCAGATACCCGTCGACGAGGCGACCGGCGAAGCGCACCCGCACCCGCACCCCGGGTTGGGCGATCTCGTCGAACTCGGCGGGGACGAGGTAGTCGAAATCGCGGTCGAGGTGGGCAGGCGAGAGCAGCGGGAGCACCCGTGCGATCGGGTGTCCCGCTGCTGTCGTGTGGTCGTCCGCGCTCACGCGGCGCGAGCGTTTTACAGGCCGACGGCCGCGCGCAGCTTGTCGGCGCGGTCCGTGTGCTCCCAGGGCAGGTCGACATCGGTGCGGCCGAAGTGGCCGTAGGCGGCGGTCGGCGCGTAGATCGGGCGCAGCAGGTCCAGATCGCGGATGATCGCGCCGGGACGCAGGTCGAAGACCTCGGAGATGGCGGTGGAGATGCGCGCCGGGTCGACCTTCTCGGTGCCGAAGGTCTCGACGAACAGACCCACGGGGGCGGCCTTGCCGATGGCGTAGGCGACCTGCACCTCGACCCGATCCGCCAGCCCGGCGGCCACGACGTTCTTGGCGACCCAGCGCATGGCGTAGGCGGCCGAGCGGTCGACCTTGGACGGATCCTTGCCCGAGAACGCGCCGCCACCGTGGCGGGCCATGCCGCCGTAGGTGTCGACGATGATCTTGCGGCCGGTCAGACCGGCGTCGCCCATCGGACCACCGAGCACGAACTTGCCGGTCGGGTTGACCAGCAGGCGGATGTCGGAGGTGTCGAGGCTGGGCAGGTTCAGATCACCCAGGACCGCGTCGACGACCTTCTCGCGGATATCCGGCGCCAGGAGGTTGTCCAGGTCGATATCGGCGGCGTGCTGGGTGGAGATGACCACGGTGTCGAGGCGGACCGGACGGTCGCCGTCGTACTCGATGGTGACCTGGGTCTTGCCGTCGGGACGCAGGTAGGGCAGCACGCCCGACTTGCGGACCTCGGTGAGCTTGCGCGAGAGGCGATGCGCGAGCGCGATCGGCAACGGCATCAGCTCGGGGGTGTCGGTGGTGGCGTAGCCGAACATCAGGCCCTGGTCACCGGCGCCCTGGCGCTCGATCGCGTCGTCGGAACCGCCGACGCGCGCCTCGTGCGAGGTGTCGACACCCTGGGCGATATCGGGCGACTGAGCACCGATCGCGATGTTGACACCGCAGGAATTACCGTCGAATCCCTTTGCGGAGGAGTCGTATCCGATCTCGAGGACCTTCTCGCGCACGATGCGCGGGATGTCGGCGTAGGCGGAGGTGGTGACCTCGCCCGCGACATGGACCTGCCCGGTGGTGACCATGGTCTCCACCGCGACGCGGCTGCCCGGATCCTCCGAGAGCAAGGCGTCGAGGATGGAATCGCTGATCGCGTCACAGATCTTGTCCGGATGCCCCTCGGTCACGGACTCACTGGTGAATAGCCGACTACCTGTCGTACGCACAGTTATTCCCTCTCCCTCAACGGGTTACTCGTTCTCATCAAGACTATTCCAAACCACCGACATGGTGGCCAGTAAGCGACAAGCCGCGTCGCGAACACCCACCTCGGCGGTACACTGCGCGACCGTTGTTGCCGCACAACAGTTTTCACATGGCGCGTCGTCAGCGCAACAGTGGGACCAGCGCGTCGAGGACGCGACTGGCCAGCAGCGCCTTGGAACCGTGGTCGAGCGCCGCCTCGGTGCCGTCGGCGCCGAGCAGCCACCCGTCGTTGGTGTCGACCTCGAACGCCTTGCCCTCACCGACCGCGTTGACCACGAGCAGATCGCAGCCCTTGCGGGCCAGTTTCGCGCGCGCGTGGGTGAGCACATCGCCGTTGTCGTCACCGGTCTCGGCGGCGAACCCGACGATCGCGGTACCGGCGAGCCGTCCCTCGGTGCGGGCGTCGACCAGACCGGCGAGGATGTCGTCGTTCTTGGTCAGCGGGATCACGTCGGGTTCGTCGGCGCCCTTCTTGATCTTCGCGGCGGCCACGTGGGTGGGCCGGAAGTCGGCGACGGCGGCGGCCATGATCACGGCATCGGCGCCGAGCGCGTGCTTGTCGACGGCGGTCTTGAGCTGGTCGGCGGTGGTGATGTGGACCAGTTCGACCGCGGCGGGCGGCGCGAGCTCGATGGTGTTGCCCGCGATCAGCGTGACCTGGGCACCGCGCTGGGCGGCGACCCTGGCCAGGGCGTAGCCCTGCTTACCGGAGCTGCGGTTGCCGAGGAAGCGCACCGGGTCGAGGGGTTCCCTCGTGCCACCGGCGGTGATCACCACGCGGCGACCGGTCAGGTCGCGGGGCAGCGCGTCGGCACGTTCGAGCAGCAGCGAGGCCAGACCGAAGATCTCCTCCGGTTCGGGCAGTCGGCCGGGACCGGTGTCGGTGCCGGTGAGCCGGCCCGCCGCGGGTTCCATGACGTTGGCGCCGTGCGCGCGCAAGGTCGCGACATTGGCCACCGTCGCCGGATGCTCCCACATCTCGGTATGCATCGCGGGCGCGAACAGTACCGGACATCGGGCCGTCAGCAAGGTGGCGGTGAGCAGATCGTCGGCGCGCCCCTGCGCGGCGCGCGCCATCAGATCCGCGGTGGCGGGGGCGATGACGACGAGGTCGGCCTCCTGGCCGATCCGCACATGCGGCACCTCGGGCACGTCGGCGAACACCGTGGTGTGCACCGGCTGCCCGGACAGTGCCTCGAAGGTCGCCTTGCCGATGAACTGCAGAGCCGATTCGGTGGGGATGACCCGCACCTGGTGTCCGGTCTCGGTGAAACGGCGAACGAGGGCACACGCCTTGTACGCGGCGATGCCCCCGCCGACCCCGACGACGATCCGCATGGTCTTTACGCCTCCGGACTAGAGATTGTCACTCGCCCTCGGTGTGTTCGAGCAGGTCGGAGTGGATTTCGCGCATGGCGACCGACAGCGGCTTCTCCTGCAGACCCGGCTCCACGAGCGGGCCGACGTACTCGAGGATGCCGTCGCCGAGCTGGTTGTAGTAATCGTTGATCTGACGGGCGCGCTTGGCCGCGTAGATCACCAGGGCGTACTTGGACGAGGTGCGCTCGAGCAGCTCGTCGATCGGCGGGTTGGTGAGGCCGATCGGGGTGTCGTACGCGGGTACTGCGGTGATGTCCGTACTCACTAGGGGTGACTCCTGCGGGTTAGTGGGTCAAGAACTCGAATTTGTGCTAACGAACAACGATACCAACTGCTCACACGCGGTCGTTACCTCGCTGTTCACGATGACCGTGTCGAACTCGTCACGGGCCGCCAATTCGACCCGGGCGGTCTCGAGCCTGCGCTCGATCACCTCGGGGGTCTCGGTACCGCGCGAGCGCAGTCGCGAGACCAGTTCTTCCCAGCTCGGCGGCGCGAGAAACACCAGAAGTGCCTCCGGCATCGCGTGGCGGACCGACCGGGCTCCGGCCAGGTCGACTTCGATCAGTACCGACAGTCCGCTCGCCAGTGCGTCCCGCACCGGGGCGGCGGGGGTGCCCGATCGCTGCAACCCCCCGTGGATGTCTGCCCATTCGAGCAGTTCGTCCGCCTCGATCATGGCGTCGAACTCGGCTCGGGAAACGAAGCGGTAGTCGCGGCCGTCGACTTCACCGGGACGGGGGTCCCTGGTCGTGGCCGACACACTGAAAACCAATTCGGGCAGGCGTTCCCGCACGCACCGCACGACCGTGGACTTGCCCACGGCCGAGGGGCCGACCAGTACTACCAGTCGGCCCTTCCGCGTGTGTGTATCCACCAGTTCTTAGGACGCGTCGAAGTCGAAGCGGGTGAGCAGCGCGGCGCGCTGCCGGGCACCGAGTCCACGAAGACGGCGCGTAGGCGCGATCTCGAGCTCGGTCATGATCTCGGCCGCCTTGACCTTGCCAACCTTCGGCAGAGCCTCGAGCAGCGCGGAAACCTTCATCTTGCCGAGAATCTCATCGGACTCGGCGTCGGTGAGAACCTGCTTCAGGTTCGTGCCACCGCGCTTCAGGCGCTCCTTGAGCTCTGCCCGAGCGCGGCGAGCGGCAGCCGCCTTCTCCAGAGCAGCGGCGCGCTGCTCATCAGTCAGCTGGGGAAGGGCCACGGGTTCCTCCGTCTCATCGTTCATTGCCAGATCTACCGCCGGTTACCCGGACGGTCTGTGCGACCGTACCCACGGGGCGCGCCGATTGCGAACCCGACCCCCAGGTCAGGGCCGGATTACGGATGCCGTATGGCGCGCGCGGGCTCGATGCGGTGACGGTCGATTCCGGTGCCTCGATCGTACCGTCGAATTCATAAAATGCACCCCCACCTGCGGTTTTACCGAAATGGGCGATGATAGCCACCCGATAGCGCGACCGGTGTGGACGGCCCTGGTTAACACCGCGCTTCGCGACCAGGGTGTTTCCCGAAAATGCCCGCGTGTCGCGTGATTTCGGACCGCGTGTCGCGGCAGGTAGCCGTCGAACACGGACGTGACGAGGTCGATGATCATCGCCGGTGGGCGGTTCGTCACGTGAGGCGAAGCGCACAGCGGTGCGCCGTGGCGCGGACACGACAAGGCCGGGGCTGTGGTGTCCAGCCCCGGCCTTGTCATGGGTCCGGTATTCAGCGCTGCAGGAAGGCGAATTCCTCCTGCAGCTGCGCGGTGCGACCGATCAGCGCGGTCGTGGACGGTCCGACGGCGAGGACCTCGCGCGAGACGCTGGGCAGCACGGCCGCCAGGCTCGCCGCGGGGACCAGGGCGCGAATGGAGTCCACTCCCCCGCCCTGCGCGCCCACACCGGGCATCAGGATGGGTCCGTTGAGCCCCGAGAGGTCCGGCGCCTCGGTGAGGGTGGCGCCGACGACCACGCCGACCGAGCCGAGGCCAGGACCGGCGTTGCGGGCGGCGGCCTCGTCGACCATCGTCTGCGCGATCGTGCGACCGTCGGGGGCGGTGATCCGTTGCAGTTGCGCCCCTTCGGGATTGGAGGTCGCCGCGAGGACGAACACCCCGCGACCGTTGGTCCGCGCCAGCTCCAGCGCCGGGTCCAGTGACCCGAAACCGAGGTAGGGCGAGACCGTGACCGCGTCGGCGCCGAGGGGTCCGGCGCCGAGCCAGGCGTTGGCGTAGGCGTCCATGGTGGAGCCGATGTCGCCGCGTTTGGCGTCGGCCAGCACCAGGGTGCCCGAGGCCCGCAGCACCGAGATGGTGCGTTCCAGGACCGCGAGACCGCCCGAGCCGTAGGTCTCGAAGAACGCGACCTGCGGCTTGACCACGGCGACGCGCCCGTCGAAGGCCTCCACGCAGATCTCGGCGAAGGCCTCCAGCCCGTCGACGTCCTCGGTGAGCCCCCACGCCCGCAACAGGGCGGGGTGGGGGTCGATGCCGACGCAGACGGGTCCGAACTGCCGCATGGCGTGCTGCAAGCGGTGGCCGAAGGTCATCTCAGCCACGCAGCTTCGAGTGCAGTTCCTGCAGCGAGCGCACCCCGATGCCGCCGTTGATGCTCGCCTCGATGCCCTGGACCGCCGCGGCGGCGCCCTGCACGGTGGTGATGCACGGGATGTTGGCGCCCACGGCGGCGGTGCGGATCTCGTAGCCGTCCACGCGGGGGCCCGAGTTGCCGTAGGGGGTGTTGAACACGATGTCGATCTCGCCGTCGCGGATCTGTTCCACGATCGAGGCCTCCGGCATGCCGGTAGCCGGATCGGTGGTCTCCGGGTCAGAGTGCTTGCGCACCTGTTCGCACGGAATGCCGTTGCGGCGCAGGGTTTCCGCGGTGCCGTCGGTGGCGAGGATGCGGAAGCCGAGGTCGTGCAGGCGCTTGATCGGGAAGACCATGGCGCGCTTGTCGCGGTTGGCGACCGAGACGAACACGGTGCCCTCGGTCGGCAGCGAGCCGTAGGCGGCGGCCTGGCTCTTGGCGAAGGCGGTGCCGAAGTCGGCGTCGATGCCCATGACCTCGCCGGTGGACTTCATCTCCGGGGAGAGCAGCGAGTCGATGCCGGAGCCGTCGGCGCGACGGAACCGGTGGAAGGGCAGCACGGCTTCCTTGACCGCGACCGGCGCGTCCAGGGGCACGTGGCCGCCGTCGCCCTCGGGCGGCAGCATGCCTTCCTTGCGCAGGTCGGCGATGGTGGCGCCGAGCATGACGCGCGCGCACGCCTTGGCCAGCGGCACCGCGGTGGCCTTGGAGACGAACGGAACCGTCCGGCTGGCCCGTGGATTGGCTTCCAGGACGTAGAGCACGTCGTCCTTGAGGGCGTACTGCACATTGAGCAGGCCCTTGACGCCGATGCCCTTGGCCAGCGCGATGGTCGAGCGGCGCACGGCCTCGATGTCGCTGCGGCCCAGGGTGATCGGGGGCAGCGCGCAGGCGGAGTCACCGGAGTGGATGCCGGCTTCCTCGATGTGTTCCATCACGCCGCCGAGGTAGACCTCCTCGCCGTCGCACAGGGCGTCGACGTCGATCTCGATGGCGTCTTCGAGGAACCGGTCGACCAGCACCGGGTGATCGGGGCTGAGCTCGGTCGCGCGGGAGATGTAGCCCTCGAGCGAGGTCTCGTCGTAGACGATCTCCATGCCGCGCCCGCCCAGCACGTAGGACGGACGGACCAGCACGGGGTAGCCGATCTCGTTGGCGATCTTCTTGGCCTGGGCCACATTCGTGGCGGTGCCGTACTTGGGGGCGGGCAGGCCTGCGGCGATCAGCACGTCACCGAACTCGCCGCGGTCCTCGGCCAGGTCGATCGCGGCCGCGGAGGTGCCGACCACGGGCACGCCCGCGTCGGTGAGCCGCTGCGCCAGGCCCAGCGGGGTCTGGCCGCCGAGCTGCACGATCACCCCGGCGACGGTGCCCGACTCGGCTTCGGCGTTGTACACCTCGAGGACGTCCTCGAAGGTGAGCGGCTCGAAGTAGAGGCGATCGGCGGTGTCGTAGTCAGTGGAGACGGTCTCGGGGTTGCAGTTGACCATGACGGTCTCGTAGCCCGCGGCCGACAGAGTCTGGGCCGCGTGCACACACGAGTAGTCGAACTCGATGCCCTGACCGATGCGGTTGGGGCCCGAGCCCAGGATGATGACCTTGTCGCGCTCACGCTGCGGCGCGACCTCGGACTCCGCGCCGGGATCGAGCTCGTAGGTGCTGTAGTGGTACGGGGTCTTGGCCTCGAACTCCGCGGCGCAGGTGTCGACGGTCTTGTAGACCGGGCGCACCTGGAGACGGTGCCGCAGCGAGCGCACGCCCGCCTCACCGGCCAGCTCGGGCCGCAGGGCGGCGAGCTGACGGTCCGACAGGCCGTAGTGCTTGGCGCGACGCAGCAGGTCCTCGTCGAGCACGGGCGCGTCGAGGACTTCCTGGCGCAGCTCGACCAGGCCGAGCACCTCGGCGACGAACCACGGGTCCACACCGGAGGCCAGCGCGACCTCCTCGACGCTGGCGCCGTAGCGCAGCGCGCGCTCGACCTGGTAGATGCGGCCTTCGGTCGGCACGCGCAGGTCGGCCAGGATGGCCTCGATCGCCTCGCGCACCGACGCCGGATCGCTCGGGTCCTTCGGGGCCCACTGGCCGTCGTCGAGGGTCCAGAAGCTGGCGGCCTTGGTCTCGAGCGAGCGCAGCACCTTGCCGAGGGCCTCGGAGAAGTTGCGGCCCATCGACATGGCCTCGCCCACCGACTTCATGGTGGTGGTCAGGGTGGCGTCGGCGCCGGGGAACTTCTCGAACGCGAACCGGGGCGCCTTGACGACGACGTAGTCCAGGGTCGGCTCGAAGCTCGCGGGAGTTTCGCCGGTGATGTCGTTGACGATCTCGTCGAGGGTGTAGCCGATGGCCAGCTTGGCGGCGATCTTGGCGATCGGGAAGCCGGTGGCCTTCGACGCCAGCGCCGAGGACCGCGACACACGCGGGTTCATCTCGATGACGATCAGACGACCGTCCTTCGGATCCACCGCGAACTGGATGTTGCAGCCGCCGGTGTCGACGCCGACCTCGCGCAGGATCGCGATGCCGAGATCGCGCATCTTCTGGTACTCGCGGTCGGTGAGGGTCATCGCGGGGGCGACGGTCACCGAGTCGCCGGTGTGCACGCCCATCGGGTCGACGTTCTCGATCGAGCAGACGATGACCACATTGTCGTTGCGGTCGCGCATGAGCTCGAGTTCGAACTCCTTCCACCCGAGGATGGACTCCTCGATCAGGACGTTGGCCGTCGGCGAGGCGGCCAGACCGCCACCGGCGATGCGGTTGAGGTCTTCCTCGTTGTAGGCCATGCCCGAACCGAGGCCACCCATGGTGAACGACGGGCGGACCACGACCGGGTAGCCGAGCTCGGCGACCGTCGCGCGGACCTCGTCCATGGTGTAACAGACAGCGCTGCGGGCACTCTCGCCGCCGACCTTGGCGACGATGTCCTTGAACTTCTGCCGGTCCTCACCGCGCTGGATGGCGTCGAAGTCGGCGCCGATCAGCTCGACGTTGTACTTGGCCAGCACCCCGTTCTCGTGCAGGGCGACCGCGGTGTTGAGCGCGGTCTGCCCGCCGAGGGTGGCCAGGATCGCGTCGGGGCGCTCCTTCTCGATGACCTTCTCGACGAACTCCGGGGTGATCGGCTCGACGTAGGTGGCGTCGGCGAACTCCGGGTCGGTCATGATGGTCGCGGGGTTGGAGTTGACCAGCGAAACCCGCAGGCCCTCCGAGCGCAGCACCCGACAGGCCTGGGTACCGGAGTAGTCGAATTCGCACGCCTGGCCGATCACGATCGGGCCAGAGCCGATCACCAGAATGTGCTTCAGATCCTCGCGGCGAGGCATCAGGCTCCTTCCATGAGACCGGCGAAACGGTCGAACAGGTATGCGGCGTCGTGCGGGCCTGCGGCGGCCTCGGGGTGGTACTGCACCGAGAAGGCGCGGCCGTCGAGCAGCCGGACCCCTTCCACGGTGCCGTCGTTGGCGCAGATGTGGGAGACCTCGGCCTTGCCGAACGGGGTGTCGAACACCTCGCCGCGCTCGCCCTCGAGGGCGAAGCCGTGGTTCTGGGCGGTGATCGACACGCGACCGGTGCCCTCTTCGATCACCGGGATGTTGATGCCGCGGTGGCCGAACTTCATCTTGTAGGTGTCGCGGCCCAGCGCCCGGCCCAGGATCTGGTTGCCGAAGCAGATGCCGAACAGCGGGATCCCGCGTTCCAGGACACCCTGGGTGAGCGCGATCGCGCCGGTCTGGGTGGCCGGGTCGCCGGGGCCGTTCGACAGGAACACGCCGTTGGGGTTCAGGGCGAGGATGTCGTCGATCGAGGTGTTCGACGGCACCACGTGCGTGCGCACGCCGCGCTCGGCGAACATGCGCGGGGTGTTGGTCTTGATGCCCAGATCGACCGCGACGACGGTGAAGTTGTGCGCACCGACCGGTTCGATCGTGTACATCGCGTCGGTGCTGACCTCCTCGGCCAGGTCGGCGCCCAGCATCGAGGACTGGCCGTTGACGCGGGCGAGCAGTTCCTCGTCGGTGGCCAGCGCGGCCCCGGAGAAGATGCCCGCCTTCATCGACCCGCGGCTGCGCAGGTGGCGGACCACCGCGCGGGTGTCGATCCCGGCGATGCCGACGACACTCTGCTTGTCGAGCTCGTCCTGCAGCGTGGTGGTCGCGCGCCAGTTGGAGCTGACCCGCGAGGGGTCGCGCACGGCGTACCCGGCGACCCAGATCTTGGCGGACTCGTCGTCCTCGTCGTTCCAGCCGGTGTTGCCGATCTGAGGGGCGGTGGCCACCACGATCTGGCGGGCGTAGCTGGGGTCGGTCAGGGTTTCCTGGTACCCGGTCATCGCCGTGCAGAACACGGCCTCACCGAGCGTCTGTCCCTCGGCGCCGAAGGCGGTCCCGCGGAATACGCGGCCGTCCTCGAGCACCAAGGCTGCCTTCACTGAGCTCATTCGTCATCTCCCGTCGTCACCCTGGTCGCATCCGCAGTCCATGCCGGGTACACCGTCTTGTCGTCGCCCCGGAAACCGGTATCGATCTCGGTTCCGGTCGGCAGTGTCCAGCGAATTACCAGCACACCATCTTGTGTCATCACTTTGCCCGCGTGTCCGCGCTCGGTGCGCACGGCCGACACGGATTCCTGCGGAATCCAGATCACCGTGGCGCCGTCGCGTTCGAGCAGAATTCCGCGTTCGAACCGCGTCAGTTCGGCGGTCGCCCGGAATCCCAGGTCACCGACCGCGATCCGGTCCTGCCAGCTGGGCGCGATCGTGCTGCCCAGGTAGACCCCGGTGGTCGGTTCCAGTAGTTGCGCGCCCAGTTCGGCCGGCACCGTCGGCAGTTCGCCGATGCGGTCGCGCTGCCGCGTGGCCTTCTTCTGCCAAGCCCGGTACATCAACCACAGGCACAGAATGAAAAATGCCAGCAGCCCGAGTACCCACAGCGTTCTTTCCACTTCCTGGCCTCCCTAGATCCCGACCGCCTTGCCCTCGCGGGCAGTTACCCGGCCGCGCAGCACGGTGGCTGACACCTGCGCCGGGAACGTCATGTCCTCGAACGGTGTGTTGTTCGAGATACTCGCCAGTTCGGCGCCGTGCACCGTCCACTCGGCGTCGGGGTCGATCAGCGTGAGGTTGGCCGGTTCACCGACCGCGATCGGACGGCCGTGGTCATCGAGGCCGACGATCGCGGCCGGCTTCTCGCTCATCACCCGCGCCACACCGCGCCAGTCGAGCAGGCCCGGCCGCACCATGGTCTGCACGATGATCGACAGCGCGGTCTCGAGCCCGAGCATGCCGGGGCGGGCGGCCGCGAACTCGCAGCACTTGTCCTGCTCGGCGTGCGGGGCGTGGTCGGTGGCGACACAGTCGATGACGCCCTCGGCCAGGGCCTGGCGCAGGGCGGCCACGTCGGCGGATTCGCGCAGCGGCGGGTTCACCTTGTTGACCGCGTCGTAGGTTTCCAGGCGCGAGTCGTCGAGCAGCAGGTGGTGCGGGGTGACCTCGGCGGTGATCGAGATGCCCTGGGACTTGGCCCATTTCACCAGCTCGACGGTGCCGGCGGTGGAGGCGTGGCAGATGTGCACGCGGGCGCCGGCGTCGCGGGCGAGCAGGGCGTCGCGGGCGACGATCGACTCCTCGGCGGCACGCGGCCACCCCTGCAGGCCCAGGCGCGCGGCGTTGGGGCCCTCGTGCGCGATGGCGCCCTTGGTCAGGCGCGGCTCCTCCGCGTGCTGGGCGATGAGCACGCCGAGCGAGTTCGCGTATTCGAGGGCGCGGCGCATGATCAGCGGGTCGTCGACGCAGTGGCCGTCGTCGGAGAACATCCTGACCTGGCCGATTCCGGCGGCCATGGTGCCCATCTCGGCGAGTTGCTTGCCCTGCAGGCCGACGGTGACCGCGCCGACCGGGAACACGTCGACGAGGCCGACCTCCTGGCCGCGCCGCCACACGTGGTCGGTGATGACGACCGAGTCGGCGACCGGGCTGGTGTTGGCCATCGCGAACACCGCGGTGTAACCGCCCAGTGCGGCGGCGGCGGAACCGGTTTCGATGGTCTCGGTGTCCTCGCGGCCGGGTTCGCGCAGGTGCGTATGCAGGTCGACGAAGCCGGGCAGCAGGATCTGGCCGTTGCCCTCGATCACCTGGGCGTCATCGGACACCGTGAGGCCCGAACCGATCTCGGCGATGATCGTGTCGCGCACCAGGACGTCGACGGGTTCGCCTTCGCCGTAGGGCTTGACGTTCTTGATCAGCAGCTCACTCATACCGTTTCCTCCTGACCGACGAGCAGCCGGAACAGCACGGCCATCCGCATGTGCACACCGTTCGACACCTGCTGCAGCACCGCCGATTTCGGCGAATCGGCGACCGCGGAGGCGATTTCCATGCCGCGCAGCATCGGACCGGGGTGCAGCACCACGGCGTCGTCGTCGAGCAGTCCGAGCCTGCGCTCGGACAGTCCGTAGTTGATCGAATACTCGCGGGCCGACGGGAAGAACCCGCCGTTCATCCGCTCGGCCTGCACGCGCAGCATCATGACCGCGTCGGCCCCGGGCAGCTCGGCATCGAGGGAGGTCGAGACCCGGCACGGCCACGCCTCCACCCCGATCGGCAGCAGCGTGCGCGGCGCCACCAGGACCACTTCGGCGCCGAGGGTGCTGAGCAGGGAGACATTGGAGCGGGCGACCCGGCTGTGCAGGATGTCGCCGACCAGCACGATCCGCTTGCCCTCGATGTCACCGAGACGCTGACGCAGCGTGAGCGCGTCGAGCAGGGCCTGGGTGGGGTGCTGGTGGGTGCCGTCCCCGGCGTTGATGATCGACGGGGCGACGCGGCTCTCCTCGCGCGCCCACTGCTCCATCCAGCGCGCGATCTGGTGTGCCGCGCCCGAGGCCGGGTGCCGCACGATCAGCGCGTCGGCACCGGCCGCGTGCAGGGTCAGCGCGGTGTCACGCAGCGATTCACCTTTGGAGACAGACGAACTCGACGCGCTCACGTTGATCACGTCGGCGCTCATCCACTTGCCCGCGACCTCGAAGGACACGCGTGTGCGGGTGGAGTTCTCGTAGAACACCGTCATCACGGTGCGACCGCGCAGGGTCGGCAGCTTCTTCACCTCGCGGCCCAGCAGGGCCTGTTCGAAGCGTTCGGCTTCGTCGAGGAGTTCGGTGGCGGTCCCGCGATCAAGATCAGCGACCGTCAGCAGATGCTTCACTCTTGACCTTCCTGATGCAGGTAGACACCGTCACGACCGTCGTGCTCGCTCATGAGCACGGAGATGTCCTCGGCACGCGAAGTCGGCACGTTCTTGCCCACGTAGTCGGCGCGGATCGGCAGTTCGCGGTGGCCGCGGTCGATCAGGACCGCGAGCTGCACGGCGCGGGGGCGACCCAGATCGCGCAGACCGTCGAGCGCGGAGCGGACCGTGCGACCGGAGAACAGCACGTCGTCGACCAGCACGACCAGGGAGTTCTCGATCCCGCCGTCGGGCACCGAGGTGCGCTCGAGCGGGCGGTGCGGACGCGACCGCAGGTCGTCGCGGTACAGGGTGATGTCGAGGGAGCCGAGCGCGGGACGCACGCCGGAGAATTCCTCGATCTTGTCCGCCAGCCGGTTCGCCAGGGTGGTGCCGCGCGTCGGGATACCCATGAGAACCACCCGGGGCGCGTCGGCGTCGCCGGAATCCAGGGCGGTCTTCTCGATGATCTGGTGCGCGATCCGCGCGACGGTGCGTTGCACATCCGACGGCGACAACAGCTCGCGACCGGCCGCCACCCACTCCGGGGTGTGCCGTTGCGATGTTTCACTCGCGCCGGTTCTGGCCGCCCGTTCGGGCACAGCCATGCCGACCTCCTTCCCCGCCTCACCGGACGGTCCGTTAAAGGATGTCTCACTCGCCCGACAGCTTATCAGCGCCGCCGGAGGCGTTTGACCAGGCAGGTCACCCCTCGCACGCGACCACGGGGTATGCGGTGGGGGTCGCGGGTGCGTCATCGATCACACGGGAGCCGAAAGTGCTGTGAGCGCGCAGGTTTCGCTTCGATGCGACGAGTTTTCGGTGGGTGATGGTGTTCACGTGTGAGGTGGGCTGTGCCACGACGCGGTGTCCGGGTCGATTCCCTCGGCGCGAGCGAGCGCGTCGATGATGTCGCGCAACCAGGCGGCCAGGCCGGGTTCGATCCCGTTGTAGTAGGCGGCGTAGCCGGGATCCTCGACGTAGCGCCTGGCCAGGCAGACGTGCATCGCGTGGGTGCAGTCGAAGTAGACCGCCAGGGACGCGCGGTGTCGCTCGGCGAGGGCGTTGGCCCGCTCGCTGCCCGCGCGCACGCCCATGCGACAGGCCGCGGCCAGGTCGACGTGCAGGGATTCGGTGTCGGCGGTGATCCGGCGCCACTGTTCGGGGGATCGCGCGGCCGCGCGCTCGGCGGATTCGGCCCACTGCGCGGTGTCGCCCCAGGTGGCGCGGGCCTGGTCGACCCACGATGGTTGCCAGTGTTCACCGAAGATCGCGACCTGCTCGTCGGCTGGGAGCAGGGTTCCCGAGTCCCTGGCCTCGATCAGGCGGTCCACGGCGTCGGCCATCTGTCCGAGGCGCCGAATCCTGGCGTGCAGTTCGTCGCGTTGGGCGCGCAGCGTGGTGAGCGCCTCGGCGGCGGGCGCGGCCAACAGCGCGGGGATCTCGTCGAGCGGCACGCCCAGTTCCCGGTAGACGAGGACGCGCCGGGCACGGGCGAGGTCCGGGGCGGTGTAGCGGCGGTAGCCGGCAGGGCTGCGTTCGGACGGGCGCACGAGACCGATGGCGTCCCAGTGGTGCAGGGCGCGGGTGGTGACGCCGAGCAGTGTCGCGGCGGCGCCCACCGTGAGGGGTTCGGTCACGGCGTCCAGTCTGCCGCGCGCCCGGCTCGTCGTCACCGAGGTGCCTCGATGCCGATCGCGCGCAGGTAGGCGGCTTCGGGGCTGTCGGGGTCGTAGGGACGGGCGGCGGTCATCACGACCTGCGCGTTCTCCGGGGTGCGCACGCGCAGCTCGACCGAATTCCACGGCATCGGGGTGGGTCCGGTGGTGCATCCGGGTGCGGCCTGTTCGCAGGCGGCGGCGATCGTGTCGAGTTCGCCGAGGACACAGGAGAAGCTGACGCTGAGCGCGGGCGCGTCGACGGGTCGGTCACCCGGGACCAGCAGCACGTCCTGAAAAGCCCAGCGGCGCAGGTGAATCAGGTGATCCGGCACGGAGAACAGCTCGAAGAAGCCGAGTCCGCGGATCCAGAAATCCAGCGAGGCCGCCAGGTCCGGGGTCGGGACGGTGACGAACATCGGCATGCCGTAGAGGCCGTGGAAAGGCTCTGGCGCCACGGCGTCGGGGCCGGGGATCGGGACGGGGCTGATGTCGAAGGCGGGGTAGGTCATGGGGCCATCGTCGACCCTGACGCGACGTGAGGGTCAAGTGATCGCGGGGGCACTCGGGTGGGCAGGGCGCTCACGGTCAGGGCGAGCATGACCAGGGCGATGCCGGTGAGTTCGAGTGTTGTCGGGCGTTGGGCCAGGGCGATCGCGCCGACGACCGTGGCGGTGGCGGGCAGCAGGGCGAGCAGCAAGGCGAACCGCGCGCGGCCGACGGCGGTCAGGACGACCTGGTCCAGGGCATACGGCACCGCACTGGACAGCACGCCGACGCCGAGACCGAGCAGCCAGGTGCGTGGGTCGGCGAAGACGCCCGCGTCGATGGTGAGCTGCGGGATGAGCACGAACGGGGCCAGGACGACGGCCGCGGCGGCCATGCCGACGGCGAGCGAGTCCTGTCCGTCGCCGGTGTCGGCGACCCGCTTGCCGACCATGATGTAGGCCGCCCACAGCACCGCCGAGGCCAGCGCGAAGGCGACACCGACCGGCTCGACATCGAGCTGCACCCCGGCCAGCAGCACCACGCCGAGGGCGACCAACGCGACCGCGAGCAGGTCGCGCGCCCGCCGCGAGCCGAGCGTCGCCACCGCGACCGGCCCGAGGAACTCGATGGCGACCGCCGTGCCGAGCGGAATGCGCGCGATCGCCTCGTAGAACACGATGTTCATCCCCACCGTGACGACCCCGAATCCCGCCGCCATCGCCACGCCCTGCCGCGTCCACCGGGTCCGCCACGGCCGCCGCCAGGCCACCAGCGCGACCCCCGCCGCGGCCGCCCGCAACCAGGCGACCGTGGCGGGCTCGGTGGTGTCGAACAGGAACACCCCCAGCGCCGCACCCACATACTGCGAGGTCGCGGCCACGATGAACACCATCGGCACCGACCACCCCGGCAGCGAGCCCTTTGTCGGCTGCTCAGCGACCACAATCGAATTCATCCCAGGATTAATCCACAGGGGTGAGAAGTTTTCAACGCGAACATGTTCGCGGCCGAATGCTCGTGGCGCGGTGGGTGATTCGGTTTTCGTTTCGTCACGTGGCAGCACAGGGGTCGACTGTCTTCCGTCCGACCGCGTGCCCGCGTCCGATCAAGGCGATAGCTTTGCTCGTGCTGACGGTGACGATGAACGATCGAGCGACGAGATTACTGAATGTGCGGGACGGCTTCGGCGGCCTCGATCCCGAAGAGGGTTTGGCACCCGCCCTCCGGTCGCGGTTCGAGAACGGAATCGAATGCCGCGGCGAGGTGGTGTCCTGGACCCCGCTCTCCGAAACCGCCGACAACGCACCAGGACGTCTCCACGACCTCACCGGATGGGAATGCTTCCACACCAGCTTCCACCTCGAAGATTTCGTGCCCGTGGACAAGACGTACGCCGACGGACCGATCATCGGCCTCGACGGCCAGCGAACCCTCCTCCGCCAAGGAATCGCCCTGGCCAGAGAGCTCGGCCACATGGCCACCGCCCTGAGCACCCCGATCCCGCTGCGCTGCATCATCGCGACCAACGAAACCAACGGCACCTTCCGGTTTCATCGAATCCGCCCCGACGAGAGCTGGCTCAATGACGACCTCGACCGCTACGAAGCCGACCACCTCGTCGTCATCGATCTGCTTTCCGCCTCCTAGTGAACGAATCCGAGCGATTCCCACTTCGCAGCGACGGCAAGGATCTGCGATCTTCCCCGGTCCGGTCGATATGGCCGAGCGCCGCTGAACCCCTTCTGCGCCAACGGCAACCACTACAGTCGGTGATGTGGATCAACTTCGGGAAGTACCGACTCCGCCGACGGTCTTTCGGGCTTCGTGGGTTCGTTGGGTGGAGATGGTGGTGTTGGGGCTGGTTGGACTCGGGGTCGGGTGGTTGTTTCTCGTGACCGGCGCCGGCGAACCCGCGCTGACGTTCCCTGTGTTCGGCGCTCTCGTTTCGGGAACCCTTGCGCTGCTTCTGGGGCTGCACCACTTCGTCCGCCCCGCACCCGATGTGGCGGTCGATGATCATGGAGTGACGCTGGGCCCGTTCGGTCGAATCCCGTGGGGCGGGATATCGCGCATTCATCTGCGGACCGGGCGGCATCTTTCCATCGAGTTGGTCGAGCCGAAACCGACACTCACCGACAAGCGCTGGCCCCGGTGGATCTACGGCCCGGTCGGCAGACTTTTCGTCGGGTATCCGCTCACCATCTCGGAGCGTTGGCTACGTCCGATATCAGTGGACGACGTCGCCGCTGAACTCCAACGGCGAAACCCCGACCTGGTGATCACCCGATCAGAACAGCGAGGAATCCGTCGGCGGTAAGGTCGGCCCGCTATCGAACATACATTCGAACATGGGCTAGAATGCCTGCATGTCGATTCCCCTGCAAGGTTCACTGTTCGACGGTGAGGCGATTGCCCTGGGGTCTGTCGGGGCGGTTCGGCGTACGGTGCTCGACGCGACTGCCTGGGTGGATGTGTTGCCGGGGTGGTTGCGGGGGGCGAGTGAGGTGTTCGATCGGTTGGCCGAGCGGGTGCCGTGGCATGCGGAGCGGCGGCCGATGTATGACCGGGTGGTGGATGTGCCTCGGTTGGTGTCGTTCTTCGGGGAGAACGATCCGTTGCCGGATCGGATTCTGGTCGAGGCGCGGGAGGTGTTGAGTTCGCATTACGCGGCCGAGTTGGGTGAGCCTTTTCGGACGGCCGGGCTGTGTTTCTACCGGGACGGGCGTGACAGTGTCGCGTGGCATGGGGACACGATCGGGCGGGGGGCCACGCACGACACGATGGTCGCGATCATTTCGGTGGGTGCGCCGAGGTCGCTGCTGTTGCGGCCGCGCGGTGGGGGTGCGAGTGTGCGGTTCACGGCGGGACACGGGGATCTGGTGGTGATGGGTGGGGCGTGTCAGCGGACCTGGGAGCACGCGGTGCCGAAGACCGCCCGACCGGTCGGTCCGCGTATCAGCGTCCAGTTCCGGCCGCGCGGGGTGCGTTGATCGCGATTGCCGCCGATGCACATGGCCTGGCCGATCAGGGGCGAGCGCAGCAGCGGGGTGGTCCGGTCGAGTTCAGTGAACGGGGGGCGCCGTGACTGCGAAATCGCCTTCGATCGTGCTCGCGGGAAAGGTTCCCGAACCGGGGAAACTTGTCGACTTCACCGAAATAAGTTCTGTTGCTTGATATTTCGCGGATACTCGTAAGGACGGAGTAACGCGGACCACGCGGGGGCGGTCGAGATGGCATCCAGCAATGATCACGAATTCTCGCGGCTGAGAGCGGAAGAGGCGCTGGTCGACAGCGTCGGTGAGCTGCCGGGGCGGGTGCGGGGTGTCTATACCGCCCTGTTGCTGGCCGGTCGGCAGCGGTGGCGGCTGTTGGTGCGTGGGCGAAGTGACGCGTTGCTCATCGGGCCCGGTGGGGTGTTCGCGCTGAACGTGGTCGAGGAACTGCCGAGTGCGGAGCGGATTCGGCGGCTGCGCGCGCGGGCCGAGCAGCTGTTCACGGGCGTGGTCATCGGGCCGAATCGCAACGAATTCATCGCGCAGACCGTCGAAGTGGTGTTCGTGCTGCCGCCGGGCGTTCGCGCGCAAGGTGACGGGCGGTTCGTGGTCGTCACCGATGCCACGGTTCGGGCGCTGCTGAGCCGACGGTCGGTGATGCCCGCGCGATTGGCCGGGGAACTCGCCGCACACACGGCCCGCCGCCATCCCGACTTCCGCGCGATTTCCCAGATCGAACCGCCGCCCGCACCGGCCGAGACGGACGGCCTACTCGAGGTGGAGTCGCTGCACACCGATCACCTCACCGCGGCCCTGGCCAAGCCGTTTCCGACCTGGTTGGCGTTCCTCGATCCCGCCCAACTCGCCCTGGTGACCCGCCATTACAACGGTCCGGCGCGGATCATGGGTCCTGCGGGTTCGGGCAAGACGGTGCTGGCGCTGCATCGGATGGCGAATCGGGCCCGGCACAGCACGGGGCGGTTGTTGTTCACGACGTTGGTGAAGAACCTGCCGCCGTGTCAGGAGTCGGCGTTCGCGCGATTGCTGCCGGATGCGGTGGGGCGGGCGGAGTTCACGAATTTGCACTCGTGGGCGCAGGGGTTTCTCGCCGAACGGGGAATCCAGCGCAAGATGGAACTCACACGCACGGACACCGCGTTCAATCGGGCGTGGGCGAGAGTCGGGCGTCCGAGTCGACTGGCAGAGATCGGCGAACGCCCCTACTGGCGTGAGGAAATCGATCGGGTCATCAAGGGTCGAGGACTGCCCGCGACCGCGGCGGGCTTCGCCGAGTACGCGGAGGTGGACCGACGCGGCCGACGAGTCGCGTTGCGCACCAGCCAACGCCGCTACGTCTGGGATCTCTACGAGGC
The DNA here is from genome assembly GCF_042658545.1 of Nocardia lasii. Lineage (NCBI taxonomy): Bacteria > Bacillati > Actinomycetota > Actinomycetes > Mycobacteriales > Nocardiaceae > Nocardia > Nocardia lasii. Next base: position 158,943 of record NZ_JBHSQN010000010.1, read on the forward strand.
GTACGAGGCGATCCGGACCGAACGAGAGTGCTTCGACGGCAACGATGTCATCACCGCCGCACTCGACGAACTGCGCGCACGCCCGCTGGACAAGCCCTACGCGATGGTCGTCGTCGACGAAATGCAGGACATGACCGTGCAGAGCGTGCGCCTGGTCCACGCGATGACCGGCGACGAACCCAATTCCCTGCTGTTCGTCGGCGATCGCCAGCAGCAGATCTACGCCGGTGGTTGGCGGTTCGTCGACGCCGAGATCACCATCGTGGGCCGCAGCGAGAAACTCACCAAGAACTACCGCAATCGGCACGCGATCCTGAAACTCGCGGCCACCCTGCCCGGCGCCCAGCCGGTGGACGACCCCGACACGCGTGACCGCCAGACCCTCGATGTCGCCGACGCCGCACTGCCGGGCGGCATCGCCGAACAGTGGACCTGCACGCGAGCGGAACTGCCCGACCACATCCGTCGCCAACTCGATCGCCTTGTCGCCGAGGGCATCTCACTGTCGGATACGGCGATCATCACGATCACCAACGCGGAAGCCGACGCCGTGCTGCGCCGACTGCGCCGCTGGGGCATCGCCGCCCAGGAACTCGTCGACTACCGCTGCGCCGACACCGACAGCGGCGTCAAAGTGGGCACCGTCTACCGGGCCAAGGGCCTGGACTTCCGGGCCGTGATCCACCCGTTCGTCGAACCCCCACCGCCGCGCACCGATGCCGAGCGAGAACGGCTGGATCTGATCCTGCGCCAGCAGTATGTCGCCGTCACCAGGGCCAGGGATTTCGTGTGGGTCGGGGTGGTGCGGGACTGAGGGCGCGCGGTGGCGTGGCGGATTGTCGGTGGCTGGTCGTAGGATTCCGGGCATGGGGAGTTCATCGGTTTCGCCTGTGCGGGCGTCGAATGCGTTGACGGGGCGGTGGTGCGCGTCGTTCGGGGATTCGGACGCGGTGGTGTCGGGGGCGGGGTTGTGGCCGTTGCTGGCCGTGTTGGCCGGTGCCGCGTCGGGGCAGGCGCGAGCCGAACTCGCTGAGGCGATCGGGATTCCGGCCGAAGACGCGCACGCGGCGGGGCTGGAGCTCTTGGCGGCGTTGGATGCCTCGAAGGAAGTGTCGACAGCGCTCGGGGTGTGGGTGCGGGCAGATCTGACGCTGCGCGCGGAGTGGGTGCGCAGTATGCCCGCGGGCACGGTGGGAGTACTGGCGGCAACGGCCGAGCTCGACGCGTGGGCCCGCGCGCGGACCGGCGGGTTGATCGAGAAGTTCCCGGTATCGGTCAGACCGGAGACCCTGTTGGTGCTCGCGACCGCGCTGACGGCCCGCACCCGGTGGGCCGAGGAGTTCAGGCCGGTGCGCTACGCACCGGAAACCGGTCCGTGGCAGGGACATCAGGGGCCGGGACTGCTCCGGTCGAGCTACCCCGACGGCAGTGTGTCGGTGCTCGACGGCGCGGTGACGCGGGTGATCGTGCGGGGCACCGGCGAACTCGACGTGCACCTGCTGATCGGCGCGAATCCACGCGACGCGGTGGCGACCGGGTTGGCGGCACTGGACGGAACCGTCGAGGTGGCTACCGAACTCCCGATCGGCACCACCGCGCCGTGCCTGTCGGTGAGCCGAGAGGAAACCTACGGCGGTGGTGATTCCGTGGTGCTCGAACTTCCGCCGTTCGAGCTCGAGAACCGACACGACCTCGTCGAACGGGCAGCCCTGTTCGGACTGACCACCGCGATGGACCGGCCCGGATCCCACTTCGACGGGTTCGCCGAAGATCCGCTCGCGCTCGGTGCCGCCGCCCAGAACGTCATGGCGCGCTTCGACGCCGCCGGATTCGAGGCCGCCGCCGTGACGGCCGTGGCGATGCGCGCGGGCGGCGTTCCGCAGCTGACCTGGTCGACGATCACCGCGGTGACAATCGACCGACCGTTCGGATTCCTCGCCGTCGACCGGCGCAGCGGCCTGGTGCTGGTCGCGGGTCAGGTCACGAAGCCGCCGCTGACCTGGGACCCGGAACCCGAGAACCCGTGGTCAGAGGCGATTCTGGAGCCGCCGTGGTGAGACCGGAAATCACTATTGCCGAAGCTGTTGCTCAGCAACAGGATTCAGTTTCGATACGGCTCACCGAGGCCGTATCCTGGTAGTCGTCCGCAGTCTGGTGCACAGGGGGTCGTGGTGATCGTCGTCGTCGCGGACGAGAGCGAACTCGAAGGCGCGGAGCAGATCGTCGGCGCCGCCCTGCGTGACCAGGCTTTTCAGGCCGGTGGGGTGGTCGCGTTCCGGTGCCATGTGCCCGAGAGTCGCGGTGGGTCGGTCGAGGTCGACGCACTGGTGTGCACGCCGCAGAGCGTGACCATCGTGGAGGTCAAGGGATTCACCGCGCGCCAGGAGGGCACGCTCGCCACCCCGCCGAACGGGCCGTGGACCATCGACGGCGAACCGGCCGCGCTCTACCACGCCGTGCGGGTGCCGAATCCGTTCGTGCAGGTGCGCAGGCAGGTGTTCGCCGCGAAGAGCCTGCTGCAACAGACCGGGATCTTCGGCTGGGTGAACGCGGTGATCGCCCTGGTCCCCCAGCCCGGCGCGGAGATCACCATCGAGGAGACCCGGATCGCCGACGGGTACCGAGCGGTGCTGGTCGATCGCGACGACGCCTCGCCCCTGCACGACTATTTCCAGGCCGAGAGCGGGCGGACGGTCCGACTCAGTGTCGACGACGTGACGCGGGTGTTCGGCGCGCTGAATCTGGGCCACCTGCTGCCGAGTGCCGATGAGCTGATGGCGCAGGGTTTTCCGGCCACCTTGGATCCGGCCGCCACCACCCGACCCGCCGCACCCACCGCCGTCGAACTCGGTTCGGGCGCCGCCGAGTCGTCGGACCCCGCTGCCGGGCAAGCGGATTCGTCGCGTGCCGCCCAGGCCGCCACACCCGCCTTCCTGGCGGCGATCGATCGACTCGCCCCGCGCACTCCCCCGACGGAGCGGATGGCGACACCGAGCACTTCCACGGAAACAGTGGAAACACCCGCTGCGAGTGGAGAATTCATGGGGACACGATCCGACGATTCGGGAATCGATGGTGCTACCGAGCCTATCGACACTGCGGAAGTCGACCCGGCTATACCGGAACCTGATGCGGTTGAAGAGGATTCAGTAGGCGACATCGCGGCCGAAGGTCAGGCCGGCATTGCCGACGAAAGTGATGCGGCGAACATCGCCGGTGCCGAAGCTGATTCAGCTGGGACCGACGAGAAGGGTTCGGGGACGGCCGAGAGTGCTGAACCCGAGCGACCCGTCGAGTCATCGACGCTCGTGTCCGCTTCGCTGGCGCTCGCGGAGGGCGACACCGACCTGGTGGCGCGGTCCGCCGATACCGATGTGCTGTCAGATGACGACCGGGCCGAGCTCTCGGGCACAGAACCGACAGACACCGAACCCCTCGATGTTCGGACAGCCGAAGCGACGCCGAGCGAGGCCGATTCGCACAGTGCCGACGCAGATGGCGATGGCGATGGCGATGGCGATGGCGATGGCGATGGCGAGCATGCCGAAAGCACTGTCTCGCTGAGCAAATCACCTTCCGGGGCCGAACCGAACCCGAGAGAACCGGGAGACGTTCCCGCTCCGGACCCCGCCGGTGCGGAATACGGGCGCGACCCACGCACCGACCAGGGCACATCGACCGACGCGGACCACACCGCCGACCCACGCACCTCATCCGGCCAACGCATCCCAGCGGCAACCGCCACCGTGCTCGGCGCGGCGGCAGGGATCGGCGCGGCGGCGGCCTTCGGCTCCTCGAGGTCGGCTGACGCCACCGGTGCCGAACCCGATGCGGCACCAGTCGGCTCCGCGGGCACGGCCGCCGACACCAGGGCCGCGACCAGTTCGGCGCCACTCGGCGCCGCGAGGTCGGCCGACGACATCACCGCGTCACCTGATGCGGCGAACACCACGACGGAATCCGGTGCGGCGCCCCCCGGCACCGCGAGGGCCGAGGCCACCGGCGCGTGGCACGGCTCGCCCGCGCCCAGCGGCACCGCCACTCTCGCGCCCCCGCACAGCCCACCCGAACCCGAAGTCCCCCAGCAGGATCCGGCGCACTGGAGCGACTGGGTCGAGGGTGATCGCACCCTGCGCCGGACGACGCTGACCGAGCGGCTGCGGGGGTTGCGTGGCGGGGACGGGCCGTCGCTGCGCGAGCGGTGGCACAACCGTCCCGTGGCGGAGCGCAGCGGGCCGCGTCGGAGTCTGCGGATCGGGCCGGGGGTGGCGTTGGTGCTGTTCATCGCCCTGTTCGGGTTCGGGTTCTTCGCGATCACCGCCGTGCAGGCCAGTCGGTTCGAGATGTCGGACTACGACCGGATGTGCGGTGCGGACAAGAAGCCGTTCCCCAACGCCGCGGCCTACGAGCGCCACGGTGCGAGCCCGATCTACCTGTCCGGCCATCTCACCTCGATGGTCCGCCCGGACGACCCGACCGCGTGGAACCCGACCGACACCTCCTCGGTGCAGCTCATCGCCTGCATGAAGCAGCTGGAACTGCGCGAACTCGTCGAGACGTGCCAGTACGATCCCGTCCCCGGGGCCGCGATCGGACGCACCGTCAACCTGTTCCGGGCGACCTACGAGATCGCGGTCTACGAACTGCGCACCGGGCGCGAAGTCGCCAAGGCCACCATGCTCGGCGAACGCTATTCCGACGACCCGTCCAATACCGACCCCGTGCGCTGCCGCGCCGCCGCCGACGCCGACGACTACCTCGGTCGACGCCTCGGCCAGCCCTCGGCCGACCAACTCACCGGATTCCTGTCCCCGCTGGTCCACACCCCGCGCTGAATCCCTTGACCTCGAGCGCACTCGAGGTAGCAGGATCGCTGGCGTGCCCCGCGCACACCCGACACCGCGCCCACCCAGCGACGGTCGAGCCCCCGCCGGTTTCCTCGTACACCCACCGGCCGGGGGCCGTCGGGACATCGACGACAACAGCCGCGCATCCGAATCGGATACGCGGCTGTCGGACAACGGGATTCAGGCCGAGACGGCGATTTCCCATTCGTAGATCGTCAATTCCGAGGAACCGGTGGTGTGCACCGGGTCGGAGTGCGCGAGAGCGGTGGCGGCGGACAGGCTTTCGGCCAGGATGACGTAGGCGCCACCGGTGCCGTCGGTGAACCGGCCGCTCTCCTGCAACTGGCCCTTGGCGAGCAGTTCGCGCAGGAAGTCGCGGTGCGGTTCGATCACCGAGGCGTCGAAGCGCGGCGTGCGCATCACCATCACCAGGTACTTATTCGCCACTGTCGGCCTCGGGACGCACGGCCCTGGTCGCGGCCGCGGCGGCCCGGACCTGGGGCGCCACCTGCACGACCTGGCCGAGCACACCGTTCACGAACGACGGCGAGTCGTCGGTGGACAGCTCCTTGGCCAGCTCGACGGCCTCGTCGACCGCGACGACCGGGGGCACGTCGGTGGCGTGGAACAGCTCCCACACCGCGATCCGCAGGATGGCCCGGTCCACGGCCGGCAGCCGCTGCAGAGTCCAGTCCTGCAGGTAGCCCTCGATGGTGCCGTCGACCCGGTCGAGGTCGTCGGCGACACCTTCGACCAGGGTGTTGGTGTAGGCGTGCACGGGGGCCACGCTCTGATCGCGAGTCGCCAGATCGGCGCGATCGGCGAGCAGCACGGAGACGTCGACATCACGCGCCTCCGCCTCGAACAGCAGGTCCACGGCCCGACGACGGGCCTTGTGGCGCGCGCCGAGCTTCTTGAACGAGCCCTTCTTGTCTGCCGAGGAGTCCGTCACGATCAGCCGTTGACGCGGCCGAGGTAGCTGCCGTCGCGCGAGTCGATCTTGAGCTTGTCGCCGGTGTTGATGAACAGCGGGACAGCGACCTCGGCGCCGGTTTCCAGGGTGGCGGGCTTGGTGCCGCCGGTGGAGCGATCGCCCTGCAGACCGATGTCGGTGTGCTGCACGACCAGCTCGATGGTGACGGGGAGCTCCACGAACAGCGGCGCGTCCTCGTGCACGGCGACCTGCACGCCCATGTTCTCCAGCAGGAAGCGCGCACCGTCACCGATGGTGGCCTCCGGGATGGAGATCTGGTCGTAGGTGTCACCGTCCATGAAGATGTAGTCGGTGCCGTCGTGGTACAGGTAGGTCATGTCGCGACGGTCGACGGTCGCGGTCTCGACCTTGACGCCGGCGTTGAAGGTCTTGTCGACGACCTTGCCGGACACGACGTTCTTCAGCTTGGTCCGCACGAAGGCGGGGCCCTTACCCGGCTTCACGTGCTGGAATTCGACGATCTGCTGAAGCTGACCGTCGATCTTCAGCACAAGGCCGTTCTTGAAGTCGCTGGTGTCCGCCACTGTCTTCGGATCTCCTCGTTCGGTGTACTACGTACTGGGGTCTACTGCGTTTTCTCGCTCGCCGATCACTCGACGACGATCAAGTCCTTGCTGGTGCGGGTGAGCAGTTCCGGGCCCGCTTCGCGCACCACGAGCGTGTCCTCGATCCGGACCCCGCCGCGGCCGGGAAGGTATACACCAGGTTCGACGGTCACCGCCACACCAGCGAGAAGTGTACCGGTACTCGTTTTCGCCACTCCGGGTGCTTCATGGATCTGCAGGCCGACGCCGTGGCCGAGACCGTGCACGAACTGCGGTCCGTACCCGGCGTCTTCGATGATCGAGCGGGCCGCGGCATCGACTGCACTGGTCTCGATCCCGGGCGCGAGCGCCTCGGTGCCCGCGCGTTGCGAGCGCGCGACCAGCTCGTAGATCTCGCGCTGCCACTCGGCGGGCGCGCCGAGCACCAGGGTACGGGTCATATCGGAGTGGTAGCCGTTGACGACGGCGCCGAAGTCGAACTTCACGAAGTCGCCCGCGGCCAGGATCGCGCCGGTGGGGCGGTGATGCGGGATCGCGGAATGGGCGCCCGCGGCCACGATCGTCTCGAAGGAGATCGCCTCGGCGCCGTGTTCGAACATCGCCCACTCGAGCTCGCGGGCCACCTGGCGTTCGGTGCGACCGGGACGCAACCCGCCGCGCTCGAGCAGGGTGGCCAGCGCGGCGTCGGCGGCGTCGCAGGCCGCGGCGAGCTGGGCGACCTCGTAGTCGTCCTTGACCATGCGCAACTGTTCGACCAGGCCGGAGGTGGGGACCAGTTGCAGGCCGGTGCGCAGTTCCTGCAGGTGCGCGTGCTGCTCGACGGTGACCACGTGGCTCTCGAAACCGACGCGGCCCAGTTGCCATTCGCCGGCCAGTTCGAGGATGCGGCGCGCGGTGGCCCGGCTGATCTCGGCCTGCAGGTCGGGAACCTGTTCGGCGACCTGGGCCGAATAGCGGCCGTCGGTGCCGATGACGGTGCGGTCCTCGGCGCCGCGCATATCCCACGAGTGCACCAGCACAACGGCATTGGACCCGGTGAAGCCGGTGAGGTAGCGGATGTTGACCAGGTCGGTCACCAGCAGCGCGTCGACACCGTTTTCCACCAGCAGGCTCCGCAGGGCACCGCGGCGGGCCGCGTAATCGGGAGCCGTGTAGTCAGCGCACATGTGTCAACGCTACCGCCCGCACCGCGACACGTCGGCACGAGTCACCGCGATTTCGGCGGCCGTGGCCGACTGGATACGGAGTTGTTCACATGCGACGAAGTTATCCACATTCTTCGATACGGGCCGTTTTCGCGGGGGCGGGCGCAGCACGATCGATCCATGACCACTGCCGCGTTCTGTTGCCTCGTCGCCTGGTGCTTGCTCCTGGGCGTGATCGATGTCCATGCCCGTCGGCTGCCCAATGCCCTGACCGGGATCGGTGCCGTCGCGGTGTTCGCCTTCGCCGTCTCGATCGGGGAATTGGAGGCCGCGCTGATCGGCGCGGCCCTGCTCACGATGCCCTATCTGGTCACCCATCTCATCTCGCCCGCCGCGCTCGGCGCCGGGGACGTGAAACTCGCGGTCGCGCTCGGGGCGGCCGCGGCCATCGCGGGGCCGCCCGCGTGGGCGTGGGCCGCCGTCGCCGCGCCGGTGCTCACGGCCACGGCGGCGGCGGTGCTGCTCGGGCGTGATCGGGTGCGGGCCATGCTCGGGTCGCCGCCGGAGCGGGCGGCACCAGGGCCACGGTTGATTCCGCACGGTCCGGCGATGTGCCTGGCCACGGTGAGCGCGATGGTGCTGGCATGACGGCCGCGGCGACACGCCACGAACGAGACAGCACGGGGGCCGGAAACTGGCCGATTCGGGTGGATGACGGCGGTGGGCGACACCGCGCGGCCGCGCGCACCGGCGACGTGCCGCTCATCACGTCGGCCCGCGTTCCCGACCGTGGGCGCCGACATGGGAAGATGGTCGGCGTGTTGCGCTGGATAACCGCCGGAGAATCCCATGGTCCCGCTCTCGTCGCCCTCCTGGAAGGGATGGTCGCCGGAGTCGAGGTGACATCGGACGATGTCTCCGCACAGCTCGCCCGCCGCCGCCTCGGCTACGGGCGCGGCGCCCGGATGAAGTTCGAGGCCGACAAGGTCACCCTGGTCGGTGGCGTGCGCCACGGCCGCACCATGGGCGGACCGGTCGCGATCGAGATCGCCAATTCCGAGTGGCCCAAGTGGACCGAGGTGATGTCGGCCGATCCGATCGACGAGACCGAGCTGGCAGGCATGGCGCGCAACGCGCCGCTGACCCGTCCGCGTCCCGGTCACGCCGACTACTCGGGCATGCTCAAGTACGGCTTCGACGACGCCCGCCCGGTGCTCGAGCGGGCCAGTGCCCGCGAGACCGCGGCCCGCGTCGCCGCGGGCACCGTCGCGCGCAACTTCCTGCGTCAGGCGTTCGGCGTCGAGGTGATCTCGCACGTGGTGTCGATCGGCACCGCGGCCAACACCACCGGTGTCACGCCCGGCCCGACCGATCTCGACGCGATCGACGCCAGCCCGGTGCGCGCGTTCGACGCCGACGCCGAAGCCGCCATGATCGCCGAGATCGAGGCCGCGAAGAAGGACGGTGACACCCTCGGTGGTGTCGTCGAGGTGATCGTCGACGGCCTGCCGATCGGGCTCGGCTCGTTCACCAGCGGTGAGCAGCGGCTGGATTCGCGACTCGCCGCCGCGCTCATGGGCATTCAGGCCATCAAGGGTGTCGAGGTGGGCGACGGTTTCGAGACCGCGCGTCGGCGCGGCAGCCTGGCCCACGACGAGATGCGTCCCGGCCCCGACGGCGTGCTGCGCTCGACCAACCGCGCAGGCGGTCTGGAAGGCGGCATGACCAACGGTGAGGCGCTGCGCGTGCGCGCGGCGATGAAGCCGATCTCCACGGTGCCGCGCGCGTTGGCGACCGTGGACATGTCCAGCGGCGAGGAAGCCGTGGCCATCCACCAGCGCTCCGATGTGTGCGCGGTGCCCGCCGCGGCCGTCGTGGCCGAATCGATGGTGGCGCTGGTGCTGGCGCAGGCCGCGTTGGAGAAGTTCGGCGGCGACTCGCTGGCCGAGACCGTCGACAACATCACCAGTTACGTCAAGCGGATCGGCAGCCGCCCGCACGTGCCCGCGGACAGCCGTATCCCGTGACCGAGCAGGGGCAGCAGGGGTCCGCAGCGCACGGCGACGCGGACCCCGCACCGGCGACCGTCGAGGGCGCGAGCTCCGAGGGTGCGGACCGGGGCTCCCCGCTGGCCAGGGTCGTGCTGGTCGGGCTGCCCGGTTCGGGTAAGTCCACGATCGGGCGCAAGCTGGCCAGGGAACTGGGCCTGCAGCTCTACGACACCGACGCCGGCATCGAGGCCGATACCGGGCGCACCATCCCCGACATCTTCGCCACCGACGGTGAGCCGGAATTCCGCCGGATCGAGGAGCAGGTGGTGCGCCGCGCGGTGCTCACCCACGACGGCGTGGTGTCGCTCGGCGGCGGTTCGGTGCTGTCGGCGCGGACCAGGGAACTGCTACGCGACGCGACGGTCGTGTACCTGGAAATCAGTGTGTCCGAAGGGGTTCGGCGCACCGGCGGGGGCAATTCCCGGCCGCTGCTCAACGGTGTCGACCCGGGGGCGAAATACCGGGATCTGATGCGTGAGCGTCGCCCGCTGTACCGGGAGATCGCCACCGTGCGCGTGCGGACCGACGGGCGAAGTCCCGGTCGGGTGGTGCGGATGATCCTGACCAAGCTCGGGCTGGAATCGGTCCGCACCGATGTCGAGCTCGCGCGTCCGGCCAGCGGAAGTGCCGCCGCCCCTTCGGGTTCGGTGGGCGCCAAAGCGGGCACGGGCAGCAACCGGTCCAAGAATCGTCGACGCGCCAGGGCTCGGGCGGCCGCGCGGCGCGACGGGGTCGAACAGGCGAGCACGTCACCACTCGAACGCCGTGCTGCCGGTGGCATTCGGCATCGTTCGGCCGCAGCGTCATCCGGCCAGAACGAGACCGCCACGCCCCAGGACAGCGGCGCGCGAACCGGTGCCACGCCCGGCACCGAGCCGCGCGGGACTCGCCGGTCGCGACGGTCGCGGTCGCGGCGCGGTGGTTCGCGCCTCCGTTCCACGGGCGCGGCCGCCCCGAACGCGGACGCGACGCGTGGCCAGGGCGAGCGGGGCGGCGGTCCTCGGGCCGACGTCGAGAATCAGCCGGGAACGCGCGGCGCGGGCCAGAGCGCCCGGGTCGGCGACCGTGGGGTCGGCGGGGCGGGCCCGCGCCGCGTTCGCGTCGCCAAGCGGTCGGACAGGCACGGGGCCGAACGGCAGGCCGATCCCCGTGGCACGGGCCGGGCCGGAGCCACCGGCGCGGCCGTACCGGACACCGCGTCGGGCACTCGGGACGGCGCACAGCCGTCCGGTGAGCGGCCCGGACAGGGTGGGGACACAGATCGCACCACCACCAGCGAACGCCGTCGCCGCGGGCAGCCGCGGCGGCGCGGCGGACGACGCATCAGCAACGACCAGAAAGAATCGGAGCAGCGCACGTGAATGAGCCGTCCATCATCGAGGTTCGCACCGCCGACCCGTACCCCGTGATCATCGGCCGGGGGCTGCTCGGCGATCTCGTCGACTCGGTCACCGCGGGCAACGCGGTGCGGACCGTGGCGATCTTCCATCAGCCGCCGCTGGCCGAGACCGCCGAGGCGGTGCGGACCGCGCTGGCCGACAAGGGCATCGACGCGCATCGCATCGAGATCCCCGACGCCGAGGACGGCAAGGAGCTGGCCGTGGCCGGCTTCTGCTGGGAGGTGCTGGGCCGGATCGGGCTCACCCGCAACGACGCCATCGTGAGCCTGGGCGGCGGCGCGGCCACCGACCTGGCCGGTTTCGTGGCCGCCACCTGGATGCGCGGGGTGCGCATCGTGCACGTGCCGACCACGCTGCTGGCGATGGTCGACGCGGCCGTCGGCGGCAAGACCGGCATCAACACCGAGGCGGGCAAGAACCTCGTGGGCAGCTTCCACGAGCCCAGCGCCGTGCTGGTCGACCTGGCGACGCTGGAAACGGTGCCGCGCAACGAGATCGTGGCGGGCATGGCCGAGATCATCAAGGCCGGTTTCATCGCCGACCCGGTGATCCTCGACCTCATCGAAGCCGACCCCGAGGCCGCCCTCGACCCCACCGGCGACGTGCTACCCGAACTGATCCGCCGCGCCATCCAGGTCAAGGCCGACGTGGTCGCCGCCGACCTCAAGGAATCGAGCCTGCGCGAGATCCTCAACTACGGCCACACCCTCGGTCACGCCGTGGAGCGGCGCGAGCGCTACCGCTGGCGGCACGGCGCCGCCGTCGCCGTCGGCCTGGTCTTCGCCGCCGAACTCGGCCGCCTGGCCGGGCGCCTCGACGACGCCACCGCCGATCGTCACCGCGCCATCCTCGAATCGGTCGGCCTGCCGGTGAGCTACGACGCCGACGCGCTGCCCCACCTCATGGACGCCATGCAGACCGACAAGAAGACCCGTTCGGGCGTGCTGCGCTTCGTGGTCCTCGACGGTCTGGCCAAGCCGGGTCGCCTCGAGGGACCGGACCCGTCACTGCTGGCCGCCGCCTACTCCGCGATCGCCCGCGAGGCCACGCCGGGCGGTCCGATTCTGCTCTGATCGACGACCGTGCGTGCCCGCTCCGCGAGCGCGGCACGCACGGTCGAGCTGCCCCGATGTGCCCCTGGGCGACCCCCGGCCGCGGTTGTTCGCCCGCACAACGGAACTCGCGGTGCTTCACCGCACACCGGTTGGTACAGTCCGCGCTATGAGGGACGTTCGTTTCACACGTAGGACAATGCTGCGCGCGACCGGAGCAGGCATCGCGGTCGGCGCGGCGGGGATGGGGATGGGGTCCGCCACCGCGGATCAGGGGAAGACCGCGGTCGTGATCGGCAGCGGATTCGGCGGCGCGATCGCCGCGTACCGCCTGGGTACGGCGGGTATCAAGACGGTGGTGCTCGAGCGCGGACAGCGCTGGCCGATCACCGACGCGGGCGACACGTTCTGCTCCAGCGCCACGCCCGATCGTCGCGCCGCCTGGTTCAGCGATTCGCCGGTGCTCTCGCCGGTGCAGCAGATCACCAAGATCGAGCGCTACGCCGGTGTCCTCGACGCGGTCCGCGGCAACGGCCTGGTGGCGCTCTACGGCGCCGGTGTGGGCGGCGGCTCCCTGGTGTTCGGCGGGTTCCTCGCCCAGCCGCGCCGCCGCGATTTCGAAGCGAGCTTCCCCCGCGACCTCGACTACACCGAGCTCGCCGAGATCTACTACCCGCGAGCCCGCAAGAACCTCGGCGGCAGTCCCCTGCCCGCCGACATCCTCGCGCATCCGTCCTACGTGGGCGCGCGCTCCTGGCTCGCCGATATCGCCGACTCGGGTCTGGAACCGCACTTCTTCGACTTCGCCATCGACTGGGACATCGTGCGGGCCGAACTCGCGGGCGAGCGCGTGCCCTCGATCATGATCGCCGAGATGAACAACGGCACGAACTCCGGCGCCAAGAACAGCGTCGACCGCAACTACCTGGCCTGGGCCGAGCAGACCGGCAACGTCACCGTCAAGGCGCTGCACGAGGTCACCGAGATCAAGGAATCCGGGCGGCAGTTCACGATCGCGATCCGCCAGATCGACGAGTTCGGCGCCACGGTCGGCACCTCCCAGGTCGTCGCCGACTACCTGTTCATGGCGGCGGGCTCGTACTACACCCCGGCGCTGCTGGTCTCGGCCAAGGCCAAGGGGCACCTGCGCAACCTCAACGAGCATGTCGGCCAGGGCTACGGCACCAACGGCGACTTCCTGTTCAACCGGCTCAACAACCGGCGCCCGTACGGCACGACCCACGGCGGTCCCGGTGTGGCGCTGGTCTACGACGACGCCCACGAGGGTGGTTCGGTCTCGATGGCGTGGCAGGCGGTGCCCCCGGTCGGCGGGGTCGACCTGAACAGTCTCACCACCCACCTGATCATCACCGACCCGCACCACCGCGGTTCCATCGACTACAACGCCGACCTCGGACGCGCCGAACTGAACTACCGCTGGCCCGAGGGCAACGAGGCCGACCTGCGTTCGCAGTGGATGGCGGGCCGGTTCAAGCAGTTCGCCGACGACCGACACGGGTTCACCGCCAACGGTGTGCCGGTGTGGCCGCGCCAGATCGGCATGGGCAGCTACTCGAGCTACCACGGCCTCGGCGGCATGGTGATGGGCAAGGCCTGCGCCACCGACGGCACCGTGCACGGCTACGACAACCTGTTCGTGGTCGACGGTTCGCTGCTGCCCGGTTCCGCCGCGCTGGTCAACCCGTCGCTGACGGTGGCCGCGGTCGCCGAACGGTGCATGGACAAGTTCTTCGCGGCAGGCCGCTGAGACGACGGGGTGCCGGGCGAGCCCGCCCGGCACCCCGTGTCGTCAGGCCCCGCGTCGGCTCAGGACGCGGTGGCGAGTTCTGCCGCGGGCGAAGCGGATTCGTCCGGTCGCCGGGCGTGGCCGAGGGCGACGCCGGCCAGCGCGGGCAGGAACACGAGCAGGAAGATGAACGACGCCGCGGAGCTCAGCTCGTAGAGCAGCCCGGCGTCGCCGAGTTCGATGCCGGGAGCCTGGTCGAGCAACCAGCACACCGCGCAGCTGGTGAGGCCGGTGAGGGCGGCGGCGGCGAGCCAGCCGACGGTGCGGGCCTCGGCGTGCGCGCGACCGTCGCGCATCCCCCAGGCCACCACGACCGCGAGGATCGTGACGAGACAGGCTGCGCGCCACAGGGTTCCGTAGGTGGGCAGGGAGCCCATCGCGAAGCCGAGCAAAACGCGCAGGGCGACCACCAGGGCGCTGAGGACTACGGCGCGGAACACCCATGCGGTCATGGTCAACACCTTAGCGAGAGAAAACTAGAACCGGTATCAATTCCGTGGATCGGCGATGGCCGCCGCCATCGCCTCGCGCGGCGCCGGCCGCCCGGTGAACTGCTCGACCTGACCGTAGGCCTGGTTCACCAGCATCTGCAGCCCACTGACCACCGTGTGCCCGGCGTCGGCCACCGCGCGGGCCAGCGGCGTCGGCCACGGGTTGTAGATGGCGTCGAGCACGACCGGCGCGGCCGCGACCGACGCGGCGATCACCGCGGCCGCCTCGGCGGGCACCGTACTGACCACCGCCCCGGCCGACGCGCACGCCACCCGGACCCGCTCGGCGTCGAGCGCGACGACCGTGGCCACCATGCCGAGCTGATCGGCCAATTCCAGCGCGCCACGCGCCCGTCCGGCATCGCGGGCGACCACGGTGACCGTCTTCGCGCCGAGTTCGGACAGCGCCAGCAACGCGGGCCGCGCCGTACCACCGGCGCCGAGCACCACGGCCTCGTCGATGGTCGAGACCCCGCCACCGCGCAGCGCGCCGAACACGCCGTCGACATCGGTGCAGTCCGCACGCCACCCGGACTCGGTGCGCACCAGCGTATTCGCGGAACCGACCAGCACGGCACGCTCGGTGCGTTCGTCGGCGACCGCCAGCGCCGCCTCCTTGCCCGGCATCGTCACCGACAACCCGACCCATTCCGGGCCGAGTTCGCCGACGAGTCCGGGCAGGCGCGCGGCATCGCAGTCGATCCGCTCGTAGGTCCAGTCCAGGCCGAGCGCGCGGTAGGCGGCCAGGTGCAGCTGGGGCGAGCGGGAATGCGAGATCGGTGAGCCGAGCACGGCGGCCTTGCGCACGCTCATCAGCGCCCGCTGTCGAGGATGCCGCTGTTCTGGGCCTGGGTGACCAGCCGCAGGTGCTCCTGATAGGAGTCGGCGAACTTCGTGGTGCCCTGCTTGTCGACGGTGACGAAGTACAGCCAGGCGCCGGGCTCCGGGTTCTCCATGGCGCTGAGCGCGGCCACCGACGGCGCGGAGATCGGCGTCCGCGGCAGACCTTCCATCGCGTAGGTGTTCCAGGCGGTCTTGCGGGCCCGGTCGGCGTCGGTGGTCGCCACCTCGGTGGTGTCGAGGGTGTAGTTCACCGTCGAGTCGAACTGCAGCATCTGACCGATCTCGAGGCGGTTCAGGATCACCCGCGCCACCTTGCCCATGTCCTCGGGCTTGGCCTCGCGTTCGACCAGCGAGGCGGCGACGAGGGTCTCGTAGGGGGTCAGCTCGGTCCTGGCGCCGGACTGCAACAGCCCGGTCGCCTCATAGGCCCGCACGCTCGAGGTGATCAGTTGGCGCAGGATCTGCGTCGGGGTGGCGCTGGGGTCGAAATCCCAGGTGCCCGCCGCGATGAGCCCTTCGAGCTGACGGGCCCGCTCCGGGCAGTCCCGCACGCCCTGCGTCGCCCATTCGGGCACGCCCAGCGCGGCCAGGTCCAGGCTCGCGCCCGCGGCGTCGAGGTCCTCGTAGCGCACGCACTTGCGTTCGGGGCCCAGGCAACTGGCCTCTTCGATCTTGCGGTAGATGCCGTCGTAGCGGCCACCGGTGCCCACGTCGTGCTTGTCGTGCAGCAGGCGACCCTCGGACACGACCACCTTGCCGACCCGGGACTGACCACCGACGAGCGCGGCGACCGCGTCGGCGGCCGGACTGCGCTCCCCGATCGCGTAGAACCCGGGCTGCACGCCGCTCATGGCCGAATTGCGCACGGCCGCTTCGTAGAACGCCGCCGAGCTGGCGACGATGCCCTTGTCCTTCATCGACACCGCGATCTCGGTGGCGGTGTCGCCGGAGTGCACCTGGACCACCGCGAGCGGTCCGGGCGGGCCCGCGAAATCCTCGGCGGGGGTGAAACCGCTCATCAGTTTGTACCCGGCGAAACCGCCGGCGGAGACGACCAGCACGGCGAACACCGCCGCGATCACCCACATGTTGCGGCGACGCTTCTTACGTTCGGCCGCCTTGCGCGAGGCGATCCGCGATTTGGCGCGGCTCGACGCCTTGGTTCGACCCGACGACGCCCCGCGTCCACGCTCGGGCGCGGGCCGTCGGCCGATGCGCTGCGGTGGCGCGACCGGTTCGGACTCGGGCTCGGGTGCGGTCGTCTCGTCGACGACCTCGTCCTCGTAGCGGGGGATGACGTCGGTGCCGTCCTCGTCCCACTCGCCGCGGTCGGGCGCCTCACGGTCGTCGGGGCGGACCGCGCGGGCATCGAGGCCCCAGTCATCGCGACGGGGGTAGCGCCGATCGGCCTCGCGCGCTCGATAGCGCTCCTCGGCCCTGGCCCATCGGTCGGTCATAGATCATCTCCGACCGCGTTCGCCGTCTCTGTTGCGTCCTTCACCATCGAACTCCGCTCGTCCAACCATCCTTGCAGGATCGACACGGCTGCCGCCTGGTCGATCATCTGCCGCTGGCCACGTGCGCGAACTCCACTGTCGCGCAGCGCACGTGCAGCAGACACCGTAGTCAAACGTTCGTCGGAAAGACGTATCGGAATCGGGTCGATCACCCGGCGCAACTGCTTGGCAAACTTGCGAGCGATCCCCGCCGCGGTGCCGTTTTCGCCGCGCAATGTCCGTGGCAGGCCGATGATCACCTCGACCGCCTCGTACTCCCGCACAATCTCGGCAATTCTCGCGATATCGGCGGGTGGGCCGCCCGCGCGTCCCGATTTGGCGCGCGCGACGGTTTCCACCGGGGTGGCGAGGATGCCGTCGGGGTCGCTCGAGGCGACCCCGACGCGCACGCTACCGACGTCGATCGCGATCCGCCGACCCCGACCCGGATCGGTGGCCGGGTCGGGGCGGTCGGCGGATTCGGCGTCGGGTGAACCAGAAGTGGTCATCAGCCGGCGAGTTCGGCCACCCGGGCGCGGACCGCGGCCAGACCGGCCGGGATGCCCGACGGATCCGAACCGGCGCCCTGCGCCATCTCCGGCTTGCCGCCACCGCGCCCGGCGATGCTGGGGCCGAAGGCGCCGACCAGATCGCCGGACTTGAAGCCCAGGTCCTGCGCGGCCTTGTTGACGGTCACCACGAACGGCGCCTTGCCGTCGACATTGCCCAGCAGCACCACCACGGCGGGATCGGTGCCGAGGCGGCCACGGATGTCGGTGGCCAGGGTGCGCAGGTCACCGGCCGACACGCCCTCGGGCGCGGCGGCGGCCACCAGGCGCACCGAACCGACCCGCTCGGCCTGCTCGGCGAACGTGCCCGCCGAGGACAGCACCGCGGCGATCTTGGTGCGCTCCAGCTCCTTCTCGGCCACCTTGAGCCGCTCCACGAGCTGCTCCACGCGCCCGGGTACCTCGTCGGAGGGCACCTTCAGCGAGGACGCCACACCGGCCAGCAGCGCGCGCTCCTTGGCCAGGTACTTGTAGGAATCCAGGCCGACGAAGGCCTCCACGCGCCGCACGCCGGAACCGACCGAGGACTCACCCAGCAGGGTGATCGGGCCGATCTGCGAGGAGTGCTCCACGTGGGTGCCGCCGCACAGTTCCATCGAGAACGGGCCGCCGATCTCCACGACGCGCACCTCGTCGCCGTAGTTCTCGCCGAACAGGGCCATCGCGCCCATTTCCTTGGCCTTGGGCAGGTCGGTGACGAAGGTGTTCACCGGGAAGTCCGCGCCCACCGCGTCATTGGAGACGGCCTCGATATCGGCCTTCTGCTGCTCGGACAGCGAACCCTGCCAGTTGAAGTCGAAGCGCAGATAGCCGGGCTTGTTCAACGAACCGGCCTGCACGGCGTTGGGGCCCAGGATCTGACGCAGCGCGGCGTGCACCATGTGCGTGCCGGAGTGGCCCTGGGTGGCGCCGCGACGCCACGCCGGATCGGCCTGGGCGAGTACGACATCGCCCTCGGTGATCTGGCCCTGCTCGACGGTGGCCTTGTGCACCCACAGCTTCTTGGCGATCTTCTGCACATCGTTGATCTGCAACTTCACGCCGTTGGCGGTGATGGTGCCGCGATCGGCGATCTGGCCGCCGGACTCGGCGTACATGGGGCTGCGATCGAGGATGACCTCGACGTTCTGCCCGGCCGTGGCGACCGGCACCCGCACGCCGTCGGCGATCAGGGCCAGCACGTTGGCCTCGGAGGTGAGCTCGTCGAAACCGGTGAACTCGGTGGCGCCGCGATCGACCAGTTCCTTGTAGACGGTGAGGTCGGCGTGGGCGTGCTTGCGGGCCTGGGCGTCGTCCTTGGCGCGCTTGCGTTGCTCGGCCATCAGCGAACGGAAACCGTCCTCGTCCACCGAAAGGCCCGCCTCGGCGGCCATTTCGAGGGTCAGGTCGATCGGGAAGCCGTAGGTGTCGTGCAGGGCGAAGGCGTCGTCGCCGGTGATCTGCTTGCCGCCCTTGGACTTCACCGCGGAGGCGGCGTTGTCGAACAGGGTCTCCCCGGTGTTGAGGGTCTTGAGGAAGGCCATCTCCTCGCCGACCGACACGGTCTCGATACGGGAGAAATCGGTGGCCAGTTCCGGGTAGGACGGGGCCATCAGGTCGGTGACGACCTTGATCAGCTCGGCCATCACCGGCTTCTCGGCGCCCAGCAGGCGCGCCGAACGCACGATGCGACGCAGCAGGCGGCGCAGCACGTAACCGCGACCGTCGTTGCCGGGGTTCACGCCGTCGGCGATGAGCATGGCGGCGGTGCGGGCGTGGTCGGCGATCACGCGGAAGCGCACGTCGTCGGTGTGATCGGTGCCGTAGGAGCGGCCGGTGAGCTGCTCGGCCTTGTCGATGATCGGGCGCATGAGGTCGGTCTCGTAGACGTTGTCCACACCCTGGAGCAGGAACGCCACCCGCTCGACGCCCATGCCGGTGTCGATGTTCTGCTTGGGCAGCGGGCCCAGGATCTCGAAGTTGTCCTTGCCGATGCCGGCGCCGCGCTCGTTCTGCATGAACACGAGATTCCAGATCTCGATGTAGCGGTCCTCGTCGGCCTCCGGGCCGCCCTCGACACCGTATTCGGGGCCGCGGTCGAAGTAGATCTCCGAGCACGGGCCACACGGGCCGGGAATGCCCATCGACCAGTAGTTGTCGGCCATGCCGCGACGCTGGATGCGGTCGGCGGGCACGCCCATCTCGAGCCACATGCGCTCGGCCTCGTCGTCGTCGAGGTAGACGGTGACCCACAGTCGTTCGGGGTCGAAACCGTAGCCGCCGTCCTCGACGCTGTCGGTGAGCAGCGTCCAGGCCAGGGTGATGGCCTCGCGCTTGAAGTAGTCACCGAAGCTGAAGTTGCCCGCCATCTGGAAGAAGGTGTTGTGGCGGGTGGTGATGCCGACGTTCTCGATGTCGAGGGTGCGCACGCACTTCTGCACGCTGGTCGCCCTCGCCCACGGCGGGGTCTGCTGACCGAGGAAATACGGAACGAACTGCACCATGCCCGCATTGACGAACAGCAGGTTCGGGTCGGCCAGGATCAGCGAGGCACTGGGGACCTCGGTGTGTCCGGCACGGACGAAATGGTCCAGGAACCGTCGTCGAATCTCGTGGGTCTGCACGAATACCCAGCCTACCGGTGCCCCGCACGTGGTTTTTCATCGACCGGGGTGGTTTACGCCACCCCGGCCTCACTCGCCGCGCACGATGCGGCGCAGTTTCTCCACGCGGGGACCGATGGCGCGTTCGTTGCCGTGCTCGGTGGGCAGGTAGTAGTCGGTGCCGACGAGTTCGTCGGGCGGGTACTGCTGGGTGACCACGCCCTCGCGGTACTTGTGCGGGAACTTGTAGCCCTGCGCGTTGCCGAGCAGGGCGGCGCCGGCGTAGTGGCCGTCGCGCAGGTAGGGCGGGACGGCACCGGCCTTGCCACGGCTGACGTCGTCCATGGCCTTGCCGATGGCGGTGGTCACCGCGCCGGACTTGGGGGCGGTGGCGAGATGGATGGTGGCCTGGGCCAGCGCGAGTTTGCATTCGGGCAGGCCGACCTGCGCGACCACCTGGGCGGCGGCGGTGGCGGTCTGCAGGGCCATCGGATCGGCCATGCCGATGTCCTCGCTGGCGTGGATCATCAGGCGCCGCGCGATGAAGCGCGGGTCCTCCCCCGCGGCGAGCATGCGGGCCAGGTAGTGCACGGCGGCATCGACATCGGATCCGCGAATGGACTTGATGAAGGCGCTGATCACGTCGTAGTGCTGATCGCCCGCCCGGTCGTAGCGCACGGCGGCCTTGTCGACGGTCGCCTCGACCAGTGCCAGATCGACGGTCCCCTCGGTGGCGGATTCGGCCGAGGCCTCCAGGGCGGTCAGCGCGCGGCGCGCGTCGCCACCGGCGATCCTGACGATGTGTTCGATCGCGTCGTCGGTGACGGTGAGGGCGTCGGCCAGGCCGCGCGGATCGTGGATCGCGCGGGCGAGCACGGCCCGCACATCGTCGGGGGTGAGCGGTTGCAGTTGCAGCACCAGCGAGCGCGACAGCAGCGGCGACACCACCGAGAAGGACGGGTTCTCCGTCGTCGCGCCGACCAGCAGCACGATCCGGTTCTCCACCGCGGCCAGCAGGGCGTCCTGCTGGGTCTTGGAGAACCGGTGGATCTCGTCGATGAACAGCACGGTCTGCTCGCCGGCGGTGAGCCTGCGCCGGGCCAGGTCGATGACCGCCCGCACGTCCTTCACGCCGGCCGAGAGCGCCGAGAGCGCCTCGAATCGACGCCCGGTGGCCTGCGACAGCAGCGAGGCCAGGGTGGTCTTACCGGTTCCGGGCGGACCGTAGAGCAGTACCGACGCCGCGCCGGAGCCCTCCACGAGTCGGCGCAGCGGCGAGCCCGGCCCCAGCAGATGTCCCTGCCCGATCACCTCGTCGAGGTTCGCGGGACGCATCCGCACGGCGAGCGGCGCACCCGAATCGCGACGGAACACCGCGTCGGCGCCGGATTCGGCGGAGGCGTGTTCGCCGGGCACGTCGAAAAGGCTGTCGCTCACGTGTGCAGGGTACCGAGACCCTCGGACAGGTTGCCGACACGCTCGGCGGGACTTCGCGGTCGACCAGCACGTTTCCTAAAAGTGGACAATTGACCAACTCTTGCGTGTACGACTTGCGCGGACGGCCCCGATGGGATGTGATCGCTGATCGTGGTCGAAAACAACAGCGCCGTCACCTCCCCGCCGTCCGGACACTTCGCCCGCCGCACCCTGTTCGCCGGGACGACGGCAGCGGCGGCGGGCGCGGTGCTGGGCACCGCCGCCCCCGCGCACGCGAGCGGTTCGACCTTCCGACACGGTGTCGCCTCCGGCGATCCGCTGCCCACCGCCGTCATCCTGTGGACCAGGGTCACCGTCGCCGAGGACGCCACACCCGGTTCCGGGATCGGCGCGGCCACGCCGGTGCGCTGGGAGATCAGCACCGACCCCGACTTCGACGCCACGGCGGCCTCGGGCACCGTGACCGCCTCGACCGACACCGACCACACCGTCAAGGTCGACGCGACCGGCCTGGCCCCCGGCCGGGACTACTTCTACCGCTTCACCGCGCGCGGGGAGACCTCCCCCGTGGGCCGCACCCGCACCGCGCCCGCCCTCGACGCCGAGCTCGACCGTCTGCGGCTGGGCCTGGTGTCGTGCTCGAACTGGGAAGCCGGCTGGTTCGGTTCCTACCGGCACCTGGCCGCACGCACCGACCTCGACGCGATCGTGCACCTCGGCGACTACATCTACGAGTACGCGCGCGGTGCCTACACCGGCCGCAACGGCGCGGTGCGCGCCCACGATCCGGTCAACGAGATCGTCACCCTCGCCGACTACCGCACCCGCCACGGCCAGTACAAGACCGACCCCGACCTGCTGGCCCTGCACGCGAAGCTGCCGTTCATCTGCACCTGGGACGACCACGAGTCGGCCGACAACTCCTGGCGCGACGGCGCGGAGAACCACGACCCCGCCACCCAGGGCGACTGGGGCGACCGCAAGGCCGCCTCGGCACGCGCCTACCTCGAGTGGATGCCGGTGCGCGCCACCCGCTCCGACGGCCAGGTGCAGATCTACCGACGCCTGCGCTTCGGCATGCTGGCCGAACTGTCGATGCTGGATCTGCGCAGCTACCGCGACGAGGAGGCCGGACCGCTCGCGGGCTGGCGCCACGCCGACGACCCGAGCCGCACCCTGACCGGTCGCGCCCAGATGGACTGGCTCACCGCCGGACTCACCTCCGCGCCCACCCACTGGAAGCTGATCGGCAACTCGGTGATGGTGGCCCCGCTGGTGTTCCCGCCGCTGGAATCCGCCACCACCCAGGCGATCACGACCGCGCTGGGCCTGCCGCAGGGCGGCATCACCGTCAACGGCGACCAGTGGGACGGCTACACCGCCGACCGGCGCACCCTGTTCGACGCCATCGCCGCCAACCAGGTCAGCGACGTCGTGTTCCTCACCGGCGACATCCACACCTCCTGGGCCGCCGACCTGCCGCTGAACACCGCGAACTACCCGGCGGGGCCCACCGTGGGCGCGGAGTTCGTCATCCCCTCGGTCACCTCCTCGAGCGTCGGCGACCTGTTGAAGGTGCCGCCGCGCACCGCCTCGGTCCCCGCCGAGGAAGCGATCAAACTCGCCAACCACCACCTGCGCTATGTGGAGCTCGACTCGCACGGTTTCGGTGTGCTCGAGGTGACCCCGACCCAGACCCAGATGGACTGGTTCTACGTCGCCGATGTCACCGACCCGGTCTCGGGTGTGCGACACGGGATCTCGTTCGCCGTCCCCAGCGGCGGCCGGATCGAGCAGCGCCCCACGCCACTGACCTGACCGCGCGCGCCACCCCGGCCGGATCAGGCGCCTTCGGCGGCCAACTCCCGCTTCCATTCCCGGAAGCCCTCCTCGGTGCGGCCGCGCCGCCAGTAGCCCGAGATCGACAACCACTTGGGCGCGATCGCGCGTTCCTTGCGCAGGTAGGGCCGCAGCTGCCGCATCACCGCGTCGGCCTCGCCGTGCACGAACGCCTGCACCTGGCCCGGCAGCCACTCGGCCGCCCGCACGGCCGCGACCAGCGGGGAGTGCGCGCCGGCCAGCTCGTCGGGAATCCGGTCCGAACTCATCCCGCGATGCACCCAGTGCACTCGCGCGTCCGCTGCCGAATCGAGCGCGATCTCGTCCTCGGGACCACCGACCTCGACGAACACCAGCGCGGGCACACCCGCGGGCAGTGCCTCGAGGGTGGCCGCGATCGCGGGCAGCGCGGACTCGTCACCGGCGAGCAGGAACCACTCGGCCGCCGGATCGGGCGCGAACGCGCCGCCGGGCCCGAACAGCCGGAACCGCTCGCCGGGTTCGACCGCGCGCGCCCACGGACCCGCGATCCCCTCGTCGCCGTGCACCACGAGATCGATACTGATCGCGCGTGTTTCGGGGTCGAAGGACCGCACGGTGTAGGTCCGCAGCACCGGCTGACTCTCGGGGCCGAGCGTCGCGCGGATCGTGTCGAGATCGAACGGCTCGGGGTACTCGACACCGGGCACCGGGAAGATCACCTTCACGTACGCGTCGGAGAACTCGTTGGGCGTGAATGCCGCAGGCTCGACGGTGCCGACCACCCGCACCAGGTGCGCGCCCAACCACTGCTTGTCCACGACGGTCACGACGATCGACTTCGGCACGGGCACTCCCCACTCCACGGTTCTCGAACGTTCACCGACGCTACCCGCGTCGAGTCGAAAAGTGGGGAGCTCCCTGCGCGGCTACTCCGACCAGCGTTCCTCGAGCATCGCCGAGACCTGTTCGGCGAAGTCGCCGACCGCGTCGTCACCGGTCATCCTGGCGTCCTCGGCCAGCGCCGACCAACGGTTGATCAGCGCCTCCGAACGCGGCACCGACAGTCCGTGTTCGCGGGCGGTGGCGATGCGGGTGTGATCGGCGGGCAGGAACCAGTAGGTGGACAGCCACACCCAGATCAGTCGGGCCTCGAGGATGCGTTCGGCCAGCACGTCGTCGTCAGCCAGCGAGGGCCAGACCCCCACCACCGCCGAACGCCACGCCTCGACCATCTCCCTGGCCCGCCCGCGCGAGAGTTCGAAATCGCACAGGCAGCCGGGGAACGAGACCAGCGCGTAGGCGATGTCGAGGGTGGCGTCGCGGAAACCGCCCCACTCG